>JAAWHG010000005.1 GCA_022795735.1 Oscillospiraceae bacterium
CAAAAAGCGCAATGGATTCCCAAGCCCATCCGTTACCGCATGGACTTTCGTGGTCAAGCCCCCTCTGCTCCGTCCGGTTTCCTCGTGATATCCCCTTTTGGGGACCCACTGGCATGCTGGTGGACTTTGATCGTAGTGCTGGCCAGCATCAGCGTTGTTTCGTCCACCAAATCTTGCCCAATCAGGGCTGTGAGGATATCTTCCCATACCCCAGCTTTTGTCCAGGCACGGAACCGGCTGTACACACTTTTTGCCATGGCCCAAACCGCCCCGGCAAATCCCGCCATGGTATTCTGGTGTTCAGCCAATACAGGATCGCGTTGAGCATTTCCTGATTGCTTCCTCCGGGCAGGCACCCTTGTGGCTTCTTTTCAGGTGGAAACAAGCCCTTGATCCTATTCCATTGTTTTTCGCTAATGTCTTTTCATGTGCTTTATTTTATCATCTCAGCACTCTACAAATGATATCATAGTTTTAAAACAGACTCTAGTGCATCTCCTCAATGTGGTATACATACTTCAACGTCCCCAACGCATCAATAATCTCCGTATGGGTCTTATACTTCTTCAGTTCCTCACTGCTGATTGAGATGGCAACTGAGTATACGCTCAACCCCGACCCTGCATAGGCAGGATTTCGCTCGATGTTGTCAATACGCAGGCCCAAACGGCGGATGGTGGTCACAAAATCCTGAAGATAGTCATTTTCGGTCAACTCCAAATGGATTTCAAAATGGTTGGAACGGTCCTTGAGCCACCGTTCCAGCGGTGGGAACAGCGACAGCACACATAGCGCCGCCAAAAAAGCGACCAGCGTCAAGGTATAACATCCCAATCCGGCGGTCAGCCCAACGAAGGCGCTGGCCAGCAGCGCGGTTGCTGTGGTCAATCCCTTGACCTCCCCCCGGGAACTGACCAGGACGGCGCGGACGCTTACCGACGACACCGTCAGAATGGTGGCCGCCGAAAGAAGGAACGCGCGGCTGTTAAACCCTTCCCGAAGGTAGAGATCAAGCAGCATCGCCACCGTTGCGCTCAGCGAAGCCAGCATAAAGGTTCGCAGTCCCGCCGCATGGCGCTTGCTTGCCCGTTCGCAGCCAAAGATGGCCGACAGTACGAGCGACAACGTCACCCGCAAAAGAATGGAACCTACGCCAAGGGATACCGCCCAAGGACCCAGCAGTTCTGCGATGGGGTCAGAGATGACCGGCATCATACAAAAGGCCCCCTTTCCTGACTATGATATGCCTCCGCCGCCTCGGTGAAGGCCCGTTCCTCCTCGCTGACCCCATGGCGGGGCAACTCTTCCTGAATCTTCTCAATTCGCTCTATGAGCAGCTCCAGCTGAGTTTTGGGCCTGCCGTCCGGCGTCAGCTCAGGCAGCTCTACCAGCTCCTCCAGCTTATTGGAGTAGGAACCGGATAGGTAGAGGGAGAGCTTGGCGCTGGCGGGACCAATCAGTTCATAGAGAACGCTTGCCGCCAGAACTATGGTCTCCAACGCGGCCCCCGTCTCTCCCCCCAGGGCGCGCCGCCCCAGCGCCGCGAGGCCAATGGCGACTCCCGCCTGTGGAATCAGCGCCAGGCCGAGGAAGTTTCGGGTTTTCTTGGGAGAGCCAACCAATTGGCAGCCCAGGAAAGCGCCCAAATATTTGCCCAAAATGCGGACAAGAAAATAGCAAATCCCCACCACAATCAACGGAACCGCGCCCACTGAACCGGATGGACGGATGAGGGCATTGAGATCAAAGCACAGCCCAGAGCGGACAAAAAACAGGAGCAGCAGCGGCGGGCTGAAATAGTTGAGTTGCTTAAAGAGCCGGTCATCGCCGGTGACGTTAACATAGACCGTGCTCATGGACATACAGCCCAACAGCGGCGAAATCTCCAGCGCCGTGCAGATGCCGCAGAAGGCAAACAGCAGCGAGACGGCAATAATCAGCCGGTTGTCGGTGGTGCGGGTCTTGGGACTGACCAGCAGCTTGAGCAGAAGGCCAAACACCCCGCCCAGCGCCAGAACACCAAGATTTTTCAAAATGGGCAGCAACACTTGACCCAGACTGAAAGCCGAACCGGAGAGGGAGGCCATCGCCATCGACACCGCCGTACCGTAAGCCACCAGTCCCACAACGTCGTCCAGCGCAACAACTTGGAGAAGGGTGTCCACAAAATTACCCTTGGCGCCGGTCTGCCGGATTGTGAGCATGGTGGAGGCGGGGGCGGTCGTGGAGGCCAGCGCCGCCAGCACGATAGAAAACGGAAGATTCAGCCGCAGCAGGCCATAGCAGAGCAAGAAGACCAGCACAGAGGCCAGCAGCGCTTCCAGAAGGGTGATGACCAGTACCTTTACCCCATTACGCCGCAAGGTCTCCAGGCGGAAATACTGACCGGCGGAGAAAGCGATAAAGGCCAGCGCGATGTCGGAGAGGAATTCGCTTCCCACGACGATCTGGTCCGGAATTAAATCCAGGCAAAACGGTCCCAGGATAACTCCCGTCAGGATGTAGGCGGTAACGTTTGGCAGCCGCAACTTCTTGGTCACCCGGGTGGCCAGGAAGCCGCAGAACAGCATCATCGCCACCGCAATGATAACCGGCGCGGCCGGCGTTCGCGCATAGAGCTCCGCGTAGAGCCCGTTAAGCATTTCTCTCTCCCCCTTCCGCAGCAGTCCGGCGGATCGTCACAGCGCCTCCGGGAAGCGGCAGGGCAACTGAAGCCGCTCAAAAAATTCCTGCCACTCCCTGGACGGGGCCCGGTCGGTGACCACCGCACAGAGGGTCCTGAAATCGGCAATTTTAACGAAGGATATTTTGTCAAACTTGGTGTGGTCCAACGCCAAGATGACCTTCTGCGCGGAGGCCAGCATGGTCTGCTTGGTGGACGAGTGGTATTCGCTGGAGTCGGTGATGCCGGCGGCTGGGTCAATTCCCTTGCAGGACATGATGAGCTTATCGACATGGTGGTTGCGAAGCATCTGATGACACTGCGGCCCGGACAGCTCCAGGGAGTTGGGCAGCAGCCGTCCGCCGGTAGACATGATGTTCCATCCGGATACGTCGCGTAGCTCCATTACAATCTCCACCGAGTTGGTGATGAGGGTCAGCTCCTTCTTGCTCTCCTTCAGCTCCTTTGCGACAAACAAGCTGGTAGAGCTTTCGTCTAGCATAATATGATCGCCGTTATGAATCATTGATGCAACGGTCCGGGCAATGGCCCGCTTGGCCTCAATGTTGGTCTTGTTTCGAACGATGTAGGAAAGGTCGGACTTGGTGCTGTTCCCCCAAATCGCGCCGCCGTAGGTTTTGGTGGCATAGCCTTCCCGCTCCAGCTTATCCAAATCCCGGCGGATGGTCTCCTCGGTGACGCCGTAGTGGACGGAAAGCTCGCTGACCAGAACACGCTGTTCCTGACGGAGTTTTTCCAGAATTTCGTTCTTCCGTTCAATCGCCAACATCAAGGACCACATCCCTTTTCCATAGTCTGATAGTATTATACCACGATTTTTTTAGTGCCGCAAGGCTCAGCAATGCGCAAATAGCAAAGTTCTATCCCGTTTTAGCAGGCTCCCGTCCGTTCCTTCCGGCCCGGGCGCCGAACTGGCGATACCAGCAAGGTTGACCGTGAGACTGAAAAGCTAAAACAAATGCAGAGGGAACTGGAATTGCAGCTCAATACCGAAACCGACGAAACCAAAATCAAAGATTGGGAAAAGAAGCTGGCGCAGGTAACCAGTAAACTGCGCGAGAAGGACAGCAATACGCCGTCAACACACGCATTTTTCTTAACCTGCACCGCTTGGCTGCTTGCAAACCAGCATAATTTGTCACGCTTTCCGCGCTGGTTTTACACAATCCATGCCGCCGCTGAAAGTATATTTGAGTTTTGCTGTTTCTTGCACGGGTTGCAAACGCAAAGTAAAAGCACCAGGAGGTTGGGCAGTCCCATCCGTCCCGGTGCTTTCGCACACCCTCCACGCTACTGCACAGTTTGGAAATACTCGCCGTAGGTCCCTTTTCGCTCATTTTTGGTTTTGTACAGCACCTCGTCCGCAATGCTTAACAACTGTGTTATATCCGCGTCAGCATCCGATGTGCAGACAAACCCCGCGGACGCGCTTATCGTTTTACGCAGTGTTTCAGACATATCAACCGGATTCTTTTCAAGTCTTATATAGAATTTGTCCAGGTATTCGATAACCTCGTTTCGGTCTGCGCAGTTGTAAATCATCATGCAAAACTCATCTCCAGAGCGTCTGGCAGGCAGAAAATGTTCCGGGGGCATCGCGCGCATGACCGATGCAAAACTCTGAAGATATCTGTCGCCTGCGTCATGTCCAAACGTATCATTGATGCTTTTAAAATAATCCAAATCAATCATGACAGCAGCGCTGACGTTCCCCTCCGGCATCTTACGGAGAATCTCCTCCGCCAAATATTGAAAGTGGCGGTATTGGTATAGTTCTGTAAGCGAGTCGTGGGTGTTCTCGTACCGCATCCAATTCTTTTCCTCTATATCGGCCGTGACATCTGTGATAACGCCAAGTCTTCCCGTTGGCGACTCAGACATATGAATGCGCACATATCTCTTGTCATTCATCCGATAGACGTCACTTTCTCCCTCTACCAGATTTTGCGTAATCCCACAAATATATTGTTCGAACCGCTCCGAGCTCCGGCACAGTTCCGCAACCCTCGCCTCAGACAGATTCAGCAGTTCTCCAATTCCCGACGTGGCAAACACATTTTCCGCCCCGCGCTCGTACTCAAACGCCGCGAGGGGAATCCCGCTCATCTCTATGATCGCGGAAATTCGGTCGGAGATACTAATAATGCTCTTTACCATGGTATTGATTCCGCCGCTCAATTCCTCAAACTCACGGTTGCCCCCGACTTCCACCGTTGTGTCAAGGTTCCCGTTCGTAATGGACGTCAAGCTTTCTATAATGCGGTGTATGCCGTCAACCACTTTTTTCCGGACCAGGTAATATAAAAGTAGAATCACCGCTCCCTCTACGCACAGCAGGTAGATCAGGGTACGAACCGCATTGTCAAACTGTTTTCGCCGCAGCACCGTCTGGGGCAATATGGCACAGATGAGCACTTGTTCGTAATTCTTGCTTACGGTATACATTTTCTCGCCGTCCGCGTTTCTTTTATAAGCGCCCTTTTGGCATTGCAGCAGTTGGTCTAACTGGTAGCACTCCGCCGTAAAATCCTGACCCATATTTTCGGAATGGCCAAGGACAACCCCTGTATTGCGGTCAATGACAAAAAATGCTTCCTGGCCGTCTGTCGGAAATCTCGAAAAAATATAGTCATATGTATTTCTTGACTGTGCCGCCATCAGTCTGGTCGGTTCAAATCCAACCTGCACAAAGCCCTCGTGATTTTTCCTTTTCACCCCAATATACTGCATGATCTTGCCCACTGCCGCATTGGGCTGCGCATCCTGAATCAGATAGGCGTCCTCATCGTCGCTTTCTAAAATGGAGAGAAACGCTCGTGTCTGCGGATGATCCGCCATGTTCATGCCAATATACTGGAAAACCGAAGCTGATGCTATAATGCCGTTTTCATCAATATAATGAAGCTCATCCACATTGAGCAGTTTTGCCAGATACTGCATTTGCGCAACGTCCATGGCGATTTCCGCCGGCTGGTCCAACACATAAGCCGCGGCTTTCGCTCTGGTAAAATAATCCTCGTTGAGATTTTCATTCATCAAATCCAATTCCGCCTGGTTGCTCTGGAGCGTATGTATGATTTGTTCTATTTTAATGTGGAAGGTATCCAGCTGCTGGCTTTCCAACGCGTGTCTGGTAAATAAAAAGTTGATGAAGAGAATCAGAAATATGGCGGTTGTTAAAATAAGAACCGTATACTTAATAAATATTTTCTGCATAGAATCTACCCTCCGCGCTTTGCATCAAAAGGACAATATGTCTACAAAGAAGCCTGCCCAAACCAGCATTCCTCCAGAAACGGTTAGGCAGGGTCTGGCACCTTCTACTCCCGCTCTATTATAACACACATTACCCTGCACGGATTTCCATTTCTGCGCAAAAAGGGCTTTTATTTCGCATCCCACTTCAAAACTTCGCAAACAGCACGATGTGAAACAAGCCGTCTTCACAATAGCAGCCTATATTTCCTCCTATTTTGTCCGAAAACGCCCGCACGCTCTGCATGCCAAACCCATGATTTCTTCCCTTCCGGCTCTTGGGCAGGCCCGTTTCCTCATCAAAGAGAATCTCATTTTCATATTCATTTTTCATGTGAATCAGCAAAAATCCAGCTTCGCAGTGAATTTTTACATCCACCATTTTCCTGCGCTGTGTAAAGTCTTTCACACAGTCAATCGCGTTTTCCAGCAGATTGGCTACCACCATCGCAAGCTCATAGCCGTTAACCGAAATTTGCTCGTGAACCACGATACTCTGCCGCACCTCGACATCCAGGGACGCCGCCCTCCCCATCATGCAGGACAGCATCGTGTTGACAATCAAATTGTTGCAGTATTTTGTCACCTTGTTTCCGTCTGCCACAGTGTTGATGTGCTTTGTAATTTTTTTAATCTCCTGATATTCTCTCTGCTCCAGCAGGGAATCTATCATTCCGGAATAATGGCGCATGTCATGTCGCAGTATGCGCAGATTCCTTTCTGACTGCTCCACCAGATAGTACTGGTTTTCCATATTCTTAATGTAGGTCTCAAAAATCATATTTTGCCAGTAGAGGTCTGTCCACCGGGATTCGGTTGCCACATACCGCATCACAACCACGTACGCCACAAACATAGTGATGAGAAACATCACCACACCAAGTATGTTTTGGGGATGGTCATCCAACGTAAAAGGAAAAAAGGTGAAGCTCGAAAATCCAGAATAAAAAAACACGGGAATCAGGCACAGCCTCCACCAGCTCTTCATCGTTTCCTCCTGATATCTGAGGCAAATATTCCGTATTTTCACATATAACACACTTAAAATAATAACATGTGCAGCAATACAGCCAATGATGCACAGATACAGATTTCCGGTCCAGATATGCAGAATGGCCGCCATGATGCTTCCGGCCAACACGTAATTGGACGCGCTCAAGCCCAGAAACAGCGCCTTGCTGTCCCGCCACTTTGCAATAAAAAGTCCTGTTAACTGTGTCAGCACAATCTGATAGACCGTCACCAGCGCATAGCACAGCTTGCTGTCCGGGAATATATTCAGTTTCAAGACAGTCGGGATCGTGATTGCCAAAAACGATCCCGTGCAAATCGCGGCGGTCTTGGCTTTTGAATATCGGTGCGCGATAAATAAGTACATAAACAACATGACGAAGATATGACTTATCGTATATGATATATTTTTATAATACATTTTACGCCTGGCCTCTACCGGTACTTTTCCGAGACGAACATCAGGTACGCCTTCTTCACATCCGCCGCCCTCGTCTTGCTGACCGGGATGCTTTTCCCGCATTCCATCATAACCGTCCTCTGCGCCAGCTTTTCAATATAATCCATATTGACCAGAAACGATTTATGAACATGTACAAAACGCTTGTCCTGCGCAAGCTGTCTGACTTCCTCATCAAACGATTTTCGGATAAAAATGCTGTTAATACTGTTTCCGCCGCTCAGACAGACCTGGAGCGTCCGGGAACAGTTTTCAATATACTCAATTTGAGAATAGGGTACGGATACCACGCCCTCTTTCGTCTTCACCGGATACTCCGCGTCCTTTTTGATCCGCACAATGCCGGACACCGCATAGTCAAGCGCTTCAAAAAATAATTCCGCCTTGATCGGCTTGAGCAGATACCGCACCGCCCGCACATGATATGCCTCTAACGCAAATTCATCGGAGGATGTAATATAAATGATAACGCTTTGTCCGCCGGTACGCCTGATTAAGCTGCCAATGTCAATTCCCGTTTTGTCTGCCATAATCATGTCCAATATGTAGATATCCCCGAGTTCCTCTTTCTGTATCCGGCGGTACAATTCGGCAGAATCTGTAAATTGCATCACATCAAATTTGATATCCGCGTTGTCTTCCTTATATTTCGCAAGCAGTCCTTCTATCTCTGTCAAATCTTCTATATTGTCATCACAGACCACAATTTTCATTGAATTCCTCCTCACTCGCTTAATCCGGCCATTCCAGCCAGGAAGCACCGCATAAAACGCTAAACAAAGACAGCACCGGCACTCTGAATGAGAGATCACCGATGCTGTCAGGGACATCAATTTTAAGTGCAAAACGCAAATAAAAGTTTCACCGGCCTTGTTCGTCAGCGAACCTTTAATCAAACGCCGTTCCCAGTTTTTTCCCCGCCAGGACATGAAAATGCAGATGGGGCACACTCTGATCCGCGTCCTTGCCACAGTTGGTGACCACCCGGAAGCCGTTTTCCAGCTTCATTTCCTTTGCCAGTCTCGCAATAACGGTAAAGATATGACCTACCAAAGCCGCATTCTCCTCGTTGATCTCAGCGGCAGAGGCGTAGTGCTGTTTGGGAATCACCAGAAAATGGACGGGAGCCATGCGGGAAATATCATGAAAGGCGTAGCAGAGCTCATCTTCATACACCTTTTCAGAGGGAATTTCCCCCGCTATAATCTTACAAAACAAGCAATCATTCACAGCTAAAAACTCCTTTCTCCTGCCCTGCGGCAAGCACCTTGTCATATTCCTCCGTAAACACAATCTCATCCATCCGGAAAGCTTGCTGTAACCCCAACACCGCCGCATATGGGTCTGCCGGCTGTACGCCGTAAGCCGCAGAAAGGGTGCGAAGGGATTTCTTTTTCTTTTTGTAGTAAACCTCGGAGCCAGGCCAGGTAAGCGCCGCCTCTTCGGCCAGCATGGAGCGGAACGCCTTTTCGGTTACCCCATGAATCCGCGCGATGGGCAGGCTTTCCCGGCAATAGAGCAGATAGGAAATAAAGTCCAAGAAGGTTGCCGCCACCGGCAGTACATAGTTGGACTTGTCGCCGACCGGGTTGACGCAGAAAATCCGCTTGTCGTTGGGGATCATCACAAAATGGATGCCGTCCTCCTCCGGGCCGCCGATAATCTCCGCGTCCTTGGGCGTACAGAAATAGTCGTTATCCTCCCAGCTCCGCCATTCCACGCCAAGAAGCTCATGGTCAATGGGAAGGACATGGAAGGTTCGGATTTCGTCGCGCATCTCACACCTTCCCGGCGACAAAATCGTCTACTGATGCCAGGGCATCGTCCATCTTCAGCAAGTCTGTGCCGCCGCCCATGGCGCTGTCCGGTTTTCCGCCGCCCTTGCCGCCGCAGATGGCGCAAACATTTTTGATTAATTCGCCTGCCTTGACGCCCTTTTTGACCGCGTCTGGACCGCAGACCGCCAGGAACGTGATCTTATCGTTGTTTACGCTCGCCAACACCGCCACCGCCGCCGGTTCCTTGTCCCGCAGGAAGTCGCCGATCTTACGAAGACTGTTGGCATCCATGTCATTGTGAACGGCGGTCAGCACCTTCAATCCGCCCACGTCCTTGGCGCTCATCAGGAACTGACGCGCCTCGCCCAGCGACGCTTCGGCCTTGTACTTTTCGACAGCCTGACGGAGCGCCTTCATCTCGCCCATCTGCTGCGCCAACTTGTTCTCCATCTCAGCGGGGGTGGTTTTAAGCATCTGCGCCGCGTGGAATATGATCTCCTGATTGCGGTTGAGGGTATCCAGCGTCTGCCTGCCCACTGTCGCCTCGATGCGCCGGACACCGGAGGCAATGGAGCTCTCCGATTTAATCCGGAATGGACCGGCTTTGGCGGTATTGTCCAGATGCGTACCGCCACAGAATTCGATCGAGAAGTCTCCCATTTCAACAACGCGGACTGTCTCGCCATACTTCTCGCCAAACAGCGCCACTGCACCCTTCCGCTTGGCCTCCTCGATGGGCAGCACCTCTGTGACGACCGGGTAACCGTTCAGAATCGCTTCGTTGACCAGTCCGTTGATCTCCGTCAACTGCTCGGGGGTGACCGCCTCGAAGTGGGTAAAGTCGAAACGTAACCGGTCTGGCTCAACCAGAGAACCGGCCTGGTGGACATGTTCTCCCAGCACCCGCTTGAGAACCGCGTCCAGCAGATGGGTCGCGCTGTGCGCGCGGCGGATGGCCTGGCGGCGGGAGGCGTCGATGCTGGCGCTGACGGTATCCCCCAGCTTTATCACGCCGTCCCGCATCACGCCATAGTGCATATATTTGCCGCCCTTGTTTTTCTGAACGTCGTGGACTTCAAAGCGTCCCACACCCGCCCCCGAAATTACACCATGGTCGGCGGTCTGACCGCCCATCTCAGCGTAGAAGGGGGTTTTGTCAAGCACGACAATGCCCTCCACGCCGGGCATCAGTTCTTCCGCCTGCTCGTTCTCTACAACCAGGGCCACCACCTTTGCGCCGTCCATGACATCGTTGTCGTAACCCACAAATTCGGTCTCGGGGACCTCCTGTCCGAACTCCACGCCGGCCCATCCTAAGTCGCCCAAGGCTTCCCGCGCTTTGCGTGCGCGCTGGCGCTGCTCCTCCATGAACCTGTGGAAGCCGTCCTGGTCCACCGTCATGCCCTGCTCCTCCACCATCTCGACGGTCAGGTCGATGGGGAAACCGTAGGTATCATACAATTTAAATGCGTCTTCGCCGGAGAAAACATTTTCTCCTTTTTCCTGATAGCCGGACAGCATCGAGTTAAAGATGGACATGCCTCCATCAATGGTACGGGCAAAATTTTCCTCCTCCACGCGGATGACTTTTGTAATATAGCCCTGCCGTTCCCGCAGCTCAGGATAGTGATCCTCGTTCTCATGGATCACGGTGTCGCAGACCTGGTAGAGGAAGGGTTCGTTGACCCCCAGCAGCTTCCCGTGCCGCGCGGCCCTTCTCAGAAGGCGGCGCAGAACATAGCCCCGGCCCTCATTGGAGGGAAGAACGCCGTCGCAGATCATAAAGGTAGCGGAGCGGATATGGTCGGTGATGACGCGGAGGGAGACATCCTTGCTCTGGCTCTCACCATAGTGGGCATGGGTGATTTCAGAGACCTTGTTTGTGATGTTCATCACGGTGTCCACGTCAAACAGGCTGTCCACCCCTTGGCAGACGACGGCAAGACGCTCCAGTCCCATACCGGTATCAATGTTCTTCTGCTGGAGCTCTTCATAGTGGTCGGCGCCGTCGCTGTCAAACTGGGAGAAGACAATGTTCCACACCTCAATGTAGCGGTCACAGTCACAGCCGACGGTACAGCCCGGCTTGCCACAGCCAAACTTCTCTCCCCGGTCATAATAAATCTCTGAGCACGGGCCGCAGGGACCAGAACCGTGCTCCCAGAAGTTGTCGGCCTTGCCAAATTTAAAGATGCGCTCCGCCGGGATACCGATGACTTTATTCCAAATCTCAAACGCCTCGTCGTCGGCGGGTGTGGTCGCGTTGCCTTCAAAGACGGAGGGATAGAGCCGGTTGGGGTCCAGACCCACCCATTCGGGGGACGTCAGAAATTCCCAGGCCCACGGAATGGCCTCTTTTTTAAAGTAGTCACCGAAAGAAAAGTTGCCCAACATCTCAAAGTAGGTGCCGTGGCGGGCGGTGTGGCCGATGTTCTCAATGTCCCCGGTGCGGATGCACTTTTGGCAGGTCGTCACCCGGCGGCGGGGCGGAGTCTGTTCGCCGGTGAACCAAGGCTTCATAGGAGCCATACCCGAATTGATGAGCAGCAGCGAAGCGTCGTTCTGCGGAATCAGGGAAAAACTGGGCAGACGAAGATGCTCCTTGGACTCAAAAAACCTCAGAAACATCTCCCGCAGCTCATTGAGGCCAAACTTTTTCGGTTCCATTGGAAATCCCTCCAAATGATAGTATGACATGGAAAGGGCTTCGCCCCAGCCCTGGGGCGAAGCCCGCACCGTGCTTCGTTATTTCCTGTCTATTTTAACGGCAAACGCGCCGTTTGTCAATATAATTTTAACGTTGGCGTTCTCATGTAAGCTCTTACTTCCGGCATCTCTTTTATGCGGTTCCAACACGCGCGAAAAAGAAAAAAACCGGTTGATTTTCGGGGAATTGTCTGGTAACATTAAAGAGCTTTATTTTGAGAAGGGAGTGGGATTCGGGTATGGTTTTTTCAAGCCTGACCTTTCTATATCTGTTCCTCCCGGCCTGTATGCTGGTCTACTATATGGCCCCGACGGTAACGGCGCGCAACTGGGTCCTGGTGCTGTTCAGCCTCCTGTTTTACGCCTGGGGCGAACCGGTAAACGTCCTGCTCCTGCTCTTCTCCACCGCCTGCAACTACGGCTTCGGCCTCCTCCTCGGGCGTGGCGGCGGAAAAAAGCGTCTCATGACCATCGCGACGATATTCAATCTGGGGCTTTTGGGTTTCTTTAAGTACACCGGCTTTCTGATGGAAAACATCAACCTCCTCGGCTTCGACTTCCCCGTGCCGCAGACCGCGCTTCCCATCGGCATTTCTTTTTATACCTTTCAAGCCCTGTCCTATGTCATCGACGTCTATCGCGGCGAGGTAAAGGTGCAGCGCTCCTACCTTCGCTTTCTTCTCTACGTCTCCCTCTTTCCTCAGCTCATCGCCGGTCCCATCGTCCGCTACTCCGAGCTGGAGGAACGGCTGGCCGAACGACGGACCGTCCCCCGCGCCGCCTTCAACGGTGCGACCCGCTTCTGCGTCGGCCTGGGCAAGAAAGTGCTGGTGGCAAATTACGCCGGTGAGCTGGCCTCCAAGCTGCTTGACGGCGACCTGGCGTCTCAGACCGCCCTGGGCGGCTGGCTGGGTATTTTATTCTTTACCTTTCAATTATATTTTGATTTCTCCGGCTATTCGGATATGGCCATCGGCCTGGGCCGCATCTTCGGCTTCCGTTACGCGGAGAATTTTAATCTGCCCTACTGTTCCCGTTCCATTACCGAGTTCTGGCGGCGGTGGCACATTTCACTGGGCAGTTTTTTCCGAGATTATGTCTACATCCCCCTGGGCGGCAACCGGAAGCGGCAGATTCTCAACTTGCTGGTCGTCTGGTCGCTGACCGGTCTCTGGCACGGAGCCAGTTGGAATTTTGTGCTATGGGGACTCTATTTCTTTATTTTATTGTATATTGAAAAGCAGCTGGGCAGCCGGCTGAGCCGAATCCCATCGGCATTGCGGATTGCCTCCACCTTCCTTCTGGTGGTGCTGGGCTGGACTCTGTTCTATTTTACAGACCTGGGCCGCATGGGCGGCTTTTTCAAGGTTCTGGTTGGACTCGGCGCCGGGCTGAGCAACGAGCAAACCAATATTATCCTGCTCAACAGCCTGCCTCTGCTCCTCCTTTGCATTCTGGGCAGTACGCCGGTGCCGCGCACAATCGGTATTATCTTCACCAACCTCTTCACCGGCCGCGGCCGGAGTCTGGGCCGCCAGCGTGTGTACGCCGGCGTGGCCTTTACCTTCGACCTCTTGCTGCTCGCCCTCTGTACCGTCTCGCTAATTGGCTCTACGCTCAACGCTTTTCTGTATTTTAGATTCTAGTCATACCACGGCAACCTAAGGAGGTAGCTCCGGTGAGAAAACTGTATTCCGCCCTGTTGTGCGCCATGCTGGCAATGATGCTGGCAATCGGCATCTGGTCGCTGGCCGACAAAGACCCGGAGATTTCCGTCACGGAAAAGCGCGAGCTTGCCGTCCGTCCCAAATTCAGCTTCAGCGCCCTGTTGGACGGCTCCTATATTCAGCAGTTTGAGTCCTACTATTCCGATACCTTCCCCGGCCGGGAAAAACTGCTGGGCATGAACCGGAAAATGAACAAGTTCTATTACTACTCCCCCAGCGAGCAGAATTATCTGGTCATTGATTATCAGGGCGGCGCAGAGCATGGCGGCGAAGCGCTGGCAGATGTCGAGGCCGCCCTGTCGGGGATTAAAAAGGCCGCCTCAGCCGTGCCCCCTTCCCCTGCCGCTATCCCCTCCGCTCCCACGCCCGGCAATGAAGCTGAACCATCCGAGCCGGACGCCGAGCTGCCCGAATTGGACCTCCCCCAGGAGAGCGAGGTCGTCAGCAACGGTTCCATTATCATTGTAGGCGACCGCGCCATGGACGTCCCGACGGCCACCTGGCCGATCGTAGACAACTACGCCGCCGCAGTCAATGCGCTCAACGACGCGCTGGGTCCGGACGTGCGCACCATCTCCCTCATCACCCCCAACTCCGCCGAATTTTACTCTCCCGAGTCCATGCACACAGGAGATCACTCCCAGAAGGAGATGATCGACTACTGTTACGGCAAGCTAGACAAAGACATTGTGACCGTGGACGCCTATTCCGCGCTGCGGGAGCATACTGACGAGTATATCTATTTCCGCACCGACCACCACTGGACAGCGCTGGGCGCTTATTACGCCTACACCAACTTCTGCAAGGCGGCCGGCTTTGAACCGGCGGAGCTCAAGGATTTCCAAACCGGGACCTATCAAGGCTTCTTAGGTTCCATGTACACCTACACCCAAGGCTACCCCCAGAGTGACGCGCTTCGGGAAAGCCCGGACACGTTGACCTATTATCTGCCCAAGGTGGAAACCCACGCGAAATACTATTCCGACACCACCCTTTCCGACGGCATTCCCATCAGCGTGGTATATACCAAGCTGGCCGAGGACGTAGATAATAAATATCTCTGCTTTATCGGCGGCGACAACCCGGTCTGTATCATCCAGACGGCGGTGGAAGACGGGCCGGTGTGCCTGATGCTCAAGGAATCTTATGGCAACGCATTCGCTCCCTTCCTCACCAGCCACTACAGCAAAATCGTGGTGATCGACCCGCGTAAGTTCAACCAGCAGGGCAAGCCCTCTCTGGACCTCAAAGCTTTCGCGGCGGAACAGGGCGTAGACGATCTGCTCGTGCTCAACTATCCCTTCATGGTCAGCAATAGTTATTATATCGAATGGCTGAACCGCCTCATTGGGCGCGGGTCCTAACTGCTCCGGCGAAAAAACTTTACACCACAACGAAAAATAGCCAACTTTTTAATTCTGATATATTGTAATTTTTGCTGTAACGTGGTATAGTAAAGATAACCATTTATGCAGGAGGAGCACAATTTATGTCCGAGAACAAACGCATTCGCCGCACGCCTCAGCAAATCGCAGAGGACGTTGGTGAACAAATTGAAAAGTTAGAACAGTCTGTCTTAAATATAGAAAATAAAAAGAAAGCCTTGCTGGCCGAATATGACCGTAAGATTGAAACCGTTCGCAGCAGAATTAAGAGCCTGGAAGAAAAAAAGATCGCTGTCCTCGCGCCCAAGAAGGCCACCCGCAAGCCCCGCAGATCGAAAAAGCAAAAGCTGGAGGCCATTTTGAAGCAGGCGTCCAAGTCCGGCCTGAAACCCGAAGAAATTGCTTTGAAGCTCGGCATCGAAGTCGGCGAATAAAAAACAAACCAGATAACAGTCCGCTTGCCCGGCGGACTGTTATACTATGTGGAGGAAGCTATGCTCTTATCTGGCTCAGAGATCAAAAGACAGATGGCCCTGGGGAATCTTGTGATCGACCCTTTTTCCGAAGAACAGCTCAATCCGAACAGCTATAATTTGACCCTTGACCGCGAGATGCAGCTCTATACCGCCGCCTGCCTGGATGTGAAACAGAAAAATGCAACCAGGACTATCCTCATTCCAGAAGAGGGAATCGTCCTGGAACCCTTTGAACTCTACCTGGTACGCTCGCGGGAGTACACCGAAACCCATGGCTTTGTCCCTATGGTGCAGGGCCGCTCCTCATTGGGCCGGCTGGGCCTGTCGGTTCATATCACCTCGGGCTTCGGCGATATCGGCTTTTGCGGCAACTGGACTTTACAATTGCTGAGTGTCAAGCCGCTGCGCATCTATCCTGGAATGAAGTTCTGCCAAATCTATTATCAAGAGCTTCGGGGCGCGGAAAGCCAATCTGAATACGCAAGCGAGAAGTACCAAGGGGGGAAGGAAATCCAGGCCAGCAAATCTTATCTGGATTTTCAAGACCGTTAGCTTTTCATAACCAAAGAAACCGCCTGTTAACATGTGTATCAACATGTTAACAGGCGGTTTCTTTAACCGATCAGCCTTTCAAAACCCTTGAAAAGTATAGCTCTGCTTTGAAAAGATCGCCGTCTACCGTCAATTGCAGCTTCCCGTTTTGGAGCTCTGTCAAGCTCTTGGCGATATTCAGCCCTAAGCCGGAGCCCTCCGTGCTTCGCGCCGTATCGCCCCGGACGAAACGCTCAATCAACTCGTCAGCGCTGATGTTGAGGGGCTGGCTGGAGATATTCTTGACCGCAATGCGCACCCATTCCGCCGCCTGTTCAAAGCCCACATAGACGCGGGTTCCCGGCATCGCGTACTTGCAGACGTTATTCAGCAGGTTGTCAACCACCCGCCAAAACAGCCGTCCATCCGCCACAATGGCGGTTTCCCGGTCGGGATAGCTGGTGACGATTTGATACGTCCCCGCCGCCAGACGTTCCTGGTACTCGGCAAGCGCTTGATCGAGCGCTTCCGCCACGTTGACGGACGCCAGATTGACCGGCAGGTTTCCGGTGGACGCCTTAGACGCTTCCACCAAATCCTCGGTCAGCTTTTTGAGCCGCGCCGACTGACGCTCAAGGACCTCCAGATATTGCGCTTCCTCCTCTTCTGTATGCGGCTTTTGGAGAAGGTCCACGTAATTTATAATCGAAGTCAGCGGGGTTTTGATGTCGTGGGAAACATTAGTAATGAGCTCAGTTTTCAGTCGTTCCGATTTCATCCGTTCCTCCACCGCAATCGTCATCCCCTGTCCGACGGCGTTGAGGTTTTCTCCATGGCGTTTGAAGTCCCAGAACATATGCGCCGTATCCACCTTTGCCTCAAAATTACCCGCCGCCAGCATCTCGCCGCCCCGTTGAAGCAGGCGCAGCTCATAGGCCGCCAGAACCACAGCCGCCAGAATCACCAGAGACAGGAGGAAGAACAGCACCCAGGTCTCCGTACCGCCGAAAAAGCACAGCAGCAACAGCAGCCCCCCGGTCACAAGTCCGCTCCGCCACACAAGGGGGACCGCCCGGAACACCCGCACGATCAACCTCCATCCCCGCCGGATTAGCTTCACACCCCAGTGCAGCACACGATAGATCACCGTATTGTGCCACCACTGCCCGGCCTTAACCCGCGTTGCAAGGGACAGAACCACCGCCAGCAGAGTCATTGCCGCAGTCAGGATGCACAAACAACCGGTAATGATAAGAATCGGATGTGCCACTGGAAAGCATCCTTCGAAGGCAGCAAGCATCAGGATGGAAATGGCGATGACCGCCGCGCTTACGTAGAGGTCGAATGGGATTCTGTCAGCCCAGTTGCATACAATGTCCTCCCGGCCTCTCCTGTGGCCGGCCATGCAGCAGAGCAGCACAAAATCGGTTATGCCAAGCAGTACGGCGGCGGCCAGGACTGCGATCAGTACATTCTTGTACTGGCTAAGCCAGTAGAACAGCATACAGTTGAAATAAAAGCTGCCATAGTGGTAGGGCAGTTTCTCCTTGACGCCGACCACAATCCGAAACCGGCGCGCCGCCCCCATATCCTCGTCCATGGGCGGTTCGCTGTGAGAACCCCTGTCCACCACATCCGGTACATCTTCATATAGCCGGTCGGAGGTCACCGTACGCTCCCAGATTATGTTTTCCCGAATGATACGGTGGTCCGGCACAATCTCCAAGGTGCTGGCCAACAGAGTTTCTTTCCCCTCCGTATGCAAAGGAGCCGTTTCATAGAGGGCAAAGACAAAGTTGCAGTTATCGCCGGCGGAGTAAGCCATCAGTTCCTCCAAGGTGGATCCGCCGTACATATAGGAATCCATGATTTCGTTGCTGAAGCTGAACGCCGCACTCCGAGCAAAGCCGCTCTCCTTTGGGTCGGTCATACCCTGATAGATTCCCATCTCATAGCCGCAGACGATGCCGATCAGGCTGGCTCCCGCCGCAGTCAAACAGGCGGCAAACAACACGACGGCTGTAATTTTCAGCGCCAGACTTGTCTTCCATTCCTTCATAATCTTCTCTCCTTTTCCAGCTTATAGCCCTGTCCCCAGATGACCTTGATGTAACGCGGGGCGGACGGGTCAATCTCAATCTTTTCCCGCAAATGGCGGATATGGACGGCCACCGCCCCCTCCCCGCCCCGGGCCGGTTCGTTCCAAACCAGCTCATAAATCTGTTTCGAGGCGTAGACCTTGCCGGGGTTTTGAAGAAACAGACGCAGGATGCTGTACTCAATCGGGGTCAGGGAAACCGGTTCGCCGTCCAGGGTAACCGATTTGCTCTCGTCGTCCATCTCAATACCCCCGCAGACGAGGGAGCTTGGCGGCTTGGTCATACCGCCGAGGTTGGTATACCGCCGCAGTTGGGAACGGACCCGGGCCAATACCTCCACCGGGTTGAAGGGCTTGGTGATGTAGTCGTCAGCCCCGATGTTGAGACCCAAGACCTTGTCTGAATCCTCACTCTTGGCGGTCAGCAGAATAATGGGCACATTGCTCTTCTCCCGCAGCCGCGCGGTGGCGGTTATGCCGTCCAAAAGGGGCATCATGACGTCCATTAGAATCAGGTGGACTTCCTCCCGCTCCACAAGCTCTAACGCCTCGCGCCCGTTCGCGGCGGTCAATAGCTGGTACCCCTCGCCGGAAAGGTAAATTTTCAGCGCCGCCACAATATCCGGCTCATCGTCACAGATCAAAACCTTATACATAAGCTCACCTCATGGTCCTATTGTAACCTGACCGCCCTTTAAATTGAAAGAGGGCGGCGGTTTAAGAAATGATTAAGAACCTGTATTCATAACCGGGGAATGCCGGATTGCCGGGGGATTTTGCCGCCCCGCAAGGCAAAAAATCGCAGGAATACTTTGTGTATTTCAAGAGTTTTTAACGCCGCGGACGGCAAAAGACCCCGCAAGACGGTGTTCAACGGTTGTGAATACAGGTTCTAAGAAGTGGCGCGGGAAAAGGGCCGGTCTTATGGACCGGCCCCATTCCGTCGCGTTTTCTCTCTATTCGGCCCGGTCCCCCCACCTGCGGGCGAGGGCAACCGCGTCGTGCCAATTGCGAAGGGCGCGCCCGCGCTGCGCTTCGGAAAGCCTGGGCGGAAAGACACGCTCTGACCGGCGCAGGCTCGCCAGGTCCCCGGTGGAACCCCAAACGCCCGCAGCCAACCCCGCCAGATAGGCCGCGCCCAGCGCGGTAGACTCGGTGTAAACGGGCCGCTCCACCGGTATCCCCAGCAGTCCCGCCTGAAAATCAAGCAGAAAGTCGCTGACGCAGGCGCCGCCGTCAACCCGCAGCTCCGAAATGGGAACGGGTGCGGCTTCGTTCATGACCGCCACCAAATCGCTGACCTCAAAGGCAATGCTCTCCAAAACGGCGCGGCTGAATTCCGCCCTGCCGCAGCCCCGCGTCAGGCCAAAGAAGCAGCCCCGCGCCGCATGGTCCCAGTATGGCGCGCCCAGCCCCGTGAAGGCCGGGACAAAATAGACGCCCCGGTTATCTGGGATGGACTCGGCAAGGATGTCCACGTCATGGGCGGTTTGAAGCATCCCGCATTCGTCCCGCAGCCACTGGATGGCCGAACCGGCGTGAAAGGCGCTGCCCTCCAGGACATAGGAGGTCTCACCGTTGATCGACCAGCCCACGGAAGTCAACAACCCGTTTTTGTCGCGGACCGATTCCCTTCCCGTATTCATCAGGGTAAAGCAGCCGGTGCCATATGTATTTTTCGCCATGCCAGGCTCGAAACAGCCCTGGCCGAACAAGGCCGCCTGTTGGTCCCCCGCCGACCCGCAGATGGGGACGCCCGCAGCCTCCCCTTCGGCGACATACCCATAAATTTGGCTGGACGGCACCGGTTCCGGCAGAACAGCCATGGGAATTTCCAGGATGCGGCATAGTTCTTCGTCCCAGCAGAGGCGTTCGATATCAAAGAGCATCGTGCGCGAGGCGTTGGAGTAGTCGGTACAATGGACCGTACCGCCGGTCAGGTTCCATATGAGCCAGCTGTCCACCGTGCCGAAGAGCAGTTCTCCACGTTCGGCCCTGGACCGGAGGGATGGCTCCTGGTCAAACAGCCACCGGAGCTTTGTGCCGGAGAAATAGGGGTCGATCACCAACCCGGTCTTTTGACGGATCAGGTCCTCCAAGCCGCTCTCCCGAAGCTGCTCACAGTATTTCGCGCTGCGGCGGCACTGCCAGCTAATCGCATTGTACACCGGCTTTCCGGTCGCACGTTCCCAGAGAATGACGGTCTCCCTCTGGTTGGTGATACCGATGGCGGCAACCGATCTGCCGGTCAAGTCCGTCTCCCGGAAAACATCCACAACGGTCTGACGCACGCTGGCAAGCAGTTTCATTGGGTCATACTCCACCCAGCCGGGCCGGGGAAAAATCTGTTGCAGCGGGTGCTGGACGGAGGCAGCCGCCTCTCCCCGGCTGTTGAAAAGAATCGCGCGGGAACTGGTCGTTCCCTGATCCAACGCGAGGACATAGTTGTTCTCTGACATCTGCTTCGCTCCTTCTTCCAAATCTCACGGTGGTCTTTGGGCAAAATCACTACTTTATAGTTTCTCGCAAAATGTGTATAATGTCAAGAGCAACTCACAAAAATCAGAAATCTTTAAGGATGTGTAAAAATGCGGGAATTTGAACTCCCCTCAACCGGCGGCCAAGTCCTCCACTGCGGCCTCTGGGCTCCAAAAACGCTCCAACCGTCCGCCATTGTGCAGTTGGTACACGGAATCGCCGAGCATATCGGGCGTTACGACGAATTGGGCTGTTTTCTCTCCGAACATGGCCTTCTGATGGTAGCCGACGACCACATGGGACACGGCAAATCGATGGGCGAAGTCCCCGGCTTTTTCCCCTGCGGCTGGAACGGAGCAGTGGACGATGAAAAAACATTGATGGACCGGGTTCGGGAGGAATACCCCAAGACCCCATATTTTTTCCTGGGCCACAGTATGGGGTCTTTTCTCACCCGGACCTTCCTTTACCGTCACGCCAAAGCGGGACTCCAGGGGGCAATCCTGTCCGGAACCGGCTGGCAAAACCCCGTTGCCCTGCGAATGGGCCTCTGTCTCTGCGCAAAAGAGGAAAAAAAGTACGGGGAAAAGGAAATCAGCGCCGCCCTGAACAAGATGGTTTTCGGCAGCTACAACCGGCATTTCCGTCCCAACCGAACCGAAAACGACTGGATTTGCACCGACCCCGCCGTGGTAGACGCCTACAACGCCGACCCGCTCTGCGGTTTCCCCACCACCATCGGCCTGGCGCGGGATATGCTCCAAGGAATCGCCATGAACCAGTCGAAGGAAAACCTGTCAAAAATGCCCAAGGAATTGCCAATCCTTTTCTTCGCCGGCAAGAGCGACCCGGTGGGCCGAATGGGCAAAGGGGTGGAACGTTCGGCGCAGGCTTTCCAGCAGGCCGGGATGCGCGAGGTGCAGTGCAAACTCTACTCGGGCCGGCACGAAATGCTCAACGAGCCCAATCGCCAAGAGGTTTACGACGACGTTGTCCACTGGCTTCTCGCACATTTATAAAAAACCTACGGCTGTGGAATCCTTACGGTACCATAAATGTGTGCAAGGACAGCATCGAAGAGAGCCGTAATGATTGTAAGCACATTATGCGTTTTCTCCAGGGAAAACAGGATAATGCAAAACAAATTTAACAGTTTATATGTTACACAAATATTACCCGGCCACAATCAAGCAGCCTGCCAAAAATTGATTGGCAGGCTGTCAGCTTTTCGTTTCTTTTAGGAAATCTCGTCAATCTGTTGGAGCCGGTTGAGCAGCACTTCTCCGGCGGTCACGGCGTCCTCGATGGTGAGATAGTGGTCCGCGCTGGCGTTGACCAACATCTTACCGGAGGCCGGAAACTCATCGTCGGCCCACCAGATATTCACCGTGATCGGATAGTTTGGAAATAAATGAAACACCGCGCTGAAATCGGCCCGGCTGCTGGTAAAGACCGCACCCAGCGCCCCGCAGACGGCCCGTATCCGCTCCGGCGTCTTGCCGTTCAGCAGCCGTCCCAACGCCTCCTCCGCCGTTCGGTCGAACTTGGTTCCCCGAATCAGTCCTTCCCGCAGGCCGCCGAAGGAAACGTTCTCCTGGGAGACGGCGCTTCCGTCGGCCAGGTCGAAATAGTGCAGCAGAAGCAGGACGGACCAGCCGTCCAAAGCCGGGTCCGGGTCAAAGGCCGGATAAGACACAAAGGTCTCCCGTCCCAACACCGTCAGGCGCAGCGCCGCCCCGTCAAAGGCCGCCCCGGTCTTTTCGGCAATATCCTCGGGCCGGCGGTGACGCAGCCGTTCCCGTGCCGGACGTAGCATCTCCTGAAAGGCCCTGTTATCCTGTTGCATCGCAATCTCCTCCTTTGATTCGCTGACCCTTTCATTATACCGCTCTCGCGGCAAAATGTAAAATTTTTTATTTCCCTCGTGAACCAAACTGCCCCGCCAACGGTCTAATGGTTGAAAGCAAGTTGCGGCCGCAGTTGCTTGGGAAGGGACGGATGAAGATCTTGGATAAGCAAACTTTCACAACACTGGTGTTGAAATCGGAGGACACCCTCTACCGCGTAGCCTGGAGCATCCTGCGAAACAGCGCCGACGCCGAGGACGCCGTACAGGAGGCGGTCCTCCGGGCCTGGGAAAAGCTGGACAGCCTGCGGCAGCCTCAGTACTTCCGGACCTGGCTGACCCGTATTCTGATCCGCGAGTGTTACAGGCTTCGCCGGGCCGGCAGCCTCATCATCCCTCTCGAGGAGCTGCCCGAAACCGCAGCTCCGGACAGCGGCGAGATCTGGCGCAGTCTCCAGGCTCTGCCCGAAGCGCTGCGGCTGCCCGTCGTACTCCATTACGTCGAGGGCTACAACGTCGCCGAGACCGGGGCCATTCTTCGGCTCCCCGCCGGTACTGTGAAAAGCCGCCTGTCCCGTGCACGAAGCACATTGCGTATGGAATTGGAGGAATCAAAATGAAGCCAAACGATCTTCAAAATGTTCCCAAAGCCCCCCAGGGCTTTCACAAGAGGCTGGTCCAAACTCTGGACAGCCTGCCGGAACGAAAGGAAGGTATCTCTATGAAACGCAAAACTCTGACCAAGCTCCTCATTGCCGCAGCCGTCGTGACCGTCATGGCCGCCACCGTAATCGCCGGGGGCCGGATGCTGATGATTTCCGCTCACAGCTACCATGGCGACGACTATTATGAGCTTCCCACCGCCGCGTGGGCCAAGGAGAAAATCGGCGCGGAACCCAAGCTGATTGCGGAATTTTCCAACGGCTACACCTTTGACCATGGCGGCATCACCGAAAATGAAATCACAACCGAAGGTAACAGCAAGACCCAGCCCTATGTCACTCTGGATTTGACGTATCGGAAAGCAGACGAGAGCGTGGAGCTGTCTCTGAGCAGTGTCCCGACTCCCGTCTCCTCTGACGCCGAGCAGATTGAACGGGACGGCATAACCTTTCATTATGACAGCTACACACATAAGATTGTCCCTGTCGACTACAAGGAGACAGAGGAGGATAAAGCAGCCGCCGCGAACGGCGAGCTGGTTCTCGGCTGGGGTGCGGAAACGGTCGAGGTCTACGAGTTCCAGGCCCTGGTTTGGGAACAGAATGGCGTGCAGTATCATTTGTACGGCCATGACCTGACGTTGACTCAGGACGATCTTTCCGATATGGCCTGCGAATTGATGGCCTCGTAAAATCTGACATCAGCAAAAGGGACTGCGGCGATGATTCTTTCGCCGCAGTCCCTTATCAAACTATTTGTTGAACCGGAGGAAACGCAATGACGGATATTCGATTATGGATTGGATATGGCTATGAATTACTCATTACCATGGTACCGGCGGCTGTCTTGCTTTTTATCTTTCATTCCATATATAAAAGACGAAATATCTCCGTAACGCCCCGGCACGCCGTGTATCTTATGATTTTTTCATTTTATCTGTTCGGCGTCTTCCATTTCACGGGGGTTGGTACGGTCTTTGACGCAAAACAATATGGCTTGGAATTAAATCCCGAACAAATGAATTGGATTCCCTTTTCTGATACGGACATTGATTTTGTGTCCTATGGCCTGAACGTTGTACTCTCCGTACCGTTCGGCTTTCTGCTGCCGTTTATCTGGTCTTCTTTCCAAAAATATAGACCGGTATTCTTAGCCGGTATTACCTTTTCCGCTTTGATTGAAATCAGCCAGCTTTTGAATAACAGAAGTACAGATGTTGATGATCTCATCTTAAATACCGCCGGCGCGATCTCCGGTGCGGTATTCTTTCATGTATTGTCCCGTTTAACCAAACATAAACCGGCCGCCCGCAGCAATGATAAATACGAAGCGTATGTATATATCTTATTTATCTTTCTGTGCCGCTTCTTTTTCTATAACGAATTTGGATTGGCAAAAATGTTGTACGGATTCTAAAACCGCGTTTGCCCCTTCATCATAAATACGACAGCTTGGGAAGCGGAACGGTCCGATGGAAAGTCTCCAGCAGGCTGACCCATTTATCCACTCTGGTAATCACCCATCCCTCCGGGGTCATGGGCGGAACCGGGGTCAGCGGCCACATGTGATGCAGAATCGCGTCCTCCTCTACCCTCGTCAGGTCGAAGAAGCGGCGCGCGTTGTCCAACGCAGTCCTGGCATGGGTGAAGCCGTGGGGCAACAGCACCCCCGCTGGACGGCGGTAGCTGTGCCAGTCGTAGAGAAACAAATCATGAAGCAGACCCGCCCGCGCTGCGGCTCGTGCGTCCAGCCCCTTTTGCAGGCAGCGGCAATAGCTGAGATAGGATACCCGCACACAGTGAAGCAGACAACTGGTATCGCCGTGCTGGGGGTATCCGTCCATGCTCTGCACGGGGCCGCTGGTCCAAAGTCCGGCTACCACGGCGCGGTAACCGGGATCGGGAGGCAACACAGTCACAGGCTCCACCTCTCATCATCCTGGGTTTCATTGGTCTCGTGGGCGGCCTGAAAAGCACGGCGCAGGCTGTGAACAAAGTCCACACCGTAGGCAACGAGCAGCAGCGCGGCAAGGGCGCTGCTGACATAACGGGGCATCCGCAGAACCATGCGGAACATAAAACCGTGGAGAAAGTGAAACATAAACAGAATCAGGAATCCCCAAGCCACAGTGCTCTCCAAGCAGATCATGCCCTTATAGTTAAACCGCTTGTGGGAATAGTCCCACCAAAACTCGCCAAACAGCCTCTGCATCAGGCAGCCGGTCGCATACTCAAATGCGGTAGCGCCCATCGCGCTCACAATGTACAAAACAATTGTATGTCCCATCAAGGGGCGTAAAACGGCGTAGCCCAGCATGGCCCCGAAGCCATATATGATGCAGAAGGGCAGCCTGACAAACCCCCGGTTTTCCCACGCCCCCTTTTCCCGCCGGATAACCACGCACTCCATGCACCAGCCCACAAAGCTGTATAGAAAGAACACGTTAACCAAAACGTCCAGCGGGACCCACTGATCGTAAAATAAACTGTTGATTTCAAGCACCGATATCACCTCGCGTAAAGTTAATTGAAATCCTGGTTATTCTAACTAAATAGTATAGCGTAGGAGCGGTGAAAAATCAAGGGTAGTTTTTGGACTTGCATAGCCAACTTGCATAGCCATCGCATTTTGGGCGCAAAGCGCACAATTTCTTTTCAACTTATTTTCCGCAACAGGCTTGACAAGTCGTGGTCTTTGTGCTATTGTATTAGTGTCATAATACAATAGCACAGGAGATGTGAAAATGAGTTGGAAACTGACCGACACTTCACCCATTTGGCTCCAACTGCACAGGCGGCTTGCTCTGCGCATCGCCACGGGCATCTATCCGCTGGGGGGGCGCGTACCGCCGGTTCGGGATCTGGCCGCCGAGGCGGGCGTCAATCCCAACACCATGCAGCGGGCCCTGGCTCAATTAGAAGCCGACGGGCTGGTGTGTTCCAACCGCACCGCCGGGCGGAGCGTCACGGAGGACGAAGCGGCATTGACCGCTCTGCGCCGGCGTTTGGCGGAGGAGCGAATCCGGGACTACCTGCAAAGCATGGCCGACCTTGGCTTTTCCAAGGACGAGGCAGTACAGCTGCTGGAGAATTGGGGGGAGGAAGCTTGACACAGCCGAATCAAAAGCGCCTATCCTCAAATTGAGACCACCCAATCACATTCAGCACGATGAAAGGGAGATTATAAGTATGGCAAATGAATTGATTGTATGCCGGGGACTGAGCAAGCGCTATGGCGGGGTTCGGGCCCTGGACCAGGTTGAACTAACGGTAGGAGAGGGAAAAATTGTGGGACTGCTCGGTCCGAACGGCTCGGGCAAAACCACCCTCATCAAACTGCTTTGCGGATTGCTCCAGCCCTCAGAAGGCGCTCTGCAAATCGCCGGAATGTCCCCCGGCCCCGCAACCAAGGCGCGGGTCAGCTACCTGCCCGATCAGATGTACTTTCCCGACTGGATGAAGGTAAAGGACCTGTTGGAGCTGTTCGCCGACTTCTACGCCGACTTCAGCCGGGAGCGGGCCGGACAAATGCTGGACAGCCTGGGCATACAGGAGAGCCAGCGGGTCAAAACCATGTCCAAAGGTACCAAGGAAAAAATGCAGTTGGTCCTGGTCATGAGCCGGGACGCGCGGCTCTATCTGCTGGACGAACCTATCGCGGGCGTCGATCCGGCGGCGCGGGAGTTCATCCTCAATACAATCCTGCGCAACTACAACGAAAAAGGCACCGTGCTCATCTCCACCCATCTGATCGGAGACGTGGAGCAGGTATTGGACGAGGCAATCTTCCTCAAAGCGGGACGGGTTATCCGTCATGAGGCGGTTGACACCATTCGGGAACAGGAAGGTATGAGCGTAGACGCACTGTTCCGCGAAATCTTCCGCGCGTCGGTATAAGGAGGGAATAACAATGCTTGGTAAACTGCTCAAATATGACTTTCGATCCATGTTCCGGGTCTTCCTCCCTCTTTGGGGGGCGCTGCTGGCAATTTCGTTCATCAACCGGCTGACCCTCAACTCGAACAGCATGGGCATTCCAGGACTGGTCCTGTTTATCGCCTACATTGGAATCATCTTCGCGGTCATGGCCGTCACACTGGTGCTGGTTGTCCAGCGCTTCTACAACGGCCTCTTAAAAAGCGAGGGCTACCTGATGTTCACCCTGCCGGTCAAACCCTGGCAGCTAATCGCCTCGAAGGGAATCGCCGCCATGGTGGTGACCGTCCTCAGTGTTTTCATGGCAGGACTCTCTGTCCTCATCATCGCCCAGCAATCAGTGAATATCCCCCCGCTCGACGAATGGTTCAAGGGTCTGCGCGGAATCGGCGCGGACGGCGTGCTGATGCTGGCGTTGGTCGTTCTGCTGATCTTGACCAGCGCCCTGGTTTCGGTCACCCACATCCATGCGTCGCTGGCTCTCGGACACCTGGCAAATAGCCACCGCATCGCCTGGGCGGTTGGCGCATACGTCGGAATCAATATGCTCTTAACAACCATCGTCGGCATCGCCGCGCGTACCCTGGGCCGCTACAATTTCAGACTGGAGCTGGACCACCTGGAAGCTATCCCCCTCACGAATATCGTCTTATTTGCACTTAATGTGCTCAATATCATCCAAATCGCAATATTTTTTGTAACCACCGAACGAATCCTCACCAAACGGCTGAATCTGGAATAAACATAGAGAATCCCTGCGGAGCGAACTCCGCAGGGATTTCTGCTGTCACAGGGCTACCGGCTATGCCAGAACGGTCACTCGATTTTTGCCGGTCTGTTTGGCCTGGTAGAGAGCGGCGTCCACCCTTGTACACAGCGTATCGGTTGTGTCATTTGGCCGCACTTGGGTCACGCCGACGCTAACCGTCTGCGACGGAATCGTCTCAAAGTCTGTGGCCGAAAATGCCTTGCGAATCTGCTCCGCAGTTTCCGCCGCCTCCTCTAACCCGCTGTGAGGAAGGAGAAGCATAAACTCCTCGCCGCCCCACCGGCCCGCCGATGACCCTGCGGGACCATTACGCAGAAGATCGGCCAGCGCAATAATAACCAAATCGCCTTGCTTGTGACCGTAGGTGTCGTTAACCATCTTAAAATTGTCCAAATCAAACATCACCAGCGAAAAGCCAGCGTCGGGATGCTGCTCGAACGCGTCCTCAATACGGGATTGGATTTCCCTACGGTTGTAAAGCTTGGTTAAGCCGTCGGTGATGGCAGCGCTCTTGAGCTGCTGATTGACCGCCTCCAAGCTGTTGTTGATCTCCTCCAGCTCTTTCGAAAAAGCAGAGATAAAAGTCGCCATCCGCGTAACCAGCGGAACCCTTGTCAGGATGCGGGGCGTTCCCTTGTACTTGGACGGCTCCAAAATGCGGTTTGCCCCGTTCCCTTCCCGCATACCGGCGAGAACCAGAGTGACGTTGTGCGGGTCGAGCCGTCCGTCGGTGCGTAAAAATTCACCATGGGTAAAAAAACCGACATTGGGCGCAATTTTTTCAAAGCAAGCCAACTCATAGGTAGGATTATCGTCCCCCCAAAACGCCTTGCGCGCCGAGCAGGAAAAGATATGAATCAGGTCGGGGCGAAACGCCCGGACGCGGTTGCTGTCGTTGTTCACCGCCCCCAAAATGGTGCGAGGGTCCCCGTATGCCATACGGACAAAAGAACCCTCCCCCACATCGGCCGCAACCTCAATGGAGCCATCCTCATAACAAGCAATGGGACTCCGAAGAATAGAAATGCCATGGAAATCGTAGAGCAGCGGAAATTCCAGACAGTTGACAAAAAAGTTCTCGTCGTTGGGGATGCCAAGATAACGGCGGTAGACTTCATAGGCAGGCCGTCCATCCAGCTCCTTAATCAGGCAGCCGTCGGCACTGGTGACATGGAAGCGGCGTTTCAGAGGCATCCATCCCGTGATGCGCATCGAGCCAATATGGTAATCCTCACCGCCATAGCAGACTGCGGCAACCCCGGCTTCAGAGTATCCGCCGCCTCGGGTCAAAACAAAGCTGTCGCTGGCGACAATTTCTTTGCTGCATGAGACGCCGCCAAAAATCTGCACCTCTTCTGATACATCGCTCAGCCCTTCACAGAAACGGGTAAAAACACCGCTAAAAATAGTAAAGTAAAGCTCAACCGCTTTAATCCAAGGGTTCCGCTGAATCTCCGCCGTAAGCTGGGCCGCGACCTCCTCCACATTGCTGTTGTCAATTTCATACTGAAGGAGCAAGACGCGCGTAGAAGGACACTCAAAAACGGTACAAGCTATCGTAATCCCATGCTGAAAGCCGCAATCTACAATATTGCCCGAAGTGGAGCAGCCATAATATTCAGCCTCCGGGAAAACCCGTTCAATGGCGTCGCATGCCTCTCCAACGATTCTGCGGTCGAGGGTGTCGGAATAAACCCCAAAGAGCACATGATTTGCCATCGGGTGTTTCGCCCGAAATGCCTCAAGCTCCTGTACAAAGGAGGGTGTGCTTTGGTATTGAAATTTATATTGTTTCAACTACATTCCCTCCAAACAGCCGCACATGGCATGCCGGTTACTCTGTCTTATTGTAACACATCATTCAAAAAATGGCAACAACCACTTCTCCCTCTTTTGCACCACCCAACAAGCATCCCACTCACGCCATAAAAAAGGCCGCCCAACGGGCGGCCCCAACTGCGAGCCCAGCAAAGCGGATCGCAGTTGGAAGCGAAGAAATTCCCATGATAGCACAGTTTTCGCCTTACGGCGGAAACGGAGCAATCATGGGAATTTCTGAGCTGGAGGTGCCACCCAGATTTGAACTGGGGAATGAAGGTTTTGCAGACCTTTGCCTTACCGCTTGGCTATGGCACCAATATTGGAGCGGGTGACGAGGCTCGAACTCGCTACCTCCACCTTGGCAAGGTGGCGCTCTACCAGATGAGCTACACCCGCGTCAGAAGAAGCCTGCTGCATTCCGCTTCCGGCCTACGGCCGAAAGCTCCATATCCGCAGGCTTCTTCTTCCGCCTCAAACTGCAATCCAGCGTAGCGATTGCGGTTTGATTGGGGAACGGGTGCGGCGGACTGCACCGCCGCAACACAAATATGGGATTGGTGCCTCCGGTCGGAATCGAACCAACGACACGGGGATTTTCAGTCCCCTGCTCTACCGACTGAGCTACAGAGGCAAATGGCGACCCGGAACAGACTCGAACTGTCGACCTCCAGCGTGACAGGCTGGCGTGCTAACCGACTGCACCACCGGGCCATATGTGGTGGGAACAACAGGGCTCGAACCTGTGACCCCATGCTTGTAAGGCATGTGCTCTCCCAGCTGAGCTATGCTCCCTTGTCAAGGGAGCCACCCTCAACGCTCGATTATTATACACGAACTTCCCCCATCTGTCAATCCCAAATTTACCTTTTTTGCGGAAATTGAGACTGGCCGGGATTTCGCCCGCCGCCCATGCCCCTCCTCCCCCAATAAAGAGGTCCGGCAGGACCCCAGGTCCCGCCGGACTCGCGTATTGAATCAGATGCCGGCCTGTTCCAGCAGTGTGGGGATATGCTTTTCCCAGCCAAGCGCCATGATATGGACGCCCTGGCAGTACGGCTTGCACTCCTTAATGATCTTGGCGACGATCTCAACGCCGGTGATGCCAGCCTTGGCCTTCTCCGGATCGGCGGAAAGCTGCGCGATCATCTCGTCGGGCACATGGACGCCCGCGACATTCTTGTTCATGAACTTGCACATGCCGGCGCCCTTGGGAATAATGACGCCCAACTGTACAGGCTTGCCAAACTGCTTGGCCTTTTCCATGAACTTGATGAACTTCTCAGGCTCGAAGATCGCCTGGGTTTGGAAGTAATCCGCGCCCGCCATCACCTTGCGCTCCATCTTGGCCAGCTGTGCGTCTACGGAATCGGAAGCGGGGGAAACGACGGCGCCCTTGGCAAACTTCGGAGGCTCGCCGACCAGGTCGTTGCCGGCCAAGTCCTTGCCGTTCTCCAACTGGGAGGCGGTGTACAGCAGAGAAACAGAGTCCAAATCAAACACGGGCTTCGCGCCGGGATGGTCGCCCATCTTGGTGTGGTCGCCGGTCAGGCAGAGGATGTTGTCAATGCCGAAGGCCGCCGCGCTCAGCAGGTCAGATTGCAGAGCCAGACGGTTACGGTCGCGGCAGGTCATCTGGAAGATGGGCAGCAGGCCGTTGTCCTTCAGAATCTTACAGGTGGCCAGCGAGCCGAGGCGCATGACGGAGGACTGGTTGTCGGTTACGTTGACGGCGGTGATGCCCTTCAGGTACGTCTGGGCCTCCTCAACGATATGCTCGGTATGAAAACCCTTGGCAGGGCCAACTTCTGCGGTAACGACAAACTTGCCGTCGGCAAACAGTTCACTAATTCTCATATTTATTTCCCCCTAATCCTTATTTGTTGACCTCGTCGTCGGTGGCATAGTTGCGCACCTGAACGGGACATTTCAGCATGTCCAGACGGCCGACCTGGGCCAGACGCCGGTAAATCCGCTCCCAACCGCACTCCATGTCGGGATCGACTTCGCACTTGCCAGCCTTCGCGCCGCCGCACTGGCCGTTGACCAAGCTCTTGGAGCAGGCGGTGAGGGGGCAAATGCCGCCGGTAATATTCAGGAAACACTCACCGCACTGCTTGCAGTCGTGCTCCAGCGGCGTGACGCCCTGGAAGCCGGGCAGCGCGTAGGTGTCGCAGGCCGCGTAAACCTTCTTGTTCGGCAGGAAAGCCGAGAGGGTCTGCACGCCGACGCCACAGGAGAAGAGCAGAATCATGTCGGCCGCGTCGATCTTGTCCTTCTGATAGCTCAGACGCAGCTCCAAGTTCTCCGGATTACAGACATAGTCGGTGGTCAGGATGCCGGTGACGACGCCCTTGTCCTGCAGCTCCTTCTGAAACGCGGCAGCCTCTTCCTCGGGGAAGCCCACTTCTTTGCAGCCGTGGCAGTTGATAATGAAGACTTTGCCGCCGATCAGGGATTCCAGGGTCTCTTTCGACTTCATTTGGGTCATTAACATATTACTTCATCCCCCTTACAGCAGCCTTGCCGGCCTTGATTTTGCTCAACAGCGGGATCTTAGAGGAACAGATCGACTCACAGCATCTGCACTCCATGCAGTCCATAACATTGTATGCCTTCATGCCAACCCAATCCTCCGCGTCGTGGCAGCGGGAGAATTGTAGGGGGGCCAGCTCCATCGGGCAGACGTCCACGCAGCGGCCGCACTTAATGCAGGCCACCGGCTGGGTATGGTCGTTGTCCAGGGCGAGAACGCCATTGGAGCCCTTCATGAGGGGGAAGTTGACGTCCTTCTGGGCAAAGCCCATCATGGGGCCGCCCGCCTTGAGCATAACGTTGCCGGGCAGGATGCCGCCGCAGGCCTCTACCAACTCAGCGGCGCTCGTGCCGATCTTAATAAGGAAGTTATTGGGTTCCTTGATGTACGGGCCGGTAACAGTAGTCGCGCGCTCAATCAGAGGCATGCCCTTCTGAATGGCGTCGGAGATCGCCTTGACGGTGCTGGCGTTGCCAACCAGCGCGCCCACATCGGCGGGCAGCTTGCCGCTGGGAACGGTACGGCCCAGCACACGCTTGATGAGCATTTTTTCACCGCCCTGCGGGTACTTCGTCCGGGCGACAACGACCTCAAGGCCCTCTTCCTTCTCCACCTTCGCCTTCATCAGCTCAATGGCGTCGGGCTTGTTGTCCTCAATGACGATGATGCCCTTGGGGCAGCCAACGGCTTTCATCATGGCCTTGGTGCCGAAGACGATCTCGTCGGCAAACTCCAGTAGTACCCTGTGGTCGGCGGTCAGCCTGGGCTCGCACTCACAGCCGTTAATCAAAACGGCGTCGATGGGCTTGCCGGGCTTCAGCTTGACGCAGGTGGGGAAGCCTGCGCCGCCCATACCGGCGATACCAGCCTCCTTAATGATCTCAACGATCTCGTCGGGGGTGAGCTGGTCGAGGGGCTTGTTGGGCTTGACCGACTCATGCAGGGTATCCTTGCCGTCCGACTCGACGACGATGGCCATGCACTTGCCCGAAATGGCGTGGGGCCGCTCCTCAATGGCAACCACCTTACCACTGATGCTCGAATGGACAGGGGCGCTGATGAAGCCGCCCGCCTCGGCGATCTTCTGGCCCACCTTCACCGTGTCGCCCACGGCCACGATGGGCTTAGCAGGCGCGCCCAAGTGCATGGACATAGGGAAGACAGCGGTCTTGGGCGAGGGGAACTTGACCAGCGGCTTGCGCTCGGTGGGCTCCTTGCCCTCGACAGGATGGATACCGCCGTAGTAGCCGGCGAACCGGGAATCGCGGGCCGCCTTCACAAACTCGTTGATAACCTTGAAATTGGTCTTATTGTAGTCGCGGAACTGGATAGGCTGTTTGAGGAACTCCTCCAGACGGCCCTGGGCCTCCAGCCGCTCGTAAATCTTCTGCCACGCGCAGTCCTTGTTGGGGTCAATCTCGCACTTGCCCGCCTTCGCGCCGCCGCACTGCCCGTTGACCAGGCTCTTGGAGCAGTCCACAATGGGGCAAACGCCGCCGGTGATGTTCAGGTAGCACTGCGCGCATGCGTCGCAGCTCTTTTGGGTTAGAGCCATGCCGTGATGGCCGGTGTAGTTCAACGTGTTGGTGGCGGTGTAAACGGGAACATCCACCATGCTGGCAACCGTCTGGACGCCCAGGCCGCAGGAGATGACAAAGACGCCCTTAGTTCCCTCGGGCAGCTTCAGCTTCTTCTCTGTCTGGGTCTTGTTACACAGGAAATCGACATTTGCAGTGCCTGTGATGGTCTTGCCCCTTTCGGTGGCAATTTTCACCAGCTCAGCGCATTCAGGTTCGGCCAGTGTTTCGAATTCTTTGAAACACTTGTTGCAAGCCAGGACGAAAACTCTGTCGGTACCGTCCAGATACGGTGCCAGTTCTTCGACGGCTTTCAACTTATACTTAGTATAGTTTTCCAATCTCGCACCTTCCTTATGAAATCGATTTGCAGATTTTGTGCGGAGTTGCGCATACTTTCCCTCCAGACCTACCTGCAGAAAAGAAAGCAATGGTGAAAAAACTGCAAAAATCTACAACTTACGTATTCAGTATACCACACTTCATATCAGCTTTCAAGTTTTTCACCCCAAGTGTGCAAAAATGTCGGGATTGCACAAAGCAGTCCTTCTATCGCGCACATATTTAAATTTTATGTCTCTGTCATATGGAAAATTCCTGTGCTTCTTGTGCATTTTTTTCGACCCGGTTTCGGTGGTACTGTACAATTTCAGACACGGGATATCTTACGTTTTTTTGCACATTGCAACAAAAGGCCGCCCCGGTGCGGTATATCTCCGCTTCTCATATGCATTCGCGCCCGTTTTCATCATATCACAGCTCTTCTCCACACCGTCCGCGCCATGCCGCCTGGTTTCTAATACCAAATTCTTAAGCCGCGCCTGAGAAAAAATATACAAGCTATGAATAAAATCCTTCCAAAAAAGTTGCAATACATTACAAATTATGATATACTTGGTGTGGATGCGGATAAGCAGTCCCTGTATTATCCCTTGATTCAACAAATCACATCTGATATTTTGGAGAATTAACATGAAAAACAGGATATTTTGCCTTTCTTTATGTGTTGTCATGCTTGTAACCATTTTGCCCTCCCCTACTTCCGCCATTGACCTTTCGGAGCTGGTTGACCAGGCCCAGAATGACGCGCGGGAGGACAATTTCTCTGAACTGCCGGGTGGTACAGAGGACCCGGACGAATATGGGGACCCCGACCGTCTGCGAACCAGCGAAGCCGGCATCGCGCTGATTAAAGACTTTGAAGGCTTTTCCCCCGACCTCATCCTCGACGTAGGCAGTTGGGCAATCGGTTACGGTACGCACGTTGATCCAAAGGACTATCCGGACGGTATCACCGAGGAGGAAGCCGACAAGCTGATGCGTCAAATGCTGGCTCCCATTGAGGAATACCTCACCCGCTACATAAGACGCAACAATATCACGCTGACACAAGAGCAGTTCGACGCGGTGTCCAGCATGACCTATAACCTTGGAACGTCACATGTCAACAGTGAGTACCGTTTCTGGTCCATGCTCAGCAACGGAATTGGAAACTACAGCGCCAGCGAGATCGCCAGTTCGATTGGCGTCTTTTGTCACGTTGGAACACAGATCAACATTTCTCTACTCAACCGCCGCATCCGCGAGGCGCAGCTTTTCCTCTACGGCGACTACACCGGACAAAACTGCCCCGACATCTGCTATGTGATTTTTGACGGCAACGGCGGCAATCTGGAAACCGATGTATGGCTCTATGTAATGGGAGACATCTATCACAGCTTTCCCTCTGTCACCGCCGAAGGCTACTACTTTACCGGCTGGTACATGGAAGGAAATATTCCCCTCACAGAGGACACTATCGTGGAGCAGAACCTCTATGTAACTGCGGTTTGGTCCGATACACCACAGACACAAAAACCGGTAATATCTATTTTCTCCGACGTGAGTGGAACTGACTGGTTTTCCTCCTATGTCCATGATCTCTATTCGTCCGGCATTATCGGCGGATATTCGGACAGCACCTTCCGTCCCAACGCTCAGGTGTCTGTCGGCGAAGCCCTAAAGATGATACTCCTGTCCATTGGATTCCAGGAGCAGCCAAAATTGGAGGCGCACTGGGCCGACGGCTATCAAAAGATTGCCTTGGAGTTTGGATTTCTGGACGATGCCGATTTTGCCTCCGGCCTGAACGCGCCTGCAAATCGTGCTCTGATTGCCAAGCTGACTTCCCGCGCGCTAGGTCTCCATCGCAGCGCTGTCCCCTCCCCCTTCGCCGATACCGACGATGACTTTGTGGTTGCGATGTACCAAGCTAAGTTCATCGAGGGTTCCATCGACTCCGAAACCGGGAAGCGCATGTTCTACCCTGACAATCCCATCAACCGTGCCGAACTCTCTAAAATCGTCTGGACCCTTCGTAAGACCGTGCAAAAGCCCTGATTACATGGTCATTGAAATACAGAGAGAAAGCCACCGCCCCATACGAGGTATCCTCTCGTATGGGGCAGCTTTTTGCAGATATACCGGAGCAAAAAGGACACCGCCATTTCCAAATGGCGGTGTCACTTTCAAATTATACTTTATTGCGCGTTCATGTCTTTCCAAACCATGTTGGCCTGCTCCATGCAGTCAAAATACAGAGAGGTCAGCAGATTTGCCGGAATTTCCAACTCCTCGGAATACTTCGTCACCTTGCTCCAATCCGCGTGCTCATAGCTCAGGACCAACCCGTATAGTGCGCCACACGGCCCCTCTTGGTTCAGCAAAGCCATTTTAATTTCGTTGGAAATCGGAACCTCACCCAAAATTTCCTCCATGGGGGCATCCACCAAATAGTTCAGCGTGGAGAACATACCCATTAAATACGCCTCACCCTTGGTGACGGGGACCTTCTGGGTATAGTTCATCAGTTCACTGCAGAAGTTTGCCCGGAGGAAGGAGAGTTTCAAGAATTCCTCCGAGTCAGGATCAATCTCATTCTCCGCGTTGCTGGCGCTGAGCAGATAAATCCACTGCTTGAGCTGACCAATACCCAGCGTCATGATACCCTGCCGGATCGTCGTACAGCGCTGACGCAACGCAAAATGTACTGAGTTTGCAATACGCAGCAAACCATAGGTCAAAGATGCATCTATAGAGATGATCTGTTCGATCTCCTCCATGTCCGGTTCGTCTTTTGTGACCGCGATCATCAACCGGAAAAAGTTGCCCTGGAGATAGCCACTGGAATGAGTCTTTGTCGCCAGCTTATCTGCAACAAACTTACCCTCCAACGCGTCGGCTCCCTCCGCAACAGCCTTGTCGTACAAAGCTTCGGTGTCCACGTCAGTGGCGATGATCTTTTTACCCATACTGTGGGCAATCTCAATGATATTATGAATAGACAGATCGCTCATCTCGCGGAAGTTCAGCTTGATATAGTCAATCTCATCCATCAGAGACAGATAGCGAGGCGCAAACTGAAACTCATTAACCGCGATTTTGTAACCCTCCTTGGCGTATTGCTGTACAAAGTGCATAGCCAAGGGGTGAATAATCACGCTGTCATCAATTTGAATGACCAGATCATCCTTCTCAAAGAGACGCGGAACCTTCTTCGCCAACAAAGTCGTGGTAAAGGTCATAAAGTTGAGCGACCCCTTCAGCGACTTCTCCGTGTTCTGTGTGAGAAAATTAAAAATGGTATCGGCAGCGGCAAACTCGTTTGTGCGGCTTCCTTCCCCCCCGCCATATGCCTGATTTTCACCATAATAGAGGATTTCATAGCCAATAATATTACTCTCCGCATCCTTAATCGGATGCCGTACGATATATTTGCTGCTAGCCATCTCTGCCTCCTACTTCCTGTGTTTCCTGGACTCCGCCATGTCTCAAACTGAGACGCTGGCGGGGTTTGGCACCCGTTTCGCGAGCAAACGATCCATAACTGAAACCAAACGGCCGATCTCCGGCTTGCTGAGCTGCTCATCCGCTCCCAGTTGTCTGCCCTTGACATACATTTCCTCGGTAATCAATGAGGAGAAAATAATCAACGGCAGTTCCTTGAGGATGCCGTCCTCCTTTACCAGCTTGGTCAGCCGGTGCCCGTCCATCTGAGGCATCTCAATGTCGGTAATAATCAGCGCAACCTTGTCAAAGAGGTCGCCGCTCTCCTTCGCTCCCTTGAGAAATTCCCACATATCCAGACCATTTGTAAACATCTTAAGGTTGCTGTAACCTGCTTTCACAAGGGCCTCATGAATCATCTTGGAGAGCAGGCTTGAATCCTCGGCAATCACAATAGGACGCTTATCGCGGCTGCGCGGTCCCATTGCATCAATCTCCTTAATCTGAATAGAGGTCTCAGGCGCAATGCGAGCCACAATCTCCTCAAAGTCCAGAATGGTCACCAGCTTGCCATCGCACTGGGCAATTCCGGTTGCCACGCCCTCTTCGCCGCCGCTAACGGTTTTGTCGGGCTTCTGAATGTCCACCCAGGAAATGCGGCTAATGCCTACCACGGTATGTACCCGGAAAGCAATGTTCATCTGGTTGAAGCTAGTTACGATGAACAAGTCCTTCTCATGGGTCTCGGAACTGCTGCCCAGATACTGCGGCAGATTTACCACCGTCAGCACAACCTCACGGGGTTTAAAAATCCCCTCCACCGCTGGGTGGGTATGGGGCATCTCCTTGACTGGTGCGGAGAGCATGATCTCCAACACCTTTGCAACATTGATGCCGTAGAGGTTTCCATCGATGGTGAACTCCATTATCTCAATTTCATTGGTGCCGGATTCCAGTAGGATTGAGCTCTTGTCCTTCTCTCCCATTGTCCTCCACTCCTTTCTAGGCTGTTATTTATCATTTTATTCTATTATAACACGCTTCCCCGTCAGATGCAAGATACATAGGGTAAGGAAAAGGAAAAAAGCGTTTTTTCTCTTACAGAAAAATATCCGGTTGTCCGTATGCCTTAATAAAACCTTGACCGGTCGCCGCATCGAAAGAGAGTGTCCGCGCCACACTGCCGCCGACATTTTCGGCCAGCAGCCGGATCCCTTCTCGCCGGAGGGTCATTCGTACGCTCTCTATGTTTCGCTGTCCGATGTTACCCAGCGCGCCGTTTCCGGCTACCTCAAACATCTTAGCTCCGCCCGCGATCTTCGCGGTGATGCGGGCCTTATTTGCGCCATGGGCCGTCATCTGCTTCAGCGTCTCCCGAATGCCAGTGTCTGCGTATTTCATTTCGTTCTTCCGCCCCGCTTCCATGTTCAGGGGCAGCATAATATGGATCAGGGCCGCCAGCTTGATCTGCGGATCGTAAAGGCAGATGCCAATACAAGAGCCCAGCGCATACGTAATCAAAGTGCCATCCCACTGCGCCATTTTCATGTCCGCAATTCCAACCGTTATCCTTGTTCCGTTAGACATCCGTCACGCCCAGCTTTCTCAAAAGGAAATTTAAGGACCGTACATCTGGAGACAAAATCAAGTGGCAGGGAACCTCCTTGTCGTTGCAGACAAAGTTTCCGCCAATGGTCATCAAATAATCTGTCTGCCCCCCATATTCGGCCATAGGTACAGTTAGAATCGCGCCCTGCATATCCACCGTCAAGCTGGGGATGGTCATCTCCATCGTGATGCCCGCCAGATCCGAGAGCGCGTTGATAAAGGTAGAAATCATTATATTGCCAACCTCGACCAGCGCAGACCGTTCCATCTCACCCAAATCCTCGTAGTCCTTAATCTCCTCGCTGAGCATACTGTTGAGAACCAGGTTCACAAACTCCAGCGGCTGCACCGACAACATAATGCCGTTCATCTGCCCGGAGATGCGAACCAGCACCCCCGCCGTTATGGCCTCTGGGCCGCCAATCCAGTCGATAGCCTCATTGTAACCCATAATCCGGACCTCTGGGAGGGTAATTCGAATCCTCTGATTCAACATTTCTGAAAGCGCCGTGGCGGCGGTTCCAGTCCCGATGCTGCCGATCTCACGAAGGGTGTCAATCTCCAGAGACGACAGCTCGTTATAATTTTTGATTTCCATATACGATCTCCCTAGTTCTGGCTTTTATTAGCGGCTCAGGCTGCTAACAGTAGACGCAATCTCGTCCGAAGTCCGGACCATTCGCAGCATATACATGTAGGAGCGCTGCGTCTCAATCACCTTGACCAGCTCGTTTGCCAGGTCTGTGTTTGACAGCTCCAAATAACCCTGCACCAGTTTTCCGTCTCCCCTGCGGAGGTTGCCGTTCTTTTCGACCGGAATAATGGTATTCTCCTCTTGGTGCATCATACCGTCTCGGTTGATGAAATCGAAGACGCCCACCGGCAGTATTTCATCGGTATGGTCGGCGTCCACTTCGATTGGCCGTCCGTCCTGCCCCAGCACGAAGCGGCCCAAGCCGTCAGACAGATACCAAATGGAGGTTTGCTCGGTCTCGCCGTCCTCGTTAGTCACATTTACCTTGCGCTCCGACATAGTAAAGGAGCCATCCCTCGAATAGGAATAGGTGCCGCTGGCCGGATCAAAGAGGGCAAAAAATCCATCCCCTTCAATGGCATAATCCAAATCCCGGTCGGTCCCTGTGACTCCCTTGGTGCTAAAGTCGGTAGCCGCCATAATCATCCGGGAGCCAACCCCCTTGGGCAAGTCCTCGTTGATGCCGTCCATGTTGCCCACCATCAATGCGTTGAAAGTAGGCCTCTTACAGCGGAAGCCATAGGTGTTGACGTTGGCAATGTTATTGCCGTGGACGTTCATCCGAAGCTGCTGCTGCGCCGCGCTCACTGCCGCCGTATAAAATGAAGGATCCATACTGTTCGCTCCCCCTGTAATTTATCAGAGCCGTCCAATGTCGGCGGTTATATGACTCATCATTCCATTATATAACTGTGTCGCCTGCGCGCAGTTCTGATACAGACGCTGGCTTGCGATCATATCCACCATCTGCTGGACCAGGTCCACGTTGGACCGTTCCAGCATCCCGTGCAAAATTCGAGGCTGCACCATCTGCGGCTCTACATCCGTGACAAACTGGCCATACTCGTTCTTTTCCAGTGCCGCCTCGTCGTCCTCAAAGGCATACACACCCAACCTGCCCAGGAAAGCACCGTCCTCGGTATAAATACCGCCGTAGCCGTCGCTCTCAATCCGATCGGTCACAATCAGCATCTCGTTGCCATTCACGTCCAACACCCGGCCCCGGCGTGGAATACAGAGGTAGCCCTCATCGTCCAGCATAAAGTCACCGGCCCGGGTATAAATTCGGCCGTTGTCGGTTTCCACCGCAAAATAGCCTTCCCCTTCAATCGCAAAGTCCAGCGGCATGCCCGTATCGTCAAAGCTCGACTGGCTGAAGTCGGTATACATCTGACTGGGCGCCGTGATATAGCTCTGTTCGCCGATATCTATGTACTCCTTGTGCTTATTGCCCACCCTGCTCCACATCACCTGGTCAAAGGTGGAGTTGGTAAAACGGTCCTGTTTGAAGCCAGTCGTGGCGACATTCGACATGTTGTTGGAGACAACGTCTAGTTTCCGCCCCTGAGTCAACATACCAGAGGTCAGATTGTAGAAACCCTTAAACATGGATACACTTCCCTTTCAAGAACGGTATAAAGCGCAAATTTACTTTTTCTTAATCTCGCCGTAGTCGCTTAACAGGACCCGCAGCTTCTGAATCGCACTGGCGTGAATCTGGGAGACCCGCGATGTAGTAACGCCCAAAATCTCGGCAATTTCCCGCATTCCCATTTCTTTCTCGTAGTAGAGCGACAGCACCAACTGGTGGCTCTGACTGAGCATCCCGATCTTTTCCGCCAGCGCCTCGGTCAACTCGCTGCGCTGCCAGATATTCTCGGGGTCCATCTCATTTGCCGCGTCCTTGACGGAGGCGGAGGGAATTTCGGCATAGCTCTCCAACATCTCATCCAACGAGGTTGTGCTGTAGAGCGATGCGTTCGCCATGGTCTTGCGGTACTGCTCGACGCTCATACCGGTATGCGCCGCAATCTCCTCTTCGTTGGGAAAGCGGCCCAGCTGACAATAGAGCTCCGAGTTGGCCCGTTCAACGGCTCGCACCTTGCGGTGAAAATAACGCGGGCCTAAACTCTCCCGGTGGGCCAAGTCAATTACAATGCCGGTAATTCGCTTATAGACATAGGCCTTAAAGCTGGCCTTAGAGGGGTCGTAGGTGTCAACCGCGTTCACCAGTTCAATTAGAACCTCGTCGATCACATCCTCCATCTGAGAAAAGCTGTTGCAAATGTTGCGCAAGCGGAGAACGGTCTCTGTAATGAACTTCCTGTGCCGGAGTACGATCTCCCAGCGGAGCTCATTGGTCGGGGCTCGCTGGTATTCCTGAAACAGCTCGTCAACGCTCATTCCAGCGTAAGCATCCTGCGCTACCACGCTTAAACCACCTTCCTCTCAGTTCCCGACGGGAGGACGATGTTGCCGATAGACTGAATCTGCACCGTACCGACCAACTCGTTGAAGGCAAGCACATAAAGGCCCGGAAAATACTGTGCCAGCAGCCGTCTGAGATAGACGCGAATGACTTCATTGGTCAGGAGCACCGGCGACTGGCCCAACTCAGTGAATTTCTTCATATGCTCGGCCAACTGTGTCAGCAGCGGCTGGAGCAAATCCGGTCCCATAGCCAAATATACGCCGTAATCGTTCTTGGTAAGAGACGCCGCGACGCGGCGCTGCATCTCGTCATCCATGGTGACCACTCGAATCTGCCCGTTTTCGCAAAATCTTCTGGTAATGGTCCGGCTCAACGCACCGCGAACATTTTCCGTCAGCAGATCGGGATTGTGGGTATTGACGTAGGCATCCACCAAAGTCTCCAAAATGGTGCCCAGATCGCGAATGGGAATGCCCTCCATCAGCAGGTTGCGAAGAATCTTTTCCAGCAACGCATAGGAAATGATGGCCGGACAAGCCTCCTCCACCAGCTCAGGGTTGGTCTTTTTCAGGTTCTCAACCAACTGAATGGTCTCCGAACGAGTCAGCAGCTCGTAGGCATGCTGGCGAATCATCTCCGTGAGGTGGGTCAGCATAACCGACAGGGGGTCAATGACCGTATAACCATAAATCTCGGCCATTTCTTTGTTTTCCGGCAAAATCCAGCGAGAGGGAATGCCGTACGCCGGCTCAACAGTCTCAATTCCCTCAATCTCACCCAGTGGGTTTGAGGGTTCCAGCGCCAGGTAGTAGTCCACCAGAATTTCGCCCCGAGCAATCTCCTCGCCCTTGATACGGATAATATATTGGTTCGTCCCCAGAAGGGAGCCGTCATGCAGCCGGACCGTAGGGATAACAAAGCCCATTTCCTGCGCGTACTGTCTTCGGAAGATCACAATACGGTTTATCAGCTTGCCGCCGCTCGACTCATCCACCAGCGGAATTAAGCTGTAGCCGACCTCCATTTCAATCGGCTCCACCGAAAGCAGGGAATAGACGTTGCTGATATCCTTGAAGTAGTCGGCTTCCGCCGGGGCTGCCTCCTCGATCGGCACCTGGGCCTCCGGCTGTTCAGCCGCAACGGCCTCCTCTGCCCGCACCCGCATCTGCCGGCTCAGCACAAATCCCATTCCCAGCAAAATTACAGCCACAACACTCAGGGAAAAATGCGGCGTATGGGGCATAACTGCCAGGAAAATCAGCGCACAGCCGGCCACAATCATGGACCTGGGCTGGTTGGTAAACTGTTTGAGAACGTCGTCGTTCAAGCTTCCGTCCGAGACGGAACGCGTGACCACCATACCGGTGGCGGTAGAAATCAGCAAGGACGGCAGCTGAGAGACCAGACCGTCGCCAATGGTGGCCAGAGAGTACACGCTCAAGGCTGTCGAGAAATCCATGCCACCCTGAACCATGCCAATGACAAAACCGCCAATCAGGTCAATCAGAGTAATAATAATACTCATGGTTGCGTCGCCCTTGACGATCTTGGTTGCGCCGTCCATCGCGCCGTAGAAATCGGCTTCCTTCTGGATTTTCTCACGCCGGTGCTTGGCCTCTTGTTCATCAATCAGGCCGGTGTTTAGATCGGCGTCGATTGCCATCTGCTTGCCGGGCATCGCATCCAGGGTAAAGCGGGCGGCCACCTCGGCCACACGCTCAGCGCCCTTGGAGATAACGATCATCTGCATCAACACAATGATGATAAAGACCACAAAACCGATAACCGGATTCCCGCGGGTAATCAGCTGGCCGAAAGCGTTAATGACCTCGCCCGCGTTTCCGCCGTTGGAAAGAATCAAACGGGTCGATGAAACGTTCATACCCAGCCGAAACAGCGTAGTAATCAGCAGCAGCGATGGAAAGATGGAGAAATCCAGCGCATCCGAAATGTTCATCGTAATCAACAGAATCATAACGGAAAGGCCAATATTAATCACCAACAGCACATCGAGCAACGGGGCCGGCAATGGTAATATCAGGAAAAGGACGATGACAACGACCAGCAGCGAAACTGTATTGGTCAGAAGCCGTTTCATTGTCTCATTCCTTTCCATGATCCGTCAGCTCTTGGGCGTACCCTTGAGCTTTCCAAGCTTATATAGATAAATCATGACCTCGGCCACCGCCTCATAGAGGCTGGGGGGGATCTGACGGTTTAACTCCGCCTGATCGTAGAGCGCGCGGGCCAAGGGCACGTTTTCAATCACAGTGATATTGTTTTCCTCGGCAAGCGAAACGATGCGAAGCGCCAGCGAATCGAGACCCATGGCCAAAACATAGGGCGCGTCGTCCTCCCCCGGGTGATACCGCAGCGCAACCGCCACGTGGGTCGGGTTACGGATTATGACGTCGGCTTGGGGAACCTGCTGCATCATACGAGACATCGCCATCTCGCGTTGCTTCTCTTTCATCTTGCCTTTGATTTTCGGGTCGCCTTCAATTTGCTTGTATTCTTCCTTAACCTCATGCTTGGTCATCCGCATTTCTTTATCGAAGCTCCAGCGTTGATAGAGAAAATCCGCCGCCGCTACAACAGCAAACGCGATAAACACCTTAAAAAGCATGGAATTAATTCGTTCCAAAAGAAACTGCACAGCGCCAGGAATGTCAGCATTCAAGAAAAAAGGCACAACCTGCACCATGCCGCTGAGACTGGAGTACACCAAAATTAAAAGAAGAGTAACCTTTAGCAGGTTTTTTACAGTCTCTATCAGACTTTTTGCCGAAAAAAGACGTTTAAACCCCTTTAAGGGACTAATTTTGCTAAATTTCGGCTTAATAGGCTCAGTTGTCACCAACAGTTTGGTCTGCGCCAAAGTTGCGATAACGCCCGCGCTGACCATCAAGACAAGCACCGGAGCCAAGGTGCTTGCCGCTACATTGAGAAAGCGAAACCCCAGCGTTTTTGCCACATCCGCAAAGTCCGCTCCCGCCGCCAACTGCAAGCAGTAGCCCATAAACCCCGCCATGGGCTCAATCAAAGAGCCGGTCAAAATCATAAGCGAGACGATCAAGGCCAGCAACGAGACGGCCGAAATCACGTCTCGGCTCATGGGTATGTGACCTTTTTTCCGTTCATCCCTTAATCGTTTTGGGGTTGCTTTCTCGGTTTTTGACGGATCGGAAGCCAGAAGAATCCCCCCTTGTAATCCGGTTCTCTCTCCCTAACCCACCTGGATCAGGAGCTGCCGTATTCCAGAAAGCATCTGTAGTTCCACATCCAGCAAAAACTCGCTAATGGGGGCGATCATGATATACAGCATTGACAGGCCGACGATAACTTTAAACTCAATGTTGATCGCGAACACATTGATCTGAGGAATCACCTTCATCAAAACACCCATGCCGACTTGGCCCAGCAGCTCCGCAACCAAAATGGGCAAACAGAGTTTCACCGACAGCAATGCGCATTCCACAAACAACTCCACCACGAGCTCCGGAATACCGCTGTGAAAAGATACACTGCCAAAGGGAACAATCTCGCCCGAGGTCATCATCAGCCGCATCAATGTGTTATGACCGTTTGCCTCAAAGAAAAGCAAAAGCATCATTGCGTTGAGCAAATTACCCGTCACCGTCATCTGCGCCTGGGAGCCCGCATCATACGTCCGGGCCATAGTCAAGCCCATCTGGGTATCGATCTCGTTGCCGCCCTGATCTGGAATATAAAAAAAGAAGCGCATAATCAGGGCCACCGATAAACCCAGACCCAATTCCAGCATCAGCCGAAGCATAAAAATGAGGAGGGACGACGGAACGGGAACCGTCCCGCCATCTGCGGCATAAACAGCCACAGAGGTTGCGAGAATAAATCCAGCCTTATAAAGGTTTGGAAAACCGTTGCGCGCGAGAATAGGGTTGAAGAGAACAAACCCAGACATCCGCATCACAACATAGAGAAATAAAGTAAATCTACTCCAATCAAACATAGGCCGCTACATTATTTCAAACAGGCCCAGGGCAAACTCCTGAAGCATTTGCAGCATCCATCCGCCGCCGATCATCAGCACCCCGATCACGACGACCAGCTTCATGATAAAGTTCAGCGACTGCTCATGGACCTGAGTGACGGCCTGAACGAGAGCCATAATAACCCCTACAAACATGCTCAGCAACAGAATAGGAGCGCTTATCTTCAGGATAACATTAATAGCCTCACGTAGAACATTGCCAATCTCGTTGATATCCAAGGTGTGTCCTTTCTCCGCTAACGGAACCCGTGGACCAGGGTGGAAAACACCAGCTCCCAGCCGTTAAGCGAAATAAAGAAGAGCAGCTTAAAGGGGGTGGAAATCATGGCCGGCGGCAGCATAACCATACCCATTGCCATCAAGGTTGTGGAAACCACCACATCGATCAACAGGAAGGGCAGATAGAGGAAAAATCCAATTTGAAAGGCCCGTTTCAGCTCGCTGGTCATAAAAGCCGGAATCAGGACCCGCAGCGGCAGCCCGGTCGCCTCCTCCTCAGTCCCCGGCACGTCAAAACTGCCCATATTGCAGTACATCCGAATCGCAGATCCATCTGTGTTCCGAACCATGAACTGTTTCAACGGCACCTGCGCCCGGCTGAAAAACTCCTCCTGCGAAATCTCTTCATTGACATACGGCGTGTACGCGTCCGTCTGAATCTGTTCAATGACGGGCCCCATGGTAAACAACGTCAGGAACAGCGCCAACCCCACCAACACCATATTGGGAGGAGACTGCTGCGTGCCCATCGCGTTGCGCAGGAAGGAGAGGGAGATGACATACCGCGTGAAGGACGACATCATCACCACCATCATGGGGATGAGGGAGATCACCGTCATCAAGATGATGATATCCAACGTTTGGACGCTGTCACCGTTGATATTAATCAAACCATTGTCCAACACGTTTTCACGCTCATTTCTTCTTCTTGAAATTCTCCCGAATCACGTCCAAAAAACTGGGTGCGCCATTCGGCTGTGTCTTTGACCTGAGCCAATATTCCGCTTCCTCCGGCTCCAGCTCCTTCAGGAGGGAAATCCCCCCCCCCGTGACACCCAGGAGCAGGCACCGCTCTCCCAGCCGAACCAAAAGCAAGCGCTCATTGCGCCCCACCACAATCTGGCGAAGCACACTGAATTCACCGGCAGAGCCCGCGCCCATGATGCCGCCGATACCGCGTGTCGAAATCCACCGCGTCGCCAGATAGGCCAGTCCGAGGACCACGACAACGGCCACCAGCATCCAAAGCAGGGTCAGCCCGTTTTCCAGCATTAAGCGCCGCCCAGGATGGTGGTGACGGTCTTCATAATACGTTCCGGCTTAAAGGGTTTGACGATAAAATCGCGCGCACCGGATTGAATTGCATCAATAACCATGGCCTCCTGGCCCATTGCCGAGCACATGACCACATTTGCCGCGCTGTTCTTTGCGCGAATCGCCTTCAGGGCCTCCAGCCCGTCCATGTTGGGCATTGTGATGTCCATGATGACCAGATCAGGATTGATCTCGCTGTATTTCTCCACCGCATCCGCGCCATCCACCGCCTCATAGAGATCGGTGTAACCGTTTTTGCTCAGCGTATCACTGATAACCTTCCGCATAAACACAGCGTCATCCACCAGAAGAATTTTAGCCATAACTATTCTCATCCTTTTCGTAAGATTTTATCGCATTTCCACCGGATTTGACCGCTGGAAAATGCCGGTTTCCTGGCTCGCGCCGGATCTATGTTAAATCCTCCAAGCCTGGTCTGCGGAGAATTTCATTGACGCGGATTCCAAAGTTGTCGTCGATGACAACCACATCGCCCCGCGCGATACACTTTCCGTTGACGTAGATATCTACCTGATCGCCGGCCAGCTTATCCAGCACAACGAGAGAGCCCTTGCTGAGCGACAGAATCTCCTGGACCTTTTTTCTGGTCCGCCCGATTTCCACCGCCACCTCCAGCGGAACGCCCATAATCAAATCCAGATTCTGGCTTTGCTCCTCGTTGAGCGTCGTGCCATCCTCCAGCGCCGGCAAAGGGGCGGGCGTGGTCTTGACCACCTTGCTGTCCATCCTTTCCCCCTGCGGCATGCCGCCCCAATTGCCTGGCGGCATATAATAACCAGGAGGCGGGGGCGGATACGCTCCGTCCTGCGGCTGTGGCCAACCGTAATAGGGCGGATAATACCCCTGCGGCGGCATTTGCCCCTGGGGCATCTGGCCCGGCGGCGGTGCCTGCATCGGAGGCTGCTGCATAACAGGCTGCGGCGTGGGTTGAGGCGCCGGCTGCGGTGCGGGAGCCGCGCCGCCCCCCATCATAGCCTCGATTTGCTCCTGTGTGAGGGTTCCGCCGTCTGACGGTGCAGGTGCCGGCTGCGGTGCGGGAGCGCCGCCGCCCATCATAGCCTCAATCTGTTCCTGTGTCAGCGTCCCGCCGTCTGACGGCTCAGGCGCGGGCGCTTCCGCCGCAGGGGCCGCCTGTTCGCCGTTCTCACTGAGGCCGAAGCCCGCAATCAGCTCCCGCGCGAGGTCCACCGACATAACGTTCATAAACTCACTTTTGAGCGAGTCGCCAATGGTAAGCGCAAAGCGCACCACCACAATGGGGCCCATCGAGACCGGGAACCGTTCCTTACGAAGCTCCTCCACGTTGTTGCCGTCAAACGTCTGCGGCGTGGAGATATTGACCATGCGCCCCAGAAAGTCAGACAAAGCGGTGGAAGCCGCACCCATCATCTGGTTCATGACCTCGCAGACGGCGCTCAGCGCAAGATCGTTCAACTCAAATTCATCGTCCGGGGTGTCCATCCCCATCAGAATGTCCACGATGACCTTGACATCACGGAATTTCAGCAGCATAATGTTGCTGCCTTCCAGGCCGGTGACGTATTTGATTTCTACGCCAACGGCCGGTTCCATGTCGCCAAGGGCAAAATCCTCTGCATTGACCACTGCCACGGTCGGGGTCGTGATGTCCACACGGCTGTCAAGCATATTGGAAACAGCAGTTGCGGAGGACCCCAGGCTGATATTCATGATCTCGCCTATGGCGTCGATCTCCATCGGGTTAAAGATTTCACTGCTCATCTGCCGGCTCAGACCTCCTATCTACTGCTGCAATTTCATGCACATCTTTAATCTTTACGGCCAGATGCTTCGCGTATGTGCCCATTGGCCCGGAAAACCATCGTGCGCCGCCAATCCGAACACCCACTAGGCTGTCTTTACTCTGGTTCAAATTGATGATATCTCCCACATTCAGGTGGTAGATGTCCCGAAGCTCCACGGTAGTCCGTCCAAGCTCGACCACAATTTCCAGTGTGCTTTCACGAAGGTGGTCGTATATCTCATCCGAGCAATCCTCCTGCGCTGCGCGTAGGCCAGGATTCTCCCGGTTGATCGCTGTAAAAATATTTGTCAGCATCATGCCCGGCAGGCATATGCTCAGCCGGCCGTCACAGTTGGGGAACTTGATGTCCATTCCAACCAGAACCACTGTCTCTTCCAGGTTAATCAGCTGAACCAGAGTCGGGTTGGGTTCCACACGGCCAAACTCAAAGTCTAAATCAATATAATTTTCCCAGCTTCCGCCCAAAAGCGATACGAAATCCCGCATCAAGCTCTCATAGAGGGTCAGATCCAGGTCCGTATAAGAATAGTCCGACGGAAGGTCGTCCTCCACCGCGCCGGTGCCGCCCATCATCCGGTCCATCATACTGACCATAATAGTGGGTGTCGCAAAGACGACAATGGGAATCTCCTCGCGTTTCTCCCCCATAACCAGATGGGCCAGTGAAACCACCGCGCCGTCGGTCAGAGCATTGGAGAATTCATAGTAACGCTGCTCCTCGACAGAACTGCACTCCACCTCACAGGTAGAGTGGAGCAGACCGTTTATCCTGGTATTCAGCGATCTGGAATAGCTGTCGAAAATGCCGTTGAGCATTTTCAAGCGGTCTTTCGTAAACTTGCGTGGACTTTTAAAGTCATACTTGCGGTACTTTGGCGCCTCTTCCTTGGGTTTTGAGAGCTGTGCCTGCCCACTGAAAGCGGCGCTAAGCAACGCATCTATTTCCGCCTGTGAAAGCTTTTCCGCCATTGGCCGACCTCTTTTCCGCTCCGCCTAATTTCTATTCGGCCCCGCGAAAGGGTATCCCCTCTCGCAGCCGCACATCAATCGCCGCCTGTTTCAGGCGTCGGTTCGGTTGTTTGCTCCTCCATCTGGGCAGCCAGTTCCTCGGGCAGTTCGGTGGTCAGATGCGCGTTGCCCTCGCGGAGACTGGTGTACTGTTGGATGCTGTCGCCGATTTCATTGAGGATGTCAAACCCGGTAATAATCATTTCCACACGCCGGTTGTGGGCCTTGCCCTCCGGGGTCTCATTGGTGTCGATAGGCCGGTGCTGTCCAAAGCCCATGCTGACAATCCGGTCTCCCGTGAGCGCAGAATTCTCCTGTAGATACAGTGCCGCCACCGTGGCACGGTTGGAGGACAGAAAACGGTCAAAATCCGGATAGTTTGGCCGTGCCATGCTGGCCTGGGCTGTATGGCCCAAAACCCGCACTTCATCAATGTGATCCACCGATTCGCTCAGCATACCCGATACCGCCGCCAACACCTGCTCCCCTTCCGGCTTGAGGACATAACTGTCCGGCCCAAAAAAGACAGCGTCGGCAAAGGAGATGAAGACATACCCGTCTCCCTGCGTGATATCAATGCTGCCCTCCATACCGCTCTGGACGGCATAGTCTTCCAGCTTTTCGGCCAGCTCATTCAAAGCCGCCTGTTCTTCGGCAATAGCCTCCAGCAGGTCTGTTCCGTCGCCCAGCTCATCACCCAGCTCAGTGGCCGGGTCTCGTTGCAGCATGCCCATGGCGTCCTCGTCTGTCTCGTCAGCCAGCGGTCCCTCATTGCCAGAGGTTGCGCGCTCGTCCTGAACTGCCGAGGGGTTGAAGCTCTGCACCAAGGCGCGCCACTTCTCCTCGCTGACGGTGGACATGGAGTACAGCAAAACAAAGAAACACAGCAGCAATGTGACCATGTCGCCGTAGGTATCCATCCAGTTGGCGCCGCCACCGCCGCCGCCCTTTTTCTTCATCTTCACTGCAAATCACCCGCTATTCTTTGTCTCCGCCGCCGCCTTTGCCGCCGCTCTTCTCCGCCAGCAGCCGGGTCTTCTGGGAGACGAAGGTCAATAACCGCTCACGCAGGAACTTCGGGTTCTCACCGGCTTGAATGCCGGTAATTCCCTCGACAATAATCATCTTACAGAGGACCTCTTCCTCATCCTGGGTCCGAAGGTTGTTTGCGATAGGGCCAAAGATCATATGGGCCAAAATACAGCCATACAGCGTTGTAACCAAGGCCACGCTCATATCCTTACCCAAATTGCCGCCGCCTGATGTAACGTCCATGCCCTTCAACATGTTGATAAGGCCGACCAGCGTACCGATCATACCGAAAGCCGGCGCAACCGACGACGCCTTATCATACAAAGCTGCGTTAGCCTCGTGACGCGCGCTCATACACTCTATGTCGTTCTCCAAAATGCCGCGAACCCGGTCCGGGTCATTGGCGTCCACGATGAGCATAATGGCCTGCTTGAAAAAGGGGTCCTTTTGTTCGGCGGCAGGTCCCTCAAGGGCCAGCAGACCATCTTTTCTAGCCTTGGTAGCCAAATCGGTCAACTGGTCAATAAAATAAATAGGCTTAAACTTCTTTGTGTTCAGCATAATTGCGAAGTGCTTGGGAATCGCGGCCAGTGTCTTGCCCGGAAAGCAGGCAATGACGATACCAACCGTACAGCCGATGGTAATCATGACACTGGGTCCGTCAATGAAGTTTCCTAACTGGTCCCAGTCATATGGTGGGAAGCCGTTCGCCATACCCAGAACCATAACGCCAATCGCAAGGACAAAACCGATGATATAAGTTAAGTTCATTTTTTATCTCGCCCCATTGGAATCAGATTTTTTAGGCAACCCATTCACCGGCGGTTGTCCTGTATCGTCAGCTGGCGGCGGATGTCCAGCGTTTTCGCGTTGTACTCAGTGATCTTGCCGATTATCTCCTCCGCCGTCTCCCGGACGATATAGTAGTCGTGATTCATCATCACAATCTTCGCCTCCGGGATGAACTCAATATACTCGATTTGATTGTGATTGACAAGGAATTTATCCTTGTTCATCTTAGTCAGCACGATCATACGCTCTCTCCCCCTGCACAACTCATGTCTTCCGGGGGCGGGTTTGCCCCCGGAAGACTGCTAAACCATTCGCTTTAACGCTTCATATTCACAAGCTCTTCGAGCATGGAATCAGTAACCGTAACAATACGGGTATTCGCCTGATAGCCGCGCTGAACGCAGATCATATTGGAAATCTCAGTCGCCAAGTCAGTACCGGGCATCTCAAGGCCGCCGTTAATCAGCGTAGTATCACCGGCCTGCGTAATCGAAATTTCCGAGGTATATTTCCTGGCTTCTACACCGGCCGTGGTCGCAGGGCTGGACTCTTGATCTTGCGCCTTGGCATCATACTGCACCGCACCGCCCGGAGAACACAATGACACCGTACCTGCGCCCGGTAAAGCTTGATAGTAGTGCCCATCTACATGTGTTACACCATTAGGGTTATCGACCTTTGCAAGCGCAACATAACCGACAACAACTTGCTTGTCATCATCTGTTGTTCCAACAATTCGTCCATTCGGTTCAATACTTAAATTCTCCAGGCGCACATACTTTGCATTATCCAAATCCGCCTGCGTAAGGGTCGGAGCCGTCACCCCAGCAATACCCGCATCACGCGTTAACATAGCCTGCGCCTGCTCAAGTGTTGGCTCAGCAACCGTTCTTCCATTTTCCCCCAACTGTGGATACATGATGCTCGTCACCATTTTTCCATCGTTACCTTTAAACTCAATCACCTTAGGTAAACGGACAGCCGTAAGTACTTTCAGAGGCACATGCTCTGCAGACCCTCCGCCATTTTCTGGCGGAGCCTGCAAAGTATCCACAAAACCATAGACAACTTTACCCGAACCATCGACCAGATAACCATTGACAAACTGGAAGTTGCCCAGTCTGCTGAGATTCATACCCTGGAGCTGATCCTGTGTCGTAATACCGCTCTCGTGCGACTTGTCGCCGACAATATAGAAGCCGTCGCCATCAATCATATTGTCCATCAGAAGGCCGGTAGGATGAAAAGCTTTTGTACTCATATCCAGATCAATCGAGCCCATTGAGACACCATAGCCGATCTGCGCCGGATTGCGGCCGCCGAGAATTTCCGTGCCGTCGGAGCCGCTGTGTACAGAAGTATACAGCGCCTCGCTAAAAACATACCGCTTGGATTTATAGGCGTCGGTGTTCACGTTTGCAACATTGTTGCCGATGACGTTGAGGGCGCTCATATGGGTTCTCAGACCCGCAACGCCAGCGTACATTGCACCAGTCATAAATACTCTCCTTTTCTATCGGGAGCGCTGCCGGAGAGAGATCATTCGGACCCCTCTACATAGCATCCATAAAGGACCTGCTATCTGTCGTTACAGGAGCACAGCGCCGTCGATATTTGTAAAAATATTTTCCTTCATCTCATCCTGCGACATGGCGGTAATGACCCGTCCATAAGGAACATTCAGGATAAAAGCCTGTGTCGCGTCAAAGGCTAAAATATTGGTCGCGCCCTTTTCCTGCGCTCGTTCAATCGAACCCGCCAGCTTATCCATCAGATCGGGCGTCAATTCGATGCCGCGTTCCTCGGCGCGAACCATCGCGTGTTTAGAAAAGTTGACCGAAACCTGCCGCTCCTTGTCCCGCAGCTCCTCCAGCATTTTGCCGAAACCGCCGCCAGAACCCTTCTTAGCGGACGCCGCCGCTGTTCCCACAGCCGTAACAGCAGTCTGCCCACCGTAAATCTTTGTGTCCATCACAGTCGCCCGGCCTCCTTTCCTCTGCGACCTTCCAACGTACTAGACCTGATCCACCTTATCCTTCTCGGTGTCCTTATCGTCCTCGGTCTTATCTTCCTCTGTTTTGTCGTTCTCCGGCTTGATGTTTTCCTTGTCCGCCGGAAGCTTGCCAACCGCCATGATATCGGTCAGATAGAAGCAGGAGTCGTCTTCCAGAAAAATAACTTGCTGCCCATTCAGCGTACCGGTACCCTTAACGATTCCTTCCTTTTCCACCAGCTTATTGTCAATATACTGGCCGACCACCACATTCTTCCCCACCAGAGAGGCTGCATAGGTCATGGTAGTGGAATCGCCTATGAGGTTCGAAATATTGTTGATGGCCTCAATGACCGAAACCTGCACCATCTGATTGAGCATATCGCTTGTATCCGTGGCGTTGTCAATACTTTGATTCTGAAGCTGTGTGACCATCAGCAACAGAAAATCGTCCATATTGAGCGTGTTGCTATTCTCGTCATTGGTCGCATGCTTCGCCTTCTTCCCCCGGCTGGCGCTAATATTCAGCACCTGTCCAAGGTCATTGATGAAATCTTCCGCCATTTTGGTTTCTCCTTTCCTGTAGAGATTTTACACCGCCCGTGTCAGGTCTGTCAAGCCCAAACGAAGTTTTTGCATAAAATCGTCGTTTTCCTGTTTCTGGTCGTCCTGACGTTGACGCTGCTGTTCCCGCTGTCCGCGGCCCTGCTCAGCGTCCGGGTTGAGCATCTGCTGTTGGCTGTTCTGCGGTTCCTGCACCGTAATGTGCACCTCATCACGCACTGCGCTCGCCATGGTTTGCTGCAAGTCCGCCGTGTGCTGTTGAAGCAGAGCCGCCGCCCTCGGGTCCGCCGCGCGCAGGACAACGCTCAGAGCGCCGCCCTCCAACCGAGAAATGGTAACGTTCAACTCGCCCAGTCCTTCAGGCGTCAGATGAATCTGAAGCTGCTCCAAACCTTTCTTCGCCGCGTCCGCCAAGCTCCTGCTCAGTTGTTCCACCGCGTCAGGGGCCTCCAAATCCACAGGCTGTTCCGGAGCGGCCACCTTGACCGGCACTGCCTCGGTCTCGCCGAACACCGGCTCGCTCCACGCGCCCTTCACCTCGAAGTCCTCTTCGAGCTCCTCCTCGGGACGCTGTGCCGCCTGTGTCTCTGGTCTAGCCTCCAGCTTGACATCAGGCTCTTCCTGCGTCTGTGGCTTTTCAGATGAATCCCGCGCCTGAACAGGCTGGAATGTCTCCGCCACTTCCGTTTCCTGGGGCTGTTCCACAATCGCTTCCGGCTCCGTCATTTCCTGGGACATCGGAACCGCCGCTTTCACCGCCGCTTTTTCGTCCGTCAGAGTGAATGCCGCCTCAGTCTCCTGCGCGCCAATCTCCTGCGCTGCCTCGGGAAGAACCTCCAAAGACGGTGTCTGTTCGACTGCCGCTTCGGGAACGATTTCCACAGGCGTCAGCTGCTCCACAGTGGTCTGATCGGGCAGTACGGATACAATCTCCGGTCTGGGCTGCATCATCATCGCCGCAGCCAAAACATATTGCTCCTCACGAATTTCCTGCTCCGGTGCAGACGCGCCCTCCTCCGGCTTGTTCTCAGAACCGAGCGCATCCTTCTGCTCCGCCTGGCCGGTAGACTCGTTGTGTTTCTCTCGCAGCACCGACTCAAATTTATTCGGCTCGCTTTCGGGTGCCGTCTGTGTCTGCGTCTTCGGGGTGAACGCCGCCTCCATGCCGGTCACAAAGAACGGCATTTGGTTAATGTTCACTGTCTCACCTCCATTTTATAATATGAATCCTGCGGCCTTCTCTTGCCGCATTCTATACAAACTGATCTTTTGGATCAGACTTGTATCAAGCTTTCCCTCTGTGCCGCCGCCCGTCTGGCCGCGGTGAGATCGTCCAAGAATTTTTCTTCGGCCTTGGCTGCCGCCTGATCGTATTCTCCCCGGCGCAAATCCTTGAGCTTTTCCAGGGAATGGGTGTCCCTACGGGTCTCAATGACCTCCAACCGCTTGGCTTCTTCCTTTTCGCGCAGCTTCTCCAGGCGTTTATCCTCCTGCTGTGCGCGCTGTTCCAGCACCTTCAGGCTGGTCTGATATCCTATGGCCTCTACCACTGTAATGCCCTCGCGGGAGCGCTGTATGTACTCGGCGTTGTGCTCGGCTAAATACGCGTAAGCCGCATCCCGCCGGTTTTCCTGCTGGCGCACTTCCGCCTGGATTGCGCCAAGCTCAACCATCTGTGCGTCTAAAACCTGAAGCTTATACCCCAAAACCGGTTCCAATTGAAATCGAAAACGCTTCATTTACTCGCCGCCTATTTCAAAATTCGCCGCATCTGTGCGATACACTGGTCATAGGAGAAGGATTCGTTGATTCCCTGCATCAAATAACCATTAATTTCGTCGATTTTACTGAGTGCAAAATCCAGCTTTGGATTACTTCCCGCCTTATAGGCGCCGATGGAAACCAAATCCGCATTCTTCTCATAGACGCTCAAAATATCACGCAGCCGTGAGGCCAACACTTGATGGTCCTTGTCAACCAGCTCCACCATCAAACGGGAAATACTTGCCCCAACGTCAATGGCTGGATAATGGTTGGCCGCCGCAAGACTTCTGGACAGCACAATATGTCCATCCAAAATGCCGCGCACTGTATCAGCAATGGGTTCGTTGGTGTCGTCGCCCTCCACCAGCACCGTATAGATACCAGTAATGGAGCCGTGACGGAAATTACCGCTCCGCTCAAGCAGCTTGGGAAGCTCGGCATAAATAGAGGGGGTATATCCACGCGCCACCGGCGGTTCGCCGACAGCCAGCCCAATTTCCCGCTGTGCCATCGCAAAGCGAGTCAGGGAGTCCATCATCAAAAGAACGTCGCAGCCCTGGTCACGAAAAAACTCGGCAATACCAGTGGCAACCGACGGACACTTCATCCGCAGCATAGCCGGCTGGTCAGAAGTCGCGACCACCAAAATCGAGCGGCGCATTCCCTCCTCGCCCAAGTCCTTCTGAACAAATTCCAAAACCTCGCGGCCGCGTTCCCCGACCAGAGCGATCACATTGATATCGGCCTTGACGTTACGGGCAATCATACCCATCAAGGTACTCTTACCCACGCCGGAACCGGCGAAGATGCCCATACGTTGGCCCTTGCCAATTGTCAGCAGCCCATCAATGGCCTTAACGCCAAATTCCATCTTCTCCCGAATGGGCGGCCGGGCAAGCGGATTGATGTAATCGCCGCCAATCAGATGCGGCGTCCCCTTTTCAAAGGCCCCCCTATCGTCGATGGGGTGTCCAAGCGCGTTAATAATGCGCCCCTTCATAAAGGAACCCACCCGCAGCTCCAACTGCCGGCCCGTATTGCGGACAAAATTACCGGCGGAAATGCCTTTCATCTCCGCATAGGGCATCAGCAGAATGCGGTCGTTCTTAAACCCGACCACCTCAGCCGAGACCTGCCCCCCGGTTTCGCCGCTATAGATACGGCAAATGTCGCCGACAGCCGCCCGGACGCCGGACGCCTCAATCGACATACCGACAATATTTTCAATTTTTCCCGTATGGCCGATCACCTCGGCCTGTTGTATCTGACGGATGGCATTACGAAACATATAGATACCTTCGTAAAGCGTTCCGCGTCCACGACGCGGTAAACAGCCATAACAGAAAAATCATACAATCATTACCTGTTTTTGTCAAGAGCCGCATTATCCAAGATTTCCTTCATATTGCGCAATTGCGTAGAGACACTCGCGTCAATAATGACGTCGGGCAGCTCAATGATACAGCTTCCCGAATCATCGCCCACCATAGGGATCACGCGGACACGGTTGGCGATGGGAGCAAGAGCCGCCGTAAGTTCAGGGATCGTGTACGCCATCGTTTTAACGTCACAATCGGCGATATAAATCTGCGCCCATTCACAGCGCTTGTGCTTATCGGTCGCCGATTCAATCATACGGAGCAAAATATCGCTGCTGCCTCTGAGGCTGATGCGGATGACCTTTTCGGCCACCGCCAGCGCCAGGTCTTTCAGCTCCTCGCGGCACTCGTTGTAAATCCGGTCGCGAATTGCAACCGCATCTTCCAAAAACGCCTTGATCTCTCCGACCTGCTTTTGCGCCATCGCGGCCCGTTCGGTTCTAGCCTGCGCATGCCCTTCGGCAAGCCCCTCCGTGAGGCCCCGGCGGTAGCCCTCCTCCCGGGCTTCCCGCCGCAGCTCATCTAACTCATCCTCCAGATCGTGAAGGGCTTTTTGACGGTATTCCTCCGTCTCTCGCGCCGCCTCACGTTCCGCGTCCCGCAGAATAGCCTGTGCCTGAATCTGCGCGTATTCCAGCGGGTCTGGCTGAGGCTCCGGTTCCGGTTCAGGTTCTGGCGGCGGCGCCTGCGGCTCTGCAATCGGCCCCATTTCCTCTGGCTCGGCCTGCTCCGGCTCCTCGTCAAAGCTGGGCAGCTCCGGAATGTCATCCTCCACCTTCAGCTCCGACACTTCCTGAAAGATATATGCCTCAGGATTGGGATTCATGAAGTGCTTGAATATCCTAGACAATGATGTCGTCCTTTCCACCCTTCAGGATGATAATCTCGTTGCGCTCTTCCAGACCGCGGATAATACCGACAATACGTTGCTGCGCCTCTTCGACATCCTTCATCCTGACGTTGGAGGTGACCTCCAGGTCGTCGCGAATACTCTCAGCCATACGGCTGGACATGTTGGTAAACAGCTTTTTGGCAACCTCTTCGTTGGATGCCTTGAGCGCCAGAACAAGGTCGCGCGGGTCGCAGTCGCGGACAAAGCGCTGCACCGAGCGGTCATCCATGGTGATAATATCCTCAAAGACGAACATGCGCTTGCGAATCTCGTCGGCCAGCTCGCCGTTGTAACTGCTCAGACCGTCGAAGATGGTCTTTTCGCTGGAACGGTCCAAATTGTTCATGACGTCGGCCACGAAGTCGATGCCGCCCACCTTGACGTTGTTGCTGCTGAAGATGTTGGCGAAACGCTTGGACATTTCCGCCTCAATCAGCTTGACCGCCGTAGGAGAAGCGCTGTCCATTTGGGCGATGCTCTCCACCACTTTGATCTGCTTGCGGCCTTCCAGCTGTTCCACCACCGCCGCCGCCTTGTTGGGGTCCACATAGCTGAGAACCAGCGCAATGGTCTGGGGACGTTCGTGCTGGAGGGCTGAGAAGAGATCCTTCTCACCCGCCTTGTTCATAAAGCTGAACTCGCGGTTTTTGAGGGATTTTGTAACCTTGGTCAACAGCTCGGTGGCCGCCTGCGCGCCGAATGCCTTTTCCAGAACGGTCTTGGCATATTCGAGTCCGCCTTCCGTCACGGCCTTATTGGTCATGCACATCTGGTAGAACTCGTCCAGCACGCCCTCGGTGGTGCCCGCGTCGAGCATACCGAGCTTGGCAACCTCCAGCGTAACCTGCTCAATCTCCTCGGCGTCCATGTATTGGTACAGGAGGGACGCCTTTTCAACCCCCAACGATACGATGACAGCCGCAGCTTTTTGGGGTGGGCTCATGCCATCAAAGGCTGACGGAAAAGCGCCCGCGCCATTTGCCTTTTTGGGAGCAACCTCACCCGATTCAACCGTTTCCTGCTCATCGGCTTGGGTACGATCAGCCACCTTCGTCCCCTCCCTTCAGCCAACTCTTGACCATCTGCGCACAGATCTCCGGATTTTCCTCGGCGAACTGGCGGACGTTCATACGCAGCTCCATGCTGCGCTCGGAATGAAGATCCATGATATCGGCGCCTTGCGGCTCAGTCTGAAGCTGCTCCGCCATGATAGCCGCCGCAGCCTCAGCCTCCAGCCGGCGTTTTTCGGCCAGAGCCTCGGCGCGCTGCCTGGAAATAATCCGCGCTCTTTTGCGCAGATACATAATCAGCACCAGCAGCAGGATAAAGACAATAATACCGATGAAGAGAACAATGTACAGCCACAGCGGCAATCCTTCGGTCTCTTCGTCGCTCACCATCGAATCGGTATCCTCCGGCTCAGGTTCGCGGTAGAACGGTCCCATCAGAACCGAGACCTTCTCAGCCTCCAGCTCCGGGCCAATCCTAGCCGCACGGGCCACATGGGATCGAAGAGCCAGCTCGTCTGCCCGTTCCCCAGTGTCTGTGTTTACGGTGACTGCCACCATCACATCGGTAACGATGCCGCCAAGGTTCTCTCTCTGTTCATGATAGGTATCTACGTTATAGTTGATCTCGCCGGACGACATCAGCTCTCGTTCACTGCCATCTGGCTGGTAGCGTTCCACATATTCGTTGAGGTCAGCGTTGGTAGCGGTTCCAACAACACCGCCCTGCACCTGCTCCTCATTCATGGTCACCCGGTTATCATAGATTTTGGTGCCAATGATGCCCTCGCCGTTGGTGCTGCCATCGGCAGCCCAGGCCGGCTCTTCGTAGGTGGTGGAATCATTATAGGAGCGGCTCACATCAACCGTGCTGCTAACGCTCACACCCACGTTGCCTTCGCCGTACATCGGCACCAGGACGTCCAGAACGTTTTGCCGCAGGGCATCATTGACCTGCTTTTCCAGCGCGAGCTTGAGTCCGGAGGCATCCTCAAGGGAGGAGTCCTCTTCCACCACCTCACCGGTGTAGGTATGACCGTTGGTATCGCTGATGGTGATATTCTCAAACCGCAAATCCTGAACCGCGGTAGTCACCATAGTACGGATTGCGTTTGCAAGCTCCTCCGGCAGGTCTTCTCCATCCTTCATCTCCACCACGATGGTGGCCCGCGCTTCAATCACATCGTCGCTGTCCAGTATGTAGCTTGAATCTTGGCTCTGGGTGATAAACACCGTGGCCTCCTGCACGCCCTCGATGCACCGGATGGTCGCGCCCAGGCGGTCCTGCAAGTCGAATAGGAACAAAACCTCACGGTCCGAGTTGGACGAGAGCGTGCCCACGTTGTCCAGATAGCGTTTGTATCCAAAGCCGGAGGTCGGATATTTTTCCATCACCAGCATAGCCCGGATCGCGGCCTCTCGCTCCGTGGGGACGGTAATGGTGTTGCCGCCCTCGACCTTATAATCCGTTATTTCGTTGTTCTCCATGAAGCTCTGCACCGCCGTCATATCCTCCGACGACAGTCCTGTAAAGAGGACCGTGTAGGGCTTTGGCTCACGATTGCTCGTGGCGGCCAGCCAAATCACAAGGCCCACCGCAATCACAAGAACGACGGCTATGGCAATGCGAAGCGTCTTATTCAGCCGCAGTACGGCTGTTTTTAACTTGGTAAGCGCTTGCTTCCCTTTTTCGCGCATGGCGGGCACCCCACATCATCCCTCAGTAAATTTTTTCCATTCTTACAAATTGATGCGCATGAGTTCTTGATAGGACTGCACGCACTTATCCCGCAAGGACACCAGCAATTGCACAGAGAGCTGCGCTTTTGTGGATGCGATGGTCAACAGCGCCGGATTATCCAGCTGCCCCGTCCCCATCAGGTATTGCAGTTCATTCTTCTCCGCATCTGTCTCTTTGACCGCATTGATCGCTTCCTGAAAGATATCGGTAAACGCTGCGGGCTCTTTGGCTGTCTGCTCCTCGGTGCTGGCCGTTTCAAAAGCGCGAATCGGCCGCAGGGGCATCGGCTGCAATGTGTTTGCGGGCAGTTGGTCCCACAGAGGTGAAATCTCAATCATGGACATGACGCCCTCCTTTTTTATTTATCCCTGCCCAATTTGTAGGCCGCCGGACACAATTTCCTTCAAAATATTAAAAGCCGTGACGTCTGCGCTGAAAGCCTGCGTACAAGCCATCGCATCGGTTATCTCCTTAACCATCGTCACGTTCGGCATTTCAACATACCCCTCCTCATTGGCGTCGGGGTGGGTTGGGTCATAGACAAAAGGAAGCTCGCTGGGGTCCTCGGCAATCTCAGCCACCCGGACGCCGCCCGCCGTCTCGTAACCCCGATTGGAAATATTTTCCAGCTCAAGGCGGCGGTCCAACGCCTTCTTGTACTCGCGAAGATGCTCTAGGCTCGGCATAGGCACCTCCTCGGATACCGACCGCGCGCCCGGAATTACATAGCCTTCCACAGGCTGCGCCAGTTGACGCTGCGCGGCGGCTGCCATAACATCCCGAAAGCGGTCCTTGCCGGTCTCAGCCTCAAAGACCACCACCTTACGCCGGTAAGCACCGCCGTCGTCAATGGTGCGGGTTGTATTCTGATTTGTAATATTCTCCGAAATGACGTCCATACGAAGCTGTTGGGCCGTCATGCCGGAGCCGATAATATTCATGGTACTCAAAAAAGCCATACCATATTCCTCCCCGCTTACCTGCTGACAATCGCCGAGCGCAATGTTGAAAAGTCGCTGGAAATACTTTTCATAACATATTGCATCTGGTACGCCGTTCGAACAGCCTCCAACATTTGCTCGGTGGTATTGACGCCATTATCGTCCATTCGGACGATTTCACCGTCGTCGTCAGCGATCCAGTCGGTCTCTTCCAGAACTTCCCGCATTGCCTTGCGGGGTTTCTCATCCTCACTGGCCGCTTTCAGCAGCGCGTTGATATGCTCCTCAAAGGTAACCGATTTGACACGGTAGGTTGGAGTTTCCGCATTAGCAATATTATCCATATGTGCAGCCTGCTTGGCCCAAAGAAATTCCAAGGACCGCTCCATCATGCGTAGACTGTTGCTGGTAATGCTCCTCACCCTGCCATCTCCCTTCCTTATTAGACTGACACAAACGCCCTGAAGCTATGCCGCCCAAAGGCATTTGCCTCTGCGGCATCGGTCCAGACAGCAGGAAATATTCTTCCCATAGTGTCATTGCCTATTGTACCATGTTTCGGCGCGTTCGTCAACTTTTAACTTCCGGTTACTTTTGGAATGCCGCCACAGAATGTTTATTTTTCAAACATAAGCAAGGCATTAGCAGGCAATCAGCCCGCTAACGCCTTGCTTTCAATGCAAATTCGCAAAAATTAAGCTACAACAAAGGTTCCGGTCCTACCTCTGTTCAAAAGTCAGTATTTGTCACCATAACGGCTGCCGGCATCGTAACTGCTGCCGCTGGGCACAAATTCGTCTTGGGAAGGAGCCATGGTACGGCTCACACTGCTGCGGCTCATGCCGCCGCCGCTCTGGGACAGCGTAAAGCGGCTAACCATTTCCTTGAGCAGATTTGCCTGCCCGGACAACTCCTCAGAAGCCGCAGCCGACTGCTCAGCAGTAGCCGAGTTGGTCTGCACAACACTGGAAATCTGGTCAATACCGGTGGTCACCTGAGCCAAAGAGTTGGTCTCCTCCTCGGTTGCGGTGGAAATCAGCGTCACAGCGTCAAGTACCTTCTGCGCGCTAGTCACCACCTCACGCAGGGCCTGATCGGTCTCACCGGACAGCCTGGTGCCGTCGGCAACTGCCTTGACGGTTTCCTCGATCAAAGCTCCCGTGCTCTTAGAGGCCTCCTGGGACTTAGTTGCCAGGTTACGCACTTCGTCGGCCACAACGGCAAATCCCTTGCCGGCGCTGCCTGCGCGGGCCGCTTCAACAGCGGCGTTGAGCGCCAGAATATTGGTCTGGAACGCGATGTCTTCAATGGTTTTGATAACCTTGCTGATCTCTTTGGACTTGTTGTCAATGACGTTCATTGCCTTCATCAACTCATCCATGTGGCTGGAACAGACCTCAATCTGCTGATGGGACTGCTCATTCTCCTCCTTCGCGGTCTTGGCGTGCTCCGCAGTCGTCGCGATCTGATGGGAGATATCGTTGATGGTAGCAGCCAACTCCTCAACCGAGGAAGCCTGTTCGGTGGAGCCCTGCGCCAATGCCTGCGCACTGGAGGACACTTGCTCACCACCCGAGTTAACCTGATCGGCCGAGACATCAATCTGGCTGAGGGTTTCATTCATGCTCACGCGGAGCTTGTTGAAAGCGTTGAGAATACCGATATAGTCGCCGACGTAGGCGTTCTGCGCTTTGCTCTCCACCGTGAAGTCGCCTTCGCCCATCCGCTCCATCCAGAAATCAATATCATCAATAATGGTTTTCAAGCTCTTGGTCATCTGCCGCATGTCATTGGCCATGTCGCCTAGCTCGTCATTCGCCTCGTACTGGATATCTACGCTCATATTACCCTTGACAATCTCGCCGCACACCGACTTCATTTCGCCAACCGGCTTACGGACACTTTCAGAGACAGCCAGCCCCAACACAATGGAGATAATCACGCTGACTACAATCATGGCAAAGACAATAAGTTGGCTTATTGAGGCAAGTTTTTTGCTCTCCTCCATCTTGGCAAGCGCGTTGGCGTCAGCCACATCGCTCGCCTTGGACAGATTGGCGCGGACCTGGTCCATCAAAGGCTTATAAGACTCAGTTACAATTCTGTACGCCTCTTCATCCTGACCCGCAGCCGCCAACTCACTCACCTGATTCAGGTAAGTCTCGGCCTGATTCAGCAAGGTATCACAATTCGTCAGCAACGTCATATCGCCTTGGAACGTTTGCTTCACCGAAGCGATGCTCTCCTTAATCGTCTGGAACTCCGACTTTGCGGTGTCGATTTCCGCCATCGTTGCGGAAGCGTCGCCCACCATCATGGCCTGAAGGACGGCACTCCGGCACGCATAGACGCTTCTGCGGGCAGACCAGGCGTTTTCAATGGTATGGAATTGGTTTTCGTAAAAGCTTTCCATGCTCTTGGAAACCTTGTTGATTACGCTGACGGACACAACGCCAGAGATCACCAGCAAAGCGGCGACGATTAAATAGGAAATAATCATTCTGGCGCGGATTTTAATATTTTTCATTGTCTTTTCCTTCTTCCTTTCAGTATTTTCACTAGGGGGAGTGCCCCACCCTTTGGAAGCCTGCAAATCAGTCAGCAAGGCTGCCCAGTGCGCAGAATATGCCCACCTCCTGTTTTGTGGTTTCTATGGCTTACGGCGGCCAAGGACTGACTACTGTCCTTCGGTCAGGTCCACCTCCACGACGCTTCCGGACTCGCGCTCTATGCGGAATAACCTGCCGTCAGGGCCCCGGGAAACAAGCAGAGTCGCCATCAATTGATTCGTCCCGGTTATGTCGTCTCTATTATACACCATAACCTCACTACAAAGCAACCCATCTACGGGAATAATATATTGATTTGTTAATATTTCATATTGGTCCATGCTCTCGCCTGGCAAATTTAACAAAGATGGGGACAACCCTTCTACAAAATTAACAGCTTCGGAAAGACTGATATGTAAATCTTCCTCCAGCCCGCCGTCCCCTTCCGGTTCGCGTTCCGGTGCCGGAGCAGGTTTCGGTTCCAGCTCCGCCTTTGGTTCCGGTTCCGGTTCTATCTCTGGCTCTTTTGGGGGCTCTGTCTCTTTTTCAGGCTCTGGTTCCGCTTCAGATTCCTCCTGCGGCGGCTCCGGGTCCGGGCTGGACGCCGGTTCCTCCTCCGCATCGGAAACCGCATCCTTCTCCGGCGTCTTGCTGTCCTTCTTACCCCCGGTGGTAATAATCAGAATCAACGCCACCACGGCCGCGAGTAAAAACACCAGCGCCGCGCAGACAATAATGTATATCTTTTTTTCAATCTTCGGCTTTTTTCCCGCCGCCTGTTTTTGCTCCTGTTCCGGCTCCACCGCCGGTTCTTTCTCGGTCTTCTTTTTCTTCTTTAACTTCATTTTCGTCCTACCCCCCGGTACGCCTCATCTACATCGGTAAAGCATTTCAGGTACAATTCAGATACGCCCTTCTCGTCCAAATCCAAATTCAAATCCGGCAGGATCAGCCGGGCGTTGCCCATCTCATAGACAATCGCGTATTGCAGATAGAGCGAATACAGATTCTCCTCTGTCCCCATCAAGGCCCGCTTAAACGCCGGGTCAATTTCCAGGTCGGCCAACAGCTCGTGAATCTGCGCCCCGACGATACGGTCCAGCAGGCTGAACATCCCCAGAAGGAACCCCAAATGGCAGTCGGGGGCATATTCAGAGTGTTTCATCAGTCCCTCTATGAACAGCGCCCGCAGATAGGCCATCCGGGGCAGTTCGTCGGAATGGGTGACGTTATTCTGACGGACCAGCGCCAGCATAAGCCAACGGCGCAGTTCGTCGGTGCCCAGCATGACCATTCCGGTCCGGATGTCTCCAATGCGGTGCCCCCGGTAGTAGTTGGCGGTTTGAACCTGACGGAGCAGCAGATAGGTCAGCGACGCGTCCCGCTCAACAATGCGGCAGCAGGCGTCGTAGTCCAATTCCTCCCTTTGCAGCTCATTTAGGAGCTGTCCATAGGAGCAGGCAGCCAGTGAGGGAACCTGACGGCTCATACACTTGGGCTTGGCAAAGTAATAGCCCTGGAAGAGGGTGTACCCCATCTCCCTGGCGGCCAAAAACTCCTCCTCGGTCTCGATCTTCATGGCAATGAGACACTGCCTTCTCCCCTCAAGCTGTCCGGCAATCTCCCGGCACTTTTCCCGGCCAAGGGCCTGAAAATCAACCTTGACCCGCGAGAAAAGGGAGACCTCCTCCTCAATGAAGCCGCCGCCGCCGTAGTGGTCGATGGCCATCTCATAGCCGGCCTTTTTCAATTCCTCCAGGCGTTCGACCAGTTCGTCGTCCACCATGACGCTGTCGTCCACCTCAATCACCATGTCCGCCGCGTCCACCAGCAGAGCAAACTGATTCAGCAGTAATTCCCGGGTAAAATTGACATAAGCCGGCAGCGTATTGGTCAGGTTATGCAGGCCAAAAATGGTAACCGCGTCGGACAGCACGCCCTGCGTCGCCGCGGAGGGGTCCAGAAACACCGCGCGGTTTCCGCTGTTTCCATCGCGGTAAAGAAGCTCGTAGCCCATCACAGTCTTATCTCTGTCAAAGATTGCCTGCCGGGCAATGTGTGCGAACAATTCTGCGAATCCCCTCTCTTTAATCTTGCAGTCTGCCGCAGCAGCCGCTTATTCGTCCCGGTAACGGATGACGACATTGTCTCCGCTGAGAATCCGCTGGGTAAACTGCCCCATAAACCCGTTGACAAACATATCCACCGGACCGCGCAAATGCTCGAGGTCCAAGCCGGAGTATTGCAGCAAATCCATTAAATAGTAGGGTTCCCCGTCGTCCTTTCCTTTTAGGATCATGGGGTTGCCGTTGATGGTCACCGACACGCTTTCCCCGCGCTTGACGACCGGCGCCGGTTTCGGTTCGGCAGCCTCTGCCTGCGGCGCGGACACCGCCTGCCCAGCCGGGGACTCCGGCGCCGCATCCAGACCGCCGTCCAGATCATCCTCCAGCTCGTCCTTATACTCGTCTTCCGGCTCCAGCAGGCCTTCCGCCCAAATTTCATCACCTGAGGCGGCCATCTGCTCCAATTTTGCCGGTATCCCGTTTACCAGGATTGGACCCATATAGTCTTCGCCCAGAATGTCCTTGAGCACCCGCGAAGCGTCCCGTCCGGCCTTGGCCGGTTCAAAGGCAATGGCGTCCCCGGCGCGAACCACTGTTGATAGTTCGGCCAGCTCGCCGTTGACCGTCATTACCGGCGGGACAGCGGGACGGCCTTTGATGAAGCGGCGTTCGCCGTTGACCTTAACGTTCAAATTAGCCCCGCTCCGGCCAATCAAGTCGGCGTAATGGTAGCCGTTCATCAGCAGAATATCGCGCACAGTCAGCGTCCCGCTGCGGAAGAGCTTGGCGGGCTTTCCGTTGAGCAGCACCACATAGCTGTCGTTTATCAGACCCATGGCCGCCGAAATGGCGATGCCCAGCGGCGTTGAATATTCGGGATCGTCGAGCTGATAATCTTCCGAGAATGCGCTCCTGGCGAAGTGGCGGCCCGCAATCACAACCCGGGTCTCCTCCAGCTTCAGCTCAGCAGCCACCTGTTTCGCCAGGCCTTTCAGCTTGCTGCCGCCGCCCGCTAAAAAGGCGGCGGCGGGCGGCTTACCGTTCAGCTCCATAATCCGGCCGGCGATCTCCATCGCCAGCGCCCGACTCTCCGGCTCGACGATCTCCCACAACTCCTCCGCTGACACCTCATGCTCCATACCCAAAATGTCCTCAAAACGGGAAACCCCGCCCCGGCTCATTTCGGTCTTGATCCGCTCGCCGGTCTGGAAGTCTATGAGGTACTTTCGCATCAGTTGTTCGGTCACTTCGTCTCCCGCCATGGTAGCCATGGTATAGCCCACCACACTGCCATCGCGGCAGACCGCAATATCAGACGTTCCCGCCCCAATGTCCACCAGGGCAAGGTTCAAAAGACGGATGTCCGCCGGGATTGCCGCGTTAAGCGAGGCAATCGGCTCCAGCGTCAGGCTGGCGACCTCCAATCCCAGCTTCCCCACCACGGCATAGAGGCTTTCCACCACCTCTTGGGGCAGGAAAGTCGCCATGACCTCGGCCTCAAAAAGCCGGCCTTTGTGCTCCCGAAGGCTGGACAGGGTATAGCCGTCCGTGGCGTAGCGGACCACCGTGTAGCCCACCATGAAGAACCGCTCAAATTTCTGGTCCTGTTCCGCAATCAGCGTCCGCTCGGCATCGGAGGCGGCCCCTGCTTCCAGTTGGTTGACCATTTCCTCGCTAATCATCTGAACATCCTCAAATTCCAGCGAAAAGGTCCCCCGCTCCGATTGCAGCGCCCGGCCCGCCGCCGCGACGCAGACCCGGTTGAGCCGCATTTGCAACCGGGCCTCCAGACGTTTGCGGACGGCGGCGGCCACCTCGGCTACCCGGTCGATATCTTCAATTTGACCGTCCAGCATGGCACGTTGGTCGTGGTTCTCTTTTTCCAACGCCAGGACGCGGAACCGCTCTCCTTCCATCCGGCCCACGATGCCAATTATGCTCCGTGTGCCGATGTCCAGCGCGAAAATGTCCTCATGGCTCTGCTCCGATCTCGCTTTGGTCATGGTATCACCTGCCGTCTTCCTTTTGTATGTTATCTCAACTGAAACATTTATACAATATCCCCAAACCGTCCCCGCGGGACGTTGCCCACAATTTTACCGTCGGACAGGGTGATGACCCGCTTGCGCATCAGGTTCACCGTCTCTCTGTCGTGGGTCGCCATCAGGATGGTGGTCCCATGGCTGTTCATCTCGTTGAGCAGCTGCATCAAGTCCCAGGTTGTGTCCCGGTCCATGCGCTCGGTCAGCTCGTCGAGGAGTAAAATGGGCGGGCTCTTGAGGATCGCCTTGGCTAACTCAATGCGCCGGCACGAGGAGTACGGGAACTCCAACACCCGGCGTTCCTCGCAGTCAGGCATCCCCACCAAGCCCAGCGCCTTCTTGACCCGGGGCTCGTAAATCCACTTGCTTTTGATGAAATTGACCGGGCGCAGCGTAATCATATTTTCCAGCACCGTGTCGGTGCGGATGAGCATCGGCTCCTGGGGCACAAAACCCACCTGACTGCGGAGCTGACGCCCCGCCCGGCCCCGCCGGTACATTTTCTCAATATTCTCGCCGTCAAAATAGATTGCGCCCCGGTCCGGCTCAATCTCGCCGGCAATCAAATTCAGCAGCGTACTTTTACCCGAGCCCCGGCTCCCGACTACAAAGATGAAAGCGCCTTGCTCAATTTCCAGGTCAATATTCAATACAGCCGCCGTCTTCTTGCCCTTACTTTTGTAGACCTTGGCAACCTGTTCGAGATGGATCGTTGGCATATGGCCTCTCCCTGCCTTGCTGTCCCTTTGACAAGGGGCTGTACTTCTGCTATACTTGAGGCGGCAATTTTTCTCCGCCTTTAGGAATGGGGGTGTGCGTTTGGAACCGACCGCTTCGCGGCATCTTATCCGGAATACGGTTATATTCCTACTCATTGCCGCGCTTCTGTCCGGCACCATGGCGGTGGTCTTTCTCCGGGTAAAAGCCCCCTGGATCTATGACGCTCTCGCCAATCAGATTGTCGCCTCCGCCCAACAGACCGTCGCGAAACTGCGCTGGCGGTTTGACCGGAAGACGGTGCGCGTCTCCGCCGACTCCGGGGTTGCATTGTTGCGTTTCCCCGTCCCCGAAGAGCCTGCCCTCCCGGTTGAGGAGCTGCAAGTGGTTGACGAGCCTGAACTTCCCGAACCCATCGAACCAGCCCAGCCCAGCGTCACCGATTTGATTCTTGCGCAGGACGTGGAGACCTTGACCGGCGGCAACTGCTTGCTGGTTTACTACAACCAACTCGATCCCGAATGGGCAGGCAAACCCTTTGGCTGGGACCCCATCGGGGGGTATGGCTGCGGGCCGGTCGCCCTATCAATGACCGTTTCCAGTTTGACCGGGAACATTGTCAGCCCCGAGGAAATGGCCGCTTGGGCCGCTTCCGAGGGTTACAGCGCACCTCGGAGCGGCGCCTATATCGGCATCGTAGAGGCTACTGCCTCTTATTATAAGCTCAACTGTGCCCCGGTGTCAACTCTGGATGTGGAAACTCTGCGGAATACCCTCTCCTCCGGCGGCCTGATGGTAGCCCTGATGGGGCCGGGACATTTCACCCGCCGCGGCCACTTCATTATCCTTCGCGGTGTCACGCAAGAGGGAAACATCCTGGTTGCCGACCCGGCCAGCCGGGATAAATCCCTCACCGAATGGGACGCAGAGCTTATTCTCCACGAGCTCTCCTCCAGCCGCAGCAGCGGCGCGCCTCTGTGGCATCTCACCCCTGCGGACCCATAAGCCGCTGGCGGCGGCGCCATTCCCCAGAAAATGTAAATACCGTCTTACAAAACTCCCTGGCAAGCGGAACGCCCAGTTCCTTTTGCCAGGGAGTCCTGTTTCAGTACATTTTTACGTAATTTGACGTCAGCCCTCGCGGAAGGTCGCGTAGAAGGAACGATTTCCGCCCAGGCGCTGGCTGATAAATTTATCAAGCCGGATAATCCGGTCCAGCAGCCGCCGGTTCTGCGCCACCTGGTTGGACAGAGCGCTTTCCATTCCCTGTCCGTTTTCCGTGCCGGTGAGCAATTCGTTGGCCCGGATAGCGTCCGCCTCGGGCATCTGGAGCAGATATTCCCCGATTTGGTCCTGAATCTCCTGTGCCTGACGGACCGGGTCCTCCCGCATGCTCAACAACATGCTCACCGAAAACTTGTCGTTCCGCTCCATCGACTCGACCATCTGCTCGGTAACGGACAAAACTTCGTTGAACTTTAGGAACTGCTTCTTCTTCCATTGCAGGAGAAGCGCAAGATCCTGCTGTCCCACCATAGCCTCACTTCCCTTCCGCGCAGTTCTTGGCAGCCGTGCGGAAGGTGTCGCGCAAATCGCTTAGCATTGGACTGATGCGCTCCAACTCTTTCCGGTTGCGACCGATTTTCACACGGTTGAGCTCGTAGCCGAAGAAGTCGTACAGCCGGTGCAGCTCGCTGCTGATGGGATAGCGCCGGTCTAGCGTGTCGTCCAGATAGCGAACAATGGCGATACAGCCGTCCACCGAACTCTCAAAAAGCTCGATATCCTCCTTATCCAGCGCCAACCGGCTCCGATGCAGCCGCATAACCAGCTCGTCATAGACCAGCAGCAGCAGCTCCTCTTGGGTCATCGTATTGATGCTCTGCTCTTTATAGCTTTGAGCGCCTTTCTTGTCCATATATGCTCCTGTCTTAATATCCGCCCATCAGGCCGGCCAGCGCTGAGCTCTGGCTGTTCATTTCATTCATCAGCTTTTCAAGCTGGGTGAACTGGCGAGTATAGTAATCAACCTTGTCGCTCATCTTGGTCTGCCAACGCTCAATCTGCTCCTCCAGACTGTTGTACTTTTTCTGAAGCGTATTGTTCATCAGCGTCAGGGACTTGCTCTTTGTACCGGCCTTGTTCACCAGCACGCCGTAGCTGCCAATGGAGGTTGAGGCGTAGGTATTGATGGTGCTCTTCGCCCGGGCCATCAGGCCGTCATAAGAGTCGCCGTTCTCTTTGCTGGCGGTGAAGACCTTATGTACCTCGTCCGGGTTCTTCTCCAGCGCGGCGCGGAATTTATCCTCATCGAGACTCAGCGTCGTAACGCCGTTCTCATACTTGGTGGTTAAGCCGATCTCGGTCATTGCGCCCCGGACTGCACCCGAGGGGGTAATCACACTGCGCAGAGCGTTATGCAATCCACTTAGATCGGTGTCGCCAAACAGCAACCCCGTCTTGGCCTTCTCCTCGTAAGCCTTGATCTGGCTTTCGCTCAGGTCCTCTTTATCCGCGTCGGTCAAGGGTTCGTAGCGCCTCTTGTTGGCGTCCTTCAGCGGCTGGGTGGAATACTCGGAGCGGACCTGGGTGGCAAGCTCGTTAAATTCTTTGATGAAGCCCTGAACCGCCTCAATAATCTTGTCGGCGTCGGCCTTGGTCGTGAAGGTCACAACGCTGTCCGCTTCCACCTTAGCATTCTTGTTCCAGGAACCGTCCGCGTTGAAGAAGCTCACACCATTGGCATCCTTATCATTGTTGAAGGTATCGCTGATGGTGACCGTCATGCCGTCCATTTCAATGACGTTGGAGGAACGGGTCAGGGTGATGTTGTCGCCGTTGACCGTGGCGTTAACAATGGCGTCTTTACCCGCTTCAAAGCCTTTGCGGGCCTGTTGGAGTACATCGGCAATGGAATCTACGGAAAGATCGTCCTTCGAGAGCGGCCTGCCGTTCGCAGAGGCCATATAGTACTTCATATTTCCGTCTTTATCCGCTCTTGCGTGGATGTAATAGGCCTCACCGTCATCATTGTAGCCGCCAATCAGAGCATTTCCATCGCTGTCGGTCACCAAGCCGCTCTCATTCGTATAAACCTCCGCCTTTCCGACTTCGGTTTTACCGAACAGCGCCTCACCCAGTTTGCCGCCGACGTCTATCCGGCCCGCTGCGCCGGTCTCGTTGGCTGTCAGCACAAATTTGTTGGTCAACTTGGAGTAACTGGCCTTGACGCCGGCATCACTGCTGTTGATTTTGGACAAAATATCCGAAATGGTGCTGTTTTTGTCGATGGGCCCAATCTTCACGCCGTTGATTGTCAGCGAAAAGTCGGGATCGGACATTACCTTGTTTCCATCCTTATCCACAGTTTCGCTGCGAAGGGCATCAAGGTTGCTGCCAAAGGTTTGAAGGAGGGTTGAATTGGTCGTGACAGCGTTGCTCAGCCCGTTGGTCCCAAAGCCCAACGCGGTACCCGCCGCAGATGAAACCGTTACCGTCGGTATCTCTTCGCCATCTTTCTCCGGTGTGAAGACAAAAGAACCCTCGTCGTTGACGCTAATGGCAAGCTTTCCCTCGCCAAACGCCTTATCCACCTGCTTCTGCATCGTTTCCACGATATCTTTAACGGGATCATCGGATTTAGTCAGATCGCCCAGTACGACTCGGGTGGTCTTGTCACCAATTTGAATGGCAATGCTCTGCCCGGACAGGTACTTCTTACGGTCCAGCTCCTCATAAAGCTCGGTGCCGCTGGTCTTCAAGGCGGTGTCGCCCTTCCCCAGCGCGCCGTCGGTAATGCCCAGCGTATCCTTGATATCGCCGTAGGCACTGCTGATCCATACCGCATCGCCGTCGGCCTTGGCGTCGCCAATGGTCTCAAAACTGATGGTGCCGCCATTGTTGACCGCCCGGACCATGGTATCCGCCGTGGCCTTGCCAACCTCCTGCTCGCTCAGCTTTTTGTTGATCGCCTTAGTCAATTCATCGGCGTCTTTGATGATCTCGTCCTCGGCAAAGGACAACGTTACCTTTTCCCGGCCAACGGTGAGGGTAATATCTCCGCTGAGTTTGGTAAGCTGCACCTTTTGATCGAAATCAACAGCCGAGCCGATGGCCTGTTCCTTGGTATTCATTGCCTTAGCATCGACGCTGTAACGCGCCGCACTGGCCAGCTGCTTGACCGCGTTGAGCTTGATCTCGCTGTTGGTCCTGCCGGTAGCCGACACCTTGCTAGCGTTGGAGCCGTTGGTCAAAGTGTTCACCGCGTTGAGGAAGAAGCTTGGGCTGGACAGGTTTGTCTTAGAGGTATAAGAGGTATACTTCTGAGACAGCGAAATCAGCTTGTCGGTGATATCACGGTACGCGTCCTGCTTCCAGGTGATTTTGGTCTGCTGCTGCTGCAATTGCGCAATCTTCGCCTGATAGCCCTTGACACAGTTTTCGATCATCAGCTCCGTGTCCATTCCGCTGGCCAGACCGCTGATAATGTTGCGGTTACCGTAAATACTGCTGGTACCGCTGCTGGAACCCATCAAACTGCTGATTGATGCCATAATAGATCGCCCCTTTTTAGTTAGTTTTCACAAAAACAAAATACAACTCTAAAATCCTTCATATAAAGTATCGACATATTATATAGAAAGGTTAATGGTTTTTAGAAAAAAAATTTTGGAGGGATCGCATTGAAAAAAATCATCGCGATTACAAATCAGAAGGGCGGCGTTGGTAAGACAACCACTTCGTTGTCGCTAATCCACGCGCTGCGGCTGAGAGGCAATCGCGTCCTTGGGGTGGATCTCGACCCACAGGGGAGTCTGGGCTTCAGCGCCGGCCTCAATATCGAATCCATTCCCACCATCTACGAGGTCTTTAAAGGCAAGCTCCCCGTTGACCAAGCCATCGCACACACCGAAATCGGCGACTTCCTCCCGTCCAACATCCTGCTCTCGGCAGCCGAGTCGGAGTTCAACATGCCGGGTCGGGAATACCTGCTGCACAACGAGCTGGGCAAAATCATCGACAGCTACGATTACGTCATCATCGACACGCCCCCTGCGCTGAACCTTCTGACCGTCAACGCCTACGTGGCGGCCGAGGGCCTCATCATTCCAATGGCTCCTGAAATACTCAGCCTGCTGGGTATCTCTCAGATTCGCGAGACCATTGACAGCGTCCGGCACTATTACAATCCGGATCTTGAAATTCTGGGGATTCTGCTCAACCGCTACTCCTCTCGCCTCCTCCTCAACCGTGAGGTGGAAGAGATGACCGCACAAATCGCGTCCCGGCTGGACACCCACATTTTTAAATGTAAAATTCATTCCAGCATTGCGGTCGCCGAATGCCCCGCCCACGGAGAAAGCGTCCTCACCTATGCGCCGTCATCCAAGCCCGCCCAGGACTATACCGCCCTGCTCGACGAGCTGATGGCTTAGCATCAACCCGATTGGAAGAAAGGAAAAACGCATGCCAAGAGAATCCAGTAAATCAAGCCGCTCTTCAAAAACCAATAAAACCTCACACGTCCTAAGCCTGCTCACAAATGACGGTGAAGCCGTGGAAGAATTTACGTCCGCGCCGGAGGCCGATCCCCCAGTACCGGAAGCCGAAAAGCCAGCCCCGGCAACTAAAACCGCCAAACCCGCCTCCCGTTCCAGGAAAAAGAAAACGGTCCAGCCGGAGCCGCCAGCTCAACCTGAAAAGATAGCCCAGCCGGACGATCAAGCCATCGCCTCTGAGATTCGCAACGCCCTGGAGGACGCGCTAAAGGCGGAGGAGGCGGAAGAAGCGGGGCTGCCGCAAGCCGCCGAAGCGCCGTCCGCACCCATCCGTGAACAAACCCCGGAACCTGTGCCGGAGTCCACCCCGCAGGCGGAACCGCTGCCCTTTGACCTACCTTCCTTTGACCCTGAACCGCTTGCGACAGAAACTGGACCATTTGTGCCTGAAATGATGATGCCGGAAGCCGTCCCGCAACCGTCCGGCACGGAATTGGAACCCGAAGAATCCGCCAGCCCGCCCGCGGAAGCAATTTTCACGCCCTCCACGCCAGAATCAGTCTTCACACCGCCGTCCGCGCCTGAGCCGCCGAAAGCCGCTCCAAAGCCGATAACGGAAACAGCAGCCGTTCCGGACGAGGAGCCGTTCTGCTTCAATGTCATGGAAGCGCTGGTGGAGTCCAAGGCTGAGAAATACATCGACCTGTTCGGCCTCTGCCCCTGCTCGCGCTGCCGGACTGATGTGGTCGCGCTGGCGCTGACCCGGCTGCCCGCTAAATATGTGGTGGCGACAAGGGCGGACCTAGTTCCCCTTCTCTCGGTCTACGAGGGCAGATACAACGCTGCGGTGGTCTCCCAAGTCATGCGCGCCTGCAATCGGGTCGCCGACCAGCCCCGTCACAAAAAGCCATAACCCGTCATAACTACAACCGCACGATTGGCTGGAACAGCCAATCGTGCTTGGTTATTTGGGCTCTTCCGACTTTTCCCGCATCTGGTTGAGCATATTCAAAAGCTGCTGTGGCTCGGACTGTTCGTTGGCCGCGTCACGGTTGACATCCACAGCCTTCTTCAGTTCGCTGCGCAGGATGGTAATCTCCCGCGGGGCCTCGATGGCCAGGCGGACGCCGCCTTCACTGACATCCATGACCGTAATGCGGATGTTGTCTCCGATCAGCAGCTGCTCACCGGGCTTGCGTCGAAGGATCAGCATGGCTTCTCCTCCTGTTTCCCAAACTCCTCCAGTTTATGGCGCATCCCATAGCCGCCCTCTTCCAGAATGACCTGGACCGCAAGCTGCTTCGCACTGTTAATCACAATGGGGCACTTCAAATTTACCGTGCTCTCGGACACCGGATTGCGGACGACGCAGAGGGTGTACACGCCCAGAGGATCGCCCTCTTCCATTTGCACAACCGACAGCTCGCCGTCCGGCACGTCGGGGGCATAGTCGCCCGTCAGCGAGAAGGGATCCATCACCACAAAGGCCAGACTCGGCGTCGCAAGGCTTTGGAGGCTGAAAAGGGTCCCGTTCCCCGAAAAGGGGAGCAGCAGGAAGCGCTGCTCCTCCTCGAAGCCAAACAGCCCCTTGGGGAAGATGAGCACAGCCTCTTCGTCGTACTCGATCTCGCCGAAGTACTTTGTATTTGTTTTCAATCGGGTTTCTCCCTTCTTGCGTCCGTCACGCGCGGACGTCTACCGGCTCGTAATTGGGGTCGGCGGAGGGCGGGACGTAAATCGGACCGCCTATGTACTTGATGATGACGTCCGGATGTTGAGCCACCGAGATTTCGATGTCGCCGGGCGTGAACTTGAACTCGCCCTTGCTGATCTTCCAGTCGAGATTCATCTGCTCCATCTCGTAACGGATCTGGATGTCGCCCTCTTCCCAGTCGACATCAATGCCGGGGTCGGGGGTAAAATCCAAGGCAAGCTCGGACTGGAGGCGCTTATCCACGTTTTGCTTGGCAATCTGCCCCACCACGTCCTCGCCGAGCTTGGCGTTGAGGAACAGGTCGCCCTGGCGCGCGTAGGTCGCGGTGGCCTCGTAGGCCGCCTGTCTCCCCTTGCTGGCACTTTCTTTGACGCTACGCATCGTAGTCGGATTGATGGAATTGCGCGCCTCGAAGCTGTCCAGCCGAAGCCGGATTGGACGGCTCTTGATATCCAGTCCGCCACCATCGCTACGGCTGACTTCCATTTCTGCCGTACCGCGGCTGTACTCTAATGTGGCGTTTCTGGTCTTCATTTGGATCTCAATGGGTACAGTCTTAATTTCAATAAGCGGATACATGCTGATACAACTCCTTTTTCCCGCTATAGTCGACACCCGGATACCGGACCTAGTTCATATAGTCCAGCAGAGACTGAGACAATACCTGATTGCCAATCTTCAGCGAGGCCTGGTAGCAGTAGTTTGCCCAAAGCATCTCGGAAATGGCGTCCGCCGGGTCGATGCCCTCTATGCCCTCGCGCTGCTCGTTGAGAAGATCGCTCCGCTTTTTGAGCTGTATCTCGGTCTTCTCCAGGAAAGCGGTATCCGCCGTCAATTCAACATGCTTCTCCGATACGTCGCCAATCTTGGCGTGGATTTTGTCGAACAGGACCTCAAGCCGTTTTCTGTCGCCGTTCACCGGGTCCGTATTTTCAAACGCACCGGAATCCGCATCGCACCGGCTGAGGATTTCTCCCGCCTCTTTCATCAGCATGACGATGTTGTTAGAGTCGCCGTCCTCGTCCAAGCCAAAGCCCAGATAATTGATTCCACAGAGGGAGCTGTCATAGCCGGTAGAGGTGATGAACTCTCCATTCTCGTCTTCCTGCATTCCCATGCCGATATCCACGTAAATCTTCTCTTTGCTGTATTTCTCCAACTTGCCGTAGTCAGAGTTTGCGTACTCTTCCAGATATGCTTTATAGGCATCCTGGTCATACTCCCCACTGCCGTCATTTTTCGGGAAATCTTCCAGCGTCTTGACCTCCATCTGCTTAGAGTTGACGTCTATCCCGCGGAAACACAGCTTATCTCCTTGCCAGGTAAAGGGAGCGTTCAGCCCGTCCGTACCCGCAAAAACGTAGTTATCTCCATATTTGGTGTTCATATTGGACACCAGCGCCTCCACCTGGGACAGAATGCTCTTCCCCAGCGCCTTGCGGCCTCCGGCGTTGGGATCGTTCAGGGCTTCCTCTATATCCGGGAAGCCATTGAGACCCGGCTGGTCGTCGGTTCCGTCGCAGATGGCGTCCAGCGCAATCCAGGCGGTCTGATTGAAGTTTTTCAACATCTGAACATTGCCGATCTGATCCTGTGTCCGCCATATACTCCGGCGAAGCTGCCACGCCTTGCTGGCCCCAAGCGGGTTTTCCGCATAGGAGGTGAACTGCCGGTGGGTCTGCATCTTAATCATGGCGCTGTTAAGCTTGTTTCGTGAACCGAGCAAATTGGAACGGTAGGTCCGCATCGTGCCGTTGGTTGTGATGCGGAAATAAGATGATACCGATTGATCTAACATAGTCCTTGCCTCCCTTATACGGCGGTGCCGTTGATGAGCTTATCCAGCATCTGGTCCACCGTTGTCATCAAACGGCAGGCAGCCGAGTACGATTTCTGGAACTGCATCATATTGGCCGCTTCATCATTGAGATCAACACCCGAAACCGACTCCCGTTTGACATAGAGGTCGTCTTGCAACTGCATATAGTTTTGCAGCATGAGCTCGGTTGTATGCGTATCCGAACCAAGGATTCCCGCAATGTGGTTGCTCAGCATCTCCTGGAAAGTGCCTTTGAAATACGGGTCTATGCCATCCCGGTCTGTGCCGCTCCGAAATTCATGTTTCTCCTCAAGCAGGATGAGCATATGCTTGAGATTATCGTTATCCGTGCTGCCTGGATTCGGGTCTTTTTTATGGACAATTTTCGTCTGCCCATATTTCCAACTCTGCGCAACGGAAATGTTGGCCGCAGAAATATTCGATGTATCGTCGCCGTTGCTATCGTTGCTGAACAGCGCGCCGCCCTTGTACCAGTCCCGGTAGCCCTCCAGCATGACACGGTCTTTCTCGTCAACCACATTGCCTTCCGCATCGGTGTAGATTAAGCCGCCGTCCGGGCCGGTCAACGGCTCGCCATCCGCGCCTTTTTTGACATAATAGAGGTCCTTATCGGGAATTACATTGGCCTCGTTCATAATCTGGGCAAAGGTAGAAGCCAGCGTATCCAGCGCTTTCTGGTAGAAGGGAATGCCATGCTTGGTACCAGCCTGGCCATCGTACTCCAAATTGGACTCCATGGCGTACTCGCCCTCTTCCGTCAACATCTCACGGTCAGCCTGGAGGCTTCCGGACAGGGCGTCGTCGGGAATCTGCACCGGGTACATCGGAGGTGAATAGCGGTAAATCACCCAGTCATAGCACTGACCGGGAGCCAAGCCACCGTCAGGCGTTACAACCTGGATATCAACCCCCTCAAGACCTTCAATCTCAAGATTAGCCCCCGTGAACTCGACCATATTGTCCCCGTACATCTCGGTACCATTTGCAATTTCGCCATGGTTCTTTACCGGCACCGCCTGGAGAATATACTTTTGGTTGCGCAGTTCCCCATTCAAGTAGGTCTGATTCTGAAAGAGGCCCTTATAACTGTCAAGATTCGCCTCAAGGAAGTTTTTCATATCCCCGAGCGTTTCAATCAAATCGGCGCTGCCATGGGCATCCGCCGGAATGGAACCCACGACACACTCATTGGCCTCGTTGCGCAGCACCTCGCCCTTTAAATTGACCAGCGGGGCAAGCCGGATCGGCATCGGGTAGCCTCCCTCCTCCACCGGCTTCGCCAAGTCGTCTTTCTCAAATTTGCTGGCGTACACGCCCTTAATCAAGTAGGCGCCCGTTTCAGGCTGGCGGATGTTCAGCCGCTCCACCATCAGGCCGTCGCCCACGTCTTCTTCGTCGTAAGTAACCTCGATTTTGACATATCCGGACAGCTCGTCAATCAGCATGTTACGCCGGTCCTTGAGCTCCAGCGCATCACCGCCGTGAATTTGGCTCTTACGGATGGACGCGGTCAAATCTTGTATCTGAGTCAAAAGAGAATTGACTGCGGGAATGGTTTTCTCATAGAAATCCTTTTCCTTTTCTGCCCGCAGTTCTTCAAGGGCCTTCGCCTTTTCGTTGAACAACTTGCACAGCGCCTCCGCCGATTGACGCACCAAGGTGTCGTTTAAATCCTTACCCGCGCCATCGGTTCCGGCCAGCTTGTTCATCTGGCTGATTAGGTCGCTAAACCGGGCTTCCAAGACGCCCTCGTCATCACTTCCCATGGCTACCTCATCCAGAATCGCGGAAAGCCGGTCCAGGTAACCCAACTTTGTATCCGCCGACTGAACATTGGTCGTCTCGTTGCGGTAACGAATGTCCAGATAGGGGTCGCGGAGCTGGGAGACTTTTGAAATAATCGCGCCCTGCCCAATCCGCTGGTCCATCATGGAAACATAACGGTCCGAACCGCCCAGATACAGACTGGAGGCGTTCGCCTTCTGGCGGGTATAGCCCACCGTGTTGATATTCGCAATATTGTTGCCGGTGACGTCTATCGCCCTGGACGAGACGTAGATGCCAAGCCTCGCCATGTTGAACGCGCCAAAGGTTGTTACACTACTCATAGAATCGTCTCCTCCTAGGCCCGGATATCCGCAAACGTCCGCTCGGGCGGATCTCCGGTTGTTTCGGTCAACATTTTCTCAATCTCATGGAGATTGCACTCCAAGGTATTTCTTGCCACGTCGGCCGCGCTGGTATAAACGTTATATTTTGAGCGCAGCTGTGCTGAAACCTCCCTCGCCCGGGCGCGAAGCTCCTCCGGACAACGGGCCGAAAGTCCGCTCAGCGGAACCCCTTCCAGGCCCAATTCGGTCAGCATTTTCTCGCGCTTGGCTTCCATTCCGCGCAAGGACAGGCTTATCACCTGCTCTTGCTTCATGCAGTCGTTGACCGCCGCCAAATCGTCGTTGCGGACGGCCAGCGACTTCTGCCGGGCCAGCTCGGTCAGTTGTTCGAGGGTGTGGCCCAATCTGCCGAGAAAATCAAAATAGGTTTCGAAGGTTGTTTCCATATCAGGCGTTCACCCCCATTGACAGTATTTTCCGCGCAATTTCCCTCGCGTCGATCTGATAGGTTCCGGACTGAATCTGCTCGCGCAGCACCGGGACCCGGTCAGCCGCCGCGGCCGAGGCGGCGCGGACGTCAAGCGAAACGGCCTCGCGCAGACGGGTGGCTGCGGGATTCTCCCCGGCCCGCTTTGCGGTGGAGATCAGGACAGTGTCAAATCTGCTCGCCGCCGGCTTGGACGCGTCCGAGGCGGCGGATTTAGCCCGCTGGTCAACCCTGGCTGTGCTCATTCTGGGGGACAAATACGTCTCGTTGATTTTCATGTGGGATCATTCCTTCCCTAAATCTGTCTTCCATGTGGTTCCCATACTTCGTTCTCGTTCTTCGCCAGAGTCCGACCTTGGGGCGGCTTAAGCGTTCATCTTCAAATGCCGCAGGAGTACGCTCGCTATATTTTCACAGGACGCCTGAATCGTGACGGCGCCCAGCTCGTAGGCCACACAGGGCATTCCGTAGACCACGCAGGATTCTTTGTCCTGTCCGATGGTGTAGGCGCCCTTTTGACGCATTTCCAGCAAACCCGACGCGCCGTCGCGGCCCATGCCGGTCATGATGATCCCCACCGTCTGGCACTTGACGTTGGCCGCGATGGAGGAGAACATCACATCCACCGACGGGCGGTGTCCGCTGACCCGTTCGCCCGGCGTGCAGGTCACCCGGTAGCCTCCCAGCGGAGAGCGCACGACGCGGCACTGCAAATCAGCCGGAGCCACCAACGCCAAGCCCCTGTGAATCTCGTCACCATCCTTGGCCTCCCGAACCTCCATCTTGCAGATCCGGTTGAGGCGCTCGGCGTACATTTGGGTAAAGCCGGGGGGCATATGCTGGACGATGACCATTCCTGGAATATCCTCGGGCAGGCGCTTCATAACCTCCAGCGTTGCCTCGGTGCCGCCGGTGGAAGCGCCCAGCCCTATGATCGTCCGTCCGGTCGCGGACTCGCCCAGCGCCACCGACGGAACCGCCTGCACCGGGGACGGGCACCGCACCTTGGCCGAGGCGGCGATTCGAATTTTTTGGTAGAGCGTACCGATGAACTTTTCGGTGCTCTGCACGCCGTCCGGTTTCCGGACAAAGTCCACCGCCCCAGCGTGCAGCGCGTCGAAGACGCCGATATTCAACGCCGACACCACCACAACCGGCAGCGGGTTCTCCGGCAGCAATTGCCGCAGGAAATCCAAGCCGTTCATGCCGGGCATCTGCACGTCGCAGGTCATGACGTCAGGCTTGAGGTGCTTGAGCTTGTTTTTCGCGTCCAGCGCGTTGATGGCGTAACCCACCACCTCGACGCCGTGGAAACGACTCAGACCGTCAATAATAACTTTTCGGGCCACATTTGAGTCGTCTACCACAAAAACGCGTATTTTTTTATCCATAAATCGCGTTCACCTTTTTTGGAATATAGAGGTTGCCACCCGTTGGTAGCGCGTGTTGGGCGGGAGATTTTCGGAGAGGCTGATAATTAAGTAGCCTCCCGGGACCGTCGCGTCGTAAAAACGGTTAATCAACGCCGTCTTGGTGGGGTTGTCAAAGTAGATCATCACATTCCTGCAAAAGATCACGTCAAACTGACGGCGGAACCGAATTGGCTCCATCAGGTTGAATTGCCGAAAAATCACGTTATTTTTAACTTTAGGCGCAACCTCATAGTGGCCGTTGGCCTGGGGGACGAAATAGCTCTGCTTCCACCGGGGGGGCAGGGTTTCGGGCAACTCATACACGCCCTTCTGCGCCTTGGCCAGCGCATCCATCGAGAGGTCGGTGGCCAGCAGTCTCGTATCCCACGTTGACGCCTGGGACCCCAGATAATCAAATAAATACATTGTGATGTTATACGGCTCTTCGCCTGAGGAACAGCCCGCACTCCAGATTGCCATGGATTTGTCCCGTTGATGGCGCTGGGTCACCTGGGGCAGGATGGTCTTGGTGAAGTAGTCAAAGGAGCCGGTCTCCCGCATGAAATAGGTGTAGTTGGTGGTCAGCTTATTCATCAACTGGTTGATGTCCTCGTTGGTGCTGCTCTTGAGCATATATTCCACATATTCATGGAAGTTTCGGAAGCCCTTGCTCCGGACGGTTCCGCCAAGCCGGCTGGTAATCAGCTGCTTCTTTTGCCGCAGGTCCACACCGTATTTATTCTGTACAAACTGCACCAGACGGGTAAAATCTGCGTCGGTGATTGTCAACGCTTCGGGGATTTCTATTTTTGTTTCGTCCGCCATATGCGTTTTCCTCCTCTGCGTTTCCCTTTTAACAATTTAGTGCAGTAGCTGTGAGCAGTCCAGCACCATCATGGTCGTTCCGGCCTGGTTGGGGACGGTGCACATTCCGCTGACCATCCGCTGCTCCCGCTGCTGCGGCGGCACCGGCAGGATGGACGACCTGTTGATGGCAACCATCTGGTCCACCGTATCCACCAGAATGCCGATCTTGGTTTCCTCAATGTCCAAAATGATGGCGCAGCAGTCCTCGCCGGGCATCCGGCCCAGAAGAACCCGCAGGTCCACAATTGGGACGATCTGTCCGCGCAGGTTGATGACGCCGCTGACGTGGGTGGGCACCAGGGGGACATAGGTCACTGCGATCTCGGTCAAAATCTCATCCACGTCGTCCGCGTTGACGCCATAAAAGATGTCGTCGGAGCGGAAGATCAGGTAATTATCGGTTTCGTTTTCATATACATTATCGGACAGGGCGCTTTGAATGTCGTCCATATCCAGACTATAGTTCATCATTTCATCAGCCATGGTTCACACTTCCTTCCTCTCGTCTCAAATCTTGGTGGCGGCCATGATGCTGGGAATATCCAAAATAATGCTGATGTTCCCGTCGCCCAGGATGGTACAGCCGACGATGCCATAACTCTTGATACCGAAATTGTTGATATAATTGGGCAGCGGCTTGACCACCACCTGCTGCTCGCCGATCAGCTCATCGACGAAGATGCAGAAGGAATTTTCCATGGAGGGACCAACCCAGAGCATAATGCCCTCATCTATTACATCGACGCCCCGCTCCAGCTGGAAGAAATCGCGGGCCCGGACGACTGAATAGAAATTGTCCATGATTTTGAGCATCTCGCCGCGCGTGCTGTCATGGATGATATCCTTCTCCGACATCCGGAAAATCTGCTGAATATTGTTGATGGGCACCGTGAAGACCGAGCCGCCGGCCGATACCTCCATCCCGTCCATGATCGCCATGGTCAGGGGGATTTTGAGGGTGACGGTCATGCCCTTGCCCTGCTCGCTGGTGATGCTGACCGTGCCGCCTACGCTCTCGACGTTGCTCTTGACCACGTCCATGCCGACACCGCGCCCCGAAAATTCGGTGACCTCCGAGTTGGTGGAGAAGCCCGGCATCAGGAGGAAGTTGAGGATTTCCTTATGGCTGTATTCCACGCCCGGCTGGGCAAGGCCCTGGCGGAGCGCCTTGTTGAGAACCGCGTTGTCGTCCACGCCCTGGCCGTCGTCGGTCACCTCGATGATGACCTCGCTGCCGGTGTGCCAGGCGGAGAGCAGAATGCTGCCCGTGGGGTTCTTGCCGGCGCTGACACGCTCGGCGGCCGTCTCCTCAATTCCGTGGTCCATGGAGTTGCGGATGATGTGCATAATGGGGTCGGAGATGGAATCGACGATGGTCTTGTCGATTTCGGTGTCCTCACCCTTGAGGGTAAGCGTGGCCTCTTTGTTCAGTTTCTTGCACATGTCGCGCACAATCCGGCGCATCTTCTGGAAGGTGCCCGAAACCGGAACCATTCGAAGAGACATGGAAACGTCTTGCAGCTCGTCGGTCAGCGAACGGAGCTGGCGGGCTGACTGGGTAAATTTATCCAGCTTCAGACCCTTGAGGTCTGGCGAGGCGGTCACCATCGACTCGGTGATGACGATCTCGCTGACTACGGCCATCAGATGATCGAGCTTGCTGAGGTTGACGCTGATGAGGCTTTCCTTGCCGTGCGCCTGCTTTGTATTGCCCTGCGCGGCCGCCGGCTGATCGTTGGTGGCCGCCGGCTGTCTGGCTGCCGGCGCGTCGGCAACCGCATCTTTTTTCTCAGCCTTGGCCGGGGCGGTGTAGTCCGCCTTCTGGTAAGATCGGACCGAGCCGCTGTCTCGGACGGCGGGAAGCGCCTTCTCACGCTCGCCGTCGCTACGGAACCGCAGGTAGAAGCCATGCTCCACAATAAAGGGGCCGGTGTCGGGGTTGAGCTTGAGGTCGCCCGGATAATAATCGAACTGGCTCTCCTCCACAAAATCCTTTACCGCGTTGACCAGCATCATGGCGCGGAGGTTTTCCATGCCGCTGCCCTCGTCAAAAAAGATTTGCAGCGCGTTGGGGAAGTCCGGGCTACCGTATTCACAATTTCCGCTAACCGTCTCTTGGGGCGCGGACTCTTCCTCCTGCGCGTCGTTCGCCGCGGGCGCGCCGCCCTCCTGCACCGAGATTTTCTTGGAAAAACTGCTGATGGTTTCCAGGAATCCCGCGGTCGAGTCGCTGAGCGGCTCGTTGTTTTCCAGTTTGCCCACTTCGCCGCGGAAGAAATCAATGGATTTGAAAATCAGATCGAAGAGTTCAGGCTTGAGCTCCTCGGACACCACGTCCATTCCCTTGTCACGGATCAGGAAGAACAGGTCCTCGATGTTGTGTGAAACAGTCATCAGGGAATTGAACTCCATCATCGCAGAAGAACCTTTGACCGTGTGCATGATTCTAAAGATTTCGTTGACGTCCTCCTGAGAGAAGCTCCCGGCGTTCTCGGCAGCCAGGACGATCTCCTCTAACTGCTCGAGCTGCGTATTCATTTCATAGAGATAGGCTTCCATCATGTCGTTGTTCATATTTCATTCCACCTTTTCGTGCCAGGATACTGCATCCATTCAGATTCCCTTTTTTCTCAATCTTTGATCCTGCGCGGGTCTCAGGCTCCTGCATCCATTCAGATTCCCTTATTCTTTAGTATCGGCTTTTTTCGTATAAAGTTAAGAGGTGGTCCGGATATTTTTGCATCCTGGAAATCATCGCGGTTTTGGATTGCATCCTGCGGAATTTTGCTATATAATAGAGAGAGACTTTCCGTAAAGAACTAGTGCGAAGGAGCGGACGCCCATGCCAGAAATCTTAGGCCCCACCAATCCTGTACCAGGCTATGACCCAACACCGGTTCGGGTCACCACGCCGGCGGCAGGCGACAATACCATTCAAAATATCGTCAATCCAGAGGTTGTCGTCCGCCCCGACCGGCGCTCGGACCAGGAGCAGAGCGGCACCGATCCCGGGTCCAGCTTCGCCGCCAGATACGACTCCAACTTCATGACCTTCATCCAGCGGCTGCGCGGGATGCCCAATTTGGGCGGAATCTTTCTCAGCATTTTGCAGGAGGCCGGCGTCAGGGTTTCCTCCGGCATCACCGACGGCTTCGCCGCTGAGCTGGGGCAGTTCCTGGACTTTATTAAGATGGACGAGGCGCAGCTCGACGCGTTCCTGAAGAACCAACTGCAAAGCGCCTCCCGCTTCAACGGTCCTCTCTTCCAGCTCCTGCGCAACGCCTACAACGGCACGCAGTCGGAACTGGTCCGAAACGACATCCTGCAATTTCTCCGCCGTTACAGCGACTATACCTCCACCGGCCATCTGGAGGGCAAAATGACGCGGACCGTCTCGGAGATGGGCAAATCCCTCCCCTCCCAATGGGCCGACCGCATCACCGAGCTCCTTGCCCAGCTTCAAAATGGCGTCGCCGCCGGCGACCGGGAGGGCAACCTCAAGCTGCTGCGCGAGCAGCTCTTCCCCATGATGGCCCGCTATGTCAGCATGACCCACGACCATGGCCGCGCCCGTTCCCTGCTCTCCACCCTGACGCTGGACATGGCCCGTTATGAGAACGGCTCCGAATCCGCCCTGCTCGCCGCGCTGCGCCACCTCTCGGCCAGCAAGGTCCTGCCCGGGTCGCTGGCCAACATCCCCGACCAGGAGCTGCTGCGGCTTCTCCGGGAAACCGATTTTGCCAAAGCCTCCCGCGACAACGCCTTCGCCGACCGGCTGGCCGACGCCGCCGACCGCGCCCTCCAGGGAGAGGGCGGCGTCCATACCCAGGAGGCCTTCCGCAACATTCTCTCCTCCATTTTGCTCAATGAGAGCGTCTTCATGCCCCTGGCTCACGTCATGCTTCCCGTCCAGTGGAATGACAAGCTGATGTTTTCCGAGCTGTGGGTGGACCCGGACGCCGAGCGGGACGGGGAACGCGGTTCCCCCGGCGGGGGCAAAACGCTGCGGATGCTCATTAAAATGGACGTCCAGTTTTTGGGCGCTTTTGACGTCATCGTCAACGCCAGGGATAAAAATGTCGTTCTTCAGCTGGCCTGCCCCGAACAGGTCGCCGTCTTTTCCAAGGAGATCACGGCGGCCATGAACGACATCCTCAAGCGAAACGGGCTCCAGCCCTCCACCATTCAAGTCGCGGCGATGCGGCGGCCCGTCGCCATCTCGGAAGTCTTCCCAAAGCTTTTCGAAAGGGGGTTTGGCGTCAATGTCAAAATCTGACCGCAATCCCAGCAAGCGCGCCGTGGCGCTGCAATACGGCGCCGACGACGCCGCGCCCGTGGTGGTTGCCTCGGGCATGGGCTACTTGGCCGAAAAAATTGTGGACGTGGCGGTAGACCATGGCGTCCCGGTCTATGAGGACGACTCTCTGGCCACCGTCCTGGCCCAGCTCAACCTGGGGCAGGAAATCCCCGCGGAGCTGTATCAGGCCATTGTCGAGATTTATATCTACTTTTTAAAATTCGATCCATACAAACGCGGCGGCGGCCTCCCGGCCACGTCCGGCAACGGATAGTCATATTTTGAGAGGAGTTGATGTCTCATGACTGAATCCGACATTTCCAACATCGTCCTCCTTTTGAACAGTTCCTCCATTTTGCTGGGCCGGGGACTCCTGCAAAGCCCGCCTGACGCGCCCAATATGCAGATTCAGGTGACCGACGGCCTGGTGGACGATCTGGTTCAGGCCGGACTCTTGCAGGCCGTCCCCCAGGACACCGCCACCGCGCCGCGCCTTGGACGCATCATCCTGCGGCGGGGCAACCGGATTGTTCTGGAACCCCTGCGCATCCTCGGCGCCGAGGCGCGGCAGAATCTGCGGGTCCCGGTGGACTTTGAGAGCTTCGTATACCCCGACAGCGGCGGGCGCGCCGTTATCAAGGCAGACAACCTCAGCAGCAGCGGCATCGCCTTCTACACCACCTACCGCTTCGAGCCCCACGACCGCTTTGAGATCGTAATTCCCATTACCTCGGAGCCGCTGCTCGTCTGGGGCGAAATTCTCCGCCACAAGCCCTACACGGGCCCTATCTCCCTGTACGCCGCCGCGTTCAGCGACCTCATCAACGACGAGGAGGTCAAAATCCGCGAAGCGGTCTTCTCCGTCCAAATCCGTCAGAAGGCCTCCATCCTTGGAGACCGGCGGGTTTGAAAAGCCATCCTATCTATTATATGAGGTATCGAATTATGGGAACTACATACACCAGCCGGAGCCGTGCCTTCCGTGGGCTTACCCTGGCGCTGGCCCTCTGTCTCTTCCTCTCCATTCTTCCCCCCGTCCCTCTGCGGGCGGCCTCCGCCTCCGCTCTCAGCGCCATGGAGCAGTTGAACCAGTGGGGCGTCCTCAAAGGCTACCCCAGCGGCGGTATGCAGCCCGACCGTCCCGTCACCCGCGCCGAGTTCGTCGCCATGATGAACCGTGCCTACGGGTTCACCGACATGAGCAACCCCAAAAAATTCAGCGACGTGCCGGACAACGCCTGGTACGCCGATGAATTTGCCATCGCCTCCACGGCGGGCTACTTCAAGGGCACCTCCGGCAGCACCGCCTCCCCCAACAACCGCCTTTCCCGCGAGGACGCCATGGTGCTGCTCGCCAAGTGCATGCGTCTGGAGCAGGTCTCCGGCGAGGTGACCGAGTTTACCGACGGACGGACCTTCGGGAGCTGGAGCCGGGGCTATGTCAAGGCCGCCGTCAAGCAGGGCATCATTAAGGGCTATTCGGACGGCTCCTTCCGGCCCAAGAACGCCATCACCCGTGCCGAAATGTCTCAGCTTCTGGTCCGCTCCATCGGCACGCTGGTCAACGGCGGCGGCGAACAGGTCCTGGGCGACGTGTACGGCACCGTCACCGTCAATCAGCCTGGCACCGTCCTCAAGGACACCCGCATTGCCGGAGACCTTTACATCACCGGCGGTCTGGGCACCGGCGCGGTGACGCTGGACAACGTCGTGGTCACCGGAAAGATTATCATTGCCGGCGGCGGCGAGGCCGAGGCTGGCAATGACAGCGTCATCCTGCGCAACGTGGAAGCCGAAAACCTGACCGTGGACACCACCAACGGCCAGTATGTTTCGTTGCGCGCGGAGGGCGATACCAGCATCAAGAACGCCCTTCTGCGGACCAACGCCTTTGTACAGGACCGGACCGACGCCGGTTACGGCCTGCTCAATTTGACCCTCAACGGGCGGACCGACGACCCGCAGTTTTCCCTCAGCGGCAACCTCAAGGATATTGTCAATCTGACCCCTGACTCCACCGTCAACATCTCGGCGGGCACCGCCCAGTCCTTTGTGGTGGATGAGACCGCCATCGACAGCTCGCTGAACATCGGCAACGACGCCACCGTCCGTGAGCTCAATTTGGACGCCGCCACCAATGTCACCGGCACCGGCGACATCGGCAAGGTCACGGTTGGGGCCAACGGCAGTACCATCACCATGCTGCCCGATACCATCGACGTGCGTCCCGGCGTGACCGCCAACATCTACGGCCAGGATATGGACAACAAGCTGGGTCTGGAATCCTCCGCCGACCCGAGGATTCTGGCGAGCTATCCCATCATGCGCCAGGTCGCCCCGACGTCGGCCCAGGCCGTCTTCTCCTGCAACAAGGCCGGCACCCTCTATTGGGCCGTCAGCGCCGTCAACGACGGCACCCTCACCGAGGACGAGTTAATCACCCCCGCTGCTTACGCCTCCAAGGCCGTTAAGCAGGGCAACCTCAAGGTCAGCAACGCCAACGCCGAGATCGCCGCCGCCATTTCCGGCCTGACCAAGGGCGGCACCTATTACCTCTCCGCCATGCTGGTGGACAATCGCGGCACGCGCAGCCCCATCAAGGTTGCCTCCTTCGGAACGCCCGACGATACCGTCCCCAATTTCGCACAGGGCTTCCCCGCCCTCAGCAAGATTACCCACAACGCCGTGCAGCTGGGAGCCATGACTACCAAGGACTGTCTGCTTTACTATGTGGTACTGCCCAAGGGAGCCGCCGCGCCCACCGTCGCCGACTTCAAGTCCGGCGCGATTCCGGGCAACCTGGGCTTCGGTTCGCGTGAGATGACCAAAAACGTCTCTGAGTATTTCTATCTGGAACGCCCCCGGGAAAGTTTGGAGGAGCTCGCCGAATACGACGTCTATCTCTGGCTCACCGACGCGAACGGAGCCAAGAGCTCCTCTGTCAAGAAGCTCAGCTTTAAGACCATCGACGGAACGCCGCCGGTGTTTACCACAGATTTGACCCTGATTTCCCCCAAGTCGAACGCCCTCACCTGTATCACCACGGTCAACGAGGACGCCATCGTTTTCTGGGTGGCCGTTAAAACAGGGACCGAGTACCCCAAGCCTCAGAACGGCTCTTCGGAAAAGCCCGCCCTCTCCAGCTACGAGGCCAAGGTCGCGGTAGCCAACGGCAAGGGCATCGGCAGCACCGGCAAGAACGGCAAGGCCACCGTAAAGGGCGACGTCGAAACGACCCTTAACATCAACGGCCTCCAACCGGAAACCGCCTACGATATTTACTATGTCGCGCAGGATAAGGCCGGAAACTATTCCGAGGTAGTCAAGGTGCTCCGCGACGTCCACACACTGGACAACGCCGCGCCTACCGTCACCCAGCGCTTCGACCACTTCTCCGAGGAATTTCCCGATAACCCCTACGCGGATACAAACGTTGAAATTGTGTTCAATGAGACGGTATGCCGCAACTCCAAAGACCCCTCGCTCCGCGTCCCGCTCCTGAGCCTCTACGAAAACGTCCAGGCCGCCGCCACACCGGCGCAAGACCTGGAAGCGCGCAGACAAATGGCCGAGGTGCTCTCCAGCGTCATCCATCTCTACAGCACCAGCAGCCGCGACCCTGTTCCCGCACGCAAGTACGACGAGGCAGGAAATCCTGAAAATACGGACGACTGGGTCATCGACTTCCGCAACGCGGAGATCATGATGGACGATTCCGACCCCGAGGGCAGACGGATGCTCATCCGTCTCTACGGTACGGACAATGACATTAACCATCCGCAAGGCATTAACCTCAAAAGCGGCGCAACCTACTATTTCACTGTTGAGGACATTGCCGACACCTCCGACAACTTCAACGCTATGAACGACGTGCGGCTGCCCAATTTTACCACCATCTCGGCCCAGGCCTATCTGGAAGACTCCGATACTCTGGAAGACATCGTCTGGGTGGACGCCAACGGCGTGACTGGCACCTGTCCCGCAGACAGAATCGACCTTGCGTTCTCTATGACACCCATCTCCGCCTCTACCGTGGAGGACAATGTCAAATGGGATATGATCCTCTGGTCTGACTCCACCGTCAAATATGACCTTTTCTTTAAGCGTCCACATGACACTGTATGGACCAAGGCCAACTCCGGCACCACCACTGGAGACATTTTCGTCCCCTCCGGAAGCAAGTCTTATGTTGGCAACAGCCTCTACCGCACCTTGATGCGGCAGAATGATTATCCCGCCCTCAACACCCTTGAGGATGACCAGAAGTATGAGTATGTCATCAGCATTACCGCCATCAGCGATTCCGGTATTGAGGAACGCAATTCCTGGAATCAGTTGGTCAACTTCCGCGTTCAAGTCCTGACCGGCAGCAAGCGTCCTCTTGACAACCAAAAGCTGAATATTTATGAAGTGGGTGAAAGCCTTACCGATATCTCCGCAGCGAAAAAGCTGCCCTATACCATCAGCAAGCAGTTTACCGACGCGGAGGCTCCCGATTTCACACGCGGCTATCCGATGTTCTTCCCCAAGGATGAAACGATGACCATGCAGCTCCAGCTGACCCGGCCCGGATATGTTTTTTATGTGATCGCGCCCGCTTTCCCGCAGCAATACGTCGAAACAAAGGATTTGAATGGCAACGACGTCGAATATGATGACAATTCCATCCCGCATATGCAGGTTTCCGGTTCGCTCTACCCGCAGAATACTAAATTCCCGGTTTCATCGCCAACCCTCGATCAGGTCTCGGACGACCCGGCGACCAATTTCTCCAATCCCCTTACCAAATACGGCAACAAGCGCGTCGGCGAGGGTACCGAGGATATCACCATCACGGGCTTGCAGCCCAACACGAAATACTTCGCCTACTTTGTCATCCAAGGCGAGGCGGACGGCGGCCCCGCCGGTGCGCGTAGCCAGCACGTCCTGCTTTATAAATTTGAAACCGTGGATGTCATCCGTCCCATTCTCACGCTGAACGTCAGAACCAACCCGAATGTCAACGTCAAGAGCGATATCGACGCGCAGGTGGAATACCTTCTGGTCACCTATGACACGACTTATATGCCGGAACTTCTGACGGCCCCCTTCCGCACCACTATCCCCGGTTACGAATATGTCCTTCCGGAAAACAGAGGAGATCGTGACGGCGGCTATGAGGTCGAGGATAAGTATGAGGATTACTTCCTGTCCAGATATCTACGCGAGGACTACACCATTCTCAACGCGCTGAATGAGGACGTAGTTGACAACAATAAATCTTTGGGTTCCGTTTACGACCTCTTTGCCGGTATGCCGCACAAAATTTCTATGGCTTCCTTTATTCGCGGCGCAGCCGGAGAAGTCACTGCCGTCAGTGTCGGCGGCGACAGCACCACACTTCAGGCAGACAAAGAAGTGGCGGTCAACTGCAACAAGCCTCCCATTCAGATGTCCCCTCTGCCTTCACGGTACATCTTCCTGGCCGTTGGCCGAAGCAGCAGCAATACCGCCAGCAACATGAGCTCCGGCGACGCCTTCAAGGCAACCTACTCCGTCTACCTCAAGGGTGACGACAAGCCTATGGTACTCAACATCTTGTCCGACCTGACGTATGACCCAGTCTACAAAACCGTCAGCGGCAAACTCACGCTGCTTTTCAACCACGACCTCTACTATTTCAACAGCCAGACTCACGCGACGCAGACCATCGACAACGGTTTGATTGACGACGCCCGACGGACGAGCGACTCAAGCTATATCAGTATCGCGAGCCGTGTCACCGGCAACTCCACCGGATTTAACATTGAGACCAATAGCGGCAGCTATGGCCGGACAACCAACCAGATTGTCTTTAACCTCAACAGCGTGTCGCCAAGCGGCTCTGCGGTCATCGGGCCCAATCTCTGTGACGAGTCTGGTCAGGCGGTGCAGACTACTTCGTTGAGCATTCAGCTTCAGGTCGACAGAGAGACCGGTGAAGTCATTGTCAAAATACCCAGCGCCTTTGATGGTCGGGAAACTGAATAACAATGGAGGCGATTTGAATGAAACACGGCGTAAAGCGTCTGCTCAGTTGCTTTTTGGCGCTCTGCATGATTCTGATGTCCACCCCTTTTCCCGCTCTCGCGGAGGACCCTGCTCCAGAGCCTGAGCCTAAGCCCAGTATTACAGTTTGGCCAAGCAAGGGAAGTTCAGGAGCGGATGTTACCCTTCAAGTAAACCAGTCCACTGCATTTACAGTTGATTCGTCTGGCCCTTTCACTAATGTGAAATACGAATGGACAATTACAAATCCGGACCTTGTCTCTTGGAAATATACCGAGGGAGCAGAAGCGACAAAAAAGCAAATAACAATCACTGCTAAGGAACCGGGCACATTTAGCGTTGTTGCAACTGCTGAAGGCAAAAATACCAACACAAATAAAACAGAAAAACTAACGGAGGAGCGTACTGTCGAGATTATGCCCCTTCCCGAAGTTCCCGGTACCACTATCACTATTACAAACCCCCAAAATACTGGTACGGATGATGTCGGTACAGATGCAAACCCTCTAACGGTATATGAGAACGAATCCTTTATCCTCCGTGCTAATGTCACTGGTCTAAATGGTGTACCCGCCACAAATCAAGAGGTAGGTTGGACGATTTCTAATAATGCCGCTCTTGGAGTCGCAGTTTCTCCACCTAACTCTGCCACCTTTACAGCACGACCGCTGGTGGATAATAATCCAGTTAAGGTTGACATTTCCGCCAGCAGCAAAACATATTCAATTACTTCCGGAAAGTATTATGTCGAAATTCTAAAGCGTCCAACACTATCTCTCAGTTATGCGGGGGAAGCGCTCCCCAAGGACATTGATTTGGGTGCCAAACACTCATTTACTTTCAAGGTAGATACGAACCGCAAAGATGATGATATTTCAGTTCGTACAGAGAGGGACGGCATTGTCTCAGTGAAACAGAACGGATCAGAAATTACAGTCACAGGCATCGCAAAAGGTACGGTTTCCATCACTGTTTCCGTGGAGAATATATCTACGAGTTTCAAGGTCAACGTCTATAATCCGGCAACCTCCCTTGAAAAATCAGAGTCTGATGACAAGCTTCCCACGACCACTGAGGGCATGATACGTCTGGAATCCACAGGCAGCGGTTCACGCATCACCCTGAAACCCTCCTATAATCCCGGCGCCGATATTGTATTTGCCCCCAGCAGTCAAGACAATAAGGGCTCTGTCAACGTCACCTCCGACGGGCGAGTCACCCCAAAGACAACCGGTATTGCCGTTGTTACGGTTCGAGGTATGAACGATACCCTTAAAAATACAGATATTCCTGACGACGCCAAAAATGCCGATCCACTTGTCTATACGATTGAGGTGGTCGGTACAGCCACCGGTATTTCGCTTGTTGATCCCGTCAAGCGCTCCATTGCCGTGGGCGGCTATACCGATATCACCGCCACAGCCAGGGATGCGTCCAACGACGCTGAGAAGAAAATCCAATGGTCAATCAAACCAGACAACGAAACCGTGACGATAACGCCTCAACCAACTGCAACCGACCCAAATCAAATACGCATTACTGGCCTAAAGCCTGGCACGGTTGAGGTCATCGCAACCACCGCAAATGGAATCAGCGCCAGCTATACCATCACGGTTTCCCAACCAGTGACCAACATGCGCATTGTTGCAGAAGAGGCCGGAAAACCAGTTATTACGCATGGTTCTACAGAGGGTTCCGCAGAGGTCTTTGTCGGGGACCGCTTCCAGCTTGCCGTTAATTTCACGCCCGACGGCACAACAGCTCCCATTACCTGGAAATCCAGTTCCACCGGTATCGCCTCTATTGAAAACGGACTGCTCACGGCCAAGAATACGGGTGATGTCAAAATTACCGCTACGATACCCACCATTAAAGATGATGGTACACCCACTGAAAAATCATACGTCCTCAATGTGAAAGTCAAGCCCGTTCGCGTCACCAGTTTAACAATGAAGGGACTTGATAAAAAAGACGGAAAATTTGTCGCGACTACCAGCCTGGACACTAAACTTTCGCTCCGGGATTACCTCCAGGTCGAACCGTCGAACGCCAGCAATCCGTCTGTCACCTGGACCTCGAGCGATGAGTCCATTGCCCCGGTAAAAAATGGAATTATCACCCCGCTCAAGGTTGGTACGGCCACCATCACCGCAACCTCCGACGATGACAAATCCAAGTCCGTATCGGTTACTGTCACCGTCACCGCTTCCAGTCCAACGGGTATCCTTTTGAATCCCAGAGACCCCGTCACGTTGGAAATCAACCAGTCGCAGACCTTCACCGCCGTCCTCACTCCGGCGGGTTCGGACGGCACTGTTAAATTTGGCAAGCAGGGCGACGACATTTTCAGCTATACGTTGGCTCCGGACAAAAACAAAATACTTAATATTACAGCCAAAAAGCCCGGCGAGGCCACATTGGTCGCTCAGTCGGGTACGTTGGACACGTCGGTAAAGATTACCGTTTCCGGCGTCGTGATTGATGACGAAAAGGTAATTAACGGCAATCTCTCTCTGGTAACAGGCAGGTCCGCTTCGGTCACCAAAAAGCTCTATGGCAAGGCCAAAACCCTCAACGCCAAGGATTGGGCCTGGAGTTCTGACAACGATACCGTCGCCCGCGTGAACGAGAGCAGCGGTCTGATTACTGGCAACAAGCCCGGAACCGCTAAAATTTCTTGTAAAAACCAGGGATATAAGGCGGAATTTACCGTTACCGTCGGCGAGAGCAGCGCGACGGTCCTCCCCTACAAAATGGGGGACGACAAGACGTACAGCTTCAGCTCCAAAATCCTTGGCGACATTCGCAACCAGTGTAAGACCACTTTGGGCTCCGACCTGGACTATGTCACCAACCTTTCGGTCCCCCCCTCCCAGGGTACACTGTACTATGGTTATGTTTCGGAAACCAACCCTGGGCAAGGCGTAGCAGTCAGTGACAAATTTTATTACAAGACCAGCGTCACCGGCACCAACCGTCCGGACGAGATCTATCGCTACGCTGTCGGTAAACCGCTTGATAAACTCCTCGCCGACGTCACCTTTGTCCCTGCGACCGGTTTCTCAGGCAAGGCCAATATCTCCTACACCGCCGTCTCAGACAGCGGCAAGGAATTGACTGGTGGTACCATTCAGATCACCGTGCCCGTCGCCTCCGAGCTGTCCTACAACTCCCCTAATGGCGAAGCCGTTCACTTCGTCACCAACGACTTCTCCACTCTCAGCCAAACCCTCTCCGGCTACCCCATCAGCTCGGTGCGCTTCAACGCCCCTTCCGAGCGTTACGGCTACCTCTACTATGAGTACTCCGGCGGCGACGTCTACGGCAGCAACATTAACAGCGGGCAGCGGTTCTATGCCAGCTCCACCCCCTCCCTTGAGAGCGTGGCCTTTGTTCCCCGGGCCGGATATACCGGCACCTTCCCCATTACCTTCACCGGCTGGAACACCAACGGCAGCTCCTTCACCGGCACCATCCGCATCACCGTCAAGACCACCGGCGAGGGCGGCGGCGACATCTCCTATACCACCCTCTCCGGTTCGCGGGTCTACTTCGACGCGAGCGACTTCCAGGCCCTGTGCCGCACCGCAACCGGCGGCAAGCTGAACTATATTCAGTTCACCGCCCTTCCCACCGCGAGCGGGTCCTCCTCGTCGTCGTCCGCCGTCCTCTACCATGGCAGCGGCTCGGGCTCCCGGGTCGGCACCTCCGCCTCCATCTATGTCAGCTCCTCCGGTTCCCGCTGGACGATTGACAACGTCTACCTCCTCCCCTCTTCCTCCTATACCGGGCAGGTCACCATCCCCTTCAAGGGTTGGGACACCGACAGGAAAACCTTTGAGGGAACCATCGTAGTAGACGTCACCAAGGACGGCGGAACGGCCGCCACTATCTACATGACCTGCAACGGCATGCCCCTCGTCTTCCGCCGCGCCGACTTTGACGATGCCTGCAAGGACGCCCTGCCCGCCGCCCTCAAGTCGGTACGCTTCAAGCTCCCGGGCCGCAACTCCGGCACTCTGTACGAGCGTTTCAAGGACCTGAACGACCGCAAGCCCCTCGCCGCCAACCAGGACATTCCTGCCGCCGATCTGGTGACTCTGTCCTTCCTCCCCAAGGGCGAGAGCAGCGGAACGGTCTACCTCTCCTACACCGCCACCGACGAAAAGGGCAATGTCTGCGACGGCCAGGTCCGGATTACCGCCGAGCCCAACCCCGTTTCCCTCTATTTCACCGACCTGGACAACACCGTTTGGGCCATTCCGTCCATCAACTTCCTGCGCACCTACGACGTGGTCAAAGGTAAGGGTAAAAAGCGCTTCCAGCCCAACGATACCCTCAAGCGGGGCGACTTTGTACTCATGCTCGCACGCGCCTTTAACTTCCAGCTCAACGGCTCCGCAAGCTTCCCCGACGTGCCCCGAAACAGCTATTACGCCGGGGCCATCGCCGCCGCCAAGTCCCTCGGCCTTATCAAAGGGTCGGGACAAAACGGCAGCTTCCGTCCCGAGGCTGAGATCACCCGCCAGGAGGCCGCGACCATTCTATTCCGCGTCCTCCAGCGCGAGCAAAACCTCTCCGCCGCCGACCTCGGCTATCTGACCTCCTACAGCGACAGCGGCCAAATTGACACCTACGCCCAGACCGCACTCGCCACCCTGATTCGCGACGGCGTCTTTGAGGGCAGCGGCGGACGGCTCTACCCCTATTCGCCTCTCACCCGCGCCCAGATGGCGGTCATTCTCCATCGGGCCATTACCTGAGAAATCGCATTTTCCCATAAAACCGGCCCGCCGCAGGATTTATTCCCCGCGGCGGGCCATTTTTTAAAGTTCAAACGCATACCGCCCGTAGGCGTTGACAATCTGTGTCTGTCCGTAGAAATACAGACGTTTGTACCCGGTGTCGTAATTGAGGTGGGTATGGCCATGGACAAAGAGGGGCGGCGTCCAGCGGTCCAACAGCTCGCGAAAAGCCATAAACCCCACATGGGCCTGGTCCTCTCCGTCGCCCAGCCCAAAGGCGGCCGAATGGGTCAGCAGAATGTCAAAGCCGCCCCGCCGTTGGAGGGAAAGCCACAGCTTTCGCACCCGCCTGCGCATTTCGGCCTGGGTGTACTGGTAGGGCGGGCCCGAACGGTTATACCGGATGGAGCCGCCAAGGCCCAGAATGCGCAGGCCCTTGCAGACAATCAACCGGCCGTCCACACACTCGCAGCCCTCTGGCGGGGTCGCCTCGTACCGCTGGTCATGGTTGCCCCGGACGTAGAGCAGCGGCGCGCTGGTGAAGGACACCAGAAAGGACAGATATTCCGGGTCCAGGTCTCCGCAGGAGAGAATTAAATCGGTCCCCCGCAGCCCTTCGCGGACCCCGGGTCCCCAGAGATATTCCGAGGGTACGTCGGACACGGCCAGGATTCTCATTCCCCGCCCTCCTCATCCGCCCGGTGGATACCCTGGAGAGCCACAAGCGCCTGGGCCTCCCCGGTCAACTGACACACCGGCGGAATCTCTCCCACCACGTTCTCCGCCAGCCAATCCATCTGCACAATCTCTGCCGCAGTCAATTCGCCATCCTCCTGGACCACCTGGCGGCCCGTGGCATACAGCTTGCCGGCAAAGGGGCGGAAGGTCCCGGCAATCAGCGACTGCCGGAGGAACTCCACCAGCCGCCGGGTGCCGATGGGCAGATTTTCGGTGTAACGGAGCTCCACCACCCCCGCCGACAGGCCCCACCAGTAGTTGACCGCCCTGGCCGGTTCCCGTCCCGCCGGGACCCGCCAGCCGCCGTCGAGAATGCTGCGGAGGATCAGCTCATAAAAGCTCCCCCAGTTCCACGACGCCACCGCCATCAGCCCCACCGTACCGCCGTGCATATAGTAGAGGCCGAAATCCCGCTTGGATAGGCGCGGGGACAGAAGGTCCTGATTGGAGATCACGTCGGCTCCCAGCTCGTGGAAACGGGCCAGGATGCCGTCCACATCCCGCTGGGAGGTCCACTCCAGATGGATTTCCGACCGGGGGTTGACCATCCGCGCTCCCAGGGCAAACGCGTTGATATTGGCCGTCATGCCGCAGATGGGATAGTCGGCGATGTAGCCAATTTTCCCGCTGTGGCTCAACGCCCCGGCGATCACACCGGACAGAAACTTGGCCTCGTACATGCGCCCGTAGTAGGTCCGGATCGCCGGATGGGGCATATTCAGCGAACAATTGAGGAATTTTAGATCCGGATGCTCCACCGCCGCGCGGATGGTGGCCTGCATCAGACGGGGGGTGGTGGTGAAAATCACCTGGTTTCCATCCTCCACCGCCTGTTCAATCTTTTCGGCGGCATTTTCCGACGTCACGCCGTCGAAGCAGCAGGTCGAAACCCTGCCCTCCAACGCCTCCTCCACCCGGGCCCGGCCCAGCTCATGGCTGTCGGTCCACCGGGAGACCTCGGCGTTGCGTGCGTGGAGAAAGGCCACCTTGACCGGGGCGGGCTTGCGCAGCCGGTCCAAAATGGTTCGGGGCGGCGTGGGCTCGGGGGTCAGAAAGAGCTCCACCTGCGCGTTTCCCGCCGCGATCTCGCGCCAGCTCTTGGTCAGCCCTTCCCGAATCTCGGCCTCGCCCTGATTTAAAAAGGTCTCGGCGCCATAGAGCTTGAGGTAGGCCAGCAGCCCCTCGGCCTCCGTCACATCGGCGCGGCCCCGGTCTACCGACGCGAAGGCACGGCGAAAAATGGTCCACGCCGCCGAGAACTCCTTGCGCTCTTGGGCGGTCCACGGCTCCTTCTCCCGTCCCATTTCCGCCAGCAGGGTCCGGAAGCACCCGCTCCGGCGGAAATAGATATCGTTCAGCCTGGTCAGGCGGTAAAAATCCAAAAACTCGTTGTAGACCCGGTATTCCATCGTGTCCCGCGGCTCGGGCAGCAGCCGGGTCACTGCGCCGGTGACCGTGGCGGCCCCAAAGTATTTTAGGACGCTGACCCGCTTGTTGCCCTCCAGCACATAAAATCGGTTCAAAAACTCATAGGCCACAATGGGGTCTCGAATCCCCTCCTCCAGATGGGCGTCTGACAGAGCGGACCACTTGGCGGAAAACTCGCTCTCCCCCTCGATCAGCGGCATGAAGTTGCGCGCGAAGGCGGACCGCCGCCCCACCGTCTTGGTGCCCGCAATCAGCTCCATCGGGATTTCCACCAGGCCCAGCGAACTCTCTCCCCGCAGTTTTTCATGCTCCAACAGCTCGTCTAAGGTTTGGAGGTACGGATATTCCCCCCGGGACATGCAGGCACGGTACTCCCGCTGCCCCTGCCGCAAGGCGTTCCGGTAATCGTTGTAGGACACAGGGTTTCTCCCCTTTTTGTAAATTTTAGGATTCTCTTCTAAAGTATACAGGATACCAGGGGAAAAAATCAAGTTTTCGGGGCAAACCCTTTTTCCCGCTTGCAAAGCATAGCCCCATATGGTATCCTATAAGAAAATGTTGTAATAGTGGGGTATAGAAAACAAATGGAACAATATGACTTTCTAGTTGTCGGCGCCGGTCTCTTCGGCGCAACCTTCGCCCAACAAGCCGCCGAAAAGGGAAAGCGGGTCTTGGTCATCGAACGCCGAAACCACGTCGCGGGAAACGCCCATTGCGACATGATCGAGGGTATCCCGGTCTACCGCTACGGTCCACACATTTTCCACACCAGTGACCGGACGGTCTGGGAGTATCTGAACCGCTTCGGCCGCTTCAACCATTATGCCCACTGTCCGATGGTCCAGACCCCCGACGGGACCATCAACCTGTTCATCAACATGAATACCCTCTCCCACTTCTGGGACGTCCACACCCCGGAGGAAGCCAAACAGGAGCTGCAGCGGCAGACCGCCCGGGAGGGGATTGACAAGCCGCAGAACTTTGAGGAATACTGCCTCAAGCTGGTGGGCCGCGACATCTACGAGCGGCTTATCAAGGACTATGTCGAAAAGATTTGGCTCACAAGCTGCCGGAATCTTCCCCCCAACGCCGTTGAAATCAAGACGCCCAGCTTCACCTACGACAACCGCATCTTCTCCGACCGGTATCAGGGCATCCCGGAGGAAGGCTACGACGTTCTGGTCAAGCGTATGCTGGCCGGATGCGAGCTCAAGCTGAACACCGACTATATGGGCTTCGGCGCCGGCAACCCCGACATTGCCGCCAGGACCATATTCACCGGTATGATCGACGAATACTTCAAGTTCAACCGCGGCACACTGACCTACCGGACCTGCCGTTATGAGAATGAAGTGCTGGACACCCCCAACTATCAGGGGGTAGCGGTCATGGACCACATCTCCCCCGACGTGCCCTACAGCCGGACCATTGAGCACAAGCACTTTGTCTTTGGCAGCCAGCCCAAGACCGTCATCACCCGGGAGTACCCCGAGCCGTGGAACCCGACGCGCCAGCCCTATTTCCCGGTTCACGACGAGGAGAACCTCGCGCTCTACAACTCCTACCGCGCTCTGTCAGTCACCCAATTGGACGTGGTCTTCTGCGGACGGTTGGCGACCTTCCAATATTACAGTATGGACGAGACCATCCGCGCCGCGTTGGATTTAGCCGCGCGGGAGATCAAGTAAAGCAAACCCGGTTCCTATCCCGCAAAGGGCACAGGTATTCCGTTCGGAAAACCTGTGCCCTTTGTTCGCGTTTTTCTATTCCTCCGCGTCCGGCTCCGGCAACGACGTCGTCTCCCGCAGGGGACGGAGGATGGCCTCACCCTCCCGCAGGATGGCCAGCCCCTCCCGCACCGCCTGTCCCTCCAGGACCAGCAGCCGGGTCTGACCGCTCGCCTCGGCGGCCTCAGCGGCGGTCAGCGGCGTCTCGGACAGATAGTGTACGCTGTAGGCCGCCTCGATCCCCTCTCCCGCCGCCGTCTCGGGCAGAAGGGCAAGCAATGTCTTTTCGTGGACCGCCCGGTCCAGCGCATCGTTGGCCCGGCGCAGCGCTGCCTTTGGCTCCGCTCCCGCAGGGACCCGCAGGCCTAGAACATGGCCCGCCGCCGCAATCCGGCGCAGCAGCGCCCCGTTCCCCTCAATTTCCCCGGCGGCAAAGAAAAAGGCCGCGGTCTGCCCCTCCGCCGAGAGGGCGTCCAACGCCTCCTCCGCCCCCGCGAGGCCGGAAACGGCCAAATAGACGGTAGCGGGGTCCGGCTCTTCTTCCTCTTCCTCCTCCTCGTCCGTCTCGTCCTCCTGCCCCACCTGTACGGGCGCGGATGGCATGGGCGCGGTGGGCTTAACCGCCGGCTGCGGCGGCGGCGTGTTGGGGGCAAGGTACTGGTCAACCCGGTAGGAGATGAGGTTTTCCGCCTTTTCCAGGAAAAGCGCGTCATCATAGACCTGGTTGCCGTTCGTCATGCGAATCACACTATAGCCGCTCCGGCTGGTCAATTCGCTGATGGACACCCCAAAGGCCCCAGCAAAGACCGGCACCGGCAGGAAAATTTGTCCGCCGCTGACCATCAGGGTAACATCCTCGACATTTCCCCGCTTGTCGGTCACCGTGCTCTGACGCAGGTCGAAGGTCAGCTGCTCTGGCGCGCCAATTATGGAGATAATCCCCTCGTCCCCCCGGTAGGAAACAAAGACGCCAAGCGACTGCTGGTTAAAGGCCGTGTAGGGCAGATAGAGGGAGCCGCCCAAGTGAAAGGGCATCCCCCCTCCCGAGAGGGTGGTCGGAATGGTGTCGTTCACCGCGACAAACGCCAGCTCCGCCGCCCGTAGCGGCGGGGTCAGCCCAACCGCCAACACCAGCGCCAGCAGAAGGCCAACGGCCCGCTTTTTCCTCATACCAGTTCTCCGCTCTCAAAGAAGGTCAGCGGCCCGTCGTAGCTGTCGTGCCCGGTCTCCAGCGGCGCGCCGCCGGCGGTCAGCGACAGGGTTGTGGCGCCGTAGACCCCGAGCAGACTGTTGACCAGGCTGCCCAATATCATGTACTCCTCTGTCGAACCGGTGCCGGCGAGGGCCTTTGCCAAATCGCCGGTCACATCCAGCGTAAGCGCCTGTCCCGTCTGCTCCAGACGGACCACCTTGACCCCTTTGGGCAGCGCCCCGGCCTCCCGCAGCGCATCCAGGACCCCCTGGGAGAGCAGGCCGTCGGGCGGGATGACAGTGGGGACCTCGTCAAAGCCGGTACCGTCCTCGTTCGGCAGGTAAAGGGTAATCTCCCGCCCCTGCGGCGGGTCGTGGAGCGTGATGGCGCAGCCGGTCAGCAGGACGGCTGCGGCCAGAAGCAGCGGAAGCAGTTTTCGCGTCATTCCTAATCCCTCCAAATCTATATCGGGGCTTTCCGCGCGGTAACGCCGGCTCGCCCTTTGTGCGGGCGGCCTTTTCTTTGCGGATTTTCACAGCCTCATTATAACACAAAATGCGCCCCAGGTATAGAGGGCAATTCGAGCGGGCAGAATGAACCATGAGGAGGGATATTATGGTAAAGGGGATAACCCGTCAGGTCATCGTGGTCAAGCCGCCCGACGCCGAGCTGTTCGACCAGGCCATCTTCATCCTAAAGGACCGCGCCGCCATCAGCGACGAGCAGATTCTCGATCAGGCCAGGCGGGCGGCCGATGCCTATCTCAACACCCGTGTCCGCCGTGCCCGGGGGCTGCGCTGGCAGCCGCTGATCTGGCTCCTGCTGGGCGCGCTGAGCGTGGGCATACCCTGGGCGGTCTGGTTTTTCCTGCGGTAAGCGCCGAAACCTTGCATATTCGGGAAAAATGTGGTATAATGGTTGCGAACAAAAAGGAGTTTTGAACCATGCAGTATATTGTCCTGGATATGGAGTGGAACCAGGCATGGCCCGGCTCCTCGGCAGCCCGCGCCATGCCCGGGCTGCACGGGGAAATCATTCAGATCGGCGCAGTCCGGCTGTTAGAGGATCAGACGGTGGCCGACGAGTTTCAAATCCTGGTCCGCCCCCGCTTTTTCCGGCGGCTCAACAAAATGATTAGCACCCTCACCGGCATCAAGGAAGCGCGGCTCAAGGCCGAAGGGGTTCCCTTCCCGGAGGCGGTCGCGCGCTTTCAGGACTGGTGCGGCGGGGAGGCGGTCTTTCTCGCCTGGGGCTTTGACGACGCCGGCATCATGCGCGACAATCTGCGGGTGCACCGTCTGCCCGACGACTGGACCGCCAGATGGTACAACGCCCAGATGATCTTCAACGCCCAGACCGACGGCTCAAGCAGCCAGCGCGCCCTCAAAACCGCGATGGAAATGCTGGACATTCCCACCAGCCGCCCCGCCCACGACGCCCTGGGGGACGCCTATCACACCGCCCTGATCTGTGCCAAGCTCAACTTGGAACGAGGAATTGAGGAGTACCGCAAGGCGGTCAAAAACCATGAGGACGGCTTCCACGGCGCGGAGCTGGAGGGCTGCGTTCAGCGTAAGGTGATTCACGGCTACATGAACCGGGCCGACGCCCTAACCCGGCTCGGCGGCGAGGAAAATCTGTGCCCCCTGTGCGGCGCGCAGATGGAGGCCGGGCACTGGATTGCCCAGCGTGGACAGCGGTACATGAATCTCTCCATCTGCCGCGAACACGGAAAATTTCTGGTGCGCATCCGGCTTCAGGCCGAGGCTGATACCCTGCGGGCCAGCCGCTTGCTCTACGATGAAAATTCAAAGATGTTCAAGACCTACGAACCGCAGCTCGCCACCCCGTCGAAGCGGTCCCGCCGCAGGCGGAAGAAAAAGCCCGCTCCCCATTCGGAACCGTGACAGCCATACGGAAAAGCGTGTTGCCGGCGGGGGATACCTGTAAGTGAAAATATTGGGACGGCGTGGTGGTTGCTATGCCGTCTTTTTTTGTCTCTCCGGGCTGCGCACTCCAGCTTACGCAAAAAAATATTATATTCCGGTCCGTTTGTTATTGAGAAATAAAGGCCGTTATGCTACAATCAGTCCATTACATTGGCTATTTTTTCTTGGATTTGGGCCGGTTTGACTTGGGACGCCATTCGCTGAACAAACGTCCCAACGTTCCGAGCCCATAGAAAATCAGGAGGTATATACAACCATGAAATTAGGCATCGTTGGTGATTTGCTTGATTTCATATTTCCATGTATCCTCCTATAAGCCGCTGAAATCCAATAGTATCAAGGGTTTTCGGCACTG
>JAAWHG010000062.1 GCA_022795735.1 Oscillospiraceae bacterium
CTGACTCGCCATTAGCACTCTTTCTTTCATAATATCTCCTCCACCTGGCAAAATGATGGCTCTATTGTATCAGGCAAATTCCATTGCAGCAAGCTAGGGAAATGTATTAACAATTTTCTTACTTGTCAGCAGGTTCCTGTTTTTTATTATCGCGAACTCTTGCGCCGCGGCATGAAATGTGTTATATTGTTAAATTGTAGTTTTTAGGACACTGTAGGAAGGGAGAACCTCACATGGTTCAGGAAAAGATTAGAAATATCGCAATTATCGCCCACGTAGACCACGGCAAAACCACCCTCGTCGATCAGATGCTCAAACAGGGCGGCGTCTACCGGGAAAACCAGGCCACGGTGGACCGGGTCATGGATTCGGGCGACCTGGAACGGGAGCGCGGCATTACCATTCTGGCGAAAAACACCGCCGTACACTATAAGGACATCAAAATCAACATCGTGGACACTCCCGGACACGCCGATTTCTCGGGCGAGGTGGAGCGCATTCTCAAAATGGTGGACGGCGTCCTGCTGCTGGTGGACGCCGCCGAGGGACCGATGCCCCAGACCCGTTTCGTCCTTCAGAAAGCGCTGGAATTGGGGCATAAGGTCATCGTCGTCGTCAACAAAATCGACCGCCCCGACCAGCGGATCGACGAGGTGTGCGACGAGGTGCTCGAGCTCCTTCTCGACCTGGACGCCACCCAGGAGCAGTTCGACTCCCCCACCATCTTCTGTTCGGCCCGCCAGGGCGTCAGCGCCTATTCGCCCCATGTGGAGGGCAAGGATTTGACCCCCCTCTTCGAAACCATCGTCAACTATATCGACCCGCCCAAGGGTGACGACGACGGCCCCCTTCAGGTGCTGGTCAGCTCCATTGATTACAACGAGTTTGTGGGCCGCATCGCCATCGGGCGCATCGAGCGCGGCGTCATCCGGCAGAATCAGGAGGTCATGGTCTGCGACTACCACGACCCCTTGGTCCAGCAGAAGGCCAAGGTGGTCGCCCTGTACGAGTTCACCGGCTTGGGCCGGGAGGCCATCCAGGAGGCTCCGGCGGGCGAGGTGGTCGCCTTCTCCGGCATTTCCGACATCACCATCGGACGGACCATCTGTGCCCCTGAGTCGGTGGAGCCGCTGCCCTTTGTGAAGATTTCCGAGCCCACGATTGAGATGACCTTCTCCATCAACGACTCCCCCTTCGCCGGGCGGGAGGGCAAATACGTCACCTCCCGTAACCTCCGCGACCGTTTGCAGCGCGAGCTGCTGCGCGACGTCTCCCTCCGGGTTGGCGAGCAGGGCACCGACGCCTTCAACGTCTCCGGCCGGGGCGAGATGCACCTGTCCATCCTCATCGAGACCATGCGGCGCGAGGGGTACGAGTTTCAGGTCTCCACGCCGCGCGTCCTCCAGCGGGAAATCGACGGCAAGCTCTGCGAGCCGGTAGAGCGGCTGGTCGCCGACGTGCCCGAGGGCGCGGTGGGCGCGGTGGTGGACAAGCTCAGCCGCCGCAAGGGCGATCTGGTCTCCATGAACCCGGTGGGCAGCCGGATGCGGCTGGAATTTCTGGTGCCGTCCCGGGGGCTGTTCGGATACCGGAGCGAGTTTTTGACCGACACCCGCGGCGAGGGCATCATGGCCTCCCGTCTTGACAGCTACGCCCCCGTCAAGGGGGAGATCGAGCGGCGCAGCTTCGGCTCGCTGGTGTCCTTCGAGACCGGCGAGGCGGTCACCTACGGACTGTTCAACGCGCAGGAGCGGGGCCAGCTCTTCATCGGGGCCGGAACGCCGGTCTACGGCGGCATGATTATCGGCACCTGCTCGCGCAATGAGGATATGTCGGTCAACGTCTGCAAAAAGAAGCAGCTCACCAACACCCGCGCCGCCGGGTCGGACGACGCTCTCCGCCTCTCTCCGCCCAAGGTGATGAGCTTGGAGCAGTGTCTGGAATATCTGGCCGACGACGAGCTGTTGGAGGTCACGCCGAAGAGCCTGCGCATCCGCAAGCGGATTTTGGACCACGCCGAGCGGATGAAGGCGTTGAAGGGGAAGAAATAACGCCGTGCCAGGCGGGGGAACGCCCCATTCTCCCGCCTGGCGGAAAATTTTCTGGGAAAGCGCAAAAAGGACTTGACTTTTTCCGTTCCATCTATTATAATCATCATGCTTTTTCGGAGATGCTGGTATAGCTCAGTTGGTAGAGCAGCTGATTTGTAATCAGCAGGTCGGGGGTTCGAGTCCGTCTACCAGCTCCAGAAGCTTCGAAAATGTACAAGTGCATAGGGGGGAATTCCCGAGTGGCCAAAGGGGACAGACTGTAAATCTGCTGGCTATGCCTTCGGTGGTTCGAATCCACCTTCCCCCACCAAAAAATGAGCGACCCGTTGGGGTTGCTCATTTTTTCTTTTGCCGGCGGAACGCTGGTATTCATTTGAAAGGCGGTGCGGGTGAATGAATCATTGGTTTACGGTGGAGGCAATCGACCGGGATACCTTCGCAATCAGCGAGTATCAACATTGGGAGGAAACCCACTGCTATCTTATTTGCGGGACGGAACGGGCAATTCTTCTGGATACGGGCTTGGGGGTCTCCAACATCAGACCGATCGTTGACCAGTTGACTACTCTGCCCGTTATGGCCGTCACAACCCACGTCCACTGGGACCATATCGGAGGACACCAGTACTTTGACACCATCGCTGTGCATGAAGCAGAACAGGATTGGCTGGCGGTTCAGTTCCCCATTCCTCTGCAAGTGGTAAAGCGTAATTTAACCTGCCGCCCCTGTCATTTTCCGGAGGATTTCTCTCTCGACGGCTATCAGGTCTTCCAGGGAGTCCCGCAGACAATTCTACATGACGGGGACTGCCTGGACTTGGGCAGTCGAACCCTCACGGTGCACCATACGCCCGGCCATTCGCCCGGCCATTGCTGCTATTATGAGCCTGCGCGAAAATATTTATATTCCGGCGATTTGATCTACAAGGGCTGCCTCGACGCATTTTACCCGTCCACAGACCCGCAGTTGTTTTGGCAGTCGGTCAGGAAAATACAGGATTTGGATATCAGCCGAATTTTGCCGGGTCACCATCAACTGTTCATCCCTGTCGCTTTGCTCCGCAAAATAGAGATAGCTTTTCGCGACTTGTCCAAAGCGGGAAAGCTGAAACAGGGAAATGGCCTATTCCTTTACGAGGATTTTCAAATTCATATTTGAGCACAGTAAAGGGCATCTTCGAACAATTTTGTTCCCTTGGCCCTGGCGAAAGCGATCCAGGCGGCACGAGCCTAATAAATACAGGGCTGCGGCTTTTCTGTACAAGAAGCCACAGCCCTTTCTTAGACTAGTAGAGAACAATCCCCAGCACCGCCGCCACCACAATGAGCGCGATGGGGGAGATTTCCCGTTTTTTCACCTTCCAGAAAGCCAGTGAAACGGCCACCAAAGCCAGCAAGAGACCCAGAGAGACCGGCTGGAAGTCAGGGGCGCTCCACTCCCCCAGCACCGCCGTAAAGGCCATGCAGACGCCGGTGGACAGAATCACCCCCATCAGACAGGGCCGGATGCCGTTAAAGGCGGCCTGGACGCCGCGTTTTTTCAGCCAGGCGTTGAGGAAAGCGGCCACCAGCAGCATAATGGCAAACGCAGGAAGGATGACCCCCAACGTCGCCGCCGCCGCCCCGGCGACCCCCGCCTGCCGGCTGCCGACGTAGGTGGCCGCGTTGACCGCGATAGGGCCGGGCGTCGATTCGCTGACGGCGACGATGTTTCCCACCATCGCCTCGTCCCCCCAGCCCTTGGAGATCACGCACTCCCGAATCAGGGGGATGGCGCCGTATCCGCCGCCAAAGGAAAAGCAGCCGATTTTTAAAAACTCCCAGAAGATGGTCCATACCGTCATTGCCCCGCACCTCCCCTGCGCGAAATGGCGTCAATCGAAATACCGCCCACGCCGGCAATCACAATCAGATAAATCGTGGAGAAGTGGACGCCCAGCACATTCATGCCAAAAACCACCGCAAAAAACACGGCGGCGAATATAGCGCCCATCCGCCGGTTTTCCGACTTTTTCAACATCTTGCGTATCATTTTGACCGCCGCCCGAATGATAACCAGGGCAACCGCAATCCGAATCCCGCGGAAAGCGTGCTCCACCGTGGGGTTGCCGAGCAGGTCCTCCAGGAAGTACGACACCAGCAGAATAATCAAAAAGGAGGGCAGCACCATCCCCGCCGTGGCAATGATTGCCCCCTTGAGTCCGGCGACGCGCTGGCCGGTGTAGGTCGCGCAGTTGATGGCGATGGGGCCGGGGGTGGACTCCGCAATGACCGTCATCTCGGTCAGCTCATCCTCGGTGATCCACCCCTTTTTCTCCACCACGTCGTGGTCCAGCAGCGGAAGCATGGCATACCCGCCGCCAAAAGTAAACGCGCCAATTCTGGCAAAGGTCAGAAAAAGCTCCAGACATACGTGCATCACACAGTTCCCCCTCGGTCAGACAAGATGAATTACGCCGTAAGTAACCGCCGTCATAATGCCGGCGGCGATACAGAGTCCCACAAAAATTGCCGGCACGGCCTGTTTAATCCGCATCCCCAAAAAAGCCGCCACCAGCGCGCCGGTCCACACCCCCGTCCCAGGCAGGGGGATGGCGACCAGGATACACAGGCCCAGCGCGCGGTATTTGCGCACCATGCGCCCTTTCAGATGGGCCCGCCGCTCCAGCGCGGAGACCATCCGGTCCAGCCAGGCGCTCTTTTTGCGCAGCCATTCCAGCGCGGAGCGCGCGTAGCGAATCACCACGGGCGCCGGGATCATGTTTCCAATCAGCGCGGCCAGAAGGGCCACCGGATAGTCCAGCCCCAGCGCAATGCCATAGGGAAGCCCGCCGCGCAGTTCCACCACCGGGACCATGGATATCAAAAATGTAGCGAACAGGTGCTTTATCATTTCTCGCTCCCCTTTTATGTATGCGTCCATTATAGCACCTTTCGCACCGGGAAAGCAACTGGAGTTTTCCCGCTTAGGCCTTGTTTGATAAATCGTTTTGGATGCCGGGGCGGCGAATTTTTTCGGCAGATGGCACAAAAGCCGCAGGGAATCCTTTGTGGATTCCCGAGGA
>JAAWHG010000024.1 GCA_022795735.1 Oscillospiraceae bacterium
TCCTCGGGAATCCACAAAGGATTCCCTGCGGCTTTTGTGCCATCTGCCGAAAAAATTCGCCGCCCCGGCATCCAAAACGATTTATCAAACAAGGCCTAATCTGACGTGCAGATTGTGCCGGCGGTTCCCTTATTTTTTTGCGGAAGCTGGGCCAAAACAATGGCTGCAAACATCAGGACGCAGCCCGCGTACTCCTGTCCCATCAGCCGCTCATGGAGCAAAATTGCCCCGAAGATCACCGCAAAGACAGACTCCAAGCTCATCAGAAGGGAAGCCACGGTGGGGTTGGTGTCCCGCTGCCCCAGGATTTGAAAGGTATAACCCACGCCGCAGGAGAGAACGCCCGCGTAGCAGATGGGAAGCCAGCAGCGCAGGACCGCCGCGAGGGACGGCTTTTCAAAGAGAAAGGTCACGACAAAGGCCAGCCCCGCGCAGACAAAAAATTGAATGCAGGAAAGCTTAACGCCGTCCACCCGGCCTGAAAAGTGATCGATCACCATGATATGGCAGGTAAAGCAAAGGGCGCAACCCAGGGTCAGCAGTTCCCCTCTCCCGACCGAAAAGCCGTCCTTCACGCAGAGGAGATACAACGCCGTCGCGGCCAGCAGCGCCCCGGCCCACACCGTCAGCGGCGCGCGTTTGCCGAGGAGAAGGCCGGCGCAGGGCACGAGCACAACATAGAGGGCTGTGATGAAGCCCGACTTGCCGGCGGAAGTGTAGAGCAGGCCCATCTGCTGGAGAGAAGAGGCCACAAAGAGACAGAGCCCGCAGACCAGTCCGGCGGTCCAGAGGTCCTTCCGCGTGCCGGGCGAAGGTTCCGCCGACGCTTTCCCGCCCAGCAGCGCGATCACCGGCAGCAGCGCCAGCCCGCCCAACAGGCTGCGGACCGCCTGGAACGTAAAGGGACCTACGTACTCCATCCCGACCGACTGCGCGACAAAGGCCGAGCCCCAGATCATCGCCGCGCACACCAGCATTAAATTTGCTCTCCAACGCCTAAACATTTCCAAAACGCCAGCTTTCTACAATAAGATTGAGGTGTAGCATATCATGTTTGTCGAAAAATGTCAATCCCGGCGTATTCCCGGCGGTTTTCCCATGGATTGACCGAATCCCGCCGCCGCTGTCCGGATATTCACGATACATATTAGATGAAACTCTTTCGTATGGTTTGGAGGGATCGTTTTGATTACGGAGGAAAAAAGACACACCAAAAACAGCATCGGGCGAATTTCGCTTGTGGGGCTGGCGCTGCTGCTACAGGTCTGCTGGCTCTTCTCCCTGTTTTCCTGGCTCAACCAATATTCCACGCTCATCAATTTGCTCTGCTCCATCGCCGCGTTGGTGCTGGTGCTGCGCATCTATGGCAAGCATCAAAATTCCGCCTTTAAGATGCCGTGGATTTTTCTCATTCTGACCTTTCCCCTGCTCGGCCTGTTCCTCTATCTCCTGTTTGGACACAAGAATGTCACCAAGCGGATGCGCCGCCGGTTTGAGGAGATCGACCCCAAGCTCCTGCGGGAGATCGCGCAGCAGCCGACGGTCATGGACGCCCTCGACCGCAGGGACCGGTCTATCGCCAACCAGTGCCGCTATATCCTAAGCTACAGCAAATACCCGGTCTATCAAAACACCGAGGTGCGGTTTTTCGATGACGCCGCCGCCGGTTTCGAGGCCCAGCTCGCCGAGCTGTCCAAAGCGGAGCGCTTCATTTTCATGGAATACTTCATCATCGACGAGGGCGCGGCCTTTGCCCGGCTGAAGGAGGTTCTGGCCGACCGGGTACGTCACGGCGTCGAGGTGCGGATGCTCTATGACGACGTCGGCAGCATTGGCTCGCTCGACCGCAGCTTTATCCAGCGCATGGAGGCCATCGGCGTACAATGCCGGGTGTTTAACCCGGTGATGCCGGTCCTCAACTTCTTCATGAACAACCGGGACCATCGAAAAATAACCGTCATCGACGGCATGGTTGGCTTCACCGGCGGCTATAATCTCGCCGACGAATACTTCAATCTCACCCATCCCTATGGACGGTGGAAGGACACCGGCATCCTGCTCCGGGGCGAGGCGGCGGAATCCCTGACCACCATGTTTCTCGAGATGTGGAACGCCATGCTGGAGACCGATACCGCGTATGACAACTATTTCAGGAAATGCCAGCATCCGTCCGCCCAGGAGGGCTTTATCCAGCTCTACGCCGACAGCCCGTTGGACGGCGAGCCCCTTGGCGAAAACGTGTACATCAACCTGATCGGCAGCGCCAAGCGTTCCCTCTACATCATGACGCCTTATCTCATCATCAGCGACGAAATGACCCGGTCCCTTGTCCTCGCGGCCAAACGCGGCGTCGATGTGCGGATCGTCACCCCCGGCATCCCGGACAAGAAGCTGGTCTATCAGATTACCCGCAGCTACTACGCCAGCCTGGCCTTGGGCGGCGTCCGGATTTACGAGTACACCCCCGGTTTTATCCACGCCAAGCAGGTCCTCTGCGATGGGGAAACCGCTGTGGTGGGCACCATCAATTTTGATTACCGGAGTCTCTACCACCACTTTGAAAACGGGGCCCTCCTGTACGGCTGTCCGGCCATCGGGGAAATCGCACGCGATTTTGAACACACCTTCGGCGTCTCCCGGGAGGTCACGGCGCAGTACAGGGAAGGCCGCAAAACCGTCCTTCGGGTGGCCCAATGCGTCCTGCGGCTGATCGCGCCGCTGCTCTAGCCCACTCTCTTTCCCACCGCAGGGGCACATACTGCCAAATTTTTTTGGCGTATATACAAAGGTCCCCTGTTCTGCTATAATAGGAATGATAAATAGGCATTTTCATAAAGGAGCCAAATGCGATGTCTGACGCAGCAATTATTACCGACAGCAACAGCGGAATCTCGGTCAAGGAGGGGCGAGACCTCGGCGTGGCCGTGGTGCCCATGCCTGTCCACATCGACGGAAAAATTTTCTACGAGGGTCTTGATCTCACCCAGCCCAAATTTTACGACGCCATGCGCAAGGGCGCCGCGGTCTCCACCTCCCAGCCCTCCCCCGCCGACGTCGTGGCGGTGTGGAACCGCTGCCTCAAGGACCACCGGGAGGCGGTCTACATCCCCATGTCCGCCGGTCTGAGCGGCTCCTGCCAGATGGCCGCCCTCATGGCGCGTGAGTACGACGGACGGGTCCAGGTGGCGGACAACCGCAGGATATCGGTCCCCCAGCGGTTCGCGGTGATGGACGCCCTGCGGATGGCGAAGGAGGGCCGCAGCGCGGCCGAAATCCGCCAGACTCTGGAGGAGGAGGGGGCGGACAACTGCGTATATATCACGGTGGACACCCTTCGCTATCTCCGCAAGGGGGGACGGGTCAGCGGCGTGGAGGCGGTGGCCGGGTCCATGCTCAACATCAAGCCGGTGATGGAGATTCGCAGCGAAAAGCTCACCGCCATCGGCAAGGCGCGGGGGATGAAGTCGGCCCGCCGTTTCATGCTTCAGAGGGTTCGGGAGGACTTTGAAGGCCGGTTAAAGCCCCTGGCCGACGCGGGACGCCTTCGGGTGCTCATCGCCTACAGCCAGGTTTCACGCGAGCTACTCGATGGCTGGCGTGATGAAGTTCAGGCCGCTTTCCCCACACAAAAGGAGATCTTTTCCGAACCGCTCACCCTGTCCGTCGCCTGCCATACCGGGCCGGGCGCATTGGCGGTGGGGGCGGTCCGCGTGTAGGCGGCCCGCTTTTATCACACGTTCAGCTTCTTCTCCAGGCAGACCAATCTTACCCCCGGGATGCCGTTGAAGGTGCAGGAGACGACGCCCGGTTCCTGATAGCCCAATTTGGCATACAGCGCCCTTGCTCTGACATTCTTTTCGTTTGTGTCCATCCGGAGATAGGGGCAGCCATGTCCGGCAGCATACGCCTCGTAGCCGCGCACGAATTTCTTGCCGTGTCCCCTGCCCCCTGCCGCCGGGTCAACCACCAGCGTGTGCAGCACCATTACCCGCTCGTCCGGCACGTCATACCGCCATTGGCACAAGGCGTATTCCGGCACCTGTATCTGGTTGATGATGCCGGCAGCCACAATCGCGCCGTCCTCTTCCTCCACAAAGAGATCGCCGCGCGCTACCGCGTCAACCGCCGTCTGCCGGACCGGGTAAACCGTCCGAAGCCAGCCGGTCGTCGCACGGCCCGCCGCCTCCTCGTCGTGAATCCGTTCAAAAATCGCCGCGACTTGCTCCACATCGCGCATCTCCGCTTTTCGCATCGTTTTCTTCACGCTCCCTATTCTTATGTAGTCAGTACGCCAAAGCGGGATGTGCAATACTCCGCTTCGGCAGTATAAAGCCGGACCCTCCGCCGTTTCGCGGAAGGTCCGGTTTATTCTATTCAACCCGCCGCGTCGGTACGGCTGTCGCTATAGGTCTCTATCCTTCTGATGTCGGCCTTCAGGCCGCAGAGCTTGCCGATGATGTCCTCATAGCCGCGTTCAATATAGTGAACATCTTCTACCGTCGTGCGGCCCTCGGCGGCCAAGCCCGCAATCACCATCGCGGCGCCCGCCCGCAGGTCACACACCTTGACGCTGCATCCGTGCAGCCGTTCCACGCCGTCCACCACGGCCACCTCGCCGTTGACTTGGATGTTGGCCCCCATGCGGACCAGCTCCGCCGCGTAGCGGAAACGGTTGTCGTAGATGCCCTCGGTTATGATGCTGGTACCGTTTGCGACCGAGAGGCAGGCGGTAATTTGGGGTTGCATATCGGTTGGGAAGCCCGGATAGGGCATGGTCTTGATGTTGGCGCGGCGCAGCGAACCGTCCTGAATCACCCGAATGGCGTCGTCATACTCCTCGGTACGGACCCCCATCTCGCGCAGCTTGGCGGTGATGCAGTCCATATGCTTGGGGATGACGTTTTGGACCAGCACGTCGCCTCCTGTGGCGGCCACGGCGGCCATATAGCTGCCCGCCTCAATCTGGTCGGGGATGATGCAGTAGCTGCCGCCGTGCAGCCCTTCTACCCCCCGCACCTTGATGATGTCGGTGCCCGCGCCCGAAATCCGCGCGCCCATGGCGTTGAGGAAGTTGGCAAGGTCTACAATATGCGGCTCCTTGGCGCAGTTCTCAATGATGGTGGTTCCCTTGGCCAGCACCGCAGCGATCATGATATTCATCGTCGCGCCGACGCTGACCATGTCCAGATAGACGTGCCCACCCGTCAGGCCCTCCTCGGGCGCCTCGGCGCAGACATAGCCGTCGAGCTGCTCCACCCGTGCCCCCAGCGCCTCAAAGCCTTTGATATGCTGGTCAATGGGGCGGACGCCGAAGTTGCAGCCGCCCGGCATGGCGACCTTCGCCCGGCCAAACCGGCCCAACTGGGAGCCGATGAGGTAATAGCTGGCGCGAATGCGCCGGACCATCTCAATGGGGGCGGTGACGTTGCGGGCGTGGGTGCAGTCCACCTCCAAAATGTTGGGCGACTGCCGGCGGATCATCGCGCCCATGTCGGACAGGATTTGCAGAAGGAGACGGACGTCGGAGATATCGGGGACGTTTTCAATCCGGCAAACCCCCTCCACCAGCAGCGCGGCGGGAAGCATGGATACGGCGGCATTCTTCGCACCGGAAATGTAGACGCTGCCGGAAAGGGGATGTCCGCCGTTGATTTCATATTTTATCAAATCGAGGACCTCTTCTCATTCGTGTCAAGTGAGCGAAGCCGCCCGCTTACTAATAAGCATTATAACCCAAAGCCCCGCGCATAATCTGCCACATTACGGTAACAGCGGGCGGGACATGGCTCATCTTCCAAAGTCTGCTACCCCCAGAGTATAGCATAACATTACGAAATTGTAAAGAAATAATTGCAAAATAGTATCAAAACAAGAATTGATCCTGTTATTGCCGGAAAAAGCCTACTCCAAGGCGGAAACCTCGCGGGTAATCCCATTGACCCAAAAGGCCCCGGTGTCGGTGGAAACCCGCCAGCCAGGCACCAGCCGGACCACAGCGGCGGAGGCCGTCTCCACGTGGAGATAGCCCTGGCCGACCTCCTGCACCGCCGCGCCCACCCAGCCCAGGGCGTCCCGGCTGCCAAGGAAAGCGACCAGCGCGTCGGCGCAGGAGGCACAGGCCACATCATCCAGGCGGCAAATACCGGTTGTGTCAAAATAGGCGGTCCCCTCCAACCGGGTCAGCGCGCCGCTGCGGTAGGTAAAAACCAGCGCCGAGGAAAAAACCGGCACGTCCAGCAGCTTTTGGATGGCGGTCACCTGATAGACGCCGGCGCTCTGCCTGGTAGGCTCCGAGACGGAGACAGTCTCCAGGCCCATCCCTTCCATCAGCGAGCGGACCTCCTCAGGGACGCTCCCGGCCGATTTGCGGCCATAGAAACGGGCCTCCAGATTGCCGCCGCGAGAGAACTCGACGCGTCCGGTGGAGGCGGTGTAGAGGCTTAGATAGGGCGTGGAATCGGCCTGGGCCAGAACGGCGGAACCCAGCAGGGCGTTGGCCGCCGGCAGCGCGGCCTCGGGATTGGGAGAGAACTCCAGGGTGTAAAGGGTCCGCTCCTCCGGCAAATCCCCTACCGCCAGCGCCACGCCGCTCCGGGAGAACAGGTCCGCCAGCTTCCGTTCCTCCAATGCCTGCTGCTCCATACGCTCATGGCGGAGCGGCAGCACCAGGCACAGTAAAAGCGCGTTGACCAGCACCAAAATCAAAATCAGCAGGTTTTTTATCTTGGAATAGGGCATCCCCCTCCCCCTCTCTACATTTTAACGCAGCCATCCGGCGCTCAGCCTCTCCTCCCCCCGGTCCGCGTAAGACAAGCGCAGGCTGCCGCCTTGCTCCAGCACGGCGGCAGCCTGCGCCGGGGGCAAAAGGGCAATTTTTTCGGTCTGACTGAGGGTATAGGCTCGGATTCGGAACCGCAGCTCGGTCAGCACCGCGCCGTTAAACTGGGCCACCGCCGCCGCGCCGCTGTTTTGAACCACCGGCAATCCGGCCAGCACATAGGTAAACTCCACCGCTGTCTGTCCGTCCTCATTCCGTATGGCGGTGAACTGCAGACTCGCGTCCCCCAGCTTGCCGGCCGACATCCCCTCTAATAAGGCGCGGATATACTCAATACAGGCCCCGTCGTCGCTCCCGGCAGCACGAAAACGACCGCTCTGGGACTGATTTCTCAAAACCACAACGCCGTCCGCGTCCGCCCGCAGCGAACAGTCCGCCTCTGTAAAAACCAGATTGCCCGCCGCATCACGGTAGCTGGCGTCTCCGTAAGGATTGAAGCCCAGCGACTCCGCCGCCGCCGTCAAAAAGGTCTCGTCGCAGGGGTTGACACTGTGGGCCGCCGCCATGGAGCGCGTCGAGGGGTCCACCAGCGTTAACGGGTCCAAGTGGTCGTAAACCGCGTCCCCCGTCTCCGCCGCCAGACGCGTCCCGTCGTCCGGGTAGGACCGCAGGGCGCGGAGCAGCGGTCCGGCAGCGGCCCGGGTGTCCATGGCGTAGCAGCCGTCCTGCCCGTTCACGAGCAGCCGGACTCCGTTCTCCCCGGCCTCCAACAAAAAGAGGCTCGCCGTCAGCTCCGCACCGCAGGAGGCATCCATCCACGCCGCCAGCACAGGCAATGGAAGCTCCCCCGGAAACCGAAACAGCAGGCTGTCCCCCATTGCCGCCGCCTCCAGCACGGAGGCCTTCACCGCAGCCGGTTCCCCGGCGGTGTCCAACGCCTCAGCCAGATAGCCGCCCAGGGTTTCATAGACCCCCTTTTGCTCCCCCTGTGCGCCCCAGAAGCTGGTTCGGCCCGCCTCGGTGCGCACCGTAATCAGCAGCGGGACAGCCGCGTCGGTCAGCGCCAACTCCTGCGCCTTGACCGGCGGCTGATACGCCCCCCCCCGGAGGCGGGAGGCCAGGGCGGTCAGAACCGGTATCTCCGCGCCGCTGAAGGACACGGCAGTCAGCGACAGCAGCGCCACCGACCCCAACAGCAGGAGGATCATCAGGGTCTTGCAGATTTCCTTGGTCCGCCGCTTCATGTCTGGCCTCCCTTCCTAATTAAAATAATGTTTATTCGTTTGTCAGGGAATCCCACAGCATTTGCAGCGCGTGCGCGCAGGCTTGCTCCCGAATTTCTTTCCTGCCGCCCGTCAGGCACAGCTCGTCGCAGAGGGTCCAGCGCTCGCCGGCCAGGGCCACGTAGACCAGCCCCACCGGCTTGCCGGAACCGTCTCCGTCTGGGCCGGCAAGCCCGGTGGTGGCAAGTCCGAAATCAGCCTGTACCGCACGCCGCGCCCCTTCGGCCATCTGTCGTGCCACCGGTTTAGAAACCGGGCCGAGGGCCTCCAACGTCTCATGGTCTACCCCTAGCAGCCGCTCCTTGGCCGGGCAGGTGTAGCTGATAACGCCCCCCAGATAGGCCCCGGAGCTGCCGGGAATGTCGGTCAGCAGTTTGCCCAGCAGGCCGCCGGTGCAGGACTCGGCGGTCGCCACCGTCCGGCCCCGCTCTAACAGCAGGGCAATTAACTCAGCAGGCCCCATGCCAGCGCACCGTCACTTTCTCGGTATTTTCCAGAGCCCCGGCAAGTAAGGACTCAATATCCAGCACCCCTTCTATTCTTTCCACCTCGGCCAGCACCGGCTTGGTCTTCGGATGACGGGGGGTGAAGACCGTACAGCAGTCCTCATAGGGCAGAATGGAGGTCTCCATCGTCCCAATCTTTCGGGCGCGGGAGACAATCTCCTCCTTATCCATCCCGATAAGCGGGTGAAACACCGGCATCTGAATCGCCGCGCCGGTGGCCGCCATGGCTTCCATGGTCTGGCTCGCCACCTGGCCCAGATTTTCGCCGGTCACCAGGCATTTGCAGCCGTGGTCCCTCGCGATTCGTTCGGCGATGCGCATCATGAAGCGGCGCATGATGATGGTGAAATATTCCTCCGGACAGTTGTCCCGTATGGCCTCCTGTATTTTGGTAAAGCCTACCACGTCCACCGTCATGCGTCCGCTGTAGCGGGAGACCAGACGCGCCAGCTCCAGCACCTTTTCCTTGGCCTGCTCCGAGGTATACGGATAGGAGAAGAAGTGAATGCACTCGATCTCGACGCCCCGCTTGGCAATCATGTGGGCGGCAACCGGACTGTCGATGCCGCCCGACAGCAGTACCGCGGCCCGTCCGCCCGTCCCCGTGGGCAGGCCTCCCGCGCCCGGCTCGGCGGGGCCGTGGACGTAGGCCGCGTGGTCGCGGATTTCGACGTAAACCGTATAGTCGGGGTTGTGCACGTCCACCCGGACGTGGGGGAACGCTTCATGAACTCGCCCGCCGACCTCCTGGGAGATTTGGATGGAATTCAGCGGAAAGCCTTTGTCGGCCCGCTTGGATTCCACCTTGAAGCTCCCGGCGCAGGCGAGATCATCCCCCAAATAATCGCGGACCACCTCAAAGATGGCGTCAATCGCCTTGTCGCACGGACGGCACCGGCATACCGAGGCGATGCCAAAGACGGTGTGGCAGGCCTCCCATGCCCCGTCGATGTCGCAGGAATCATTGTTGGGTTCGACGTAGATGGTGGACTGCTTCAAATAGACGTCGAAGCTGCCATAGGGGCGCATCCGGCGGGCGACGTTGGATTTCAGCTTATTTTCAAAGGAGAAGCGGTTGAGGCCCTTAAGGACCACCTCTCCCAGCTTCAGAAGAAACATTTCATTCATGTTATACCCTCGTTTTTTCCTAAAATAATTTTCAGCCCCGGCTGCCGAACTGGAAGGACCGGTAGCGCACCGCCTCGGCAATGTGGGCGGGCGCAATGTCCCCGCTCCCAGCCAGATCGGCAACCGTCCTGGCCACGCGCAGCACCCGGTCATAGCTGCGGGCGGTCATTCGAAGCTGCTCAAACGCCGCCTTCATCAGCTCGGTTGCCGCCGGGTCCAGCGCGCAGCTCTCCCGCAGCTCCTTTGGACCCATTTGGGCGTTGCAGCACGCCGTGCCGCCCCCAAACCGCCTGCGTTGCACCGCTCGGGCGGCGTCCACCCGTTTTTTGATTTCGGCGGAGGGCTCGGCGGTCCCCTTTCGGTTCAGGTCGCCGAAAGGCAGGGCGGGAACCTCTATGATGATGTCAATCCGATCCAGCAGCGGGCCGCTGATTTTGGACAGGTAACCGTCCACCGCGTTCTGCGTACAGGTACAGCGGCCGGAAGGGTCGCCGTACCAGCCGCACTTGCAGGGGTTCATCGCGCACACCAGCATGAACTGCGCCGGATAGGAGACGCTGCCATTGACCCTGGAAATAACCACCAATCCATCCTCGAGCGGCTGCCGGAGCGCCTCCAACGTGTCCCGGTGAAATTCGGGCAGCTCGTCCAGGAAGAGCACCCCTTGATGGGCCAGCGAAATCTCCCCCGGCTTGGGGACGCTCCCGCCGCCGGCCAGCGCGGACGCCGACGCCGTGTGGTGCGGGCTCCGGAAGGGCCGCCGGGTCAGCAGCGGCGCGCCGGCGTTCAGAAGGCCCAGCACCGAGTGGACCTTGGTCGCCTCCAGCGCCTCGGCGCGGGTCATATCGGGCAGAATGGAGGGCAGACGCTTGGCGAGCATACTCTTTCCCGAGCCGGGCGGGCCAATCAGCAGGACGTTGTGACCTCCCGCAGCGGCGACCTCCAGGGCCCGCTTGGCGTTTTCCTGACCCTTGACATCGGAAAAATCCGGAAAGGCCGCCTCGTCCCCCTCCGGAAGCCAAGGCGGCGCGGGGGTGATGGGGTTCTCTCCCCGAAGATGGGCGGCCAACTGTGCCACATCTCGAACCGGAAAGACCCGCAGCCCGTCCGCGAGGGTCGCCTCGGCGGCGTTGGCTGCGGGGACGTAGAGCTCCTCCACGCCCGCCTCTTTTGCCGCCAGGGCCATGGACAGCACGCCATGGACGGGGCGGAGCCTGCCCTCGAGACTCAGTTCGCCGATAAAGGCCGCCTCATGCTCCGGCAAACGCAGGTCCCCGGCGGCGGCCAGGATGCAGAGCAGCATGGGCAAATCGTAGAGCGTGCCCGACTTCCTGGTCCCGGCGGGAGCCAGGTTGACCGTGATCCGGCTGACCGGGTATTTGAAGCCGCAGCTCTTTACCGCCGCCCGGACGCGGTCGGTCGCCTCCCGTACCGCCACGTCGGGCAGACCCACCACCTCGGTCTTGGGCAGGCCGTTGGAGATAAAGCATTCCACCTGGACCTCGTAGCCCACAATTCCGGTCAGGCCCAACGAACGCACGGTACAGAACACGGCATTTCCCTCCTCTTTTTTCTTTTCTTTACTATACTGTATTTTCTCGTAAAATTCAAACTATTCTTTCAGCGGCCTTGATCTCCCCTGTCAGCACGATTTTCCCCATGTCGGGCAATCCCGGTTGAATTTCCGGGCAATCTGTGCTATGTTAGTCTCATAGGCATCCCCCCTGGACGGCGGAATGCCTGCCGTCAGCAATTTCATCACCGAGCCTGTGACAAAAAAGGACGGGAAACGGAGGCATACATAATGGAAAATACATCAAAGCTTATGCAAGTCACCGTAAACGGCAAGGTCTGCGCCTACCCCGCCGGCACAACCTACGGGGCAATCGCGAAGGACTTTCAAGACGACTATCAGAATGATATTCTGCTGGTAAAACGGAACCAAAAGCTCATGGAGCTCCACAAAAAGTTGGACCGGGACTGCACACTGACCATGCTGACCGCCCGGGATAAGCCCGGCATGCAAACCTATGAGCGCAGCGTGGTCTTTCTCATGCTCAAGGCCTTGTACGATGTGGTGGGGGCGGCACAGATTCAAAAGATTTCGGTGGAATACTCCATCAGCCGGGCGCTGTTCTGTCTGGCCAAGGGCGCGTTTACCCTGGACAGGGCCCTCTTGGACAAGGTGGAAGCCAGAATGCGGGAGCTGGCCGACGCGGCCCTTCCCATTTGCAAGGAGTCCATTCAAACCGAAGATGCCATCACCCTGTTTCACAACGCCAACATGCCGGGCAAGGCCAGCCTTCTCCAATACCGCATCAACTCCCGCGTCAATATCTACACACTGGACGGCTTTCATGATTATTTTTACGGCTACATGGCGCCGGACACCAGCTATCTGAAGGTGTTCGGCCTGGAGCTGTACGACCATGGTTTTCTGCTCCGCCTGCCCAGCGAGGCAGATCCCAAGACCCTTGCTCCCTTTACCCCCTCTGTCCGGGTCGCCCGGGAGATGTATGACGCCACCATCCAGTTGGAAAAGCTGGGAATCAATATGGTGGGCGAGCTGAACGACGCCATTGCCACCGACCGCGCCATGGACATCATTCTGGCGCAGGAGGCGCTGATGGAAAAGCGGATCGGGGATATCGCGCAGGAGATCGCCAACCGTCCCGGCGTCCGGTTTGTGATGATCGCCGGTCCCTCCTCCTCCGGCAAGACAACCTTCTCCCACCGCCTGTCCGCCCAGCTCCGGGCCTGCGGGCTCAAGCCCCACCCCATCGCCACCGATAACTATTTTGTGGACCGGGTCAACACCCCGCTGGACGAAAACGGGCAGTATGACTTTGAGTGTCTGGACGCCATGGACGTCAAGCAGTTCAACACCGACATGGTCCGGCTGCTGAATGGGGAGACGGTGGAGCTGCCCCGCTTCAACTTCAAAAAGGGTGCGCGCGAATATGCCGGGGATTATATGACTTTCGGCCCCCAAGACGTATTGGTCATCGAGGGCATCCACTGTCTGAATGACCGCTTTACCCACTCCCTGCCCAGCGAGAGCAAGTTTAAAATCTATATTAGCTGCCTCACGACGCTGAACATTGACAACCATAACCGCATCCCCACCACCGACGCCCGGTTGCTGCGCCGCATTCAGCGGGACGCCAGGGCCCGGGGCACCACGGCGCAGGCCACCATTGAAATGTGGCCCTCCGTCCGGCGGGGGGAGCATCGGAATATCTTCCCCTTCCAGGACAGTGCCGACACAGTGTTCAACTCCGCCCTGGTTTACGAGACGGCCCTCCTCAAGCCCTACATTGAGCCGCTGCTGTTCCACGTCCCGCGCGACAGCGACGCCTATATTGAGGCAAAGCGGCTGCTGAAATTCCTGAACTATTTCCTCCCCATCCCGGCGGACAACATTCCCAAAACCTCCCTGATTCGGGAGTTCATCGGTGGGGGTTGTTACCATATATAACCCAAAAAAGGAGCCAGTTTATGAACATTCAATACATTCATCCCGCCGATCAGCTTGTCATGTTCATGCAGCGGATTTACGACAAGGGTCTGACTACCATGTCGGGCGGCAATCTCTCCATCATGGACGACAGCGGCAACATTTGGATTACCCCCGCCGGTGTGGATAAGGGTTCCTTGACCCGACGGGATATTATCTGCGTCAAGCCGGACGGTTCCATCACCGGCCCGCACAGGCCCTCCTCGGAGCTGCCCTTCCACATTTCAGTCTACAAAATGCGGCCCGACCTCCACGCCGTGCTGCACGCCCATTCCCCCGCTCTTGTGGCCTTTTCCACCGTCCGCCGGATTCCCGATCTGGATATCATTCCCACCGTCCGCAAGGTCTGCCCCGAGGTGCGGATTGCGGAATACGCCATCCCCGGCAGCGACAAACTTGGGGAAAACATCGGCAAGATTTTCGCGGAAAACTGCGACATCGCGCTTCTGGAAAACCATGGCGTCTGTATTGGGGCCGCTGATATGTTCACCGCTTTCCAACGCTTTGAGACCCTCAACTACACCGCAACCCTTGAGGTGCTCGCAACCAAGGTCGGCAAGGTGCATCCGCTGTCCGCCGGCGCGTACCGCTTGAGCGAGACCTCCTACCATCTTAAGATGGACGACTTTATCCCGAACTCCCACTCCTCCGAGGAGCTTGCCGCGCGGCGCGACATGATTGCGATGATTCGCCGTTCGTACAAAATGGGGCTGTTTACCGCCACCCATGGGACCTATTCGGTTCGTCTGGCCGATGGGAGCTTTTTAATCACGCCGTTTAATCGTGACCGCGCTTATCTGGAGCCAGAAGACCTTGTCCGGGTCAAGGCCGGGATGAAGGAGCTCGGAAAAACCCCCTCCCGGGCGGTCCGGCTGCATGAGATGATTTATCAGAATAATCCTGGGATTAACGCCGTTCTGCTCGCGCACCCGGTTCACGCCATGGCTTTTGCCGTAACCGATACGCCGTTTGACGCACGTACCATTCCGGAGAGCTATGTTATGCTGCGCAGTGTGAAAAAGCTTCCCTATCAGGAGATTTACTCCAATCCCGAGACCCTTTCCAGGGAGTTGGACGAGGTTTGCCCCGCCGTCATGGTTGAAAATGACAGCGTGATCGTTGTGGGCGCGACCTTGCTTCAGGCGTTTGACCGGCTTGAGGTGCTGGAATCTACCTCGCAGTCGATTATTAACTCGTTTGCAATCGGGGAGATTGTCCGTATTTCTGACAGCGAGATTGCCGAAATTAAAAAGGCATTTAATCTAAAAGATTAACGTTTTCTAAATACTTCAACAATTTTTATGGTAACGATATTTTTGAGCTTTACACAGCAACGCTCAAACATCAATCATAAAAACGCAGGGGCGGCACATCACCGTGCTGCCCCCGTTACATTATAATCGGGCAGAAAGCCGCTTAATATCCGTGCACTTTATTCGAGTTGTACATGTGAAAGTTGAAAAAGTGGATACCGGGCGGGCGTTGCACATTGGCGCAAAAAAGAGGGGAACAGGTTTCCCCATTCCCCTCAAAAAGTGCTGAAATTGTGGTAAATTGCAGGGTTTTACTTAGCCGAAGTACCGCTCCAGCAGGCCCTTGAACGCCTTGCCGTGGCGGGCCTCGTCCCGGGCCATCTCATGCACGGTGTCGTGGATGGCGTCCAGGCCCAGCTCCTTGGCCTTCTTAGCCAGTTGGGTCTTGCCGTCGGTGGCGCCGTTCTCGGCGTCAACGCGCATCTGAAGGTTTTTCTTGGTGGAGTCGGTGACAACCTCGCCCAACAGCTCGGCAAACTTGGCGGCATGCTCGGCCTCCTCGTAGGCAGCCTTCTCCCAATACAGGCCAATCTCCGGGTAACCCTCGCGGAACGCCACGCGGGCCATAGCCAAATACATGCCGACCTCGCTGCACTCGCCGGTAAAGTTAGCGCGCAGGCCTTCCTTGATCTCCTCGGGCACGTCGGAGGCCACGCCGACCACATGTTCAGCGGCCCAGTTCATGTCGCCCTTCTGCTCGACAAACTTGGAAGCGGGAACGCCGCACTGCGGGCACTTCTCAGGGGGCGTATCGCCCTCATGCACGTAACCACAGACGGAACAAACAAACTTTTTCATATAAATTACCTCCATAATTTAATTAACATAAATAATATGACTAAAAAACAGCATCGCTGTCTTTTTACCTGGTTTTTACACAACTCCGGCAAAGTCCGGAGAAGGTAACGGCACAGCCCTCGATTCGTCCGCCGGTTAGGGCCTCGGCTTGTCCCGCCATCGCTTCCAGAGAGGCCAGTCCCGGCAGATCTATCACCTCGCCACAGCACTGGCAGATAAAATGCGCATGGGGCGAGACATCCCCGTCGAAACGCTCCAGCCCACCTACCACGCCTACCGAGGCAACCACCCCCTCTTCCAGAAAAAGACGAAGGTTGCGATAGACCGTTCCCCGGCTCAAGTCTGGAATCTCCGGCTTGAGCCGGTCGTAAATCCATTCCGCGCTGGGATGCCGTCTGGTGCTGCGAATGCAGGCGAGAATCGCGTCCCGCTTTTTCGAACGCTTCCGCGTTTTTTCCATAAAGGTTATCTCCAAAATAGGAATTATTCTTGTTGTTGCCCAAATCATATCACAGGAGGACCGCTTTGTAAAGGGGCAATTTCAAAAAAACAACCGCTGCCGTCAGACACGGCTGATTTTTGTATATTTTGAAAAAAGACGCCTGGAAAAAAGGATTGAATTTTTGCTTCCTTTCGTCTATAATGATGGTATCGTATTTATTTCAGAGGAGGCTATTCGGTTGGGGCAGGTAGTTGCAGTCATCTCTGGAAAGGGCGGCACGGGCAAAACCTGCCTGACGGCTGCCGTGGCCTCCTGCTTGGCCGCCGAGGCGCAAAGGGTCCTGTGCATCGACTGCGACGCCGGTCTGCGGAATTTGGACATCCCCCTGGGGCTGAGCGCTGAGGCCGCCATCCCTTTTACAGCCGTCATGGATGGCGACTGTGATTTGGACGCCGCAGCCGTGCATCCCAAGATTCCCGGTTTGCACCTGCTGACCGCTCCGGTCACCCGCACGGCCGAGGAGTTGGATGATGAGGCTTTCAGTCAGTTGGTCGCCAAGGCGCGGGAACAATTCGACTGGTGCTTTCTGGACGCTCCCGCCGGCGTCGGCGCCGGCTTTCACCTGACGGTCCGCAACGCCGACCGCGCCCTGATTGTCTCGGGCGCGGACCCCGCCACCATGCGCGACGCGTCCCGCACCGCCGATCTCGCGGAACTAGACGGCGTCCGGCAGATGGAGCTGGTGGTCAACCGCGTGGCTCCGCAAATCTACCGCCGGACCGGCGCAACGGTGGACGACGTCATGGACGGCGTTGGCCTGCCTCTGTTAGGGGTGGTCCCGGAGGATGTGAATGTCACGCTGGCCGCAGCCCGTCAGGTCCCCCTGGTTCTTTACTCCAACAGGGGCGCCTCGGTGGCCTGTTTACACATCGCCCGCCGGCTTCGGGGGATTAAGGCGCCCCTTCTGCGGATTAAATAACCTTTGTTCGTCCCGCCCTGCCATTTTGCATATCATTCGGAATCCGATTTGCTGAGAGACGGAGCTATTTATGAACATTACAGTCATGGCACACGACAAAAAAAAGGAATTGATGGTCCAGTTTTGCACGGCCTACAAAAGCGTCCTGGCAAAGCACAACCTGTCTGCCACGGCGACCACTGGCCGGATGGTGGCCGACGCGACGGGACTGCCCGTGTCGCTGTTCATGGCCCGTTCCCAGGGCGGACATCAGCAGGTGGACGCGCGGATTGCCTACAATGAGATTGACATGGTAATTATCTTTACCGACCCCAACGACAACGACGTCTGGGAAGACCAGCGGATTATCCAGACCCTGCGTCTGTGCGAGATGCACAACGTCCCGGTTGCAACCAACCTGGCCACAGCCGAAATGCTGATTCTCGGCCTGCAACGCGGCGACCTGGATTGGCGCGAGATGGCGCGCCCCCGAAACTCCATCCGGTAACCCAAAGTCATTGGACGTCCCCTCCCTTGCAGAAGGGGAGGGGATTTTGACGCAACGATACGAAAGGAAGGGATCTTCCCATGCCGCAAGTCAAACCCCGCACCCTCTCCGGCTTTATGGAGCTGCTGCCCGCGCCGCAGCAGCAGTTGGAGCGGATGCTGAACGTTCTCCGGGAAACCTACGCCCTCTACGGCTTTACGCCGCTGGACACCCCCCTGCTCGAGTCCGCCGAAGTCCTCCTCGCCAAAGGAGGCGGCGAGACGGAAAAACAGATTTACCGGTTTCAGAAGGGCGACAGCGATCTGGCCCTTCGCTTTGATCTGACCGTCCCGCTGGCAAAATACGTCGCGCAGCATTACGGCGAGCTGTCCTTCCCCTTCCGCCGCTATCAGATCGGCAAGGTCTACCGCGGCGAGCGCGCCCAGCGGGGCCGTTTCCGGGAGTTCTATCAGGCCGACATTGATATTATCGGCGATGGAAAGCTTTCTATCCTCAATGAAGCCGAAATTCCGGCGATAATTTATCAGACCTTCTCCCGTCTGGGTCTGAAACGATTTCAAATCCGGGTCAACAACCGGAAGATTTTAAACGGTTTCTACGCGATGCTGCATTTGGAGGGGTATGCCTCCGACATCATGCGCATCGTGGACAAGCTGGACAAGGTGGGGCAGGACAAGCTGGGACTCATGCTCGCCGAGGAACCCTATATCAATGAAGACGCCGCCGGTGAGATTCTGGAATTTATTCTAATCCGGGGAAGCAACGCCGAGGTTCTGGCAAGGCTGGAGGATTACCGCGGCCAGAACGCGCTGTTCGACGAGGGCTTGGACGAGCTGCGGGCCGTAACGGAGCATTTGGCGGCCTTCGGCGTGCCGGAGGAAAATTTCGCGGTAGACTTGACCATCGCCCGGGGCCTCGACTACTATACCGGCACCGTTTACGAGACCGCGCTGCTGGATCATCCGGAGATTGGCTCGGTGTGCTCCGGCGGACGCTATGACAATCTAGCCGGTTATTATATTGATAAGCCGCTGCCCGGCGTTGGCATTTCCATCGGCGTGACCCGTCTGTTTTATGTGCTGGGAGAACAGGGCCTGCTCAATCCGGCGCTGCCCACCGCGCCGGCGGACGTCCTGGTGCTGCCTATGACCGAGGACCTCGCGCCGGCGGTCCGTCTGGCGACCGAGCTGCGCGCCGCCGGTGTCCGGACCCAGCTCTACACCGAGCAAAAAAAGTTCAAGGCGAAAATGGCCTACGCCGACAAGCTGGCCATTCCCTATGCCCTCTTCCTCGGCGAAGACGAGCTGGCCGGAAATGTAGTCGCCTGCAAGGACATGACAACCGGCGTACAGACCACCCTCTCCGTCCCGGAAACCATCTCTCTCATCCGTGCGGGACTGCGGGAAAAGAACCGGGGCGCGATTATATTAGAGCAATCCAACAAAGGAGAATGAGAACTATGGACACACTGACCGGCTTTACACGCACCAACTACTGCGGCGACCTGCGCATCGCCGACGCCGGCAAGACCGTTTCGGTCTGCGGCTGGGTACAGCGGCAGCGCGACCTGGGCGGGCTGATTTTTGTCGATCTGCGAGACCGGACGGGACTGGTGCAGCTCTCCTTCGGCGACAACACCGACCGGGAGATTTTTGAAAAGGCCGTTTCCCTCCGGGCCGAGTATGTGGTCGCCGCTGTCGGCGTTGTGCGCGAGCGGGAGAGCAAGTCCAAAAAGATTGCGACCGGCGACATTGAGATCGAGGTCACCGAGCTGCGTCTGCTGGCAAAGGCCGAGACCCCGCCCTTTGAGATTGTGGAAAACTCCAACGCCGGCGACGTTCTCCGGCTGAAATACCGTTATCTTGACCTCCGCCGCCCGGAGATGCAGCGAATGATTGCCCTGCGGCACCGGATTGTTAAGATTTGCCGCGACTACTATGACGAGCAGGGCTTCCTGGAGATTGAGACCCCCATGCTCACCAAATCCACCCCCGAGGGCGCGCGCGACTATTTGGTCCCTTCACGGGTCCATCCCGGCAAGTTCTACGCCCTGCCCCAGAGCCCGCAGCAGTACAAGCAGCTGCTGATGCTGTCCGGTTTCGACCGCTACTTCCAAATTGCCCGCTGTTTCCGCGACGAAGACCTTCGCGCCGACCGTCAGCCCGAGTTTACCCAGATTGACCTGGAAATGTCCTTTGTCAATGAGGACGACGTGCTGACCTGTCAGGAGGGTTTCCTCAAGCGGGTTTTTAAAGAGATTTTAGATGTAGACGTGCCGGCCCCCTTCCAACGGATGCCCTGGCGGGAAGCCATGGACCGTTTTGGCTCCGACAAGCCCGATCTGCGTTTCGGCTTTGAGCTGAAGGACATTTCCGATCTGGTGAAGGACTGCGGCTTCGCGGTCTTCTCGGACGCGGTAAAAGCGGGCGGCTCGGTGCGCCTGATTAATGTGGACGGCCACGCCGCCGACTTCCCGAGGAAGAAGATCGACAAGCTCCAGGAATACGTCAAAACCTACCGCGCCAAGGGTTTGGCCTGGACCCGCCTGCACGAGAACAACATAACCTCCAGCTACGCCAAGTTCCTGACCGAGGACGAGCAGAAGGCCATTTTGGAGCGGGCCGGGGCAAAGGACGGCGATTTGGTCCTCATTGTGGCCGACCCCAAGGACGAGGTGGTCTTCGCCTCCCTGGGCGCGCTGCGCTGTGAATGCGCGAGGCAGTTGAATATCCTCGACCCCAAGGATTTTCGGTTCCTCTGGGTGGTGGAGTTCCCCATGTTCGAGTGGAGCGAAGAGGAGGGCCGCTATCAGGCGATGCACCATCCCTTTACCGCCCCCATGGTGGAGGATCAGGACAAGATTCTGACCGACAAGGCCCATTGCCGCGCCCGCGCTTATGATATCGTCCTCAACGGCACCGAGCTGGGCGGCGGCTCTATCCGAATCAACACGCCCGAGATGCAGGAGAAAGCCTTTGAGGCGCTTGGCATCGGCGAGGCCGATATTCAGGAGCGTTTCGGCCATCTGGTCAACGCGTTTAAGTTCGGCGCGCCGCCCCACGGCGGACTGGCCTACGGTCTGGACCGGCTGGTCATGCTGATGGCCGGAACGGAGTCCATCCGCGACGTGATTGCTTTCCCGAAGGTGCAGAACGCCTCCGACCTGATGATGGCCTGTCCCGACGTGGTGGACCAGAAGCAGCTTGACGACCTCTCCATCGCGGTGACGCGGATGGAAGCGCCCGAGGAATGATGCGCGAAACTCTGCTGCGGGCGCTTCCCACGCTGGAGGCGGAAAAGCTTGACGTCCTTTGCGCCTTCGGGACCGCGCTGCTGGAAAAAAATCAGGTCATGAACCTGACCGCGATCACCGACCCGGAAGCGGTAGCGCGGCTGCATTTCGTGGACAGCCTGACCCTGCTGGACGCCGTTCCCTTCGCCGGTAAGACGGTAGTGGACGTAGGCTGCGGCGCGGGATTCCCGGGCGTTCCGCTGAAAGTCGCGGAGCCGTCGCTCCGGTTGACCCTTTTGGATTCCCTCAACAAGCGGATGAAATGGCTGGCGGACACCCTTCCGGGCCTTGGCATTGAGGCGGACTGCGTTGCCGCCCGGGCGGAGGAATTCGCGGGCGGTCACCGGGAAGGCTTTGACATCGCGGTGAGCCGCGCCGTTGCCAGGCTGAACGTACTGCTGGAGCTTTGCCTTCCCTTGGTAAAACCCGGCGGAACATTTCTCGCCATGAAGGGAGCCGGCGCAGATGCGGAGCTGTCCGAGGCGGCCTATGCGTTAAAGGTTCTCGGCGGGCGCGTGGCCGCCGTACACGAGTATCCCATCGCGGACGCGCGCCACTGCGTGATTGTCATAGAGAAGCGGTCCGCTACACCGGCCCAATATCCCCGCCGTTTTGCGAAAATCAAGCAGAGCCCTCTGTAATGGAATCATCAAGAAGCACCGGTTCAATCCCGCCCAATGGAATGGCGCGGATGGAACCGGTGCTTCCTTTTACTGTTTTAGCAAATTCAATTCGCTGCCAAATCCGCGCCATACAAAAAGGATAGCCTCTTTCGCGCACATTCATTTCCATTTTTCTCTTTTCTTGCAAAAAGTGTTTGACTTTCCGGCCAGGATATCATATAATAAACAACGCACGACAAGGAAGGAGGCGCGGTATGGAGCTTGATGTGTCCTCCGTCCTGCATACGCCCGGGGCTGTCCTACCTTTTGAAACAGAGCTTGATCTGAGCGGCGAGACCTTTGGAAGCTGCAAGCCGGTTACCGAGCCGGTACGCTGCAGCGGACAGGTGCGGAACACCGCCGGTGTTCTCGTTTTGACCGGCAGCCTCAAGACAACGCTGCATGGCGTCTGTGACCGCTGCGCCAAGGAATTTGGCCGGACGGTTGACCTCCCGGTGGAGGCCGTTCTCGCCCAAGAGCTGGCCAACGAGGACGACTGCGATCCGTGGACCTTCCTCCTCGACGGGGAAAGCGCCGATTTGGATGACATCATGACGACGGCCTTTGTCCTGTCAATGGACTCTAAGCTCCTCTGCCGCGAGGACTGCCAAGGCCTCTGCCCGCATTGCGGCAAGGACCTCAACGACGGCCCCTGCGGATGCCGGCCGGAACCAGACCCCAGATTTGCGGCGTTACAGAAGCTGCTCGACCCGTAAAAACGCCATAATGGCTTAGATGACCAAGGAGGTGTCAAAATGGCTGTTCCCAAGTGTAAAGTATCCAAGGCAAGGCGCGACAAGCGGCGCGGGGCCAACTGGAAGCTCAGCGCTCCCACTGTCCTCGTCTGCCCCAAGTGCGGCGAGCCCCGCCTGCCCCACAGAGCCTGCAAGGCCTGCGGGACCTATAATGGGCGCGAAGTGATCGCTGCGGCGGCAAAATAAGCCAAAAAAGTAGAGAGGCCGATCGCTAGATCAGCCTCTTTTCTTTCAAATACCACCATTTTGTCGAAAACAAACAGAAGGGGGAGACCCTTATGGCTAAGCCAATTGTCGCCATCGTGGGCCGGCCCAATGTGGGAAAATCGCATCTCTTTAACAAGCTCACCGGGCGCCGGACCGCCATCGTGGAGGACACCCCCGGCGTCACCCGCGACCGGCTCTATGGCGAGTGCGACTGGAACGGACGGACCTTTGCCCTGGTGGACACCGGCGGCATCGAGCCGGAGGGCGGCTCGCAGATGCTGCAATTCATGCGCCGTCAGGCCGAAATCGCCATCGCCGGCGCCGACGTGGTGATTCTGGTGACCGACGTAACCGTCGGCCTCACCGCCGCCGACAGCACCGTCGCGGCCATGCTCCAGCGGGCGAAGAAGCCCACCGTTCTGGCCGTCAACAAGTGTGACAGCATCGGGCCGGTCAATCCGGATATCTATGAGTTCTACTCCCTGGGACTGGGCGACCCCATAGAGGTCAGCGCCGTCCATGGGCACGGCACCGGTGATTTATTGGACGCCTGCGTCGCCGCTTTCCCCCCCGAGGAGGCTGAGGAGGACGACGACGAGCGCATTAAGGTCGCCATCGTCGGCAAGCCCAACGTGGGGAAATCCAGCCTGCTCAACCGTATCCTGGGCGAAGAGCGGACCATTGTTTCCGACGTCCCCGGTACAACGCGGGACGCCATCGACAGCGATTTTGAAAACGAATGGGGCAAATACCGCTTCATCGACACCGCCGGAATGCGGCGCAAATCCAAGGTGGACGACGCCATTGAGCGTTACAGCAATCTCCGCTCCATTTCGGCTATCGAGCGGGCCGACGTCTGCCTGATTCTCATCGACGCGCGGGAAGGGGTCACCGAGCAGGACACCAAGATCGCCGGCCTGGCCCATGAGGCGGGCAAGGCCAGCATCATCGTCGTCAACAAGTGGGACGCGGTGGAAAAAGAGACCAACACCATGCAGAAGATGACCGAGGAGGTCCGCCGGGACCTCAGCTATATGACCTATGCGCCGGTGGTCTTTCTCTCGGCGCTGACCGGGGCGCGGGTGGACAAGCTGTTCGAGCAGATTGAGGCGGTGGCCAACGCGGCGGCCATGCGGATCACTACCGGGATGCTCAACGGCATTCTGGAGGACGCCACCGCCAGGGTCCAGCCCCCCACCGACAAGGGCCGCCGGCTGAAGATATACTATATCACCCAGGCCGGGGTCAAGCCGCCCCATTTTGTGATCTTCTGCAATGACGCGCGGCTCTTCCACTTCTCCTATCAACGCTATATCGAAAACCAGATTCGAGCGGTTTTCGGCCTGGTGGGCACGCCCATTCGGATTACCATCCGGCAAAAGGGCGACAAGGAGGGCTGAAGATGCTGGAATTTTGGCTTCGGACCGCCGCCATTGCCGTCCTCGCCTATCTCTGCGGCTGCTTTAACGGGGCGGTCATTGTCTCCAAATATATCCTCCGGGACGACGTCCGCAAGCACGGGAGCGGCAACGCGGGATTGACCAACTTTTTTCGTACCTTTGGCGGCCCGCTGACCTTGCTCGTCCTCGCGCTGGACGTCGTCAAGGCCATTGTGGCGGTTCTCGCCGGCGGGGCGCTGGCAAACGGCTTTACGCCCCCCCTGTGGAACGGTGTATTGGGGACTTATGGAAAGTACTGGGCGGCCCTGTTTTGCCTTCTGGGCCATATGTTCCCCTGCATGTTCGGTTTCCGGGGTGGAAAGGGCATCCTTTCCGGCGGGACGGTGCTGTGGATGGTGGACTGGCGGATTGGGCTGGTATGCTGGGGGCTTTTCCTGCTGCTGACCATTTTGACACGGTATGTGTCTCTCGGCTCCTGCTGCGCCGGGACCGCCTTTCCGTTTGTCACGTGGTTTTTCCAGCGCGATCTGATGATGGCCGCGCTGGCCGCCGTCATTGGTGGGCTCATCTTGTTTCAGCACCGGGGCAACCTGCAAAGGCTGTTCTCCGGTACCGAAAACAAGCTCTCATTCCACCGAAAAAAGGGAGGTACTTAACGAATGGACATTGCTGTCGCCGGCAGCGGCGGCTGGGGCACGGCCCTGGCAAAGCTGCTCCATGAGAATGGTCACTCGGTAACCCTCTGGTCCTTTCGGCAACAGGGGGCGGAGCGCTTGGCAAAGACCCGGGAAAACCCCCTTCTCAAAGGGGTTGCGCTGCCCGACCTGCATTTCACTGGCGACCCCGCCTGCGCAGCCGGCAAGAAGGTCGTGGTCATGGCGCCGCCCTCCTTTGCCATGCGCGCCACCACAAAGCTGTTTGCCCCGTATCTGGACGGGGACGCGGTTCTGGTTTCGGTGTCCAAGGGCATTGAGGCCGGGACCTCCAAGCGCATGAGCGAAATTATCGCCGAGGAAACCGGGCGGACCGCCGCCGTACTGTGCGGCCCCTCCCACGCCGAGGAGGTCGGAAAGAACATCCCCACCGGCTGTGTGGCGGCCTGCGCGGATATTTCGCTGGCTGAGATGGTGCAGGACGTATTTATGAGCAATCGTTTCCGGGTCTACGCCAGCACCGACGTCGCCGGGGTGGAGCTGAGCGCCGCCCTCAAAAACGTCATCGCGTTATGCGCCGGCATCAGCGACGGCCTGGGCTGCGGCGACAACACCAAGGCCCTTTTGATGACCCGTGGCCTGACCGAGATCGCCCGCCTGGGCAGGTCGCTGGGCGGACGGCATGAGACCTTCGCGGGGCTGGCCGGCGTAGGCGATCTGATTGTCACCTGCACCTCCATGCACTCGCGCAACCGCCGGGCCGGCATCCTGATCGGCCAGGGCAAGGACGCCCAGACCGCCATGCGGGAGGTCGGCGCTGTGGTCGAGGGATATTACGCCGCCAAGTCCGCCCATGAGCTGGCCGCCAGACAGGGCGTTGAGATGCCCATCTGCGAGGAGGCTTACCGCGTTCTCTATGAGGGGGCCTCCCCCCAAGAGGCCATTCGCAAGCTGATGGGCCGGGACAAGCGGCATGAATTTGAGGATGCCGGCTGGGATTGATTCCGCGTCTTTTTCCCCGAACCCGACATGCTTTTGAGCCTCCGGCAAACTGCCGGGGGCTGTTTTTTTACGCAGGGATTCACGTCTGGCCATCCGCCGCATAGAATGAATTACATTGACATTAGGGGGATGAGAGCTATGGATTTTTTCACCGTGCAACTGGACCCTGCCACCGCCTCTTTTTATCAGAACCTGGCTGAATGTGTGGGGCTTCCGCTGGAACAGGTACTCTCCGACGCTCTGTTCAAGCTGGCCGCCGAGCTCTCGCTGGAGGCCCTGCACCGGAAATGCTCATAGGGCTTGATTTCCGTGCCTCTACGCTATATTATATGCTAAAGATATAAAATATGCCGTAAAGAGCGGTCGCACCCGTGAAATCTATACCGGGCGCCCGCGGGACCGGCCGCAGCCAGGGGCAGCGCCCCTGGTCCTCCCGGCCCTTTTGAAATCTCTCTTGCTTTAAACCTTGACTTCTGTGCAGGCAGGATGCAAAGATGCTACTATTACATCAGATATCAGGAGGCGTTCCATGGTTTCTCAAACACAGACCCGTTGGAAACAATTTTTGGACAAGCTGTACGGCGACGGCGCATCCAAACGCCGTCAGCTTCCGCCCAGGAAGGTTCTCTCCGCCAACGCCCGCGCCTGCGGTTTCCCCGAGGCACTGGAGCGTTTCCAGCCGGACGGGCGGGTGGACTGCCGTGCGCTGCTTCAGTTCTGCAAGCCCCTCTTGGACCGTCTCTGTCCCGAGCCGGACGCCGGCTGGCTATCCTTCTTTTATGACAGTATTGCCGCCGGCCTGTTTACCGACCCGGACCGCCCAACCGATTCCCCTGCGCAAGCCCAGGCGATGGGTCTTTATCTGGCCTTGCTGGAACCCCTGCTCGCCGGCGAGCAGGAGCGCTGTCCCTACGATCCGCTGACCGATGTTCCCGCCCTGACGGAACAGGAATTGCAGGCCAGCCGGGTGGGGCCGGAATACGCGCGTTTCCGCCGGGCGGTCACAGAGGGCCATTTTATCCCCTTGATGCGCATTGGGCGGGAGCTCAAGCCCTTTGACCCGGCCTCTCATACCATCGGCGTTCACCACATCGCGCTGAACGCCGCCCGTCAGGCCGCCGCCGCAGGGCTGCCGGTGGACGTGGCCTTGGTGTCGGCCGCCTCGCTCAGCCATGACATTGGAAAATTTGGCTGCCGCGGCCGGGACGCCGCCCGCATCCCCTATCTGCACTACTACTATACCTGGCAATGGCTCGCCGACCACGACTGCCCCAACATTGCCCACGTCGCCGCCAACCATTCCACCTGGGATTTGGAGTTTGAAAACCTCCCCCTGGAATCCCTCCTGCTGATTTACGCCGACTTTCGGGTGCGCGGCGTCCGGGAAGATAGACGCGAGGTCGTGCGCATTCACTCGCTGGACGATTCCTACGACATGATTCTGTCCAAGCTGGACAACGTCACCGACGAGAAGCGCCGCCGCTATCAGGTTGTTTATGCCAAGCTGCGGGACTTTCAGCGTTTTTTGAACGTCCGGGGCATCGACCCCGACCAGCCCGCCTTCGCCGCCGTTCCCAAACAGAAGGACGCCGCCCTGCTGACCGGCCCCGAGGCGGTAGACGCCCTGTGCGACCTGACCTTCTCCAACAACGTGACGCTGATGCACGCCATCACGGTGGACGCCTCCTTTGAACAGCTCCTGGAGGCCTCCCGCAGCGAGCGAAACCTCAACCGCATTCGTACCTATCTGCATCTGTTTTCCGAATATCACACCTATATGACCCGGTCCAACAAGCGCCGCGTTTTGTCCTTCCTCTACGAGCTGCTGATGCACCATCAGGGGGACGTCCGCCGCCGCGCCGGACGGCTGATGGGCGCGATTCTGGCCAACAGCGGTCCCCGCTACCGCAAGGAGCTGCCCGCCAACGCGCCCCAGGAGGCCATGGCCCCCACGCTGCTGAACTTCCTCTCCGAGTCCACCGACCTCTGGAACGATTACCTGGAAAGCTGTCTCCATCCCGACCACAAGATCACCGCCAAGCACGCCGCCCGCATCTCCAACTCGCTCAAAACCATCACCGAAAGCCTATTTCTCAACCTGGCTCCCGACGAGGCGCCCCACTACCTGCGTCCCCTCCTGGACCAGCTCCACGCCGCACGTTCCGGGGACCGCTTCGTGCTGGTGGACGCCATGCTCCACGTCCCTCCCACGCTGCTCGAGCCGGAGCAGGCCCTCGACTGCCTTACCTGTATCGGGGACATGCTGCCCGGCGCGGAGCTGGAATTGCAATTGGGCGTCATGCAGCTAATGGAGCATATTTTGCCGCAGGCGGGTCCGGACGGACCGCTGCGTGTCCAGCAGCGTCTTGGCCCCATAACGGGCAGCGATGAACCGGCGGTTCGGTGCCTCCTCGACCGCCTCTGGACCGCCATGGGACATCCCCGCATCTCGGAGAGCGCCGTCCCTGCGTCTCAGCTATACCTCTCCAACCTCAAAAACGCGGTCCACTGGAGCGTCAAAATGATAAGCATTGATGTCCTCTGCGACGACGTGGCCCGCCACCCGGCGCACGCCTTTCACACGGCGACCCATCTCTCCAACCTGCTCTCGGTCAGTGAACACCTGCCGGTGCGCGAGAAGGCCGGGCAGGGTCTCCTTCGCATCGCGGACAAGCTGTCCATGGACCAGCTCAACGAGATTGTGGTAGACCTGACACGCGAGCTGGAAACGGGGCAGGAGGAAGTCTCCCGTTATATCCCCCGCTATCTCGGTCCCCTGTTGTGCCGCCTGCCCCACAAGGAATTGGAGGAAAGCCTGACCTTCTTAGAGGATTTTGTCCGCACCACCAGCATTTCCTCGGCCCGCGCCGCCCTGTTGACGCTGGGCGTGGTCCTCTCGGAGCTGCTGCGGACCGGCCGCGGCGGCGATTCGCTGGCTTCCCACGTTCAGGGCCTATTGCTCACCGGCGTGGCCCACTTTGACTCCACCATTCATCAGAGCGCTCTGGCCGTCCTCTGCCGTGACGTGCTCGCCAATGAGGCGCTTCCCCTGGACGTCCGGCAAAATTGCTTCGTGCGCACCGGCAAGAAGCTGCTGACGCTGCTTTCCGAGCCGCGTCCCGACCCGCTGGCTTTCTTCACCCACGCTTCCAACCTCAATCACCTCTACCGTTTTCTGATCGGCTGCCAGGTGGATTTGGGTCCCTTCCCCTTCCCGGAGCCCCGGCCCGCCGCCTTTTTCCCCGGCACCTTCGACCCCTTTTCACAGGGACATAAACGGATTGTTGAGGAAATCCACGCCTTGGGCTTTGACGTCTATCTCGCCATCGACGAGTTTTCCTGGAGCAAGCGGACCCTCCCCCGCCTCCAACGGCGGCAAATTGCCTCCATGTCCACCGCCGACCAGTTGGACGTCTATGTCTTCCCCGACGAGGTGCCGGTCAACATCGCCATGCCGGACGACCTAAAGGCCCTGTCCGCGCTGTTCCCGGGCCGGGAGCTGTATCTGGTGGCCGGCAGCGACGTCATCCGCAACGCCTCCGCCTACCGCAGCTCCGCTCCAGGCTCCGCCGCCGGGTACAACCACGTGATCTTTTGCCGCGACCAGGAGGAGGAATCCGGCGCGCCTCCCATTTCCGATATCATCAAGGGAAAGCTGACCCTCCTCTCTCTCCCGGCCTATTACGAGACGATCAGTTCCACCCGCATTCGGGAATACGTGGATAAAAACATGGATATCTCCATGCTGGTCGATCCCATCGTCCAGAGCTATATCTATAACAACAGTCTCTATCTCCGCGCGCCGCAGTTCAAAAACATTCTGGCCCCCCAGGAGCTGTACTTCCACTGGCAGTCGGGCATTCCCGACGAGCTGCAGGCGCAGATGGCCGCCCTCCCCAAGCCGCTGCCGGCAGACGCCGAGGTTTACACCGTGCTCTTACGCCACCGGGACGGCGGACAGCTGCGCGGCTGGGCTGTTGGTCACACGGTGCGGGCCTCCGCCCTTTACGACGCGCTGGACGATTTGGAATTGGCCGACTACGTCCGTCAGCACACCTCGGGGCGTATTTTAATGGTGGACGCCGCCCGTGACCTGGGACGCAGCGCCGACGTTTGCCGTACCCTGATTAACGAGCTGTTCGCCCGAAGCCTGCTGCACGACCATATCTTCGCCCTCTATCACAGCACGGGCAGCAACGACCTGATTGTCCCCCTCCTGTCCGAGTTGGGGTTCCTGCCCTCTCCGGACGGGGCGGTACAGCTTGTGGACATGCGCCAGCCTATGGTGTTTATCCAGGATGTCCTCCTGCGCATCAAGTCCCCCCACCACGACGACCCCACCGTTCGGAGCGAGATTCGGGCCACCCGGCCCAAGCTGCGGCTGGCCCTGGCCCGGCTCTTCCCGGGAAGCTTAGTGCTCAGCTTTGACGCGGAGATGCTCAATCAGGCTCTGCTGACCAAAGTGCAGGCCTGCAACGGCGTGCTGGACGTCCCGCCTGGGGAACGGCGGCTGGGCCCCTATATGTGCGTACCCTATGGGAAAATCCTCTCCGGGGAAATTGTGCCCAACACGGTTACCAAAACCCTCCACGCCGACAAGGTCTATCAAAATGATTTAAGTCATTTTATTATCAACGAGTCCCCCGGCTATTCTCACCTTTACAACCAGGCGCGGACCATTAAATCCTTCCGCCGCCCGGTGCTGTTGGTGGACGACGTGCTGCACAAGGGCTTCCGGCTGGAAAAGCTAGATCCCATCTTCCGCAAGGAGGATGTGAAAATTGACCGAATCATCGTGGGTATCCTATCGGGCCGGGGCAAGGACCTGATGCAGCGCCAAGGCCGTCAGGTGGAGTGCGAATATTTCATTCCCAACCTGTCCTATTGGTTCACGGAAAGTCTGCTCTATCCCTTCCTGGGCGGAGACAGCACCCAGGGCCAACGGCAGGAAGAGGGTCTCTCAGCCTCCGTCAACCTGATTCTCCCCTACGAATACCCCGGCTTTATCAAGGGCGCGGCTGAGCGGGACGTGCGTTACCTGTCCCTCGTCGCGCTGGAAAACGCCCACGCGATTCTTCGCATTCTGGAGCGCCGGCATCAGGCCGTCTTCTCCACCGCCCTGACCCTCCAGCGGCTGGCCGAGGCCCTCTATGTCCCCCGCATCCCCGACAAGGGCCGGCATTTGGAGTACAATCACACCGTCACCCCCTCTTCCTATGTGGGAGACGACATCCTCGCCCTGCGCCGTACCTGCCGCAAGGAAGATTTCGACTGAATGGCCGTGCCTATGGTTGCGGTCTATGTCATCAGCGCTTTCAGCAAAGAAAAGCATGGCGGAAACAGGGCGGGTGTGGTTTTAGACAGCCGCAATTTAACGGCTGCGGAAATGGCGGCGGCGGCCAAAAAATTAGGGTATTCTGAAACCGCCTTTTTGCTGGATTCCACGGCTGCGGATTTTAGAATACGGTATTTCACGCCGGCCGGGGAGGTCCCCTTGTGCGGACACGCCACCATAGCCGCATTTTGGGTCCTTAATTCATTTCGTAAGCTCCGGAAGGACGCCTATGTAATAGAAACAAAAGCTGGAACGCTGCATATCAGAATTGAAAAAGATGGCACGATATTCATGGAGCAAAACCGGCCCACCTTTTTTGAAACACTCAAGCCTAATATATTTGCCGGATGTTTAGAGGACAGTTTTATCGACCGCGCTTTGCCAATTCAGATTGTCTCGACTGGATTGAAAGATATTATGCTCCCGGTGGATTCCAAAGAAAATTTGAATAAACTAAACCCGCATTTTAACAATATAGCGAGGTTATGTCAGGATTTTGATGTCGTTGGCATCCATGCCTTTGCGCTAACAGAGGACGCTGAGACAACCGCGATTTGCAGAAACTTCGCCCCGCAATATGGAATTGATGAGGAACCGGCTACCGGCACCTCCAGCTGCGCTTTGGCCTGTTATCTTTTTAAACATCTCAGACGGCAGCCCCAATATATTTTTGAGCAAGGCGTTACGCTTGGTTCGGCCTCGCAGCTCGTCGTAAACATCGAGCACGACAGCAGCGCAATCACCAGGGTTTGCGTTGGCGGGCAAGGATATTTTGTTTGTAAAAAAACAGTCGGATTGTGATAGGTTATTATGGATTACTTTTCAAAAGATAAGATTTGCTTTTGTCCGCTGGACGGAGCCCTGCCGGAAAGGGCGGAGCCCGTACCGGCCCCCTTCTCCCCGTTGGTCTTTCTCGTCCGGCGCGACCCGATGGTTTCCCGCGGCATCTTTGCCGTCTCTGAACCGGGAGAGATTTTTGAGCCGGAGGGGACCGGACTTGTCCTGCCGCCTCCGCCGGGTACGCTGGAGCCGCAGATTGCAAACCTCGTGCGGACAGCCGGGGCCTGCGTGCTCAACACCGCCTTTGCCCGCTGTTTTGAGGTATTGCCCCGCTTCCTCCGTCCCAAACGCGGCGCGCTGCGGCTCAACGTGGCCGGTCTGGGCGACGTGGGCGGGACGGTACTGACCGGCTTGGTCCTGCTGGACGGTCCGGTCGCCGAGCTGGGCGTCTTCGACTTCTACCGTCCCCTGGTGGAGCGCTACCGGCTGGAACTGAGCCAAGTCCTGCCCACCACGCCGGGGCGGGTCATGCCCCGCATCCTTCCCACCGAGGAAACCGCCCTGCTGGACTGCGACGCGCTCCTCTTCGCCGCCTCCAAGGGAGTCCCGCCCGTGGGCAGCGCGGTCCAGGACGTCCGCATGGCCCAATACGCCGCTAACCGGGAACTGTTGCGCCCCTACGCGAGGCGGGCGCGGGACACAGGCTTTTGCGGTCTGTTCTGCCAGATTTCCGACCCTGTGGACCAATTGGCCCGCTACGTCTTCTTGGAGAGCAACCGGGACGAGACCGGACATTTTGACTTTAAGGGCCTCCTGCCCGAACAGGTACGGGGGTTCGGCCTCGGCGTTATGGAAGCCCGGGCCCGCTTCGCCGCCTCAGAGCGGGGCGTAGACTTTTCAAGCGGAACCGTCTACGGCCCCCACGGCAAGGACCTGATCGTCGCCAATTCCCCGGGAGCGGATTACGACGACGCACTCTCCCGCCAACTCAGCGAGGCGGCGGCCACCGCCAACCTCACGGTGCGGGACCTTGGCTTCAAGCCCTATATCGCACCCGGGCTGTCCTCGGCGGCAATTTCCATTCTCGCCATGCTCAGGGGGGAGGAACACGCCGCCGCGGTTCCCTTGGACAGCGCCTATTTCGGCTGCCACAGCCGGTTGACCCGGCTCGGACCGAAGCTGCGGCGGGAAGCCCTGCATCCCGCCCTTATGGAACGAATCAGCCAGGTCCACCAACGATTAAAGGAGTTTCCCATTGATGGATGAGCTTTTGCTTCTCACCGCCGGGCAGTCTCCCCGTCTGCAAAGCGTTCTGCATTACGCCCTGGACCGCCTGCCCTGGCGGTCCGCCCTGCCCGGCGAATCCCTGCGGGGCCGAAAGCTGGTCTTTGCCGCCGCGCTGGACCGCTTCGGCCCTGGGGAAGACTTCTGCCGCCTGCTTCGCACGCTCCGCGCGTCGGAAGACGGCCTGGACGGCGCGTCGGCCGCCCTGCTGATAGACGGAGCCGGCGAAGGGGGCACCAAGGCCGCCGCCCGGGCGCTGGTCCTCGCCGCCAACGGCGCGGGCTGCGCCTTTCCCGGCAAGCCGTTGGTGGAGGGTACCGGTTCGCTGCACAACCTGGACGTCCTCAGCCGCAACATGGGTCTTTCCCAAGCAGAGACCTATCGAGAAACGGCCCGGGCGCTGCTGCGCCGGCTGTCCGGCTTCTCCCCGCCCAAGCCGGAGCGGCCCCGCGTCCTGATGCTCCACGCCTCCGATCACGCCACCTCTAATACCCTGGCGCTGGGCGGCGCGCTGCGGGGACGGCTGGAACCGGATATCGCGTTTGAAGAGCTGTCCCTCCGCAACGGCGCGGTCTTTGACTGCCGGGGCTGTTCCTATACCGTCTGCTCCCACTACGCCAAATCCCAATCCTGTTTTTATGGCGGCAGCATCGTCGATGAGGTCTACCCCGCCCTGATGCGCGCTGGCGCTCTGCTCCTGCTGCTTCCCAACTACAACGACTCGGTGAGCGCCAATATCATGGCCTTTATCAACCGCCTGACCAGCCTCCAGCTTTTCCACGACCTGGGAGAAAAATATCTCTTTGCCGTCGTGGTCTCGGGCTACAGCGGCGGCGATCTGGTGGCCCAACAGGCGTTGGGGGCCCTTTGCCTCAACAAGGGCTTTCTACTGCCCCCCCGCTTCTGCCTGATGGAAACCGCCAACGACCCCGGCGCGGCCCTGGCGGCCCCCGGCGTCGCGCAGCGGCTGGACGCCTTTGCCAACCGCATCCGGGAGGTGCTGCTTTGAACCGCCGTTTTCCTCTCTATATCAATCTGAACGGGCGGAAGGTCCTCGTCTACGGCGGCGGGACCATCGCCGCGCGGCGCTGCCGGGTACTCTCCGGCTTCGGGCCGCAGATCACGGTGATCGCGCCGGAAATCTGTCCGGAAATACGGGCCCTTCCCGGCATCGTCTGCCGGGAAGAATCTTTCTCCGAGGACCATATGCCCGAGGCCGTGCTGATTCTTGCCGCCACCGGCAACCGCGCCGTCAACCAGGCCATCGTTGCCGCCGCCCGGGCGCGGGGCATCCCGGTCAACGACGCTTCGGATCAGAATGCCTGCGACTTCCATTTCCCGGCCATCGCCCTCCGCGACCCGCTCGTCGTCGGGATCAACGCCGGCGGGAAAGACCACGGGCTGGTTGCCCGTGCCGCCGCCGCCATCCGGGAACTGCTCGACGGGCTCTGAAACGCGATGGCGGGAATCGGATTGACAGTCCGCCCGCATTCATGCTAGAATAACCGCAGAACTGGATTGATAAAAATGACATATTCCGGCATAATGCCTGAAGGGGGTACATACTTTTGCATACGCCACTCAAAATCGGTACCCGTGAAAGCAAGCTGGCCGTCGTCCAAGCCGAACAGCTTGCCGCGTTCTGTGACAAAACCGGCCTCCCCTGTGAGATCGTCACCATGAAAACCACCGGCGATATAATTCTTGACCGCCGTCTGGACGAGGTGGGCGGCAAGGGCCTGTTCGTCAAAGAGCTGGACATCGCCCTGCGTGAGGGCCGCACCGACGTTTCGGTGCACTCGGCCAAGGACCTGCCCAGCGAACTGCCCGACGACCTGCCCATCCTGGGCTTCTCCCGCCGGGAGGACCCCCGCGACGTGCTGGTCCTACCCAAGGGAAGCAACGTCTGGGACCTGGACCGCCCTGTCGGCTGCGCCAGCTCCCGCCGGATGCTGCAACTCCGGGACCTCTATCCCAACGTAAGCTTTGAAACCGTCCGGGGTAACGTCTTGACCCGCTTACGCAAGCTGGACGAGGGGCAATACGGCGCTCTAATTTTAGCCGCCGCCGGACTCAAGCGTCTGGGACTGGAAAAACGAATCAGCCGCTATTTTTCCACCGAGGAACTCATTCCCGCCGCCTGCCAGGGTACCCTATGCGTCCAGGGCCGGGCGGGAGAGGACTACAACGAGCTGTCCCCCTTCTTTGACGAGGACGCCGCCCTCGCGGCGCGGGCCGAACGGGCTTTCATTCAAGCGCTCAACGGCGGCTGTACCAGTCCCATTGCGGCCTATGCCGAGCGGGATGGAGACACCCTGACCCTGCGCGGCCTCTATCGAAGCGAGACCTCGGGGAACTACCGCCGGGGGGTCCTCACCGGTCCCGCCAGCCGGCCCGAGGCGTTGGGGGTTACGCTGGGAATGCGCCTGATTATGGAAGTGGAAAGGAAGGACCAGGCATGAGTGGAAAGGTCTATCTGGTCGGCGGCGGCCCCGGCGACGCGGGACTGCTGACCTGTAAGGGAAAATGGCTGCTTGACCGGGCCGACGTCGTGGTCTACGACGCCCTGGTGGGGGACGCCGTGCTGGCGATGATTCCGCCCGAAACCCGCCGGATTAACGTCGGCAAACGTTCCGGCAACCATACCTGCTCTCAGAATGAGATCAATCACATTTTGCTGGACGAGGCGTTGCAAGGCAACACCGTCGTCCGTCTTCAGGGCGGCGACCCCTTCCTGTTCGGGCGGGGCGGCGAGGAGGCGGCACTTCTCTCCGAACACGGCGTAGCGTTTGAGGTGGTTCCCGGCGTAACCTCCGCCCTGTCCGCGCCCGCTTATGCCGGTATTCCCGTGACCCATCGGGATCTGAGCGCGTCGGTCCACATCTATACCGCCCACCGCAAGGCCGGGACGGCGTTGGGCCTCGACTACCCGACGCTGGCCCGTCTGGGTGGAACACTTGTATTTTTGATGGGAATTTCGGCGCTGCCCGAGCTGTGCCGCGGTCTGCTGGACGCCGGGATGGACGGAGATACCCCCGCCGCCGTCGTCCACCGCGGCACGACCGCCGCGCAGGACAAGGTGATCTCCACCCTGGCAAGGCTGCCGGAGGACGCCCGGGAGATGACCGCGCCCTCCATTATTCTGGTGGGTCCGGTGTGCGCCCTGTCCGAAACCCTCTCCTGGGCGGAGCGGCGGCCTCTGTTCGGCCTTCGCTTCCTTGTAACCCGGCCCAGGCGGCGAGGGTCCCAGCTGACCGAACGGCTGCGGGCGCTTGGCGGCGAGGTGGTGGAACTACCCGCCATTTCCACCGATCTTCTGCCCGGCGCAAATCTGGATGCGCTTTGGGAGAGCCAATGGTTAGTCTTCACCAGTCCCAGCGGCGTGGAGCTGTTCTTCGACCTGCTTCGGACGCGGTCCCTGGACGTCCGACGGCTGGCCCATCTCAAAATTGCGGCTCTCGGACAGGGAACAGCGGACCGGCTGGCCGGGTTCGGCCTGCTGGCCGATCTGGTACCCCCTACCTACGACGCGGACAGCCTCGGCCTCGCGCTGGCCGGACAGCTTCAAACAGGGGACCGGGTTTTCCTCGCTCGTGCCAGGGAGGGCAGCGCGGCGTTGGTGGAACGGCTGGCGGCCGTCCCCGGCGTGGAGGTGGTTGACCGGGCGATTTATGAGACGGTCGCCGTCCCCCCCGTCCTCGACCCGCTCCCCCTGCTGGACGGGCGGACCTGGCCTGTCTTTACCAGCGCGTCTACCGTGCGCAGCTTTGCAAAAATGACCGGCGCGGAACATTTGAACGGTGTCCACGCCCTGTGCATCGGCCCCCAGACGGCGGACCAAGCCAAAAAATACGGGATGGAGGTCAAAATCGCCGCCGCTTCCACCATCGACGCACTGGTGGATTCCGCCCTCTCCCTCAGTCGGGACTAACCCCACCTCACAGTCCTTTGCTTGGGCGTTCCCTTTACATCCGAAGACGGTGCATGGGCGGCCACCGCAGGGCGAACACCGCGTTTGCGCAGAACAGCACAGGGAAGGCAATCATGTCGGCAAGGATTGACGAAGTCAGAAAATATGAAGCGCAAGGACGAATTGAGCGCCTGTCCCACCATGACTTTGTCCAACTGCTGATGTCAGACGGCAAATGCGTGGGTTGCATAGTCCGGGGCACCTATTCAGAAAACCGTTTTAATCTGTATGGAAGCGTCATTTCTCGTATTTCTTCATAATACGCAGAATTGTTTTAGAATTTCGGTGTATTCCCTTTGCTTGCTTCAACCACTTCCACATACGGCGATATCCAGCAGAAAATCCCGCAACAGCTTATTCTCCATTTCCAGACGATGGATCTCATATGCCTGCTCTGTCTCTGTACTTCTCGGAGCATCGTTCTTTCTTGGCCGTCCTTTTGGACGTGGCGCTATACTAGCTTGAAGTTTTTTCTCTTTTCGTCGTTCCCGCTTTGACAGGTTGTGTACCGGACGATCTCCGGTTAACCCCAAAAATTCCTCGATTTCCCGGTGACTTTTCCATCCCCTATCATCACCTGTATTTCTGGTAAAAGTTCTTGTGTATGTGTGTATTTCCTTTTTGACATGACTATACCCCCTGATGTAGTACTTCTATTTTGATATGATCCTCCTAAAGTAGACCAAGGAAAAACCAAAAGTCTACTTTAGGGGGATCATTGTATGTCGAGGACAAAATACACAGCAGAACTAAAGATA
>JAAWHG010000068.1 GCA_022795735.1 Oscillospiraceae bacterium
TCATTGGCATAAAAAGCCGAAAATCCTCCACTTGCGGTAAACTGTACTCCGACCAACCGCCAACCGGGCAGCTCGCCACGTACCATACGCAGAGTATCCTCGTGGGATATCTCAATTTCATCATCGCCAACTGCATCTAAACATAGTTCCTCAAAACTTTTTCCTCCAGTGCTTAAGAATCTCATTTTGATGGGTGGATTGATAAATGATTCCGGAACTGTGGTTGTTAGATACTCCGTATCTGCATTCGTAATATTTACGGAGCAGTCTGCGTCAGTCAAGTAACGGTCGTACATGATTCTTGCCATATGTCTATACCCTCCTATTATGTGATAGTTGATTATTGCGCCATTACCCGTCCTTTCAAAAAGCACAGGCAAATTCCGCAATAATCCAAGGGCATAAACAGAGTATTTAAGGTTAATGTACATATAAGTTAGTATATGCTAACTTATTGCAATCAGTATAGCACACATGTTCTTTTTTGTCAATATGGCTTACGTTTTTGCAGACTTATGATACCCCCTGACTCCCCTGTTGAGGCTTAATGAAGTCATTTTCTATGAAAGACACCTTTTGGCAAGTAATTGACAACGCATTGACAGTGAATTGACCATAAAATTCTGGATTGACAGGTCAATAATCTGTCAATTGAAGACAATTTTCCGTAGGCGATATATTCTATTTACAAGCAACAAACCAACCATTTCAAATCCATTATTTAAGGAGGTCTATGTATGGACACGAAAATCAAGAAGGAAGAACGTTTCAAATGCGAAGACGGCAAACCGGCCGCAATCCGCATGGCACAGCTGCCGGATGGATCTTTTAAAGCCGCGTTCTTCGTCGGCAGGGGCAAGTCGCAAAGTAAGCGGTTCTCTTTCCGATGCACTACTGAAGCAAGGGCGCTGGAATCGTTTGACACACTAATGAAAATGTTTAGCTAAGCAAAAAGAATAGGAGGGCTCATCATGAAGCATTCAACTGTAACAGAACTTCGCAACGCTATGGGCAAGCTGGTTGCTAAGTGGTATCCGGATGAGGGGGTGATAGAGATTGTAGTCAAGGGATGCCCTTATGTGATTGCCGTGCCTCCAGGTACGCCAATCAAGTGCCAGTCTAACATGCTGCTTACTAAGTAGGCAGCAAAGTAACTAAAAACTTAACAGCACCGTGAGACCGCAGCTTCTAAATGAAGCTCTAAGAGACGGCAGTACGGCAATGCCAAACAAACATTTGGTGTTCCGCGCTGCCGTCTTTTATTTTCTGTATTTTCCCAAAGACGCTCCGGCGGGACACCGCCACCAAGAAAGGAGCAGAATTATGGGATTTCACTATGGGCACAACAGAAAGAAAATGGAAGAGGAATTTGCGAAGATAGCGGCAGCCTGCCGGGCGGAGGGGATGCCGGAAGAGAAAATCGAGATGATCCACCGCCTGCTGCTCGACATCCTTAACAACGACAGGCGCTTTTACGTCCATACGCAGTCTTACGACGGCCTGCAGTTTGCGGATGGCGAGGAAGCCGAAGAAGGCCGGTCGCCGCTGCTGGACAAGTTCGCGGATCGGCTCAGCGTTGTTCAGATGGAAATCTGCGAATGGCAGCGTATGGATTGGATTGAGGACATTGACACCCCGGAAATTGTCATATGGCTTAAATCCCTAGACGAGGAAGACATCCTGATGCTGACGCTGATTGTAGTTGATGGTATGAAACAGAGGGAGGTCGCCAGGGCACTGGAAAAGCATGATTCTGCCATTTCCCGGAAAATGAAGCGGCTCCGGAAGTCTTTGGAAAAAGTTTTGCCAGAACGGTTAAAAAGGCAGTATGGGATTTGACCAGTACTTATAAGGGGCAGTGTTCTCTGCCCCTCAATAAAATCAAGTTGGATATTTTCATATTTATGAATGGGAGTGGGGGTATGTCTGGCTAAGTGATTTGGAGGCAATCCAGGCACCACGGTTTTTCGGTTATGGAGGGATTGAGAGGGACCGCCATATTGGCAGCCATCCTAAAGTAAGGGATTTAATATAGTGTTTAAATCTGGCAGGAGTCCATCTGCTATCTTATCGGGCGGCATAGTTTGCCGCCCAGCGCTACAACACAATAAAACTATGCGAGGAGGAAAATATCATGAAACACCCTAAAAACAAACAACTTAGCAGCGAAAGCCAATTCTCAGTCCTGCCTACCATTGAATCAGCAGGAAACACCCTGCCACCCGGACTTGTACTTGACCCAGATGCTGATGGCGGTATACTGACCTTTATCGATCGGGAACATTACGGCGGCGTCCATACTGTAGAGAGCGGTCACACATATACAATACGGCTGGGGCTGCATAGGAAACTGGAAAAAGCGGCATTGGACGAGCATACCATTATCCGCTGCAGCATACCGGGGAAAGCAGCTGCAGAGCAATGTATCACCGCATTGTTCTTCGCTCCAGAGGCATCTGTACAGTTTATGGATACGGTCGTTTTAACGTCAGACTGCCGCTTCAGCCTAAAGTATGTCATTGGCAGTGCGGTCTTGGAAAACTACCACAATCCATGCGGGCTCCCGTTAAGCCGGGAGGCTGTCAGGATAGAAGCCAGCCAAACAATCATATTCCAAAATCAGCTGAGAAAAGCAGTCCCAAACCACCGTTACCAGGGATACTTTGATGTCTTGAGATTCCAAGTGGAAGTACTGTCGGAGAAATAATCCCTGGCAAACCGAAGCCCCCTGAATCGGCCGCAACCCCCAGAGGCTTCGGTAATATCAATATTCCAAAATCTGGCTGAGTGTCAATAATGCTCTTCCTTAAGGCCAAAGTGTGTGCGGCGGTGACTAAAATCCGCATTCTGCGCATTTTTTGTTTTCCAGTAACACCAGTCCAGATGTGTAAGCTGTATACCATTTCTCGTTCCAGCAGCACCTGTAAATCAGTACCACCGGCTTAGCCGGTGGTTTGCTTTCCGCCCTATAAGGGCTCGTTCCCAGCGCTGGAGTCTAAAGACTCATCGAAAAAATCCGCCAACCGCAACGTCAGCTACCTGCCAAGCCCTTCGGGCTTATCTCTTCTTCTTGCTTTTGTTTACCGGCTCACCCGTAAACGGGTCGATATACTCTTTCAAAGACATCTGGTCATATTCCAGATCTTCTTTCAATTGATTCCGGATATATTCTTCAATCTTTTTCGCATTTTTCCCAGCTGTATCTACATAGTATCCCCTGCACCAAAAATGCCTGTTGCCATATTTATATTTCAGATTTGCATGTCTTTCAAATATCATCAGAGTACTCTTCCCCTTTAGATACCCAACAAAATCGGACACGCTCATCTTCGGCGGGATCTCAACCAGCATATGGACATGGTCAGGACAGATCTCAGCCTCTACAATATGCACTTCTTTACGTTTACATAACATACTCAAAATATTTGCTATATCTTGTTTCAGCTCACCATATATGATCTTCCTTCTATATTTCGGTGCGAAGACGATATGGTATTTACAATTCCACTTTGTATGTGATAAGCTATTACTGTCCATCTGGACAACCTCCTTTGATCTAAAAACGGTTGGCGAACCTGTTTTTATTATATCATTGGAGGTTTTTCACACAACGCTAAAGCTATTCCAACCACCCGCAGAGCAGGTGGTTTATTCGTTTCCCAAAGTTCCGTTTCTCTGTTGAGAAACTCCACAATGTGAAACAGGCTAAAGCCTAACAATCATAGCCCCCGCTACAGTTAGCAGGGGCTTTTCTCTAAGATCGGCACCGAACCGGACCACTCAGCGGAGGGGGAGACCGTTCCAACGGTTGTTGTTTGACGGGTAGACCTCCGTAGGATTAAACGCAAGGTTGTAGGCATTGGTAGATGATAAAGCCATACGCGACCAGCCGTTACCCCAGTTGCCCAGATTCCACATCTTACCATCGTTAACATTGATAGCATCGCTACGGACAAAAGCCAGAACAAGCGCAGGTGAAGAAGTTTGCTATTTTTAGCCGCAGCCATAGCTGTAGCTAAATCCCAGTCTTCCATGTTTTCCTATGAAATAATAGAAAGAGAAACTCCACGATCTTTGAACTAGAAAACCTCTATCAGCCGGAGCCTGACCTCAATAGCTGGCAGTAGTTTCCATGGACAAAACTATCCACGATTCAATTCTAACATAGATTATATTGCAGCTTATGGAAATTACTACTGCTAATACATGAAGATGACTAATCAGTGCTTTTCATCTGCTTTACCAAATAGTCAAGATTCACCCCGTCTTTAATTCCTGCCCTGTAATAATATTCGTTTTCTCGTGAAGAACCATCAATGTTCACATCCTCACAAAACTCCAGTAGTTTGCGATGTTCGGCATCCAGTATTGAGAATACTTTGTCATGAGCAATACTGGCTTTTTCTACCTCTTCCAGTTGCTCCGGTGTGGGTGGATAGTCCTCCTTAAACTTCTCGCAGTGCATTCCCATCCGTTCTGTTATAAGCAGTTCCATAAAATCTTTCTCATTCATTTCGTGCGCCTCCTTTACAGGACGACATCATATGACAAGATAGTGTGGGCGTCTATACCATGAACCACCAAAAATAGCAGTCATGGTCTGGCGAAAATTGACAGGGGAGATAAATGCTCCAATATAATCAGTACCGCCGGCGCCACCACCATAGTACAGTTACCATTGGCTTTTGTCCGTAGCGGGTATATGACTCTGGACTACGGACAGACACGGGATGTTGGCCGTGAGGCAAGCACACGATCGCGCACTGCCAGTTCAACAACCTACGCCTATTATCTCGGCTCGGTTGACACTAGCGTCAGTCCGTCCTATTCCAGTGTTCGTCACTACGCTTTCCCCCTCCGCTGCCTCTAGCCAAGTAATGCCTGATAGAAAAAAGAAGATAAAAACACAGGCATCCGCTGCAAAATTGATGTTACAATAGAATATGAGCAGTAAAGAGCCTAAAGCGGAAGGAGCAAATGGCTAGATTGGATAAAACACAAAAGTCTCAAATCGCTTGGACGCGTTTAGAAGGCATTGCTTCGGCGCTATATTGGGCGCTCGTTGTGTGTGGAGCAGTCGAAGGCGTGCTACTTTTTCTGGAGCGCATAGATATACTATCCACACCCTTGACCTTAGCTGTATTAGTATTTGGAATACCAAGCATTTTACTGACGATGATAATTCTTTCTATTTTGTTATTTGTTATCGCGATTATACTGGCATTTATGTTAAAACAACAGAACTACCATCGCTTAGCTCCGCTAATACTTGGCGTGGTAATTCTAGAAATTTTATGGTATCCGTTATTGATTGGGATAACGATAGATTATAATATCTGGGTCGATTCAGTATATTCTATAATGACTGCGATTGTCACCATAATCGTCGGAGTCATGGCGCTCATATGTTATCGACGAGCTTATCTCAAAGATATTTCTGAACGGAATGCTACACGGGGGAGTTTCATGCGTCGACATAGAACCGTAAAAATAGCGATTGTCGTTACTTTATTGGCGGTGCTATTTGTCTTTACACTACTATTTTTCTTTATTTTTTAAGCTCTGCATAAGAAGAAAACATTTTAGAAAGCCATTGGCTTTTGTCCGTAGCGGGTATGTTGGTATAGATTATGGCCAAGCACGGGTTGCCAGTAGTTGGGTATGGTCACGCATATCAAGTTCGCCTACCTACGCTTATTTTTTGGGCGTAGCGTCTACGGATATCAATCCATCAAACTATGCCAACCGTTATGGCGGTCTCCCCCTCCGCTGCCTCTACCCAGGTAGTGCCTAATGGAGGAAAAGGAAGTAACTGTCAGATATACATATTTCCCATCACAAAACAGAGCGTATTTATGTTTCGCGCTCTTTTATATAGCAAAACTGTCGCCCAATTAGCATCTCAGAACAGCTCCATCCCCAGATACGCTTCATCTCGTTCATCTTGTGTAATACCAAGATAACGCTTCGTAATTTCGTAACTACTGTGGTTATAAATGTCTACAACCACGGCCAATGCTACTTTATTATCTTTCACGGTATGATATCCCCAAGTCTTCCTTAAAGAATGGCAGGCAATCTTCCCGGTAAATCCAAGTTCCACCACTGCTGCATGGATTATCCGCCACGCCTGCACTCGGCTAATGGCTTTTGGCTCTTTGCGGTTATTGGCAAATACATATTCTCCTCGGCGATGAGCGTAATACTGCCGGAGCGCGCCAAGCAGTTGCGGATTCAGGGCAATCGTGCGTTCTTTCTTAGTTTTCTTCTCTACTACAGTAATATGGTCACGGAACTCCTGCCTTTCCTCATCATATACATCCGACCACTTTAGCCGGAGTAAGTCGCTGATACGAAGCACGGTATAT
>JAAWHG010000063.1 GCA_022795735.1 Oscillospiraceae bacterium
ACACGGAAACCTTAGAATAGCGCCGAAATACACTGCTTCGGATGGGACGCGGCTGGGATTGTGGATACAACGGATGCGGAAAAAATATAAACAGAAAAAGCTGACTGGAGAAGAGGCCGGCCGTCTGGAAGCCATTGGAATGATTTGGGACGGAGAAGCGGATCAGCGGGAGCGGACTTATCAAGCCGCGCTGGATTATTACCGGGAGCATGGCGATTTGAAAATCCCTACGAATTATGTAGATGCGAATGGGCTTCATCTGGGCTCGTGGGTGAGAGGTGTCCGCAGGGCGTACAAAAAAGGGACGCTGGACAGGGAACAGATAGATAGACTGGAAAGTATCGGTATGATATGGAATACATCTAACCAAAGTGCAAAAGCCATCCAGAGCAGACCATTAAAGGCACGGAAGGATTTCCGGTCCAGTCTGGAAAACCATGACCTGCAATAAATTTGGTATAGAAAAACAGGGAAAAATCCATGGAAAATCCTACAAAAATATTGAAAAAATATATTTCTGGAGGATAAACGTGTCGAACGCTATTCCTTGACGGTTCAATCCCGTAATGGTATACTGGCCCTGTGATTGATTGTGCGTTCTCCGCTGAAAGCGTGGAGCCGGGTTTGAGGGTCCAGGAGCGAGAAGAACATTCGCATTGCACACGTAGTTAGGGCTGTACGCATGTCCCGATGGAATGGGGTGCGCTGTTGACAGGCGCAGTCTGCCCATCGGGGCATTTTATATATATTTTTGTCAGGCTCCGTTTTCCGGGCGGCAAAATGGAGCGGCCATGATTCGCCCTATGAGGCAGAAAGGATGACGCGTTTGCGCATAGCTGTAATCCTGCGCGTATATTGTCAGAAACCTCGCCGAAAACCATTTCCGGCAAAATGAAGAGGCTTGATATTCCTTATCCCGTCTGTGGGGAAGGGTACCAAGCCTCTGTTCTTGTTGTACGTTGACAGATTTGAGACGCCCTTGTCCGCCTGAAAAAGGGGTGCGTATATGCGTATCCTAATATTGTACGTACAAGAAGAGCAGGAGAGAATGTATGAGGCGGGTTATAGATGGAATGTGTTAATGTACGGAACTTTCCCTGTCCTAATACGACGGAAATGGGCCGGGCAATTTGCCCTTCAGGATGGAAAACGGAGTTCATCGCTTATCTTTTTCCAGCATATGCTGTTACCAGCTTTGAACAGGAGGTTTTTCCATGAAAATGCAGGAACTGATCTTGACATGCCAATATTCCGAAGGAGGGCGTACCATCCCCCAGATCATCAACGGTTCTTTCGATTCCTTTCTCAAAAAAGAGCTTCAAAATGTTGAAAAATACCTGTTGTCTACTGTATCATAAACCTGATGAATGGCCGCTTATCGCAGGAGGTGCAACATGTACCTGGAGATAAGCAATCCCATGGACTACCATGCGGCATTATACATCAGATTATCAAAGGAGGATGAAAGCGAGGGACCGTCCCAAAGCGTCAACAACCAGCAATCGCTGCTCAATGAGTTCGTCCGGCAACACCGTCTCAGCGTCTACGACACCTACATTGACGACGGCTGGAGCGGGACAAACTTTGACCGCCCGAATTTTCAACGTATGATTACGGACATAGAGGACCGAAAGGTCAACATGGTCATTACGAAAGACCTGTCCCGTCTGGGCCGTGACTATATCCTCACCGGCCACTATATGGAACGATTTTTCCCGGAGCATAAAGTACGTTATATATCGCTTCTGGACGGCATTGACACCGGGGTAGACTCCACCGCCAACGACATCACGCCCTTCCGCGCCATCATGAACGACATGTACGCCAAGGATATCTCCAAAAAGATCTCCAGCGTCAAACATGACAAACAGCGCAAGGGTCTGTTCATCGGCGGCAAACCAGTTTACGGCTACAAGAAGCACCCCACGGAGAAAAACAAAATTGTCGTTGACGAAGAAGCGGCTCCCATGGTGCGGCGCATTTTCTCCATGGCGCTGGACGGCATGAGCTGCCGCCAGATTGCCGCCCGACTCAATACAGAGGGGATCCCCACCCCGGCAACTTACGCCGGACTGACCGTGGCCAACCCCGGCCCATACACCGGCCTGTGGAGCAGCGAGCGCATCTCCGACATGCTGCAAAATGAGACCTATACCGGCAGCATGGTCCAGGGCCGTACCCGGAAAATCAGCTACAAGTCAAAGAAGTGCATGAAACAGGACCGGCGGGATTGGGTAGTTGTCGAGGGTACTCACGAGCCGTTGATCGACCGGGAAACTTTTAATAAGGTACGGGAACTGGTCAACAGTCGAAGATGTACTCGCAGCCGAACCTATGACTTTCTGCTCAAGGGGCTGATTTTCTGTCATGAGTGCGGCTACCCGTTGGCAGTACTGAATCGTAAGAATGCAGCAGGGGAGGACCGGTTATACTTTGTATGCCGGACCTACCAGCGGTTCACCAAAGCGGGAGTCTGCACCAGTCACACAATCAAGGAGGAAACAGTCACACAGGCGGTAGTGGAGAAGGTAAAGGATGTCTGCGGGGCCTATCTGCAAGCAGACCAGCTTTTGACCCAGGCGCAGAGGGCGGTGGCAAAAGCCATCGCGGAGGCGGACAATGAGAAGGAGATCAACTCCCTCAAAGCCAAAATCGACAGCCTGAGTGTCCACTTGGATAAGGTCTACATGGATAAGCTAAGCGGTGTGTTAGATGAGGCCGACTTCCAGCGCATCTACACCAAAATTAAATCCGACCGCACTGCCTTGGAACAGCGTCTCAGCCAACTGGACCGCCCGGACTTCTCCCCGGCGGAGCAGTCCGAATTAGCCAAGAAACTGGTGGAGCGTTTCCTGGAAACGGCCTCCACAAACCGGGAACTGCTTGTCAGCCTGATCGAGCGGATTGAACTGACGGCAGACAAACAAATCATCATTAAATTCATATTTAAATAACTGGAAACCGACTAAAATCGACATAAAATCACACACCGCATCGTTTACAATACCCGGGGCGCGATGTATCCCGTATTGAGAAAAAAGCCCTTGCGAAACTGGAGGAAGCCTTCCGCCGCGCAGGAGGCTGGATAGAGTGACCTCGTGACCAGGCATTACGTAGGAAGCCGCTGATTCAACCCCGATACATATCGTGATCATGAAGGCAACGGTCCAGCCTTGTGTGGACGAAAAATGCCGACAGCTCACATATGCCGGTTGAATCGGGGGCTTCCTGAATAATTTTACAGAATATGGGGTTTCCATAGTAGATTAGGAAAGATTTGCGCGCAAAAGAACACTGGCATTGACGTGCCGGATATCCGTGGCTATAATATACGTCAAGCTGTGACCCGGCTACGTCCCGGGGGGCTTCGAACGAATTTACAAAGGAGCTGAATTGGAATGCTCATCCCTGTATTGCTTTTCTTAGTTGGCCTTGTGTTGCTTATCAAAGGCGGCGACTGGTTTGTGGATGGCGCAACCGGTCTGGCACGCCGCTTTCACATCCCGGAACTGCTAATTGGTGCGACCGTGGTATCTGTTGGTACGACGTTGCCGGAGGTCATGGTCTCGGCGACATCTGCCTTGGGGGGCCACGGTGAGATTGCTTATGGCAATGCCATTGGCTCTGTCATTTGCAACGCGGCGTTGATTGCAGCCCTGACGATAACGCTCCGGCCCGGACCGGTGGAGGGAAAAACACTGCGGGTACCGGTGTTTTTCTTTTTCGCCGCAGCAGTACTTTACGTGGGTGTAGCTTACACGACGGGATACTTTAGCCGAATTGTCGGCGTGGTCCTGCTAGCATTGTTTTTGCTTTATATCACGGTCACCGTCGTACAGGTGAAAAAGAATCTCAAAACTGCGGAGGAAGCGGAGGAGGAAACTCCGCTGCTCAAGGACTTAGGCTTTCTGATTCTAGGCGCGGCGCTGATTGCCATAGGCGCACGGCTGCTGGTGGACAACGGCACTTTGATTGCCCAGGCATTAGGCGTGCCGGAATCAGTGATCGCATTGACTTTTGTGGCCCTGGGGACTTCGCTGCCGGAGTTGGTCACTGCCATTACCTCTCTGGCAAAAGGGCACGGCGCATTGTCGCTTGGCAATATAATTGGTGCGAATCTATTTAACCTGGTGCTGGTCAGCGGTATATCCGTCACACTTTCTCCCTTCTCGATTCCGCAAAATGCCATCTTTTTGGGGCAAAACGCCTCGCTGGTATTTGATATCCCGGTAATGTTGGCTGTCATGCTCCTGCTCACGGTGCCACCTCTGGTGCACGGGAAGCTGACTCGGACCCAAGGTGTTGGTTTACTGGCAATTTACGCGGCCTTCTGTGTGATGCAGTTTACCATGTAACTGAAGAAAATAAGGGACAACCTGTGAAACGATGGGACTTTATGGGGACAGGCCGTTGTTATTACTTTGGCTGTCGCTCCAGGCGCGCCGGTAGGCCTGTGGGGTATATCCCTCGTTTTTACGAAAGAGGTTGATAAAGTGGCTGGGATTGTGAATGCCCACCTCAGCCGCAATTTCATAAACAGGGGAGTGTCAACGCCAATTTGAAATTGTAAGAAAACGCCGAAGAAATTTTGTAGTTTTTCGGCGGGGGGGGGGTAACAAAACTAAGCGTTTCCTTGCTCAAAAA
>JAAWHG010000064.1 GCA_022795735.1 Oscillospiraceae bacterium
CGAGAGCATCCAAAATCAAGAGTTACTATGTAAAGGGTGGAGTCACCACCTAATACATATGACTGCGGTTCATTTGTGGCAAAATGGTACATTGCAGTTGTAAGAAAGGCGGTGAGAACGCAAAAAGTGAGCGTTTTCAACAACTGCGGATAACATTTTGCTACGAATGAAAGGAAAAGATTATGGAGCTGACTTATACGAAGGCAGGAGATTACTACATTCCCGACCTCGCACTGGACGATGACACCGATTATGAAATCGGCATATATGGCCGGATGCGCCAAAAATTTTTAGAGGAGCATCACCCTGGCGTTTACAATCGGATGCTCCTCTTTGGGGAACTTTGGAAACACCTCGCCGACATTGACGCCGCCTGTCATGAGCGTATGGATTTTCTGATCCCGGCCATAGCAAAGCAGGAGGGCGTCACCGAAGTCTTAAAAGCAACGGACCAGATGGAATGGGTGGGCCGTATGAACAATATCCGTAACCGAGCAGAGGAAATCGTTCTTCATGAGTTGGTCTACGCATAAGAAGTACAACGGGGGTATGACCGCATCTGTCGCGGACATACCCCCGTTTTCAATTTTCCTCGGTATATTCGAGTCCCTCATCCCTGCACCAACGGATGGCGATCTCACGATATGCCTGATCCCGATAATCATACCACTGTTGTTCCAGCCTGTGATAGCGGATGCCGTTTTTGAACCGCCGGAACGCGCCCCTGCCGCAGATCGCGTTGACAAGTTCCTGACGCGCCGCGCCAGCGGGCAGGGAATATACGAAATTTTCCATAATGCTGTATTCGTGAATGTCGTACTTGGTGGGGAAACGGAGAAAACGATCACCGGAGCTTTCGATCAATTCTTCAGGCTCCTCGTATGATTCGCCGGTAATCAGAGGGTCGGACAGGAATACTGTTTCGCCAGTCTGTGTGTCGTAAAAATAAGTAAACGCATCATCAGCAGTTTCAATCGCGTCAAGCACCTGTTCCAGCTTGATTGTCATAGTGGATACCTCCTATAATCCTATCGTCCGCAGCATTCTATCTGTTCCGGCGATATAAAAGTAAGAAGCAGTCTTTCCGGCGGGGCCTCCGCGCGATGCTGACGGAGATATTCAACGGCCCGCATAGCAAATCTGCGGCTGACCGTTGTATCCCAATCAGCCAGCAGAAGGACCTCCGCCATATCGTCCTTGAAATTATATCGAAGCTCGCCCCATTTACCGTCACAATCTGCAAGATATTCGTAGACTGCGGCGGTTATTTTTCTGCCACGCTTCTGCTGGGATTTTAAGCGCAAGTCTACCGAATGGAGTTCTCTCTCGGCTACCAGTAGCCTTGTCAGCTTATCCTCCGCGCGAGCATAGGCGCGCTCTGGAATCTCTATCAGCAGCTCGTGTTTCAGCAGCTTCAGCGCGGAACGCTCAATACCTTTTGCACGGCTTTCGGTCAGGTGGAAATACTGCGCAGTTTCAGTAAGCGGATGGACCTTACCGTCCGTAAAGCCAAAGCGGTATTGAACATAGACATTCTCCCGGTCTGGCAGTGTATCCATGGCCTCAAGCAACTCCGCCTCCGTCTCCTGCTCAATATAAACCCCTTCTGGTGATTTGACATTGGGCGAAGCAATCAGGCACTCCACCGTATCCTCTCCGGTATCGTCTAAATCTTCATCCAGATATATGATTTTCCAAGCATTAGCTTTATCGTGCTGCAACTGCCATACCGTGTCCCGGCTGTACTGACGAATCAGATCGCTCATGGCGCGTCTGACAGCGGAAGCGGCGTAAGTCAGAAATTGGGCTTCTCCAAACTGCCTATATCCGTCGATTGCCCTCCACAGCCCGATGGAACCGGCCTGCACAAGATCATCAAAGCCCACGCTGCAGGCGCATAGATGCTCCTGCCGTACTGGGTTCTCAACAATTTGATTGGCGACTTTCCGAACAAACGGAAGATTAGCCTTGATAAGTAGGGACACAGCCTGTCCATCCCCAGCTTGTGCCAATGCGCAAAGCTGCTCATTCGTCAAGGTTTCCATTTGTCAGGCCCTGCTTCTGCGCAATATCCATGAAGTCCCTAATAAAGTTTTTGATAAGTCCCGCAAACTGCGTACCCAAATCAGGCGTTGCGCCCGGGAGCGTAGAGTAGGCCTCGGCAAGCTGTTCCAGAGAGATCATCTGTACCGTCGGAACGGCATTCTCCCCCTTGACCATGTTCTCCATCATGACCTGCGTGAGCTGCCTCGTCGCCAATTCAGTGACCGGGGTCTGCGTCTGAAGGCCGGTTTTGATTTCCCGGAGCATATTTATCAAAGCGGTCTGAATTGTCTCAATGTCCTTTTCATAGGGCGGGGTTTTCAGCAAATCAAGAATCTGCGCAGCAGCTTCCGTTCCCTCCTGCGGGTTTGCCAAATGGCTGGTGTCCAATGTGCTGACCATCTGCTGCATGGTGTCCCACATGGCGTTCAGCCCCGCAGGTCCCTCGGCATTGCTATCCTTAAAATACCGGGCGATCATCCGCGTGATTGCCGGGAATTGGGGATTTTCCAAAATGCGGTTGACCACATCGGTATCTACTTCTCTGGCATAAAGCGCCATTGCCGCCTTATAAGACAGGCCCAGTTCTCCTATGTCATAGTTGCGCCGCTCCGGAAAGTCCGTCTGGCCCAAGATGAAGTCGGTGGACACGCCCAGGAAGTCTGCGATTTTAATTATGTATTCATCACCGATCTTATCTGTTTTCGCGCTCAGAAAGCGGCTGAGAGAACTTTCTGCCATGCCAATCTCAGCAGCGAGTTCACCCTGTGTAATTTTCCGCTCTTTTAGCTGATCCTGTATCCGCTCCCGAACTGTCCCCGGCAGATAAGTTTGCTCCATTCGCAACACCTCCCCATTTTCCTTGATTATACTACATTTCTCGCAAAAGGTTAAGGCGAAAGCAGTCGAATTTTGTATCTTGCATTTTTGCAATTTCCTCTGCCAAATCCGCTCCAAATTGCAATAACGCCATATTTTTTCGGCCTGCACCATTTTCTCCGTATATTGGTATCAGAGGTTAAAACGCCTCGAATCAATGCGGAAAGGAGAAGCGGATGTTATAGCGGGTTTTGCGGAAATGCCGCCCCAAGTTGTCGGGGCGGCATTTCTGCGTCAACAACTGAATAGGGACAACGGCATAGCAGTGGGGAAGCCCCCTACAAGCAAGGAAAGAGAGGTACAATGACCCAAAATACAAGCAGCACCACCATGACCCGGCGAATCGGAAGCACAGTTTTCAAAGTGAATATTTTTACAAAAGAGGACGGAGTGGATACGATGGAGGACAAAATCCTGCGGCTGATCCAAAATGAAGGGTTGGCATCACCGCCAGAATGTGGTATGATAAATGTGCCACAAATGAACCGTCAGTCTGAAAGGAGCGCGTCATGAGCGCCAGACAGACGGAGAAAATCACAGCTCTATATGAGCGCCTGTCCCGTGACGATGAATCTTTAGGGACAGTAATTCGATCATCAATCAAAAACGATACCTGGAGGGCTATGCCGCCGATCATGGCTACGGTAACATCGTCCACTATACCGATGACGGATGGTCCGGGGGCAACTTCGACCGGCCCGCATGGAAGCAGTTAATTAGCGACATTGAGGCAGGGAAGGTAGCGCATCTTCTGGTCAAAGACCTCAGCCGGGTAGGGAGAGACTATCTCCAGACCGGTTTTTATACGGAGGTCGTTTTCAAACGCTATGGTATCCACTTTGTTGCCATCGGGAACGGTATCGACAGCAATGATCCCAGCTCCAGTGAGTTTGCCCCTTTTGTCAATATCATGTCCGAGTGGTACTTGCGCGACTTAAGCCGGAAGCAACGCACTGCCATCAGGGTCAAAGGTGAATCCGGCAAGCCGACCACCAATCAGGCTATTTATGGCTATAAAAAAGACCCCAACGACAAGTATCACTGGCTGGTTGACGAGGAAGCGGCGGCAGTTGTGCGGCGCATCTACCAGTTGGCCATTGAGGGACACGGTCTGAGCGATATTGCAAACATTTTGTATCACGATAAGGTAGAGTCCCCTGCGGCTTACCTGGCAAAGCAGGGGCGCGGTCCCTGGAAAAGCAAGGAAAATATTGACCGCCCCTATGCTTGGAGCGACTTCATTGTGGGACGGATACTGTCTAAACCCGAGTATATGGGGCATACGGTCAACTTTCGTTCCCACAAGGAATCTTATAAGGATAAGCAGCCGATTTATCATGCCCCGGAGGACTGGCTGATTTTTGAGGATACCCATGAGGCTATCGTGGACAGGGGTACATGGGAACTTGTTCAGAAACTGCGGGGAACCCCGCGCCGTATTGATACGCTGGGCGAGGCGAATCCCTTGACCGGGCTGGTATTCTGTGCGGACTGCGGGGCAAAGATGTATAACCAGCGGACACGGGGCAGT
>JAAWHG010000025.1 GCA_022795735.1 Oscillospiraceae bacterium
GTTAACTTTCTTTCTGATGGATTACTGTAATGACCGCACCACAGCTAGGTCTCCTTTGCGTTGGTGCATAAGGTGATATCTAAGTACGTCCTGTATAATTATAATACACCATGATTTATAAAATGTCAAGACGCGGGTTGGAAAAAGATGAAAACAGTGATATCGAATAAAATCCTGTAGAAAGAACAAATATATCGAAACTTTTTGACTAAATTTGCATTGACAATCCTTTTTTCAGGGATGGATACAATGAAAAGGCGCTGGCCAAAGGAGTAGCCAGCGCCTTTTCATAATAGAAACTAAATTGTATCCGTATTTTCCTTCTGCGGCGGCTGCTTAGGCGCGGCGGCCTTCTGGCGTCTGCGGCGGACAATCTTCCGCGCGGCCAGCAAGCCGGCAACTACAATAATCACAAACAGAACCAGTCCGGGCAGCGACTCCGCGAGGAACAGACTCAGGTCCTCCAAACTGCGAACAAACCGGGTCCACCCGTCGCGGAAGGAATTCCCCATCCGCTCGCCGAAGCTGCGCTGGACGGTCGCCGTCGGAGTGTAGACCGCCACTTCCCGGAGGCTGACGGAAATGGTGGAATAGTCCACCTGATTCTGCCAGTTGCGAAGCTGCCGCTCAATGGCCTCGATTTCATAACGGACCTCGCTCAAGCGGCTCTCCAGCATAATCAGCGTGTCGATATTTTCCGCCTTGCCCAGCATGTCGAGCAGCCGTTCCTCCTGGACCTCCAGCGAGTGCTTGCGGGCCTCCTGGTCGGTAAATTGGGAGGTGATGTTTTCTACGCTGGTCCCCGAGCTGGTCACACTGCCCAGATTGCCGGCCTGATTGACCGCCTCCTGGAACCGGTTGGACGGGACGCGCAGTACGTAGTCGGCCCAACGGTCCACAATGCGGGTGGTGCCGTCGGACTGCCAATTGGTGTTGCCCGAGACGTTGGAAGACTCCACAAAGCCGCCCATCGACGACGCCAGCCGCTCCAGCGCCGTCACCGCCGCGTCAAAGTCGAGTGTCTCAATGCGCAGGTCGGCACGGTAGATCAGCTTTTCGGCGGAGATGGCGGGCTGAGCCGTCTGCAACTCGCCCATAGCCTCCTCTTCGTCGTAGGACGCCGGCTCGGGTATGGGCGTTTCTTGAGGGGCCGTGTCCAGCGAGTAGTAGCTGTCCGCCCCGGCTGGCGCGGCTTCCGGTTCGGCTGGCGCGCCAGCCGACGATCCCATTTCAGATTTGGTGGCCGCGACATCGGAAGATTTCGCGGCGCAGCCCGCCAGCAGCAGCGTCAGGGCCATAAGAAGCGCAAGATACTTTTTCATAGATTTGTCCTCCTTATTTTTGATTGGTCATCCATATAGACGGTTTTTTCCCCCAACGGTTCCCGCTCCCAAACAAAAAAATCCCCTGCGGGCGGACCGCAGGGGAAGTGGGGAGAAAATCACTCGATGGCTAGTCTTCTGCTCTCCCCCTTGGCGGGGGAACGTTTAGGCAAGGTCAGCTTGAGGACGCCGTCCTGATAAGCCGCCTTGATGGCGTCGGTCTCGATGCCTTCCACGCCGAAGCTGCGGGAATAGCTCCCGTAGGAGCGCTCGCAGCGGACGAAATTACCCTTCTTGTCGTGCTCCTCGTAGTCGGAGTGGCGGGCGGCGGTGATGGTCAGCAGGCTGTCGTTCAGGTCGATGTTGATGTCCTCTTTTTTGAAGCCGGGCAGATCGGCCTCGAGCAGATAATGGTCGCCCTCGTCGCGGATGTCGGTTTTAAACTCGGAAAGGCTGTTGCTGCCAAAAAAACGCTTCTCCATCTCGTCAAACATCTGGAAGGGGTTGTAAAGGGCGGCGTCGTTATTGCGGCGGCTGTAGGGAATCAGGTTCATCATGGTAAATAACCTCCATTCATGCGTCTCCCGGTTTTCCGGGACTCTTGTTTTGTTTTCTGACTTTAGGATACGCTCAAATTATGAACAGAGATACGCTTTTCTATGAACGGACTGTGAATTTTAGCGCTCGAGCATATAGAGTGCTAAAATCTGCCTTGCGCCCAACATGGAAACCGCCCCTCCCGGCCTCTGTGCCAGGAAGGGGCGGTTTTGTCTGTGTTTCGAATTACGCAGAAAGAACGGTAATCTCCTTGGAAACGGCGATCTGACTGTTGAAGTACAGCCGGATCACATAATTTCCCGGTTCGTTTGGCAGAGCCTCCACCGAGCCGACGACGACGCCGCTATCCCACAGGCCGTCCCAAGTGTCGGTGTAGTTCTTTACAATGACAGGAACGCCGCCGTCGTTCTCCACGACGATGGTAACTTTAATCTCGTCGTCGCTCTCGTCGTGGCCGCTGAAGCTGTCCACCGCGAAGGCCAGACCCTTCCCGGGCTGGAACTCGCTCACGCCGGGGTTGAGGTCCATCCTGGTCCAGTTGGCCTTTTCCGGCAGCGCGAAGGTGCCCATGAAGAAGCGGTCCGCACCGTAGCTGTTGAAATCCTCGACAGCGGGGAGGGATGCCTCGGCTTTCGCGGCGTCGCCCAAAGGCTCGTCCCGGGAGGAGCGCAGCTCAAATTCATAGGTCGCGCCGGGGGCCAACCCGGTCAGGCTGGCTTCGCTGCCCGTTGCCTGCATGGTCTCGGCCAGGCCGGTCCCCTTGGGACCGTAGCGCAGCAGCCAACTGCCGTCCGGCTGATCGCTCTCCCAAATCACACGCAGCCCGTCCGGCCCCTGTGCCTCGGCCCGAATGGACTTGACCTCGGCGGCCAGCGGTGTCACGGTAGTCTCCGCCGGACTGGACACGCCGGGCGCGGTGACCGAAATGGTGTAGGTTTCGCCGGCGCTGAGCTGATTGAATTCCGCCGCGCAGCCGGTGACAAACTGCGTCTTGCTCGCGCCGTCCGGCCCGGTGCAGGTGACGCTCCACTCGGAGGGGGCGTCCCCTTCGTAGGTCCAGGTGGCCCGCGCCGTGCTGCCCGACATGGCCTCCGCTTTCAGATCGGAGATGCGAATGCTGGGGTCGGTGGTGAGGGCCGCCGTTGTCTTCCCCTCCAGCGTGACCCCGTCAGGCGGTACGAGGGTAAAGGTATAACGCTTGTCCGGCTCCAGGTTAAAGATGGACACCGTGTCGCCGCTGAACGATATCTCCTGGGCCTCGCCCCCCCCAGCGCTGTAGCGAACCGTCCAAGACCCGGGGTCGGGGCCGCTGACCGTCAGACGCAGCGCCGCCTGCCCGTTTCCGGTGGAGCTGACCGAGAAGTCCACGATCTCGGTGGATGCGACGGTGGATGCCAAAACCGAGGTCTGGCCCGTCACCCGTTGTTGGCCGTCCAAGGCGTGGGCCGTAATGGTGTACTGCGCGCCGGAGGTCAGGCCGCTGATGGTAACCGGCTGACCCGACCAGCGCTGCTGGACCGCGTTGCCGTAGGCGTCGGTGCAGATGAGGTTCAGCTCCAGACCCGCTCCGCCGTCGTCCACGTCCACCTCCAGCCAGTCCACGCCCCGGTTGGTGACGGTCAGGCCGTTGATGGCCGATGCCGGGCCGCCGAGCAGCAGATACCACGCGGCCACCCCGATGACGCCGAGCAGGAGCACCGCAATAACAATGGGGATCGCAATCAAATTTTTTTTCTTTGTCTTTTTGGACCGTTTAGGCTTTTTTGCCTTCGTTTTTTCCGCAGGGCGGATGGGGACTTCATCGTCATCCGCCGCGTGCCGGGTGTGGGGCGCGGCAAAGACCGGCTGGCCGTTTGCGCCGCGCAGGCCGGAGAAGGTTTCCTCCGCCTCGTCCTCATCATCGGGCTCCTCCGACTCCGGAATTTCCATGGTGGGGGAAAAGCTGTCCACAAATTTTTCGTCCATCGCTTCGACTTCGGCGAAACGTACCGGCTCCACCGGCTCGTCCATCGACTCCAGAGGCACCAGCATATCGTCTCCGGCGTTGAGAGGAGGGACGATCAGCGTGTCGCTGACATTGTTGCGCTTCATATAGAGTATCAACTCTTGCAACAGCTCGTCCGGGCTCTGGAAACGGTCCGCCGGCTCAAAGGCGCACGCCTTGAGCACAATGGCGGCCAGCTCGTAGTCGGCGTAGAGAGGGGAGGGCAGCGGCTCTCCCGACAGACGCATTTTGTTGGCGGCGGCGGCCGAGGTGTTTTCATCCTCAAAGGGGCCGTGATTGCCGTTGAGAATGCGGTAGAGCACCATACCCACCGAGTAGATGTCCACCGTGGGGTTGAAGTCGCCCATGGCGTCGGCAATCTCGGGGGCGGTGTAGGCTGAGATCATCCGGTCGGGCATGGCGCAGAACTTGAGCTGGGAGATGCGCGCCGCGCCCAAGTCGCCGAGCATAAAGCCACCCATCGCGTTGAGGTAAATATTTTCCGGTTTGACGTTCCGGTGAATGAGGTCCTGCCCGCGCATCTCGCACAGGGCGGTGCACAGGTCAAGCCCCAGATTGAGCGCCCGCAGATGGGTCATGGCGTTCTCGTGTAAATACTCGGGCAGCGTCACGTAGCGTTCGGAGAGCAGGGAGAGCTCAAAGCCGACGCCCTCCTCTCTGGCACAGACCTGGTAGCCCAGGTATGTAGCGCAGTTGCTGCTCCCGCGCAGGGGGGCGAGCGCTTTCAGGCTGTCTTCGTAGTCGGCGACACGCTGCTCGTAGTAGTGCAGGGCCTCCTCCTCGTTTGCGGCGGCTCCGGTGATGAGCAGGGCTTCCACCTGGGTCTGGGACTCGGGGATGGAGATCTGCTTGAGGATGAAGGCTTCGCCGCCGGCGTGCCGGAGTAGATAGAGCCGGGAAGCGCCGTTGTCGGCAAGGCAGCGGACAATCTCCATTCCGTCCAGCAGGGGGGATACGGGTTTCAATTCGGACAAGGTTCCTTCGCCTCCTATTTCAAAGTATATCATATTCTATTTTTACCCAAAAAGCAAGAGCTTGACAATATAGGTTTCCCACCACAGCGTAATTTTACCGGTTCCCCAACTGATTTCCATGGAATTTTGGTTTACACCCTTTTATTTTTCGACGGGATGTGCTAGAATATCCCTAATTAACACGACGACTGGCTGTGCGGGGTCCGTCCCCGCCCTTAAACACGATAGCATGGAGGAAGCTGATGGCGCGAATCACCTGTGAATACTGCAATACGGAATACGAGATGGATATGGACCAGTGCCCTCTCTGCGGCATGCCCAATACCGTTGCCGGTTCCATCCCGGAGGAGCCGGAGCCGTCCCGGGCAAAGGAACCCAAAAAACCGCCGAAAGAGAAGCGGAGCGGCGCGCGGGCCGCGCCCGCAGAGGACAAGATACCGCGCTGGATTTATATTCTAATCAGTGTTTTTTTAAGTCTGGCTGTGCTGATTGGCTCGCTCTACGCCATGTACGCCGTGGGTATCATAAAGTTTGGCAAAGATAAGACGAAGGACAACGCCAGCCTGGACCTGCCCATCCAGGAGGATAACGCCCAACCAGAGCCCGAGCCGGAACCGGAGCCAGAACCCGAGCCCGAACCCGAACCTGCGCCAGAGCCGGTCGCCTGCACCAGCTTGGGCGTGAAGGAGGAGATCGTCCTGTCGGCGGTGGGTGACTTGGAGAGTATCGGCTTGCGCATCGAGCCGGAAAATTGCACCGAAGAGATCAGCCTGGTCTCGTCCAACCCCGCCGTTTGTACCGTGGACGCCGACGGGCAGGTGACAGCCCTGGGTGAGGGCCGCGCCGTTATCACCGCCGCCTGTGGGGAACAGACCGGTACCGTCTCGGTTATTTGCGATTTCGGGAGCGGAGCCGCGTTGGAGGGCTTGGCGCTGAGCAGCGACGATGTCACCCTCCTGGCGGTTGGCGAGGCTGTTTCGCTTACCGTGAGCGGCGTACCAAAAGGCGCGGAGGTGGTCTGGTCTTCCGACGACCGAGACGTCTGCACCGTAGAGGACGGGGTGGTGACGGCCGAGGGGCCGGGTGTAGCCAGTGTCACCGCCGAGGTGAACGGCAAAGAGCTGACCTGTACCGTCCGCTGCCGTTTTGAGGAGGACCCCGCCACTTCTTCCGGAAACGGCTCCAACAAGCTGGACCACAGCGACGTTACCCTCCAAGTGGGCGAGAGCTTTGAGATTTCGGTGGTAAATGGAATCTCGGGCGGCTGGAACGTCACCGACGGCTCGGTCATCGCCGTGGACGGCAACGGCATCGTCACCGGCGTCGGCAAGGGGACCGCCAGCGTCTATACCGTAGTGGGCGGCGAACGTCTCGAGTGCATCGTCCGGGTCGGGTAAGACGCCGCGTATCGCGTGGAAAGAGGGCGCGCTGCCATCGTGCAGCGCGCCCTTTTCATCAGGTTGCGGTTCTGCGCTGGGTCTCCCGGTCCCGGCTGTCGCCGCGGCGGAAGAGCAGCGTGATGCACCAAAGGCCGGCCAGGCCCACCAGGCCGTAGACCAAACGGCTCAAAAAGGCCGTCTGTCCACCGAAGACCCACGCCACCAGGTCAAACTGAAACAGGCTTACCAGTCCCCAGTTGATTGCGCCGATGATGGAAAGAATCATTGCTGTTGTATCCATGCGTTTTCCCTCCTATTCTCCTCTTTGACAAATCGAAGCGCCAGAAACCCTTTTTTCTGGACTGTCCTAGTATGATCGGCCCGCGCTGTTTTTATGCCGCCGGGCGGCAAAAGACCAGGAAAGGCAGCGTTCAACGGTTGTGCGTACAGGTTCGAAAAGACGTGCCGCATAGATAGCGCAAAGATGGAGTTAATAACTTGCACAATTTGGAATTCTATGTAAAAAAGTGAGGAAACCATCTATGTTCAATGGTTTCCTCACTTTTTCAATGCAAATTTGTGGTTAATTCAAAAAATGCTATGTATTCTGACGGAATAGACGTGTTTCTAAATTTCACTCTAACGCGAGCATTTGGCGTGTGTTAAGCATAAAAGGGAACATAACCGCGTTAAGCGAACTCATCGGCAGAACATCCTCGTGCAAGTTGATCCCCAATACCTCCCGCATAAATTGCTGTCCCGTGACGATTGCCTGATATCGTTTGGGATAGGAGGATTTCAACTCCAACCGCAGCCCTTCATCCGCAACGACCACGGTATCCTCACAGATTGCCGATACCGTAGGATGGGAAGCCGCTGCGATAATATCACACTGAATATGAGAACCGCTGTGGATTCTGACCTCGGAGCCATGCCGGAATTCTGTGTTGACCCACTCGTCGCCGCCAATATAATGCCCCGGATTTAAGGTAAAGCCAAACCGGGGATTCCCGATAATCTCGAAAACCTGATCGTATATCCGGCCGCAGCTGCAACCGACGCAAAGCTGCTCATACCAGCGTGCAACGGCTGACCAGTATGGCATAATGTGATCTTCCAGAGACGTTCGCAGTTCAGGCGAAACAGACCTCATATCTTCCGCCGCCAGAGCGGCCCTGCACATCAAGGAGCCGCGTTGTGAAAACGCCATACTCATAGGTCCGCCGCATTCGAGCCGGACAAAGGGGCTGGGACTTTTGATCCCCATGGACACCGACTTCGCCCCGAAGTTGACCATGGAGTAGGTTTGCTGCGGCGCAAAATCAACATGGCCGGCACGGGATAGTTCCAATTCAGATATGCCAGGTTCCAGTCTTGCGAACATCCGCCGCATAACATTTGCCACTTTTCCCGCCTGTGCATGGATGGCCGCGATTTCTTCCGCAGATCGGATCGTCATCCTGAGCCCGTTGGGCAACCCTGTCAGTTCCCTGGTGAAGTTCACAAGACTCCCGTGACCAACCACATCCCGCAGCGTTTGCACAATATATTCCGGTACGTCAAACCAGTTTGCATCCTCATAATATTTATAGCCGGCCAGACCGACCGCCATACCAACGGAGATGGAGGCCAGCGCGAAAATCTCCCGCAGTGTGGGCGAATCAGAGCGCGGCTGCCCCTGAAGACTAAAATTTTGATAGCGCAGAACTTGTATCTCATAGGGAATAATCTGACAATATGCCTCGCCCTCGTTCCCTACAACGATGATGCAGCTGCCGTCGGCGCGCATGATAAACAGGGCCTCCTCAAAGCGGCAGTCGTATTTTGAGAAATAAGAGATGTTGGCAAAGTGTTCCCGGTCTCCGTACAGCACTACCGCATCCAATCCCATCTCTTTCATCCGCGAACGCAGCCGCTCCAGACGCGTCAGATATATTTCTGCGGACAGCTCAACCGGCTGCTCGCGACATTCCTGCATAATATGCGATGGACATTCCTTTATGGTAACCTGTTTCATTGCTACCCCCTAGCATAACATGACGCTGTTATCTATAAATTGAACAAAGCGCCCGGCACACCATGGTGGGTATTCCCTCCCACTGCGGGGCCGGGCGGCTTGGCTCATTGTGTAAAAGCAGAGAATTTATTCCTCAATTCCGCACCAGTCCATAATGGTCAGCGCCATCACTTTCGTGCACTGAATTAAATCCGCAACCGAGACAGACTCGTTGTCCTGATGGGCGCAAATGGGATCTCCCGGGCCATAGTTTACAACAGGGATTCCCACCTTTTCCTGCCAGCCCATGTCTGTGTGGAAATAACATCCCTCGGCAACAGCCGGCAGCCCCTGTTCCACTTGGTTTTTGAGGAACAACTGCACAATTTCATGATCCACCGGCGTTTCGCCGCAATCGCAGTTGACGGTCCATGTTACCTTCGGCGGATGCTCCTTGAGCCAAGGATCTGTCTGCGCTACAGCGTGGATGAAGTCTTCAAATTCCTTCATAACCAGACTGCCGCCGCCGACTTCATCCCGCTCATAGGGCAGATATTGGATATCAAAAGCCATATCTGCTTTGTTGGCAAAAGTGGAGTGCCATTCACCGGCGTTGATCTGTCCGATGATAATCTGATTGGGAATTTTCAGCAGTGGATGGACTTTGCTCTTTGCCCAATCCTCATTAAGATGGTCAATGGCATCCATAATGAGTCGGGCCTTACGGATCGCGTCAACGGTGCCTCCGTCGCGCCAGTCTTTCTGCGGAAGTTCGATGTGGCCGCTGCGGCCTTCCACGATGATGTTGCCCCAAAGAATACCGCGGCACAGCGGCGCAATGATCTGCCGGGTTGCCTCGGTCATAATACAAACATCTGCACGATGCCCGCGGTCCACAAAGTCCAGTGTCCCCATACCGCCCGTCTCTTCGTCCACAACGGTGCCCACGCAGATATCGCCCTTCAGCTTCAGGCCGGATTTCAGGATAGCCTCCGCAGCCATTATCATGGAGGCTATGCCGCCCTTCATATCAACCGCACCCCGGCCATAGATCACGCCATCCTCCAAATCAGCGCTGAAGGGTCCGTGATTCCAGCCGCTTCCTACTTTAACAGTATCAATATGGCCCATCAGAAGGACGCTCTTCCCGCCTCCTGTCCCTTTGAGCCTGGCCGCCAGGTTAGGCCGGTCTGTGAACACATGGAAATCATAGAAATTAGGTTGGCCTTCATATTTGCGTAGGTGCTCCACATCGGGCTCCCACATGTCGATTTCCGCGCCGAGTGACTCCATGTGCGCACGGATGTACCGCTGCGCGTCGCCCTCATGGCAGACGCTTTTATCGCCCGCCTCACCCTCCTCAAACCAGGGGTTCACGGAGGGAATTTTGATGAGGTCGCGGAGGAACGCAACAATCTGATCCTGATTGTCGTCAATCCACTGTAAGACCTTTTGCTTGTTCGCTTTCATAGCTGTTGTTCTCCTTTCATATGTCGGAAATATGGTATTGCAATCGCGGCACATTTGTATTAAGCGGCCGCAGCGGGGGCTTTCATTATATTCCTTTTTTCTTTGAGATTACATCGAAGGCGACGGCAGCCAGCAACACAAGGCCCTTGATCGTCTGCTGCCAATCGCTTCCCACGCCCATAATCGACATGCCATTGTTGAGGATTCCCATCACCAGTCCGCCGATTACAGCGCCGACCACTGTGCCCACGCCGCCAGTAGCGGACGCTCCGCCAATATAGCAGGCGGCGATTGCATCAAGCTCAAAGCTGTTGCCAGCGGTCGGCGTCGCTGCATTCAGGCGCGCAGCGAAAACAATCCCGGCGATAGACGCCAGAAATGCCATATTGACATAGGCCAGAAACAAAATCGCGTTCGTGTTGATTCCGGAAAGTTTTGCGGCTTTCTCATTTCCGCCAAGGGCATACAACCGCCTGCCCAAGACTGTGCTGCTGGTGATAAAGCGGTAGAGCAACACCAGCACGATTAGAAAAATCAAGACGCACGGCAAGCCGTTATAGGTGCCCAGCCAGAATGCGCTGAATATGGCCAGGAAGCATTGGATCACGAGCTTGACTGCAAAGCCAGCGGCTTTGGACTGTTGATGATTGAACTTGGCCGCTTTCCTGCGTTTATAAATTTGCCAGAATGCCAATAGAAGCGCGCACACAATCCCCAGCCCAACGGATATCATATCTACGCTTCCGATACGATACTGCGGCAGAAATCCAGCCGAGATCCAGGAGAAGGATTCGGGAAACGGTGCTAGCGTTTTACCCTGCAAAATGGTCATTGTCAGTCCGCGGAATACCAGCATCCCAGCAAGCGTCACAATGAACGCAGGCAGTCTCATATACGCGATCCAGTAGGCCTGAAACGCGCCGGCCAGTATCCCAACCAAAAGAACGACGGGAATTGCAACAATGACAGGCACATTGTGCTCCACGATCAATTTGCCGCTGATAGCGCTGACCAGGGCGACCATACTGCCGACAGAGAGATCCACATTTCCGGTAATGATGCAGGGCAGCATTCCTATGGCAAGAATCAGGACATAGCTGTTTTGCATAATGAGCTTGGAAACATTAACAGATCGGAAGATGATGCCGCCGGTCAATATCTGAAAAAGCACCGAGATCGCGATGAGAGCGATGAGCATTGACTGTTGGCGCAGATCTATCTTGTGATTGTCCCCAAGTCTGTTGATTAACTTATTTTTCACTTCGACTGCCTCCATTATCATCGACAATGATCTGCATGATTTTCTCCTGCGATACTTCCTCGCGGAGAAGCTCGCCAATAAAGCGCCCCTCGTTCATCACATATATCCGGTCACACATCCCGATCAGTTCCGGCATTTCGGACGAGATCATCAGCACTGCTTTTCCGTCCGCGGCCAGCTGATTGATAATTGCGTAGATTTCATACTTGGCGCCAACGTCAATGCCTCGTGTGGGCTCGTCCAAAATCAAGATGTCTGGATCACTGCACAGCCAACGGGCAACCAGTACCTTTTGCTGATTTCCGCCGCTGAGCATCTGCGTTTTTTGAAAGACGGAGGGCGCCTTGATCCGGATGTCTTGGCTGATTGCCTGGGAAGCGTCCACTTCTGCGGCGTGGTTCATCACACCCCTGCTGCTGAATTTTTCCAGGTTTGAAAGACTGATATTTGTCACAATATCTTCTTCCAGAATCAGCCCGGCATCCTTGCGGTCCTCCGGAATATAGGCGATTCGATGGGAAATTGCGTCTTTGACGGTACGGAGCCGGAGCGGTTGTCCGTCCTTGTATATCTCGCCGGATATATTGACGCCGTAGGCCTTCCCAAACAGACTCAGCGCCAGCTCTGTCCGTCCCGCGCCCATCAGGCCGGCAATCCCGACAACCTCTCCATAATGGAGATGGAAACTCACGCGGTCAATAATCTGCTCTCCTGCTACACTGGGGGAAAAGACACACCAATCCTTCACTTCCAGCGCCAATTCGCCCAGTTTCGCGGTTCGTTCAGGATACAGATTGGACATTTCCCGCCCCACCATGCTGCGAATGATATGGTTTCTGGAGATGGACCCATCGTTTTCCAAGGTTTCAATGGACTCGCCGTCTCGCAGTACGGTAATGCGGTCGGCGACCTTGAGAAGCTCATCCAGCTTATGGGAAATAATAATGACAGAAATCCCTCGCTCCACCCGCAGCTTCAAAATCAGATTGAGCAGTGCGTCGCTGTCTTTATCATTCAACGCGGCGGTTGGCTCATCCATAATCAGGAGCTTCACATTCTTGGAAAGCGCCTTGGCGATCTCGACCAGCTGCTGCTTGCCCACGCCCAAGTACTTGCACGCCGTGTTGGGATCCTCCTTTAAACCGACAGCATCCAAAAGACGCTGTGTCTCCTGTATCTGGCTATCCCAACTGATTACTCCAGACCTGCAAATTTCATGACCGAGAAAAATGTTTTCCTGAATGGAGAGCTCCGGAATCAGCGCCAGTTCTTGATGAATAATGACAATTCCCCGACTCTCGCTGTCGCTGACTTTTCGGAACCGCATCTCCTGCCCCTCAAAAACAATCGAGCCGGAATAGCTGCCGTGGGGATAGATGCCGCTGAGAATGTTCATCAAGGTCGATTTTCCAGCCCCATTTTCACCTACAAGCGCGTGGATCGATCGCTGTTCAACCTGTAGGCTCACATGCTTCAGCGCTATAACGCTAGAAAAGCATTTTTGAATCCCGTCCATCGTTAAGAGAATTTTGCGCATAGCTGTGGCACTCCCCCCAATTAGTTTGAAATCTATGCGTGCGCTCGGTATCATGGCGGATGTTGTACTGCGCGGGGCCGCCAGTGGCGCAGGGCCCCGCGGTACAAAACGTTTATTGGAGTTCGTCCAGTGTATAATAGCCGCCGTCAACCAGCAGTTCCTGCCAGTTGCTTTGGTCAACAAATAGGGATTCAATCAAATAAGAGGGGACAATTTTCGAAAAATTGTCATAGCTTTCCGTATCATTTACAGTGACTGTCTCGCCTTTGAGAATCTGATCGGTCATTTTTGCCACGGCAGCCGCAAGAATCTTGGTATCCTTAAATACAGACATGGACTGGTCACCCGCAATAATTGCCTTCACGTTGGCAATATCGCAGTCCTGACCGGTAAGAATAGGCATTGGATTATCTTGCGTACCATATCCTGCCGCTTTCAGGGCGGACTGGGACCCCAATGATGTGGAATCGTTGAGACACAGCACCGCATCCAGATGCGCGTCGGAGTAATAGGCGGTGAGAATGTTATCCATCCGGCTCTGCGCCTCTTTTTCCTCCCAGTTTGGCGTTGCCGTTTGCTCCATATCGGTTTGCCCGGAACGGATCACCAGCTGCCCGTTATCAATGTAGGGCTGCACCTCGCCGACCGCGGCGTCAAAGAGCACTCGGGTAGCGTCGCTGTTGGGCCCAGAAACAATTTCCATATTAAAGGGGCCCGCGTTGTTTTCCAGATTGAGCTGGTCCACAACATATTTTCCTATGATCTGTCCGATGATGGTATTGTCAAAGGTCGCGTAGTAGTCCACCGCATCAGAATTGACAATCAGACGGTCGTAGGAAATTACACAGACGTCCTGCTGTTTTGCCGTTTCCAGAACGTTTGTCAACGTACTGACATCAATGGGGGAAATAATCAGCACTTTTGCGCCCTTGGTAATCATGTTGTCGATCTGGGAGACCTGAAGCTCTGTTTTGTTTTCCGCAAATTGCAGATCAACGGAATAGCCCATCCCGCCAAGCTCCTTTTCCAGATACTCGCCATCCTGATTCCAACGCTGCAGGGATTTTGTGGGCAGAGAGATGCCGACCAAGGTTGATTCGCCAGCGGAATCAGAAATCTTTTCAGCTGGCGGAGCAGCTGGCTGGGCAGACGGCGTGCTGCTCTTGGTGCAGCCGAACAGCGCAAGGGTCAGCGTAAGGGCCAATGCGATGGTGATACACTTTTTCATACGTTCCTCCTTTTTGATCCATGTTTGGTTGATGTTCCCCAGGACAGATGATACGTTCCAAAGAGATCTCATTTGCGGATTGGCGCGCCCAGGGCAATGGTGGATTGCTGCCTAAACATGTCATCTGCCTCGATTCGTGCTCGTGCACGTATCTTGATTTTATGATAATACAACTTTCAAACAATGTCAACTGCAAAATAATATTTGTTAATATATACACATTTGATATGAGTAATTTGTTTACATTTACAAATATGCGTGCACGTGTAACTTCCAAAAAATATATTACTTTACAAACTAAATGGAATCCCGTATAATGAAAATTACAAGGGAGCGATCAGACTTGTTGACGATGAAGGATATTGCGCAGCTAGCGGGTGTATCGCGCGGGACGGTTGACCGTGTTCTGAATAACCGTGGAGCCGTCAGCCCAGAAACAGCAGAACGCATTCGGAGTATTATGCGCGCGGTCAATTATACCCCCAATCTAGCCGGAAAGACTTTGGCCATTAAAAAGAAACAACTGCGCTTTGGCTTTATTCTGTTTGACATCACGAAAAACCCATTTTTTCTTGATGTTTTGCAGGGAATCCAGTCGCGCATGGATCAATTAACTGAATACGGGGTTGAGGTGGAAATCTGCTATACAGATATGTCGGCAGAAAAACAGGTGTCAGCCATTGAAGCGCTGTGCGAAAATGGATTGGACGGTCTCGCCATCACTGCGGTCAACCATCCCCTTGTGTCTGCCCAATTGGGAGCGCTGACGCAGAGGGGCGTCCCTGTGGTTACAGTCAATAGCGATGTCCCCAACTGTGGTAGGATTGCTTTTGTCGGAAGCGATTATTACAAAAGCGGAAAAACCGCTGCCGGTTTGATGAACCTAATCTGCGGCGGCCCGGCAAAAGCTGGTGTCCTGATCGGTTCGCCATGGGTCATGTGTGATTCGGAGCGTCTTTCCGGTTTTGTGGAGCAGCTTGGCGAACAATACCCCCACATTCAGATCGTCCATACGGCGGTCAACCATAGTGATGAATTTGAAAGCTATACGGCGACCCAAAAAATGCTGGAGGAATTTCCGGAAATTACGGCGCTTTATCTGGCTGCCGCCGGAGTGGAAGGCGCTTGCCGTGCCATCTCCGATCTTGGACATAAAGGGGACATTACGGTCATCAGTCATGACGCTCCGCCGGCTACCCGGAAACTGTTGGAAGACGGTTCCATTGCGGCTACCATTACGCAGCAGCCGTTTGTACAGGGCGCAAAGCCATTAGACATTCTGCTGGATTATTTAGGGATGAATATTCCGCCGGAAAAGGAGTATATTTATACCAAAATCGAAATTAAGATCAGGGAAAATATGCTATGACATTACAAGAGGATGAAAACGCAAGGGTTAGCTCATTGGCGGACGGCAGAAAATCATGAGGTACAACCAGCATAGGACCTGTTCAGGCCTCCGGCTCAGCCGGAGGCCTTGACTTCTCTTCAACTGCTGAACGAAGGTAGAACGCTACACTCTGTGTCGAAGCAAATTTTCTTATGAAAAAACGTACTGCACGGCAGTGCGCCAAATTGATGTTAAGGACCCGGCGCTTCATAGCGTCGTTTGTCCGCTTCTGTAATTCGAGAAGAATTGGAACGGGTCCGATCATGACGGTGCGTGTGTCCGCGATTTCACGGACGGTAACGCGGGGGCGGGATGTTAAAATTTCAATGGATTTAAGACGGTACAAGCCCTTGTAAGACAGGAAAATTCATGGTACAATAATAAAAATCTGTAAAGTCTGGAAGTGATTCCTATCAAATATATTTTAATCATCGGAGACGGCATGGCTGACAACCCCGTCCCCGAACTGGGCGGCAAAACCCCGCTGGAGGCCGCCGGAAAGCCCCACATTGACGCCCTGAGCAAGCAATCGGTGCTGGGCAGCGTCCGCACCGTCCCGCCGGGCCTGCCCCCTGGCAGCGATACCGCCATTCTCTCCATCTTCGGCTGCGACCCCAACCGCTACTTCACCGGACGCAGCCCCCTGGAGGCTGCCGGCTGCGGCGTCCGGGTGCGGGCGGGCGACGTCAGCTACCGCTGCAACATGGTCTCCCTCGAGGGCGGCGCGGACCTTCCCTTCGGGGAGAAAAAGATGCTGTCCCACAGCGCCGGGTCCATCGACGGGCAGGACTCCATCGACGTCATTACCTGGCTCTGCGCCGACCCGGCGTTCCGGGCCGCCATGGAGTCCCTCCGCCTCCGCATCGAGCCCACCCCGTCCTTCCGCCACATCGCGGTGCAGGCCGGGGGCGGCACAGAGGGAATGCGGGCCACCCCGCCCCACGATATTCTGGGATGCGCCATCGGCCCCTACGCGCTGGACGGCAATGACAACGCCCGCGCCCTCTGGCGGCTGATGGAACTGGCGAACCAGCGCCTGGAAGACCACCCCTACAATCAAAAGCGCCGCGCCGCCGGCCTCCTCCCCGCGAACGGCATCTGGTTCTGGGCCGAGGGCACCGCGGTGGCGCTCCCCGACTTCTACGAGAAGTACCGCAAGCGGGGCTCGGTCATCAGCGCGGTCCCGCTGGTCCACGGCATCGGCGCGTTGAGCGGTCTCAAGCCGGTCACCGTGGCGGGCGCCACCGGCGAAACCGAAACCAATTACGCCGGAAAGGTTCAGGCGGCGGTGGACTGCCTGAGCCAGGGCGACGACTTTGTCTGCATCCACATCGAGGCCCCAGACGAGGCCACCCACAACGGCAAGCTGGACGAAAAGGTGCTGTCCATCGGCTACCTGGACAGCAGGGTTGTCGCCCCGCTCGAGGATAAACTCGCCGGCGTTCCCCACCGCATTTTGCTCCTCAGCGACCACAAGACCCTGATGTCCACCCGCACCCACGACGGCGATCCGGTGCCCTTCCTGCTCTACGACAGCGAAAACCCGGCCGCCTCTGACCGGCCCTATACCGAGCAGGACGGCGGCAAAGGCCCGTTTATCGAAGCGGGGACCCAGTTGATGGAAATGCTGTTTGCCGAAACTTGACCGACGGAAAGGACGTGTACGCTATGCCGAACAATTGCTTTCTCCCCGCCGATATCCTGCTCCCCAAGGTGGACGATCTGTCCAAATGGGCGGTCATTGCCTGCGACCAGTTCACCTCCCAGCCCGAATATTGGGAGCGGGTCCGCCGCAATGCCGGGGACGCCCCCTCCGCCCTCAACCTGATTCTCCCCGAGGCCGAATTGAACGGCCCCAACGAAGCGGCGCAGATTGCCGCCATCGGCAAAACGATGGCGCAGTACCGTGCGCAAAACCTGTTCGAGCGCTATCCCGGCAGCTTTGTCTATGTGGAGCGCACCCTGGAAAACGGGGCGGTCCGGCAGGGGCTGGTGGGCATGGTAGACCTTGAGGCCTACGACTATTCCCCCGACTCCACGTCGGCCATCCGGGCGACGGAAAAAACCGTCGTCGAGCGCATCCCGCCCCGCATGCGGGTCCGCCGGAGCGCGTCGCTGGAGCTGCCCCACATCCTCCTGCTCTGCGACGACCAGGAAAAGACCCTCATCGAGCCGGTTGCCGCCCAAAAGGACAACCTGAAAAAGCTCTATAATTTTGACCTCATGGAGGGAGGCGGCCACATCGCCGGCTGGCTGGCGGACGGCGAGACGGCCCGCGCCTTCGAGGCCCGTCTGCGCGAATACAGCGCCAATGCCGGCGGCAAATACCAGGGCCTGGCCGGCGTCCCGATGGTCTTTGCCGTAGGGGACGGCAACCATTCGCTGGCGACGGCCAAGGCGTGCTACGAGGAACTGAAAGCAGCCCATCCCGGCCAGGACCTGTCCAACCACCCCGCCCGCTACGCCCTGGTGGAGCTGGAAAACATCCACGCCGGGGCACAGGCATTCGCCCCCATTCACCGGGTGGTCGCCAAAACCGACCCGCGGGCGCTGCTCGCCGCCCTCCGCGCCGAAGCCTGCGCCGAAGGTGGCTTCCCGGTGGAATGGTATATGGGAGCCGAACACGGCACGGTATTTCTGGACCGCGCCCGCAGCCAGCTGGCGGTCGGGGTCCTGCAGGGATTTTTGGACGGGTATCTCAAGACCCACCCCGGCGAGACCGACTATATCCACGGCGACAGCGACCTCAAGGAACTGGCCGCCCAGCCGGACGCCATCGGCTTCCTGCTTCCCGCGATGGAGAAGTCGCAGCTCTTCCGGGGAGTCATCGCCGACGGCATGCTGCCCCGCAAGACCTTCTCCATGGGCCATGCCCGGGAAAAACGCTATTACCTGGAGGCCAGGACCATCACACAGGAGGGAATGGAATGATTACCTTAGAAGAGAAGGCGTACGCTAAACTGAACCTGACCCTGGACGTCGGCCCCAAGCGGGAGGACGGCTACCACGAAATCAGCACCGTCATGCAGCCCCTCACCCTCTGCGACGACCTGACCATCACCCTGGGCACCGGCGAACCCTGGCAGGTGCGGGGGGACGTGCCGGAGGTCCCCACCGGACGGAAAAACCTCTGCTACAAGGCGGCCAAAGCCTTCTACAACGCCACCGGGACCGACCCGGACGGAATCACGGTGGAGATTGTCAAGCGAATCCCCATGGGAGCCGGCCTCGGCGGCGGCAGCGCCGACGCGGCGGCGGTGCTCCGCGCCCTCAACCGGCACGAGGGGAACCGGTTCACCCAGGCCGAGCTGGAAAAGCTGGGCTTGGAGGTGGGCAGCGACGTCCCCTTCTGCCTGCGCAATAAAATTGCCCTGGCCGAGGGCCGGGGGGAGCGGTTCAGCGAGGTGCCCGCCATGCCCCCCTGCTACTATGTGCTGGTCAAGCCGGATTTCCAGGTATCGACCGCCGACCTGTATTGGAAGCTGGACAACATCCGGGTTCCGGCCCATCCCAAGGTGGAGCGCTTCTGCAAGGCAATCGAGCTGGGCGACCTGCGCGAGATCGGTGTCAATCTGCTCAACGTCTTTGAATACGCCCTCCTCGGCGATCACCCGGAGCTGGACAAGATTGAGAACGCGCTGGAAAACTGCGGCGCGTTGGGCACCAGCATGACGGGCACCGGCCCGGTGATGTTCGGCCTGTTTGAGAACTTCGACTTTGCCGCCACCGCCAGCATGTCGCTGATGCAGGTGGGCTATCAGACCTTCCTGGCGACCAATCTGGACCTGGACGCGGCGGCGGAACCGGAACCCGAAACCGAATTGTAACGCCAAACAGGTATAAAAAATGAAAAACCCGTCTATGCTGTGAGTAATTCACGACATAGGCGGTGTTTTTTTATGAAAAAACGTATCATCAGCACGATATTACTGGTAGCCTCGGCGTTGACCCTTCTCTCCGGTTACGCGCTGACGGCGGAGCAGCGGGCGCTGGCGGACAAGCTGGTGCGGCTCCACGTCGTCGCCAACTCGGACAGTGAGACCGATCAGGCCGTTAAACTTCAGGTTCGCGACGCGGTCCTGGCCGAGACCCGCCGGCTTCTGGCGGATGAAACCGACCCCATCCCCGCCCTGCGGGCGGGCCTCCCGGCCATTGAGGCGGCGGCCAACCGGACCCTCGCCGGAGCGGGCAGCACGGACCGGGCGGCGGTGTCCCTCGGCCCGGAGCTCTTTCCCACCCGGGACTATGAGACCTTTTCTCTCCCCGCCGGGCGCTATACCGCCCTCCGCGTCACCATAGGCGAGGGGCAGGGCCACAACTGGTGGTGCGTGGTGTACCCGGCCCTCTGCCTGAGCGCGTCGGCGGGCGAGCTGGAGGCGGCCGCGCAGGCAGCGGGGCTGAGCGACGGCGAGATTGCCCTGATTACCGGCGAGTCCGGCGGCTACGAGCTCAAGTTTAAGGCCCTGGAGTGGCTCGAGCAGTTCCAGGATTGGTTCTCCTAATCTATCGCGCCAGCCGGTTTTTCAACCCTGTCAAGCGAGACGGGAAGCCCGCCGGAATTTGCTCTCCGGCTCCTCCCGCAGGCCATATTGGGCGGCCAGCGCCTGGGCGAAACGCTCCGCTTCTTCCGGCTCGCCCGACTTCAGCTCGGCCTCGACCTCGCACAGCGGGGCGCGGCGCTCCCCGCTGAACAGCTCCCCGGCGTCCAGACACAGCTCCACGGTTCCGTCCCCCGGGAGGGGCAGCAGCGCCGCCCGCCGGGTAAACCGCGCGCCGCATACCGGCTCCAGCGTTTGACCGCCAGTCAGGGCGGCCAGCTCGGATGGAGCCCCTTCGGCGGCCAGCAGCGGCAGGGCGGCCCGCGGGTCCTCACAACGGACCTCCCACTCGCCCCGGGCGCGGCCCGTTCCCGGCGTCTTCAAACAGACCACCCCCACGCCGTTTTCCCGCCGCAGGCGCAGGGTCCAGCGGCGCTGTCCCAGATCGCGCGCCGGGGTGTCGAAGTACAGGCTTTCCATTTCAATGACGCGCCAGTTCTGGCCGCCGTAACGTTCCGCCACCAGGCGGAGCGTTTTTTCGTCCGCCGCGTATTTCCATTCCAACTCGGTTCCCATCTAGTCCCTCCTCAGAAATTCATCCACCGCCGCGTTGAAGACGTCGGGGTTTTTCGCGGCGATGAAATGGTTGCCTCGAATGAAAACCAGCTCCCCCTGGGGCAGGCTCCCGGCAATCAAACGGGTGTGTTCAGCCTGGATCAGGTCCCTCGTCCCGGCAATCACCAGGGTGGGGACCTCCAGCGTCCGCAGGGCGGCCGGTTCGATGTGGGGGTGGTTGACCATCAGGCCGAGCAGCTCCATGTTCCGCACCGCTCTCGGGTCCCGCTTCGCGGCGCGCCGGGCCGCGCGGTAGCCCAATTCAATGGGGAACTGGACGGTCCGCTTCACCCCGCCCGGGTCCAGATTGGCGCCGTTCAGCACCAGCCGCCGCAGCCGTTCCGGATGGGCGAGCGCGAAGGTGAGCGCGATGTTGCCCCCGTCGGAGAAGCCCAGCAGGTCAACCTGTTCCAGCCCCAGTCCGTCCAGAAATTCTTCCAGGTCCAGGGCAAACTGAGCGATGGTGAAGGGAGCCGTCCCCCGGGGCGAGGCCCCGTGACCCCGGGTGTCCACCGCGATGACGCGGCGGGAAGCGGCGAAAAAGTCGATTTGCCCGGCGAAATAGCGATGGGACTCGCCGTTGCCATGGAGCAGAACCAGAGGCTGTCCCTCGCCGCGTTCAGCGTAATACAGTGAAATGTCCATACCGTTCCTCCCTCGTCTTGCACAGCGTAGGCGGCGCTCGCGCGGTGTTTCAGCGACTGTGATTTCTATATTGTACCGCCTTCCGTTGCGTCTGGCAAGGGCGGATTTCTTTTTCCCGCTATTCCCGGTCCCATTTCCCGACAGTTTATTTCCCCCCGTTCTGATACTCTATGCCTTGCAGGTAAAAAGTATACCAAAAGAAAAGGGAGATGAGGCCGTTGATTGAACGGATTGCCGCCATCCGCACCCTGCCCCGAAAGGGAAGACGGGCCCTGACCGGCCTGTTGGAGCAGCCGGGGCTGCGGCTGGCCGCCACATGCCTGGGGTACGCCCTTCTGGGCTTTCTGTTGGCCGGGGGAAGCGTTGCGGGGCGGGCCATGCCCTTTGCGGTCAGCCTGGTCGCCGCCGCCGGGCCGCCCCTCCGGGCGCTCGCCGTTCTCATTGGCGGCGCGGCGGGCTACCTCGGCTTTTTCGGCCTGAACGGCGGCCTGGAGCAGCTGGCAGCCAGCTCGCTGGTATTTTCCGCCGTCTGCATCGTGGACCGGTCCGAGCTGCGGCGCTCCGGCTGGCTCATGCCGCTGCTGACCGTCGCCCTGTCCCTACTCATCGGATCGCTCTTTCTGGTACAAGCCCGTTTCGCGCCGGGCGCGGTCGTGCTTTTCGCCGCGCGGCTGGTGATTGCCGGGGTTTCGGTCCGTATTTTCTCCCGAGCGAGGCGAAACCGGAGCCGGTCCGGACTGCTGTACTTACTCTTTTGCGCCCTCAACGGCTGCGCCGCCATTCCCCTTGCCGCCCGGGTTAACCTGGGGCAGGTCATGGCGGTGGCGGTGGCCGCCTCCGCTGTGGGCACGCCGTCGTGCGCCCTGCTGGGCGCGGTGGCGGGACTGGCCATAGACCTAGCCGCCGTGCCCGAGGTCAGCCTGACCGCCCTGCTCTGCTTCGCCGGCCTGACCGCCTCTGCCCTCCCCATTCCGCTCAAGCCCGCCCGGAGCCTCGCCTTTCTCGCCTCTGCTGTCGCGGGGGTGCTCTTCACGGGGGGACAGGTCCCCGAGCTGGTCCCCGCCGCCGCCCTGGGCTGCTGCCTGAGCCTGCCCATTCCTCGTTTCCCCGTGGAGGAAGAGGGACGGGATGTCCGCCGGAGACTGGAGCAGGCCGCTCTGGTCCTGGCCGACGTCGGCGCGCTGCTGGCTATGCCCGAGCCGTTGGCCGAGGCGGGGGCCGCCGGCGTCTTTGACCGGGCGTCCGACCGGGTGTGCGGCTCCTGCGTCCTGTGGAGCCAGTGCTGGCAGAGGAAGAGCCATGAAACCTATCTGGCCCTCTGCGCGGCGGCGGGTCCGCTGCTCGAACGGGGGACGGCGTCCAAGGAGGATTTCCCGCCCTCCTTTGCCGAGAACTGCTGCCATCTGGACGAGCTGACCGCCGCCATAGACCGGGAGCTGGACCGTCAGGCGGGCCGCCGTCAGTTCCAGAGCCGCCTTCGGGAGTGCCGCGAGGCGCTGGTCGAGCAATACGGCTGTCTGTCCAGCTTCTTTCGCCGGACGGCCGCCCGCCTGACGCGTCGGGAGGCGCCGGAGTCCCGCTTTTCCCCCGAATTGGGAACCGGCGCGGTTGGAAAGGGGGGCGGAAGCGTCTCAGGAGACCGGGGCGCGTGCTTCCAGGGCGGGGAGGGGATGTACTACGTCTTGCTCTGCGACGGCATGGGCTCCGGACCGGAGGCGGCCGCCGAAAGCCGCCGGGCCATCCGCCTGCTGGCCGGAATGCTCCAGGCAGGGCTGGATCCCTCCGGGGCGCTGGGAACGCTGAATGGAGTCTATGTTCTCCGGGGCGACGGAGCCTTTTCCACCGTGGACCTTCTGGCGGTCAGTCTGGTTACAGGAGAGGCGACCCTTTACAAATGGGGGGCCGCGCCGTCCTACCTCAAGACGGCGGCGGGAACGATAAGGATAGGGACAGCCTCGCCGCCTCCGGGCTTTGGCGTTGGAGAGTCGCACAAAGCGGAGTCGCACAGGCTGTCCCTGGGAGAAGGAGAGATGCTGGTCCTGCTCAGCGACGGGGCCGGCGGAGAGGAAGCCGGCCGGCGGATTGCGGAGTGGGGAGATGGAGGCCCCAAGCAGCTTGCCGCCGCGCTGATTGACAGGTGCCAGAGGGACGGCGAAGACGATTGCACGGCAGTTGCGCTTCGGCTTCACCGCCGTCCCGTATGGACAGGATAACATATCCCCCACAAATAATTTGTCGTAACGGCCCGGGCTGGGAAATATTTCCCAACCCGGGCCGCTGCCCGTGCTGTTCCGGCGGATGAAAAGGCCCGAAACAGGGAACCTCCTATTTGTGATACCGCCCGCCGGCCTGTATGGTTTCGGCCCGGTAGAGCTGTTCGAGCAGCATCACGCGGGCCAGATGATGGGGAAAGGTCATAGGGGAGAGGGACAGCCGGAAATCGGCCAGCGCCTTAACCGCCGGGTCCAGCCCGAAGGAGCTGCCCAGGATAAAGCAGGCCGACGACACCCCGCCGGTCTTGACCGCCCGCAGCCGCCCGGCCAGCGCTTCGGACGGGAGGGTTTTTCCCTCCGGCGTCAAAACGCAGACCCACGCCCCCTTGGGAATCCGCGCGCGGATGGCGGAGGCCTCCTTGGCAAGCCCTGCGGCGATTTGGGCGGGAGACGGGTCGTCCGGCAGCCGGTGTTCGGCCAGCTCGATCATATCCAGCCGGCAATAGGCCGGCAAACGTTTGGCGTATTCGGCGCAGGCGTCTCGGTAAAAGGGCTCCTTGAGCTTGCCCACGGCCACAATGGTAATGGTAAACATGCCGGTTTCCTCACAGTCCTGTCAGATCAAAGGGGGGCACATAATCCCGGGTTGCCGCCTCAAAATCCTGCACATAGCCGTCCCGGACGCCCAACAGCTCCATCCAGCTGCGCACAGCGGCGTACTCCGCCTCGGTAATCCGGCGGTCAAAGGGGGGCGTATGGGCCAGACTGCCCATTGGGACGTATTGTGCCATCAGGGAAAACAGCACGCCCCCATCCGGGAAAGCCCCCGCGAACCACTCCACCACGCCCAGCGAGTTGTCCACATGGCCGGGAAGCACCAGATGGCGCACCAGCGTCCCCCGCACCAGCTCCCCGTCCTCGATCACGCAGGGTCCGGTCTGACGGACCATTTCCGCCACTGCCGCCGCCGCGATGTCTGGATAATCGGGCGCGCCCGACAGCGCCCCGGCGAGCGCAGCGTCGGCGTATTTAAAATCGGGCAGATAGACGTCCACCAGCCCTTCCAGCGCCCGCAGCGTCTCCACCGACTCGTAGCCGCCGCAGTTGTACACCACCGGCACCGGCAGCTTGGGGTGCAGCGCCGGGAGGATATCGGGCAAAAAATGGGTCGGGGTGACCAGATTGATATTCTGAACGCCCTCGTCGATGAGCGTCTCGAAAATCTCCCGCAGGCGGGCGCTGTCCAACGGCTTTCCAAACCCGTCGCGGGAAATCACGGTATTCTGGCAGAAACCGCAGCGGAGGGTACAGCCGGAGATAAAGACCGTCCCCGAGCCAAAATTGCCCGAAATGACCGGTTCCTCCCAATAGTGGGCCGCCGCCCGGGCGGCATGGACCTGGGCGGGCATCCCGCAGAAGCCCCGCTCGCCGGCCGTGCGGTTCACGCCGCAGCGGCGGGGGCAGAGGGTGCAGCGTTCATAGCTCAGCATAGCGCGATGTAATAGGGACAGATATCGACGAACTGTCCGTCCTTGCGCCGGAAGCCGCCGGGGATCACCCCCAGCGGCTGAAACCCAAGACGCGCATACAGTCTGCGGGCGCGGGTATTGGAGGCGACCACCGCGTTGAACTGAAGAATGCGGAACCCCAGCGCCCCGGCCTGTTCCAGGCAATCCCGCACCAGCCGTTCGCCGGTGCCCCTGCCCCGGAGTCCGGACGCCACCGCGTAGCTGGCGTTGCAGATGTGTCCGCAGCGGCCCACGTTGTTGGGATGGAGGATGTAGAGCCCCGACAGCCCGCCGCCGTCCTCCGTGACGCCGCAATAGGTCTGGGCTGCGAAGAAGGCGGCCCCGGTTTCCTCATCTAAAAGGTCCTCCTGCGGGAAGGCCATCCCCTCCGCCACGACCTCATTCCAAATGGCGATCATCGCGGGAAGATCCTCCCCACTGTAGCGCCGGACCGTACCCATGCCAAACCCCTCCCATGGTCCAAATTTCTAAATATTATAGCACAGCCCGGCAGCGCCCGCAAGGTTTTGCTTGCGGCGAGCGGCGGCTTATACTATAATAAGCGAAAAACATGGAAACGAGGAAAATAACGATATGGAAAATTTGACCTTTGCCGTTCCCTGCCTCTTCGGTTTGGAGGGCCTGGCGGCCAACGAGCTGCGCCGCCTGGACCTGAACGGCGTGCGGGCGGAAAATGGCCGCGTCCTGTTTACCGGCGGGCCGGAGGCGTTGGTCAGGTCCAACCTCTGGCTGCGGACGGGGGAGCGGGTGCTGCTTCGCCTGGGCGTCTTTCCGGCGGCTACCCCGGACCAGCTCTTCGAAGGGGTCCGCGCCTTGCCCCTGGAAGACTTTATCCCCAAAGACGGCGCATTTCCGGTCAAGGGGCACTGTCTGGACTCCAACCTGATGTCGGTCCCCAACTGTCAAAAGACCATCCAAAAGGCGGCGGCCCTCCGCCTGGGGGAAAAATATCATATGAACCGCCTCCCCGCCACCGGCACGAAGTTTCAACTGCAATTCTCCATCATGAAGAACACGGCGGAAATCTTTCTCGACACGTCTGGCGCAGGCCTGCACAAGCGGGGCTACCGGGCGGTGGGCAACGACGCGCCTCTGCGGGAGACCTTGGCCGCCGCTATGGTAGAGCTGGCCCGCTTTCGGGGGCGGGACCCCTTCCTCGACCCCTTCTGCGGTAGCGGCACCATTGTCATCGAAGCCGCCCTGACCGCCAAAAACCGTGCCCCCGGTCTTGCCCGGGGCTTTGCGGCGGAGCGGTATCCCTGGGTGCCGGAGGCCCTCTGGCAAGAGCAGCGCAGCGCGGCCATAGAGCGGGAGTTCCATGGCGACTACCGCATTTACGCCAGCGATACCGACCCCCGCAGTGTGGACATCGCCCGGGCCAACGCCAAAAAGGCGGGCGTATCCGGCCTGATTGATTTCACCGAGGCCGACGCCGTTACGCGGGCCCTGCCCGCCGCGCAGGGGGTTCTGGTGTGCAACCCGCCCTATGGCGAACGCCTGCTGGAGCGGAAGGAGGCCCAGGCGCTTTACCGCCGCCTGGGCGGACGGCTGGAACGCGAGACTGGCTGGGGGCAGTATATCATCAGCTCCGAGCCCGAGTTCGAGCGCCATTTTGGCCGCAAGGCGGCAAAAAAACGCAAGCTCTACAACGGCATGATTCCATGTTATCTCTACATGTATCCGGAAAACAAAGAAAACAAGAGAAAGTAAAAGAAATCATTAGATAATAAGCTGTCCAACCGAAGAATCGATGAATTTTACCGGTTTAGACCCGTTTTTACGGGAAAACCCATCTTGCACATTGGGCGGCAGTATCGTATTATAATAGCCGTTAGCACTCGGGGTAAATGAGTGCTAAGAAATCGTAAAAAATGCGGGCGGCTTGCCGCCTGCGTCTTAAAATAACAGGAGGTAATCCAATATGAAACTCACTCCGCTTGCCGACCGCGTCCTGCTCAAGCCCATCGACGCCCTTGAGACCACCAAGTCGGGCATCATCATTTCCACCGCCACCAAGGAAAAATCCGCGTATTCCGAGGTTGTGGCCGTCGGCCCCGGCGGTATTGTGGACGGCAACGAGGTCACGATGACCGTTAAGGTCGGCCAGAAGGTGGTTGTCGCCAAGTACAGCGGCACCGACGTGCAGATCGACGATCAGGACTACACCCTGGTCCGGCAGTCGGACATCTTGGCCATTGTGGAAGACTGATTTTAGGAGGTAACGAATTATGGCGAAGCAGATCGTTTACGGAGAAGAGGCGCGCAAGGCGCTGCAATCGGGCATCGACCAGTTGGCCGATACCGTCAAGGTTACCCTGGGCCCCAAGGGCCGCAACGTCGTCCTGGGCAAGAAGTTCGGTTCCCCCATGGTCACCAACGACGGCGTGACCATCGCCAAGGACATCGAGCTGGAAGAGCCCTTTGAGAACATGGGCGCGCAGCTGGTGCGTGAAGTCGCTACCAAGACCAACGATGTCGCCGGCGACGGCACCACCACCGCCACCCTGCTGGCGCAGGCCATCGTCCGCGAGGGCCTTAAGAACGTCAGCGCCGGCGCCAACCCCATGATTATGCGCAAGGGCATCGACAAGGCGGTCAAGGCCGCCGTGGAAGCCATCAAGAGCAACTCCCAGGCGGTTAACGGCAGCGACGACATCGCCCGCGTCGGCGCGGTGTCCTCCGGCGACGAGGAGATCGGCAAGCTGATCGCCGAGGCGATGGACAAGGTCACCTCCTCCGGCGTCATCACCATCGAGGAGTCCAAGACCGCCGAGACCGGTCTGGAAGTGGTCGAGGGCATGCAGTTTGACCGCGGCTATATCTCCCCCTATATGGTCACCGACACCGAGAAGATGGAGGCCGTCATCGACGATCCCCGCCTCCTCATCACCGACAAGAAGATTTCCTCCATCCAGGAGATTCTGCCCCTGCTGGAGAAGGTGGTCCAGGGCGGCATGAAGCTGGTCATCATTGCCGAGGACGTAGAGGGCGACGCCCTGTCCACCCTGCTGGTCAACCGCCTGCGCGGCAGCTTCAACTGCGTTTGCGTCAAGGCTCCCGGCTTCGGCGACCGCCGCAAGGAAATGCTGAAGGATATCGCTACCCTGACCGGCGGCGTGTTCATCGCCAGCGACCTGAACATGGACCTCAAGGAAGTGGACATCCCCGACCTGGGCCGCGCCCGTCAGATGAAGGTGGGCAAGGACAACTCGGTCATCGTGGACGGCATGGGCGATGCCGCCAAGATTCAGGAGCGCATCGGCGAGATCAAGTCGGCCATTAAGGTCACCACCTCCGATTACGACAAGGAGAAGCTCCAGGAGCGTCTGGCCAAGCTGTCGGGCGGCGTGGCGGTCGTCCGCGTCGGCGCCCAGACCGAGGTCGCCATGAAGGAGAAGAAGCTCCGCATTGAGGACGCCCTGAACGCCACCCGCGCGGCTGTCGAGGAAGGCATCGTCGCCGGCGGCGGCACCGCCTACGTCAACGCCATTCCTGCCGTTGAAAAGCTGGTTTCCGAGCTGAGCGGCGACGAGAAGACCGGCGCGCGCATCATCGCCAAGGCCCTCCAGGCCCCCATCCGCCAGATCGCCGAGAACGCCGGCGTGGACGGCTCCATCGTCTTCGAGAAGGTCAGCAACAGCGCCGTTGGCCACGGCTACAACGCCTACGCTGAGGAATATGTGGACATGATCCCCGCCGGTATCGTAGACCCCACCAAGGTTACCCGTACCGCGCTGGAGAACGCGGCCAGCATCGGCGGATGCGTCCTGACCACCGAGTCCCTCGTGACCGACAAGCCCGAGCCTCCGGCACCCGCCGCGCCCGCGCCGGATATGGGCGGCATGTACTAATCATTCCTCGAATACCCTATTGCAGCCATACCGCAACCGGCCGGCGCGCACAGTCTGTGCGCGCCGGCCTCTCTGCATAGGACAGCAGCATTTAAAATTCAGAGGCAATATGATAGAATAAGAGACATGGAAATCAGGGAAGAGGCAGAGTGGCTAAGGAAACGGGAAGACCCGCAGCGAACAGACCGAGGGAACATCCGGCACAGGCTGGAAGATATAATCATATACGGTTATACGAGAGGGAAAAACCAGCATGGATACACGTTACTTCCTGTCCTCCATAACGAATGTGGAGTGTTTTGTTTACGCGGTGCAAAAACAGTGGGAAATCAAAAACCAATTGCACTGGTGTTTGGACGTTATTTTTGAAGAAGGACGCCTCCAGGGCTCGTAAGGATATGTCTCCGCTAAATCTGAACGTCCTACGTAAGACTGCACTTATACTCTGTAAAGATGCTGACTTTGATAAACGCCTCGTATTCAGAAAAAATGCTTCTGCGCTGCCCTCAACCCCAAGTCCTTTCTTTTTATCCTCTTTGGCCTTGCCAATTTTAAATGCTGTTGCCCTAATTTTCCCTAAAAAAGTATTGACAATAATAAAGCCTTGTGTTACATTTTATAGCATATCATATGTTTTGCTATACAGATGGTTCTCTTAGCTGTTATGCTTATAGCTTATATAGCGCACTTCTGGTACTTAGTAAAGGGAGTGATAGTTGGGATAACGTCAGTGGCACAAACTTTGATACGTGCGTATTATACTGATTGGAGAAATAAAAAATTATTCACATGACAGTTTGAGGATGTTGTGGCACTAAATCAGTTTTATATTCGCAGTACCTATTTTAACCCTGAAGCAAATGGAATCGACTATGTTCTCAGTAGCCATTATACAAAGTATTGCTATAAATTGCTGGAAAATGAGGAGAAATCTGTAAAAATCACATATATTAATAAGAAAAATTCGTGATTTACTTATTTTTGGTTTCATTTTTGCCATCTTGGGGGTGATTCCAATGGGCTAGAAAGTTTAAAAGAAAATATATTATGTCTACCAATAAATAATGGAGGTTTCACAATGAAAAAAATGTTGGCACTTGTTTTATCTGCTGTTATGATTTTTGCATTCTCCGTTCCTGCTTTTGCACAAGAGTTGTCCACTGGTTCTACTGAGAATATTATTACGCTTCCCGACTGCCCCGTAGGAGAAAGAGTAAGAATTCCCGTTGAGGATGCAGGATATATTGTCAATGGAGCAGGCCAATTAATCAAAATTTCTGACTTGATAAGTTTTGCAAATCAGGAAGAAGCCAATTCTTATATTGAAATGATGGAGAACCAATTATCAGTGACTACGCAGTATAACCCCACCATTAATCTTGACGCGCGATCTACACATGGTAATGCTCTTGTTGCTTCTCAGGATGTTAGCTTTGCAGGTGCCATTGAGTTGCGGGTTGCTTATACAACTTCCGGCAATTCAAATACGGGAACGATTACCTATCATGAGGCATACACTTCTTTCACAGGATTTACATATGGCTTTGAATGGGAAGAAAAACTATGCACATCTGAAATAACTTCGTCAGGTAAAGATGTTTACGCAAGAGCTTCTGGTGAATTAGTCTATTATTTCTTAATTGATGGATTTATCGAACTTGGGAGATCACCCGTTAATCTTGAGGGGTGTTGTTTCTTGATTCATTAAAAAAGTATATCAATACAACTTCCTTCGCATATTGAAAAATAATCGTAATCTTTGATGGCAAATCTAAAAATATGTAAACCATTATATTTAAAAGTGAACCACAAACGGTTTGTAAAGTTTCAATTACTGCTGGCCGCCCTCTTCTAGGGCGGCCAAATGATAGGTTTCGAAAATTTCTTGCTTTGGTGGAGGAGGTTTCTCACAAAATCCTCTTTAGCTTTAAGTATAGAACAAATTATATTGTAGCATTAGTTCTGAAGAGCCTGCTCTGGAAATGCTATAGCTTTGGAGGTACCTACAAGTGAAGTACATACTATGGCAGGTAGCTATGATACTTATTTTGGTTTTCATTATCGTTGCGTTGGTTCGCTTTGGAATACTGCTATTGAGAGTAATCAATAAGTATCTGCACGAAAAAAATGAAAAGCATTAAGGAGTCTATTGGGAAAAGATTAGAAGATATCGAACTGAATTCGGAGTGGTCAGGATTTTGCTGCAGAAAAAACGCTTCCGCGCTGCCCGTAACCACAAGGCCTTTTTTATCTTCTTTTTGCCTTGCCAATTTTTAAGTGCTGTTGCCCTGCTTCCCTGCGGCATAAGCCTTGACAACCAGCCGGTAACCTGCTACGATATTGGCGACAGTATTAAAAGTAAGGAGTGGTTTTCCAATGGCATATCAGCTTACAAAGGATTTGGAGACAGGGAACGCGCTGATTGACCGGGAGCACCGGGAACTGATCGACGCGATCAACGCCCTGCTCGACTCCTGTAGCAAAGGACAGGGCCGGAACGAGCTGGAAAAAACCGCGAAGTTCCTCCAGAGCTACACCAGTAAGCATTTTTCAGACGAAGAGCAGCTCCAACGGCAGAACAACTATCCCGATTACGTCCAGCACAAAAAGTATCACGAGGCGTTTAAAAAGACAGTGGCGGACATTGTTGCCAGACTGTCGGTGAACGGCCCCACAATAGCGTTGGTTGGCGAAATCAACACAGCGCTGGCCGGCTGGCTCATCAACCATATCAAAAAGGAGGACAAAAAATTAGCGGCGTACTTAAGCACAAGATAGGAAAAAAGCGGAGACCCGCCCTTGACGGCGGTCTTGAAAATGAACCGCCCCCTGTCAAGTAGACAGATGAAAAAAAAAGAAAATTAGGTCACTAGGGTCTGGTTCCTGAAAGCAAGGGGAGCCAGGCCCTTTAACTTAGTTTGAGGCCGCCTTGTGTTGTAAAAAACTATATATTTGTTGATGGCTTTCTCCAATTCTTCAAAGATATGAAATTGCTGGAGATAGTATATCTCGGATTTGAGAATGCCCCAGAAGCCCTCCATGGGGCTGTTGTCAATGCAGCGGCTTGGACGGGACATGCTCTGCGTTGCATGGATTCCATCCAGCTTCGCTTTAAACTGCCGGCTGGTGTATTGATTGCTCCGGTCACTGTGAAACAAGGGATGGGCGCCAGGGTTGGCGTTCACCGCCGCGTCAAAGGTGTCAAAAACAAGTTGATTGTTGTTGGAGTGGCCCAATGCATATGCAACGATGCTTTTGTCGTGGAGATCAAGGATGGCGCTTAAGTATGCTTTTTTCCGTTTTGGAGTTTGAATTTCGTAACATCCGTCAGTCATTTCGGGGCTTTGCTATAATGCTCACGCTGGGAAGCATATAAAAACTCCAGAAGAAGACAGCTGTGATATTGCGACCACCCATTGGCGCATTCCACGCAAAGATATGTGAAGTTTAAGCTTGCGCAGAAGCGCCTAGTGTATCCGCTTATCAAAAAAGGAAATGTTTTGTCTTCACGCCAATCGGCAATTTGGTTGTATCAATCACTTAAATTGGCAGGATAATCTGCGTACAGAAAATATCGCCCCTCTGGGTACACTGCAGCATACCCCCGTACTTTTCCAACACCTGCACCACATTTTTCAGGCCCAGTCCGCCGCCCTTCTTCTTTGTTTGCGGCATTCCCTCGAAAAACTGCACCTCACCCGAAACGCCGTTTTCCATCTCGATCAGCAGCATTCCATTGTTATGATAGGCCCGGACCGTCAGCTTCGGCGCCCGCGCCCTGCTGTTCGCCTCCCAGGCGTTTTCCAGAACGTTGCCCAAAATGGTCGACAGCTCCAGCCCGCTCAGCGCCATTTGTTCCGGAATCACCGCCTGAATCTCACACGGCACCCCCTCCATCTGGCAGCGGTTCTGATACAGCCGTAGCAGAGCGTTTGCCACTGTGTTCTCGCAATAGACCGCCAGCCGCTCCCGATCCAGCCTCGCCTGATGTTCCGCCAGATACTTCCTCGCCCCATCCAGATTTCCCTGCTCAAGATAGCCGCCAAGCGCCGTTATATAATGCCGCATATCGTGCCGGTGCGCCCGTGCCTGCTCCACATAGGTCCGCTCCGCTTCCATCTGATTTTCCAGCAGCTTCCGCCGTGCCTCCTCTGCCCGAGCGTTTTGCTGCTGTCCCATCAAAATCACAATTCGCATCAGCGCCGCGTATTCCACCACTACTAACGTCATTTCCGTCGCCAGCACCGCCAGCCAGGGCACAGGATTATCTTGCAGCAGGACAACCCATGCCACCATCGCCGCGTATACCGGCACATTGACCGCCAGTCCAAAGGACGCAAAAATACCCCAATCCCCTGCAATATTCGCCTCCAGCACGTCCATAACCTGCCGCCACCGCCATCTCATCAGCAAAACCACCAGGCAGAAAAACGCCGTCCGCAGCGTCAGCGACGCCCATGGACTGGATGGGAATAAAATCAACGACGCCGCATAGGTCATCTGCTGCACCAAATAGTAGATTGTCGCATAAATCGAAAAGAAAAATAGCTTTTTCTGCCACGGTCCCCGGGATAAATACACATAGCACGCTATATAAGCAATCATGGTCGCCGTCGAAAGCCCGATATACATCCATCCGATGTTATCCCACCCCAAAAGCGTCACCCCGATCGAGAGAAACGTGCTCACCCCGCAAAGCAGCGCCCAGGCCCACCGGTTTACCCGGCGCGGGAACCGGCAGTCTGTCATGATATAAAATATCATCGACTGGCAGGCGAACAAACTGAAATACCGTCCAAATTCCAACCAGAACACGCTCATATTTCCTTCCCCCCTCGATTGGTCTCCGGGAACATCCACGCGAAAAACGCTTTCCGCGTCCTGCGGAAAGCCCCCCCCTTCAGCCGCCTGCTGTGCTTCACATGCACCGCGCAATACTCATCCACAATCCGCTTGATATAAGCCAAGTCCTTCCCGTCGTCCTCACAAATTACGATACACAGCATATAACCGGCTCACTTTCTATTATTCCGCACTGCATCGTGAACATGCGGCAGTCTCCCGCCTGGACAATCCACTTTTCAGTCTTTCCATCCCCGCGCAAGCGCTCTCCACTACATGAATTATAATGAAAACGCCTCCGGAATGCAAGCGTGGCAGTCAATGCGGCCGAAAGCAGCTTAGTATAGGTGAAAAAAAGCTGCCTGTTCTTTTCCAGAACAAGCAGCTTTCATGTATTGCAATGGTACCGCGTCGCCTTTTCATGCGTTTACGACAGCGTCTGCATGAGGGCAAAAAAATGCTGAACTTCCCCTGTATTAAAATACGCATACCATGCTTCCAACGTATCGTGCTGAAAAACAGCTAACTTCTCAAAAATCTGTTTCGCCCACAGCAAGCTTCCAACAGAACTAGCGGTAACCAAGTTGTGATCGGCAACAGACGGCGCGTCAATAAAGAACGTTTGCCCATTATAACCAGGCGAAACCATTTCAAGATATCCAGCCCCATTGCTGGTGTGCAGACGCCGGTCTAATAGGCCGGCGTTTGCCAGCGCAACGGTAGCCCCACAGATCGCGCATACCATAGCACCCACAGAGAGAAGTTCCCCCGCTTTTTCAATAATGGCCCCATGCTTCGGATCATCCCAAGTGTTCGCGCCCGGCAACAACAGTACGCTATTTTCGCTCACCACAATATCGTTGACTGTACCATCCGGAATGACCGTCAAGCCGCCCATGGTTTTGACCGGTTCCTGATAAACAGCAACGGTCTTAACCGATACTTCCGGTGCGTTCTTTTTAAAAAACCGCCCGGAGTGCAGCTCCGCTGTAACATAGCCCAGCTCCCAGTCGGCCAAGGTGTCCAGGACATAAATATAGACTGTGAACATAGTACCCTCCACTTTCTCAAGCGTTAATTTGCTTACAATCACATTCTACCACGTGATTGTTGACATCAGTATGGCAACAATTTATAATGAAATCGAGGCTCTTCGAAAGGCGGTTTCCAGATGAAGGTTGATAGACTGGTCAGCATTATTATGATACTCCTCGAGAAAAAGCGTATGGGCGCGCAGGCGTTAGCAGAAATGTTTGAGGTTTCGCCCCGCACCATTTACCGCGATATAGACGCAATCTGTATGGCCGGTATCCCCATTCGTTCCATATCCGGAGTCGGGGGTGGATTTGAAATCATGCCGGAATGCAAGATTGATAAACAGGTCTTCTCTACTGCCGATCTTTCCGCAATCTTGATGGGGCTATCCAGTCTCTTCAAACTGGTACGCGGTAATGAGTTGTTAAACGCCCTTGCAAAAGTCAAAAGTTTTGTTCCCGCTGAAAACGAAAAAGAGATAGAAATTAAGACGAATCAACTTCACATAGATTTAAGTCCCTGGATGGGAAACCAAAACATTCAGCCATTTTTAGAAATAATAAAATCCGCTGTGCAGGATCATACACTGCTGCGTTTTGAATATACGGCCCATCGTGGAAATAAAACTGTACGAACCGTTGAGCCATATCAGCTCATATTAAAAAGCAGCCATTGGTATCTTTATGGATACTGTTATAACAGAAGCGATTATCGCCTATTCCGGTTATCCCGTATCTCAGACCTGCAAATCAAGCCGGAAACTTTTACGCCCCGAGCGTATCAAAAACCGATTTTGGATTTTGATACGCTCGGGGCGGCGATGCAAACGGAAATCAAAATTCGCATTCACAAATCCATATTGGATAGGGTCCTTGAGTTTTGCACATTTGACCACTTCACACCGGATGACGAAGCGCATTACTTTGTCAATTTTCCATTTATCGAAAATGAATATTATTTTGATATCCTTCTTAGTTTTGGGGATAAATGCGAGTGTATGGAGCCATTACGTATTCGGAACGAGATGAAGCGCAGAATATATGAGATTGCCGCCATATACGATGATTGACAATTCCCAGCATCCCAGAACTCCTTTGACTTTTATTCCGTGCGCTAAGGCTATCCCAGCGCCTTAGCAGAACGAGATAAATTCTGTGCCTGATCGGGCGTTTCCTGTCCTGCCCGTAAGCCCGGGCTTTTTCAGAAATAGCAGGCGCGTCAGCCGTCACAACATATACCTCTGTATGATTTTGTTTTCCGCCTTGCTATTTATTTTAAATATTTTGTGAGAACCGGCAAAACCTTGTGAAACAGCGCATTACGCCGCATTTCCTGACAACAGACCACCCCAATTACTACGAATTTACT
>JAAWHG010000026.1 GCA_022795735.1 Oscillospiraceae bacterium
TGATCACCGCCTTTCCAGCCTGTGTCATTTTGCCACAAATGAACCATCAGCCAATGTGTATTTGGATGGTGAAACCACCCTTTACACAATACATCTCATTTACAGCTCAGGGGGTTTTTTATCAAAAGCTTTCAAAAACCGGGGCTGCCGCGATCTCTCACGACAGCCCCGGTTTTTTATTTCTTCAGCAAATCCCGAATTTCCATCAAAAGCTTTTCCTCGTTGCTGGGTTCCGGCTCCGGCGCTGGGCCATCCGGTTCTTCCGGCTCGGTCTTTTTGCGGCGGAAAGCATTTATCCCCTTTATCAGGCAGAATACCGCGAAAGCGATGATGAGGAAGTCCAGTATGGTCGCCAGGAAGGTCCCGTAGCGAATTGCGACCTCGGTGCTGGGGTCAATCACGCCGTCCGCCCCGGCAACCGCCGCCTTCAAAATGACCTTCCAGCTCGAGAAATCAATCCCGCCGGTGAGCATGGAGATGGCGGGCATGATGACGTCGTTGACCAAGGAGGTGGAAATCTTGCCGAACGCGCCGCCGATGATGACGCCGACGGCCATATCCAGCACATTGCCCCGGGAGATGAATTCCTTAAACTCGGCGACAAAGCCCTTCTTTTTTCCCATTCGGCCGCTCCTCACTTCTTCTCGATCACTTCCAGCCCGCCGAGGTACTTGCGAAGCACCTCGGGCACAACAATGGAGCCGTCGGCCCGCTGGTTCTGCTCCACCATCGCCGGGAAAATACGCGACGTCGCAAGGCCGGACCCGTTGAGGGTGTGGACAAACTCCGGCTTGCCGCTTGCCTCCCGGCGGAAACGAATCGCGCCGCGCCGCGCCTGATAGTCCCGCGCGTTGGACACCGACGAGACCTCCTTGTAGCCGTTCATCGAGGGAATCTGGATTTCAATGTCGTAGGTCCGCGCCATGGAGGCCGAGCAGTCGCCCGCCGCCAGCTTGACGGTCCGGAAGTGGAAGCCCAGTCCCTTGACCAGGTTTTCCGCCTTGGTAACCAATTCATCAAAGGCCTCGTCCGACTTTTCGGGCAGAACGTATTGAAACATCTCCACCTTGTTAAACTGATGTCCGCGCACCATTCCCCGCTCGTCGGCCCGGTGGGAACCAGCCTCACGGCGGAAGCAGGGCGTGTAGGCAAAATATTTCTTAGGCAGGTCCGCCTCGCTCAAAATCTCATCCCGGTGCAGGGAGGCCAGCGCGGCCTCGGCGGTGGGCAGCATGTAATGGACCCGGTCGTCGGTGGGATTTTCGATCTTGTACACCTCGTCGGCGAATTTGGGGAACTGACCCGCCACCTCGCCGCAGCGGTACTCCAGCATATGGGGCAGTATCACCATCTCGTAACCGTCCTTGAGATGCTCGTCCATAAAGTAGTTGAGCAACGCCCATTCGAGCCGCGCGCCCATGCCGGTGTACATCCAGAAGCCCGACCCGGCCAGCTTGGTCCCCCGCTCATAGTCGATCAGGCCCAAATCGGTGCACAGATCAACATGGTGCTTGGGTTCAAAGTCGAACTGATGGGGCTCTCCATAGTACCGCAACGGCTCATTGTTCTCCTTGCCGCCCGGTTTGAGGTCGGGGTCGGGCAGATTGGGCAGTCCCAGCATCAGGGTACGGTACTCGCTCTCCAGCTCGGACAGCTTGGCGTCGTTGGCGGCGATTTTGGCCTTGAGTTCGGTCATCTGCGCGAAGATGGGCGTCACGTCCTCCCCGGCTTTTTTCCGCTGGGGAATCTCCTTGGAAACCTTATTTTGCTCCGCCTTCATCGCGTCGGTCTCCGCAATGGTGGCGCGCCGTGTGCCGTCCAGCTCCAACAGCCGGTCAATCTGCGCGTCACAGTCAACCTCCTTCGCGCGAAGGCCGGCCTTTACCCCTTCGGGGTCCTCCTTAATCCGTTTGATGTCAATCATGATTGTCCTCCTATCTCCTCGCCGTCCGGCTCGGTCCCCTCTGTTTCGGAACCCTCGGCGTTTTCAGCATTCTCTTCCGTGTTCTCCGCCGTATCGGCGGCCAGCGCCGCCTGTAGTCTGTCATAGAGCGCTTGTCCCGCCTCGTCCAGCTCCTCGCGGTCCAGCTTGTCCAGATGGGATTCGCAGCTCTTCCGTTCGCCGTCCAGCCAGTCCTCCGCCGCCTCAAACAGCCGGCCTCCGGCGCGGGTCTGATCGGCCAGCGTCTTCTGCACGCCGGACAATTCGCTCAGCGCGTCCCGACGGGCTTTTTCGGCCTGCGCCGCTGTCTCTTCCGTCTCCCGGAGCTGGGCCTCCAGCGACTCGATCTGCCGCAGCAACGCCTCGTTGTCCCCGGCCAGCCTTTGATTGTCCTCCTGGAGCTTACCGGCGTTTTGCAGAGCGCTGCTGTTGGCCTGACTCAGATCAGAGATGGTCTCCCGGCTGTCCCGCAGCTGAATCAGGAAAGAAAGCAGCACCAGCAGGAAGGCGACGCCGAACAGAATCGCCATATACCGCACCAGCGCGTTTTTTTTCTTATTGGAAAGGAGCGTAAGCTCTTCCTCCGGGTCCTGGTAATCCCAGGACTGCTGCTCATTCAATTGTGCGTCCTCCTTGCGTTTTCTTACCACTCAGAAACCTTCTGTGCGCTTTAACTCGTGCTGCAACTGCTCCAACAACTTTTGCAAATCGTCCGGCCCGTAAAATTCCAACTCCAGCCGTCCCTTTCGCTGGCCGTTGACGATGCGGACGCCGCGTCCGAGGGAACTGGACAGGGACTTTTCGCACTCGGCGATGTAGTCCACCTCCAGTCCCTTTTTGACCGGCTCGGGCGCAGGCTCCTTTAAAAGGGCCTTGCACAACGCCTCGGTCTGCCGCACCGACAGCTCGCCGCGCACAATCCGCTCCGCCGCGTCCCGCTGCCGCTGCTCGTCTGGCAGCGATAGCAGCGCCCTCGCGTGGCCCGGCGTGATGGTCCCGTCGGCCAGCAAATCGAGCAGCTCTTCGGGCAGGGAGAGAAGGCGCAGCGCGTTGGCGACGGCGGGGCGGGATTTCCCCACCGACGCGGCGATCTGCTCCTGGGTCATGCCATACTCGTCCAGCAGCCGTTTGTATCCCTGCGCCTCTTCCACGGGGTCCAGATCCTGCCGCTGGAGATTTTCAATCAAAGCCAGCTCCGCCGTGGTCCGGTCGTCGGCCTCCACAATCACAGCCGGGACCTCGTCCAGTCCCGCCATCCGAGCGGCCCGCCACCGCCGCTCCCCGGCGACGATCTGATAATACCCATTGTCCAGCGCGCGAACCGTCAGCGGCTGTATCACGCCGTATTTGGAGATGGAGTCGGCCAGCGTTTGCAGTTCCTCAGGGTCGAAGTGCTTGCGCGGCTGAAACGGGTTGGGCTCGATCTTCTGTATCGACAGGTTGAGATTGGGCCGCTCCTGCGGCTCGTTGGGCGGCAAATCGCCAAAGAGCGCGCCCAAACCCTTTCCCAATCCTTTGTTTGCCGCCATCAAATCCCCTCCTTTTTCAGAATTTCTGCGGCGAGCTTATAGTAGCTCTCCGCCCCCTTGCTCTGCTTGTCGTAGGCCAGTACGGGCAGCCCGTGGCTCGGTGCCTCCGACAGTCGGATGTTGCGGGGGATGACCGACGAAAAGACCTTCTCCGGAAAAAAGCGCCGGACCTCCTCCGACACCTGCACCGCCAGGTTGGTCCGCCCATCGAACATCGTCAGCAACACCCCGAAGATTTCCAACTTAGGATTCATCGCCCGCTTCACCGCGCGAAGGGTGGTCATCAAGTCCCGCAGTCCCTCCAACGCATAGTATTCGCACTGAACGGGGATTAAAATCTTGTCAGCGGCACAAAGGGCGTTGAGCGTTAGCAGTTCCAGCGACGGCGGACAGTCAACCAGAATGCAGTCATAGTCGTCCCGCACCTTGTCGAGGGCCTGCTTGAGCCGGAACTCCCGCTTTTCCAACGCCACCAGCTCTACCCCCGCGCCTGAGAGGGCGGCCGACGAGGGAATCACATCCCCATACTCCGTTGTGACCACGGCGGCCTTGGGGTCGGCGTCGTTGATGATAATATCATAACTGCTGAGCCGTATCCCGTTTTTCACTACGCCCATGCCGGAGGTGGCGTTTGCCTGGGGATCAAAGTCGCACAGCAGAACCTTTTTCTTGCTCTGCTTCAGGGCGGCGGTCAGGTTGACGGCGGTTGTGGTCTTGCCTACGCCGCCCTTTTGATTAACAATTGATATAATGGTTCCCATGTGCCCCGCACCTCTAATCTCTCATTATGTTTCACGTGAAACATTCTATTCCTATTCTATCACTTCACGCACCGCCGGACCCGCAAAGAAGGGCCGGTCCAGATGGTTAAACCCGTTCAACCGCTCCTCCGCGTACCAGTGGAGCGGATAGGGGTTGCTGTCCGAATCAACGCGGGGAATGTACGTAATGCCGCGCCAGGTGTGGCCGCTGTCCGCCATGCTCACCCAAATCCCCCCTGCGTCAACCGCTTCCACGTAGGCCACATGCCCATACGCGCCGCAGGACCAGGAGATCACCGAGTTGGGGGCCGGCTGCAAATCGCTGGCGAAGTAATCAGAGAGCCCGGCATAATAGCTCTTGCCGTGTCCAAAGTTGTCCTCCCCGTCGCAAAGCTCCTTGAGGTCCTTGCCAAAGGCTTCCTCAATGTACTGAGCCGCACGGCCCCACACCCACCACGTACACTGCCATGGTTCCTTGCCCGAGTCCTCGGCAGCCTCGTGCCAACTGTCCTGGCGAACCAGTCCACCGGCCTGTAGGGAGTACCCATAGTATTGCTGCGTACCGTCAAGCGTGGTTCCCTCGTCCACCTGATTGTTTTTATTGAAGCGGTTGGTAACGACGTTCCAGCAGTCATGAATGCCCTTTGCCCCATAGTTGGTCAAATGCTTTTTGTCGCCGTCAATTGTTTCCCCAAAGGGCGCGATGTTTGCCGGGAGGTTTTCATAGATGATGCGGCTGTTGAGCTCCAACACCGCCTCCTCGGTCACTTGCGAAAGGCTGGCGAGGGGGAAATCCTCCGCGTAACGATACGTCCACCCCTTCGCATCGGTGGAAATCGCCGCCGCACCGTCCGCCGTCACAGAATCTGGAACCTGCCCCAGCTGTTGGGGCGCAAGTTTTCGGTAATTGCCGATCATCCGTGTTACCTCCTCCCGGGAGGCCGTCGCGTAGGGATCAAAACGCCCATCTGCCCGCCCCTGCACAACGCCGCCGTCCTGACAGGCGGCAACAGCGAGCCGTTCCTCGCCAATCAGCCGTCCCATGTCCACAAAGGTGGACGCCGCATCGCTGTTCAACCGCTTCGCGCCGCTATAACGGTCATACCGGGAGAGCGCCAGACATATTTCCACCCGCGTAATGGGCGAGCGCGCGCCAAAGCTGTCCCTGTCCTGACAGGTGGTAAGCCCGGAGGTCAGGGCCCAAACCACCGACCCAGTATACCACTGTCCCTGCGGCACATCCTTGAGGTTGGTTGCCTGGTCATTGTTTACCGGCGCGTCGTCCATACGCGCCAACGCCGTATAGAACATCGCCCGAGACATCACTTCGCCCGACGCAAAATTGCCCGGCCTCATTTCACCGGACAAACCGCGATTGACTAAATCATGCACCGCGGGCGGAACCAAATCCTGTTTTCCCGCCCCGTCAACCGAGGCAACGGGAACGGACAACGCAAAGGTCAGCGCGGCGGCGATAGGCAGGACGAAATGACGCTTGCTTACATGACGCATAGGATCACTTCCATGTGTTTTTTGTTTCACGTGAAACAATCGAATCATCATTGTTCCGCAATCGTGTCGAAGCCTATTATAATACATTATAGGGAAAGCTGCAAGTGTAGATTTGCACATTTTAGGAGAAATCGAGAATAAACGGAGAATCAAACCGCTACCGGCACATACAAAAAACACAGCGCCCCGCAATCCTTGCTCCGGATTACAGGGCGCTGTTCCAGCACAATTCACAATACAGCACACAATAGCTTTTCCCTCATGGAACGCTCCGTTATCAAAAAACCAGTATATTAATACTCACGCATCAAAGCCTTGACCTTGCCCAGAATCCGCGCATAACGCCCGTCAATGGGTGAAAAGGCGTCGTTCTCGGGCAAGAGCCACACCTCTCCCTCATTACGGTAAAACCGCTTGATGGTGGCCTCGTCGTCCAGCAATGCCAACACAATGTCGCCGTTGGACGCCACGTTTTGCGGACGAATCACCACCAGATCGCCGTCAAAGATTCCCGCGCCAATCATGGACTCACCCCGCACCCGAAGCGCAAAACAGTCCTCCTCCCCTTCCCAGGGGAGATACCCGTCGATATTCTCCACAGCCAAAATGGGAAGCCCAGCCGTGACAATTCCCACAATGGGAATCCGCCCCCCATCTGCCCGTTCCAGGGGAACGGTAACCGTGCGGTTTTTATTGTCCTCCATTTCAATCAGGCCGCGCCGCTTTAGCTGGCTCAGATGATAATGCACTGACGACGTGGACCGCAGGCCGACGGCAGCGCAGATTTCCCTCACCGACGGCGCGTACCCGTTCTCTGAAAGAAACTGCCGCAGGTATTCCAATATCTCAGCTTGCTTGTTACTGGTTCGGGGCATAAGAAATCCCTCCTGTGACCACTATAGCACAGGAGGGGCAAAAAAGCAAACATTTGTTTTATTTCAGCAGCATGCCCGAATTGAGCAAACTTGTGGAGTACAGGAAAAGAACGTCCTGTCCATGAAAGTCCACAAACTGGTCCAGCAGACCGCTCGCGACATAACGGAGATCCACCAGCGTCACCCTGCGGTACCCCTCCAACAGCAGCGGGGCCAGCGAGCTGCCAAAGGAGTCCCGGAAGAGGATCAACTCCCTGTCGGTTTTGGCCAACGGGCTCTCAATGGTCAAAACCGACTGCGGTCCCGCGCAAAACACGTCATAGCCGTCCATACCCCCAAACCGGTCCAGGGTGTAGACGGGCTGTTCGCCCTCCAATTCCGGACCGGTCATCCGCGCGACGTCAATAGCGCCGCTGCGCAGATAAGAGAGCACGTCGGGCTCGACGTCCACCGCCGCCTGCCCGCAGTAGACGCCGTAAAAGGGCGCAAGCTCCTCCCGCGCAAAGCCCGTCTCGGGGGAAAGGTCCACCTCCAGATCAAAGCTGTCGGCCAGCGCCTGCGCCACCGGCAAAAGCCGCTCCTGCCGCCAGTGGGAATCGGTGCGGTAATAATCCTCCAATTGCAGACAACCGCTCAGGTCCACACGCGGCGCGGCGACCGTTTCGTCCAGCAGCGCAAACATCCGCCCATAGTCCAAATGCGGCGCATCGCCGGCCATGAAATAATTCTTGTCGGGGATGACGGCAAACCTGACGTTGGAACCGGCAAGATAGGTCTCCATCACCCAATTGATTTTCCCGGCGGCGTGCGCGACCTGCTTCTCCGCCAAGGGGTACTCCAACCGGCTGACGGCGTCCCCCCTGCGATACACGCCGTTGCTGTCCCGCTGCCGGAGAAGGTCAAACCGCAGTCTCGCCTGAACGGCGCGCCAGCCGTCCCGCCCCGGAAACTGGTCGAGAAAATAGGTCTCCAAATGTTTGGCGAAAGCCCCCGACAAAAACGAACCGGCGGAAAACGAGGGCCGCTGTTCCAGACGCCTGCGCTCGGCGCGGGAAACCGCCCGGTCCGGCAAAATCCAGATGAGCACGGCCAGCCCGAACAAATACAGCAAAACCGTACCGGCAAGAGCGGCGGCCTTTGTCTTCTTCATTTCAACCGCCCTCCCTTAAAATCGGAAATAGAGGAACGGGTTAAAGGACCCGTCCACCAAACTGGCCGTGACCGCCGTCAGCAGTCCCACCATGGCCAGCGGCTCCAATACCGTCATTGCCCCGGCGTTTTCCATCCGGCGGCAGAGCCGTCCGCCCAGAGGCAGGGCGGCAAAGGCGCAGACAAGCAACAAAACCGCGTAGCTCTTCAGAAAATAGAGGGTCTCCCCCGTACAGGCCGGAAGTCCGGACAGTCCCGCCATTCCCGCCAAATCGGACGCCGCGCCAGACAGACCGTCGGCATTGAATACCACAAAGCTGACCACAACCAGCAATAGAACGTAGACATGGCGGAGAACCACCGGAAGCCGCTCCAAAAACGTTCCATACACCGTCTTTTCCAGCGCCAGAATGATTCCGAAGCCAACGCCCCACAGCACGAAATTCCAGTCCGCCCCATGCCAAAGGCCGGTCAGAAGCCATACAGCGGCCAGATTGCGCAGCCACTTTGCTTTGCTCACCCGGTTGCCGCCCAACGGAATATAGACGTAATCGCGAAACCAGCCGCCCATGGTCATATGCCAGCGCCGCCAGAACTCGGTGATGGAACGGGAAACGTAGGGGTAGTCGAAATTTTCCGGGAAATGAAACCCAAAGACCCGCCCGAGGCCGATTGCCATATCGGAGTAGCCGGAAAAGTCAAAATAAATCTGAAACAGAAAGGCAACCGCATAAATCCAATAGAAGAGGGTGCTCGGCTCGGCGGAGGAGCGAAACGCGGCGCACAGCTCACCCATACCGTTGGCGAGCAGCACCTTTTTCCCCAATCCAACTACAAACCGCCGCAGCCCCAGAGCGACGTCCTCCAACCGGGTCCGCCGCGCCTCCAATTCCCCGGCCACGTCGGTATAGCGGACGATGGGACCGGCAATCAGCTGGGGAAACAGGCAGACAAAGGTGGCGAAGGTGGCAAAGTTTTTTTGCGCCCTGGCCCGGCCCCGGTAGACGTCGATGGTATAGGACATTGTTTGGAAGGTGTAGAAGCTGATGCCGATGGGGAGGGGCACGCCAAGGAGCGGGATATGGGTTCCCAGCAGAGCGTTCACCGAGCGCAGCAGAAAATCGGCATATTTAAAAAAACCGAGCAGTCCCAGGTTGACCGCGAGAGAACCCAACAGCAGCCCTTTGGCGAGCCGGGGCCGGTCCCGGAATTTCTCGATCAGCAAGCTCCAAATAAAGTCGCAGACCGAGGAAATCAACAACAGGACCACATACCGCGGCTCTCCAAAGGCGTAAAAAACCAGACTCGCAACCAACAGCACGGCGTTGCGCAGCCCCTTGGGGGCGAGAAAATAGCAAAGCAGGGTCAACGGGAGGAACGCATAGAGAAAGGTGACGCTGGAAAAGAGCATATGCCCCTCCCCTTTCTATCTTACTTGCAGAATCCCACTACAGAACGTTGGGTTTAACCCGCCGGGGCGGCGTCCACCGGAAAACCGTTCTCGTCCACCTCAACTACTTCAGCGGGCGGGATATCGGCACCCAGCAAGTCGCCAGCCGGCTCGGGAATTTTAAGCTCATCCTCGGTGGGGGTCTCGCCGTAAAGGGCCTTGAAGTTGGTCAAAATCGCGTTGGCCGTCTCGCCGTTGGACATCACCAGCAGAATCGTCCCGCCGCAGCGGTCCACAACGGTCTTCTCCGCCTCCACACAAATCCACTTGCGGGGGTCGGCCTTTTCCCGCATGGTTTCCGCAACCTCTCCGGCCTTATCGGCGGGAACCCGCACCAACACCACCGAATGGGGCATCGCACTGATCAGCGCATCGGCCTGAATGCCCTCATAGCCTTCCTGATACGGCGCGAAGGCAAAAAATTCAAAGTCGTCGGCGGTCAAAGCCGTGGGATTGGAATCGGGTAAATTGGGCACATCCTTGAGCGAGGCCGCAAGGACGTCCTCCAAACTCATTTTGGCCAGGGGATCGGCGTCCCCCTTACCGGCGCACGCGCCCAGCGAAAGGGCCAGCGACAGCGCGCAAAGAAGAGATAGCAGCTTTTTCATAACAATCATTTCCTTTCAAATCATAATCAAATCGTATCATAATTCAATGTGGCGCCACCGACAACTTAGACGGCCCGCGTCAAAAATTGTTCCCAGAAAATAAAAAAAGTTTTCCCTTGCCATCCGTGGGACAATCCCATACAATAGAAATACATCAATTTCAGAAAAAGCGAGGACTTTTCTATGGATACCAACGCCCTGAAGCCCTGGCTCCCCCTGCTGGGCGGCGAGCTGGAAAAACCCTATTTTGCCGCGCTGTCCCGGCAGGTGGACAGCGCACGCGCCGCCGGAACCGTTTTCCCGCCGGAGGCGGAGGTCTTCCGCGCCTTTTCCCTGACGCCGCCAGAGCGGGTCCGTGCGGTCATTTTAGGCCAGGATCCCTATCACGAGCCGGGTCAGGCCAGCGGACTGGCCTTCTCGGTCCGGAGCGGGGTTAAGCTGCCCCCCTCCCTTCGGAATATCTTCCGTGAGCTGGAGGATGATCTGGGCTGCCCACCGCCCGCCGGCGGCGACCTGTCTGGCTGGGCGTCCCAGGGGGTGCTGCTCCTCAACGCCGTACTGACCGTCTCGGCGGGCCAGGCAAACAGCCACCGCGACTACGGCTGGCAAACCTTCACCGACGCGGTGGCGCTGTCGCTGGCGGCGCTGCCCCAGCCGGTCGCCTTTGTGCTCTGGGGTGCCCAGGCGCAAAAAAAGGCCGCCGCCGCCCAAAATTCCCCCCATCCAAGGCTGGTGCTGAAATCGCCCCATCCCAGTCCCCTCTCGGCCCGCCGGGGATTTTTTGGCAGCCGTCCCTTCTCGCAAATTAACGCGTTTTTGGACAAGCACGGCGAAAAATCCATCGACTTTTCCCGCTGACATTACAATAAAATTACAACCTTCTTTGAGGGATTGACCGGGACAGGCTAGAGATAGTATACTATTCACAGACAAATCTTACTCGAGAGGAGGAAACGCCCCTTGAAGAGGAGACTGACCGTTTTGTTAACCCTGGCGCTGCTGTTCAGCGTGCTGCCGTTCGCCTCGGGGGCGGCGCCTGAAACGGGCTATTTTACCGACTGGGACCTGGTTCAACAAAAAGCCGCCGTGGCGATGCTCACCGACCTGGGACTGGTATCCGGTTATGACGACGGGTCCTTTCAGCCCGAGCGTCCCGTGAACCGGGCCGAGGCGTCAAAGGTAATCGCCGGTCTGCTGGCCCCCGAGCTGACGGCGGACGCTGTCTGCCGGTTTCCCGACGCCGCCGAAAGCTGGGCGGCCGGTTACATAGAGCTCTGCGCCGAACGGGGCGTCATCTCCGGCCCCGCCGGAAGCGACTTCCGCCCCGGGGACGCGGTGACCATTCGGGAACTCGCCAAAATGCTGCTGGCCGTCCTCGGCTATGACGCCGAACGTTTCACCGGTCCCGATTGGGCTGCCGCAACCGACGCCGCAGCGGCGGCGGCCGGGCTGTATAACGGCGACGAAGGCGACAAGGGCCGCACCGCCAGCCGCGAGGAGACCTGCCTGCTGCTGAACAACGCCTTGCAGGCCAGCGTCGTTCAGGGCTTCACCGAGACAGGCGAGCCGGTCTATCATCTCGACGAAATGCTGGAACCCAAAACCCTGCTGGAGCTGCGGTTTGAAGCCGTCCCGGTGACCGGGGTGGTGCAGGCCAACGCGAAAGCCGACCTTCGGACCGAAGGGGAAAAGCTTGGTAAGGACTGTATTCGGCTCAGCGGCTATGTCAAGGATTTTCAGGTTTCGGCCCAAACCGCCCAGGATGAAAGTCTGTTGGGCCATCGGGTCATCCTTTACGCACGGTTGGGGCCGGACGGAAACGAAGTCTTGGGAACCCCGGCAATCAGCCCCGATGAAGTCTCCCACGACGTCACCGGTCGTGAGCTGTTGAACGCCGTTATGGACGTCGGGGGACTGTACATGGACGACAACACGGCCTATTACCTGAACTATGCGCCAACCGACGCCGCCTCTTTAAAAAGCCTGGAAGACGGCGAACGGGTGTCGGTAATCGACCACGACGGCAACCGGGTGGTGGACGTCGTGCTGATTTACCGGGAGGCGGAAGACGAACCGTAACCTTTCACCAGCGTTTCATTTGTATATTAAAGCCCCGTACAACCCTTTAACCGGATTGTACGGGGCTTTACTTATGCCATCAGGTAACCATAGTTGGACAAAACCGTTATAATCAAGGTCTCAATCCCGGCGGGAAGACCATTTTTCGGGTCGGACAGGTCGGCATGGAAGACTTTGCCGTCCAGGCGGACCAAAATCTGATTGCCGCCCAGTGGGAGGAAGCCCTGGTTCGCTTCGCTCTCATCAAATCCCTCCCGCGTGGCGAACAGGGTAAATTTGTCGCGATAAGGGGCCGAATCATAGGGACAGAAGACGGCGCAGTTGCCGCACTCGTTGCACATCTGATCTATGTGCAAAATCTGATGGCTGCCGTCGGGCATTGAAATGGACACGTTGGCCCGGTTGGGGCACACGTCGGCGCAGCACTCACACACCACGTTGCAGCTCAGGCAGCGTTCCCCTTCGCTCTTGGCGGAATCGCACAGAATCCCCTTCTTCGCCACCGCAGCAGCGCGGCCCGCCTTGGAATGGATGGGAATGGAATACTTGTAAACCGAACCAATAACCACATCGGCGAAAGCCTGCGCGTCGGCGATGCCCTCCACCACCGTGGCCGGCCCGCGCATCGCGTCGCCTCCAACGAAAACGTTGTCCACGTTGGTGCGGAAGCCGGGCAGACCGTCAACGTTCAACTGAACGCTGTTGGCTTCAAAGACCGTGCCATCCACCTTTTCGCCCACCGCCGAAATCACGGTATCACACGCAATCTCAAACAGCTCCCCGGTGGGTTCCGGCTTCCTGCGTCCCGAAGCATCCGGCTCGCCCAGCCGCAGTTTTTCGCAGACCAGTTTCTCGTTCTTCTGCTCTTTGGGAGCGGCCAGCTCCATAAATTGTACCCCATCGGCGAGGGCAAGCTCCAGCTCTTCGGCGTCGGCGGGCATATATTTGCGCGTCCGGCGGTAGACCACCGTGGAAGATTTGGCCCCTGCCTTGCGGGCGGCCCGCGCCGCGTCCATGGCGGTGTTGCCGCCGCCTACCACCGCGACATGGCCGAGCGAAACCTTTTTGCCCGCCTTGAGGTCCTTCAGCCAGCCAATGACCGGGACCACATTGCCCGGAAGGTCCAGACCGCCCGCTTTCCACGCGCCGACGGCGTAGAAAATGTGGGTAAAGCCGTCCTTCTTCAACGCCTCTGCGGACGGAGCCTCGGTGTTCAGCCGGATATCCACCCCCAGCTTTTCCAGCACGGCGGCGTCCTTGTCAATGGCCTCGTCCTGGATGCGGAAGGAGGGAATCACCTGCCGCACCACACCGCCCAATTGTTCCGCGCGCTCGTAAAGGGTGACCGGAATACCCGCCCGCGCGACAAAGTAGGCCGCCGCCATACCGGTCGGGCCGCCGCCGGCAATGGCCGCCCTTGTCCCCGTTCCGGCGGGAACCGGCTTTTTCAGCTTGGCGGTGTATTCCGCGTAACCCCGCTCCGCCGCCGCCAGCTTGGCAGCCCGAATGTTGACCGGGGTGTCGTAAAAGTTGCGGGTACACTTGCTCATACAGCGGTGGGCGCAAATGGTTCCCGTGATAAAGGGCAGAGGGTTCTTCTCCATAATCAGCCGCAGCGCGGAGGCATACTTGCCCTGACGGACCAGCTCCACGTATTCGGGAATATCCTGCCCAATGGGGCAGCCTCCCTTACAGGGGGCGGTAAAGCAGTCGAACAGAGGGACCTTTTCGGCCAGCTTGCGCCGGGGCAGCGGCTTGACCGCCTTGACATGGTGCTTTTCGCTGCGGGACGCCTCGGCCAGCCGTCCCACACCGTCCACATCCACCCGGGAGAAGGGAGCGAAGGGCAGCCCGTCCAGCTTGGCGGCAATCTGGGTAAAGCGCTGGTAACCGCCCGGCTTGAGCTCGGTGGTCGCCATGGTGATGGGCCAGACGTTGCAGGCGAACAGTTTATCAATATTAAAATAGTCCGCGCCGCCGGCATAGCTGATGCGGAGCCTGCCGTCAAAATCCTTGGAGAGGCGGCGCACCATCTCCACCGTCAGCGGGAAGAGCGATTTCCCGGCCATGTACATTTCCTCGCTGGGCAGCTCTCCACGGGTCACGTCCACCGGGAAGGTGTTGGACAGCTTGAGGCCAAATTCCAGCCCCTTGGTTCCGGCCAGCGCCTGGAGCCGACGGAACATCGGCACCGCGTCGGCGTATTGCAGGTCCTCGTTGAAATGGTGCTCGTCAAAGACGATGTAGTCATACCCCATTGCGTCAAGGATATCCCTAGCCGTCTGATAGCCCAAAATGGTGGGATTGCACTTGACAAAGGTGTGCAGGCCCTTCTCGGTGAGAAGATGGGAGGCAATGCGCTCGATCTCGTCGGGCGGGCAGCCGTGAAGGGTGGAGACGGTAACGCTGCGGGAGATACGCGGGGAAATCCCGTTGATATAGGCCGTCTCACCGGGATACATAGATTTTAAGGCCGCGATGCAGTCGAGGAAGACCGGATTTTCGGAAGCGTCCATCATATTGTCGAGGAAGGTATTCACCTTTTCCCCCTTGACGCCCTCTAAATCGTAGCCAACCGACATGTTGAAAACAAACCCGTCGGGCCCGCCCAGGCCGTAGAGCCTGGAAATCATTTTGATGGCGCACCACGCTTTGACGTACTCCACATACGCCTGGGAGACATAGAGCTCGGTGGACCATTCACAGTTATAGCACTCGTCCTCGGCCAGGATGCAGGGACGGCTGACGCAGGCGGCCAGCTCCGCGCCGTCCATCTTCTGCACTGTTTTAAGCTCAAAGAACCGGGCCCCGGCAAAATAGGCGGCAATGATATTTTGAGCCAGTTGGGTGTTGGGGCCGGCGGCGGGACCAAAGGGCGTTTCAATCCGTTCGTCGAAAATGGGAAGCTCCTTCTGTCCGGCAACATAGGGCCGGCGTACTCCAAAAACGGAACCCTCCCGCCGGTACTCCGACGCAATCCAGGTCATCAGGCGGCGAAAGGGAATGGGGGTCATCAGTTCAGACATATCGTTTCCTCCTTTTGCGCACAGGGTTCAAACTTCGGACAAAAATTCCTAATAGGCGCGATGATTCAGCGCCCCCCACAGCTTCTTTGACTCTTCCAGAATGCGGGCGTTGACCGCCTCCTCGTCGACTCCCACCAATTCGCGGTCCTTCATCAAAATCCTGCCGTTGGCGATGGTGGTCTGGCACTGGCGGCCCGTCATGCCGAAGAGCATGTGCCCGTCGATGTTTTCGGCCGAGAAGGGCGTGAAGGGCTTGTAGTCCATGACAATGATGTCAGCCGCCGCGCCGGGCTTCAGCACGCCGAGCGGAAGGTCAAAATATTGGGCGGCAGCCTTGGCGTTGTTTTCAAACAGCATGGAGGTGACCTCACACCAGCCAACGTTGGGCATGCAGGCGTTGTGCCGCTGAATTGTCAACGCAGCCTTGAGCGATTCCAGCATATCGTTGGTATAGGCGTCGGTGCCCAGCCCAACGGTAATTCCATGCCGGAACAGCTGGAGCACCGGGGAGCAGCCCACGGCGTTGCCCATATTGGACTCCGGGTTGTTGACACACATGGTCCCGGTCTCCTTGATGATTTCCATCTCAGCCGTATTGACATGGATGCAGTGGCCCAAAATGGTCTTGGGTCCCAAAATCCCATGGTCCTGAAGACGCTGCACCGGACGGCGCCCATAGTTTTGGAGGGAGTCGTAGACGTCGTTCATACCCTCCGATACATGGATGTGGTAACCGGTCCGGCCATTGTTGGCCTCAACCATGCGCTCAAAGGTCTTGTCGGAGATGGTAAACAGGGCGTGCCCGCCGAACATGGCGGCCAGCATCGGGTCTTTTTCCTTCTCACAATGGGCAATGAAGTCCGCGTTCTCCCGAATGGCCTGGAGGCACTTCTCCTCGCCGTCGCGGTCCGACGTTTCGTAACAGAGGCAGGAACGGATGCCAAACTGCTTGGCAGACGCCGCGATTTCAAAGAGAGAGCCGGGAATCTCGCAGAAGGAAGCGTGGTGGTCGAAGATGGTCGTAACCCCCTGCTTGATGCAGTCTATGTAAAGGGCGTCGGCAGAGGCGCGGGTGCCCTTTAAGGTCAGGTGGCGGTCGATGTACCACCACTGGCCGTCCAGTACCTCATAGAAATTGGTGGGGTTGAAGCCGTCGATGGACAGCCCGCGGGCCAGTGCGGAATAGATGTGGGTATGCGCGTTGATGAAGGCGGGCATGATGACGCCGCCTCTGGCGTCAACGCGTTCCGCCTGGGGATATTGCGTCTGTAACGCCCCCTCCTCTCCCACGGCCAGAATAGACGAACCGTCGAAGACTACCGCCCCCCTTTCATAATAAGGGTGCGACGGATCGCGGGTAATCAGCTTACCGTTGGTTACAATATACATAGCAGCAGACCTCCTTCGTCAAATCGAAGCACCTGTATTCATAACCGGGGAGTGCCGGGGGATATTGCGGTCCTGCAAGATAAAAGACCTGGCAAGACGGCGTTCATTGATTTTGAATACAGATTCTAAAAAAACTGCCTCAAACCCATGCGGTTTGAAGCAGCCCGTGCGCGTAACACTTCGTTTCAGCTACAACTCTATTTTTATTTTACTCCCAGTCGCGAAAAAAAGCAAGAAGAAAATGCTTGACAAATACAATCCGTAGGTGTATGATAAAGCCATCAGTTAGGTAATGCTAACTACGCCGGTACCGCAATCCGTTATTTCCTTTCTCCTCCAACCCTTTACAATCCCTTACCTACCTCCATCCCCCTTACAATTTTGTCCTTGCCATAAGTTATGTCCCATTTTTACTCCAGCAATAAAACGGTCCTTTTTCCGGCGTAGTACCAACCGAACTGCTGCGAAAAGTCCCGCTTCCAGGCGGTATGGAAGCGGGACTTAAATTATTTGTTCGCGCTTTCTTCATGGAAGATGTGCCGGGTAACCGGGTCAATTACGATAATCTCCCGCCCCATCTTTCGCGCGTAATTTATCGTACCGCCGGTACTGTCCTGCCTCGCCCCGTTGTAAACGGCCAAAAGAATCCCCGCCTGTTCCACCAAACGGCGGTTGCGCTCCATCATACAACCGTTATAATATTTCCGGCTCACATATTGCACAAAATCCGCCTGCATTAAAATTTTATAATACTGCCTCTGCGCTGAATGACTCCACTTGTCCGCCTGTCCCTCACAGGGCAGGAGACAGTGGAGGGTCAGGGCGGGATTTTTTTTACGCAATTTGAGCACAATCTCCGCACAGTCGCAATCCGTTCCCTCCGTCATGCCGCTGAAAAAGTTCGTCACACCGCACCCTGCCAGCCTTACAATCTGCGCGGTCAGCTCCATCTGCAATTCCACGCATTGGAGGTCCGACTCAGCAAACCGCCACGGTAATTTCATGGGACGGTGCCCGGTGAAAGCACAGGATGTCTCCCTCATATCTCTCCCCCGCATTCACATAGTATTATATGTATTATACATGATTAAATAGGTAAAATCAATACATAAAATTATATGTATGATACTCTTTTCAAAAAAAGGAGAGCGGAGGCGGCTTTGAAAAACGTAGTAGATTTGTTTCGTGAATTGCGGGAAGATCATGATTGCTCGCAGAAGGACATCGCGGCGGTTCTCGGCATATCCCAACAGCACTATTCCAAATATGAAAAGGGCGAGTATGAGCTTCCGCTGAGACATTTTATCACGCTGGCGGAATATTACGGCGTGTCCGCCGATTATCTGATTGGCCGCTGTTCTTACGATAAAAAGAAACCGTTGAAAACGATTTATATCACCCGCGACTGTTCCTGCGAGTCGCTTGTGCAGGACATTCTTTCTCTGAGCAGGCACGGAAGAGAATCGGTCGTAGAATATGTGGAGCTTCAAAAGCTGAAAGAGGGAAAATAAAAAATAAGGCTCCCCTTTTTCAACCTGCGCCATTGTAGTTTACTGTCAGTATATCATGTAGTTTTCTATTAGTCAACATATACTCACCATGAGAAACCATACTGTATGGTACTCTTAACGCAAAGTAGGTGGTATCATGTTGCCCATTGGAGATGTAATCAGAGATCTCAGAAATGGTCAAAACCTCTCACAAGAGAAGCTGGCACGCAAAATTGGAGTAAATAAATCGACCATTACCATGTATGAGAACGGGACCAGAGTGCCCTCGATTAAAAAACTGATCGCGCTGTCCAAGTCGCTCGGCGTTACCACTGACTATCTTCTCGGATTAAATAACGGCGAAAACGCTTACCTTGATGTGACTGGGTTAACGCCGAAACAAATTGAGTCTCTCAATCTTACCATTGCAAATTATCGTGCCCTTTAACGTTTTAAAAAGAAATTAGATTTTATCGCTACCGTCCAAAATCCGCAGGCCATCCTGACCTGCGGATTTCTTATTTTCTCAACCTATCCCTTTTTACGGACCAGCTCCGCAATCTCCCCGAACCGCTCCACCACCTGCGGGTAATTTTCCCGCCGGTGGGGAAACAGACATTTTGTGCAGTCCTTGACTCCCTTTTCGGTGTATTGGAAGCCGCCGCCGCACCGGTCCCCCAGGGCGTAGAGCGGACAGTAGCAAAACAGGCAATTAAAATCCTCCGGCTTCTCCGTGTCGTGACAGGGAAAGTATTCGCATACCCGGTTCTGAAAAAAGCTGTAATGCTTTGTCCTCCATTCGTCGTTCATTGCCTTTCCTCCCGCAGTTTTTCACACAATTTCCCATCCGGCGTGACATAGCGGGTGGTATAGTGGTCGTAGATCACCATCCCCGGCTTTGCGCCCGCCGGTTTTTTCACATGCTTGACCAGCGCGCAGTCCACCGGCACATTCTGTCCCTCCCGGGCCTGGGAATACCACGCCGCCAGCGCCGCCGCCTCGTCCAGCGTCGCCTCCCCCGGCTCGCCGCGCCCCGCGCACGCCACAATCACATGACTGCCGTGAATTTTCTGCGCGTGCAGCCACAGATCATATTTCTCCGCCGCCCGCAGGGTCAGCTGGTCATTCTGCCGGTTATTGCGCCCTACATAGATTTCAAATCCCTCGCTGGAGCGAAAGGCCATCGGACGTGACGGTTGCTGCTTGGGCTGCTTTTTTTTGCCCACGCTCCGGATATAGCCCCCCTCGGTCAGCTCAGCCCGTATCTCCGACAAATCCTTTTCTCCCTCGGCGCGGTTCAGCTCGTCCAAAATACTTTCCAGATAGCTCAGCTCTTTTTCTCCCTGCGCGATTAACCCGGTCAGAACGCGGCTGGCGTTTTTCGCCTTGGTATAGTCCTTATAAAACTTCGCCGCGTTTTGCTGGGGGGACAGCTTGGGAGACAGCGGGATTTCGATCTCCCGCATCTCGGGGTCGTAAAAATCAACACAAGTCAGCCGTCCCTGCCCTCGCCCGATCTGATGGAGATTGGCGGTCACGACGTCTCCCAATTGCCGCAGCCGTTCCCGTCCCTCGGTATCCTGCAACTCCTTGCGCTGATGGGCCAATTTGCGCGCCGTGCGGTCCCGCAGATTTTGGACGGTCCTGCGCATGGCCTGACTCTTTTGCCGGGTCCGCTCCGCCCGGTCCCGCTGGGCGTAAAAACGGTCAAGCAGCGCCGAAAAGCTCTCCCCGGTCTCCTGCTCATAATAGCCGCCGTACTGCCCGATGAAGCGGCAGGAAAAGTCCTTGGGCTGCCCGTCCTTCAGCAACAGCACCGGTGTAAACGGACCCCCGGTCAAACCGGCAAGCTCCTTTATTAAATAGGCGCACAACTTCTCCCGATCGCAGTCCTCTACCATAACTGAGGCATCGCCGGCAAAGCCGTAGGCCAGCTCTCGTCCCAACAGCGGCGAGAGGCCCGCGAAAGAACCGGTAATCCACCGTTCCAGCGGCCCTGCGGCATGGGAAAGCAGCGCGGCCATTTTTCCAGCCGTCACCGCCGCCGGGTCTTCCTTATCCTGGGACGGCGGACTTTGATAAAACAGCCCGGGCAGCACCTGCCGCTTTTCCGACATCTCAAAATCCACCCGCCGCAGGCAGTCCACAATCCGTCCGTCGCCGCCGCACAGAATCAGATTGGAGTTGCGGCCCATGATCTCAGCCACCAGCATCTTTTCCACCGGCTCTCCCAGCTCGTCGGTGCAGTCAAATTTTAACGTCAACACCCGTTCCGCCGGCGGCTGAACGATTCCGGTCAGCTTTCCACCCACCAGATGTTTGCGCAGCAGCATACAAAACATGGGCGGCTGCGCCGGATTTTCCGACGGGGCGGCGGTAAAATGTACCCGCGGATGGTTGGGGCTCGCGCAGAGCAGCAGCCGCTTTACCCCCTCGCGGCTCCGCAGCTGCAAAATCAACTCGTCCCGCTCCGGCTGGTGAACCCGGTCCACCCGGCTCCCAACCGCGCCCCGGCGCAGTTCTCCGGCCAGGGCTGTCAAATATACAGCGTCAAGGGGCATGGTCTTCCTCCGTATCCATGGTGAGATTAAACAATTCGTTGAGCCGGTCCCGCCTGCCCAGCAGATAGAGCGCGCCAAACAGGGTTTCCAGACCGCTGGCCCGGGCATATTGCTGCGGGGACGCCCCCCGGGGAACCGAATGATGGGGATGGGCGTTGCGGCCCCGGTGATAATACCCCCGCTCCTCCTCGCTCAGGAGGGGAAGCAGACGCTCCACCCGCGCCGCCTGCGCCGCCGCGCTGACCTGGCGGACGGTCTCCCGGTGCAGCGCGGTCTGGGAAGTACGCCCCGCAGTGCACAGCCGCGCCCGGACGAGCAGCTCAAACACCCCGTCCCCCAAATGGGCCAAACCCAGCGCGCTCACCGCGTCCACCTCCCGCTTGTCCATGCGGACGTGAAAATAATTTTCCAAACAATCCTCTCCAATCCCGCCCGCAGGCGGGGTTTTTCCGTTCTCCAGTATACTATATCCTGCCTGCAAAGGGAATCCTTTTGCTGAATTAGTTACAAAAAATTTTTTCACATCCAATTCGTAACAAAACACTTGACAAATTGGTTACATACTGTTACTATTATGTCATCCAAAGAAACAAAAAGTTAATGAACTGTAACACAAACGGCGGCCGCCGCTCCCCTTGCAGGGCGCGAATCCCCCTTGTGTTTCGAGAAGGGACTGATTTGCAAGTGAAACACGTAACACGAAAGCTCCGGCTCGGCGCGGCCTTTTGCTCTGTCGCGTTGACTGCCGCAGTCCTTCTGCCGGCCAACGCGTCGGAGAAGATTCTCTCCTGCACCTATGTTGACATTGAGGGACAGGGCTTTGTGGCCGACACCCTCAACGGCGTTGAGGCCCGCTACAACGCACGGGGCCAATCTATCAACTGTGCCGAGCTGGTCATTCGTTATTATGACGAAATTTACGGCATCGAAGTCTTCACGCCGGACACCATGATATACGTCAGAGACAGGGATGATCTCTACTTCGAGCTCACCGACCAGCCTAAGCCCGGCGACGTGATGGTCGGCAGCGCGGCGGCGCGCGGCAAGTCCTACAATCACTTCGCCCTCGTCAAGGAATGGAACGGCGACACCCTGACCGTCTTTGAGCAGAACTGGACCTGGGGCGGTCAGGCCGGCATCAACCGTGTCATTGAATATCCCAATCCCTGTTACAAGATTTACACCCTGAAATCCACTACCGGCCGCCCGGTCAAAACGTTGGCCGAGGACAAATCCAGCTTTTGGGCCACCCCCTATATTGAAGAAGCCGCTGAAAAGGGAATTTTCAATTTAGAGCACGACTTCACCGAGCCTATTACCCGGGGCGAGTTCTGTCAAATGGCTCTCAACATCCTCGAAAACTGCGGCATGGAAATCGAGGGGACCGGCGCGGAGGGCGCGCTGGCCATCGGCCTGGTCTCCAACGGCGACAGCTCCAAGATGCTCACCCGCGAAGAAGCCGCCTGCATTGTCAGCCGGGTCGTCAACTGGATTGGCAATCCGCCCCTTGCCCTTCCGGCGGCGCTCGACACCTATACCGACACCTCAGAAATCTCCTACTGGGCGCAGGAATCGGTGGCGCAGGTGACGGTGGGCAACCTGATGAACGGCCTCACCGGCTATTTTGCCCCGAAGGATCCCCTGAGCAAGGAACAGGCGGTGACCATTATGCTCCGGGTCAACGAGCTAGGTGATTCCATCACCTACCGTGCCTCCCGCGTTCCCCAGGGCGGCGTCGCCGCCATAACCGCCAAACAGCATCTGCCCGTTCCCGAAATCGTCCGGACGGCAGGTTAATTTAAAATAGAAAACGAGACGCGCTGCGGTATATCATCGCAGCGCGTCTTATTTTTTTATGTAACGCCTAGCCCAGGCTGATTCCCATCAGGCGGGCAATTTCCAGCATGCCATGCCCTTCGGGGACCAGATGGGCCTTTCCGGCCACGTCGGAGAGCTTGTTGTGGGTGACCACCGTTCCCTTCATGGCAACCGTAACGCCGTACTCCTTATTCGCCACCAGCTTAGCCGCGTAAGCGCCGAACTGGGTGGCCAGAACCCGGTCATAGGGACAGGGGCTGCCGCCGCGCTGCATGTGACCGGGGACGCAGACACGGGTCTCAAAGCCGGTCATCTCCTCAATCTGCCTGGCAATGCGGTTGGTAGGGGTGGTATAGCCCTGCTCAGCCCGTCTTGCCGTCCGCTCCTTGGACTTCATGCGGGCCTCCTCCACGTCCATTGCTCCCTCGGCCACCGCCAGGATGGAGAAGGATTTGTTCTGCTTGGCCCGTTTCTCAATGGCAATGCAGACATTCTCAATGGAATAGGGAAACTCCGGAAGCAAAATGATATCCGCGCCGCCCGCGATCCCGGCGTACAGAGCCAGCCACCCGGCCTTGTTGCCCATCAGCTCCACCACCATGCAACGGCTGTGGCTGCCGGCGGTGGTGTGAATCCGGTCAATGGCGTCGGTAGCGATTTCCACGGCGGTATGGAAGCCGAAGGTCACGTCGGTACCGTATATGTCGTTGTCGATGGTCTTGGGCAGGCCGATGATATTCAAGCCCTCCTTGCACAGGAGGTCGGCCGTCTTGTGGGTCCCGTTTCCGCCGAGGCAGAGAAGGCAATCCAGCTTCAGATCGGCGTAATGTTTCTTCATGGCGGCCACCTTATCGACGCCGTCCTCCTCCACCACCTTCATCATTTTGAACGGGGTGCGCTTGGTCCCAAGGATGGTGCCGCCGACGGTGAGAATGCCGGAGAAGTCATGGGGATTCATCATCCTGGACTCTCCCTTAATCAGCCCGGAATAGCCGTTGATGATGCCAATAATTTCCACATCGTCTCCCATACGCTGATAGAGAGCCTTTGCCACGCCGCGAATGGTGGCGTTCAAGCCGGGGCAGTCGCCGCCGGCGGTCAGAATACCGACTCTTGTTTTCATGAAATGATCCCCCTCTTATTTGTTCAGCGAAGAAAGCCCTCCAAAATCTTTTCCTCCGCTTCCTCGGCACTCAATCCCAACGTCTCCAGCTTGACGATCTGATCGTTGGCGATTCTGCCGATGGCCGCCTCGTGAATCAGTCCCGCGTCCACATGGTTGCAGGTAATGGCCGGAATGGCCTTGACCTTGGCCTCCCCCATGATAATGGCGTCGCAGCTCACGTGGCCAAAGCAGCGGGCGTTGCCCTCCACCCTGGGATAGAACACCTGCTCCGAGGTATCCTGCGCCACGCTGCGGGAAATAACCCGCGTCCGGCTGTCCTCGCCGTTGAGGAACACATCCATTTCACTCTCGGCGTGCTGCCCGTCGTGGGTCAGCAGCTTTTCGGTAATGATAATCTCGGCGCCCTTGCCCAGCACCGCCTTTGTATAGCGCCTGGTGTCGTCCACCCCTTTAATCTGGGTGGTTTCCAGGTTGACCAACGCCCCTTCTTCCAGATAGAGGATGGTCTCCGGGTTCAGCACCCGGCGGCCGGTGTCGTCTCCCTCGCCGTAGTGGGTCTCGGTATACACCACATGGGCGTTTTTGCCCACATAGAAGGTGTGAACGCCGTCGTGCTGGGAATCGCAGCCCGCGCAGCTGTGAATACCGCACCCGGCCACGATGGTCACGTCGGCCCCCTCGCCGATGAAGAAATCGTTGTATACCTTGTCCTTGAATCCCGCCTCGGTCAGCACCACCGGGATGTGGACCTCCTCACCCTTGACGCCCGGCTCAATCCGAATGTCGATTCCTTCCTTGTCCTCCTTCGAGGTGATGGTGATGTGCTCCGAGTTGGAACGGTATTCCTTTTTGCCGTCCACGCGGATGTTGACCGCTCCGGCGGCCTCGCCGTTCTTCATCCCGGCGACCACCTCCAGGATGCGCTTCTGAATGTCGTTCAGCATTTCGGGTCCACCTCCAGTAAATTACAGCCCGATACCGTGTCGTCCAGAATCTGCGGATAAATTTCCTCCATCGGCCCGCGCGTCTGTACCTCGCCATTCGCCACCAGCACGATTTCGTCGGCCAGCCGCAGAATCCTCTCCTGATGGGAGATGATTAAAATGGTAGCCTCCTTTTTCTCATGAATCTCGGAGAAGGTCTCGGTCAGCCGCGCGAAAGACCAAAGGTCAATGCCGGCCTCCGGCTCGTCAAAGATCATCAGCGGGCAGCGGCGCGCCAGCACCGTCGCAATCTCGATCCGCTTGACCTCGCCGCCGGACAGAGAGGGGTCCACATCTCGTTCCAGATAGTCGCGGGCACAAAGTCCAACCTTGGTCAGGTAGGTGCAGGCCTCGTCGTGGCCCAGCTCCTTCCCCGCGGCAATCGCCAGCAAATCCTTGACCTTCATGCCCTTGAACCGGGGCGGCTGCTGGAAGCCGTAGGACACCCCCAGCCGCGCCCGCTCGGTGACGTTGCATTTGGTCAAATCGGCCCCGTTCCACCAAATAGACCCGCCTGTAGATGGAATCAGACCCATAATGGCCCGGGCCAGGGTGGTTTTACCGCCCCCGTTGGGGCCGGTGATGGCGACCAGCTTCTGGTCCTCCACCGTCAAGCTTATATTTTTCAGGATGTCTACCGTACCCGCCTCATCGGACACTGTGACGGAGAGATTTTTAATGTCTAACATAGGGAACCCCCATCTTTACGAAGCGCGGGTGAAACCGGCCAAGCCCCATTTCACCGCCGCTTCCTTTTATTATACGCGGTAAATATTCTAGCATGAACCGTCTAAAAATGCAACCGCGTGCCGTATGAAATTCGTTAAAAACGGCAAGTCTTTTTTATAATAATGTATCCGCGCCATTCCGTCTTGAATTTTCCTCCATTTTATGCTATCATTAGGATGCCTGTAAATGCTGTTTTTATGAAAGGGGAGGCCTATGTATTCTTCCAACTACGTCTGGGCCAAGGTGATCGGCTATATTGAGAACAAGATAGGGGCCGCCGCCGCCGCCACCTGGTTCGACGACGCCGAGGTCGTCGGTCTGTCGGAGGATAAGCTGGTTTTGTACAGTCCCTCCCCCTTTCGCCAGGACATGATCCGGCAGCATTGCGTCCAGTATATTCAGGAGGCCATGCTGGAATATTTTTCTATGTCGGTCCAGGTGGACATTCTCGGCGAGCAGGAGTTCTCTGACCGCCGCGTTCACGACCCGGTCCGGGAAAAAAAGCCGGACTTTCTGGTCAACAACCCGCAGTATACCTTCGACACCTTCGTCGTCGGTCCGTCCAACACCTTTGCCCACGCCACCTCGGTCGCCGTGGCCAACAATCCCGGCGTGACCTATAACCCGCTCTTTATCTACGGCCCCTCCGGCCTGGGCAAAACCCACCTGCTCTACGCCATCGCCGCTGAAATCTACCGCCGGCAGCCCGAGCTGCGAATGGTCTACGTCAAGGAGGACCAGTTCACCAACGAGCTGATCGAGGGGCTCAAAAACGGTAAAATTGAGGAGTTCCGCGGCAAATACCGGGGAGCCGATCTGCTGCTCATGGACGACGTGCAGTTCATCGCCGGAAAGGCGTCCACCGAGGAGGAGTTTTTCAACACCTTCAACGAGCTCTTCCTCGCCAGAAAGCAGATCGTCCTGACCTCCGACCGTCCGCCCGATGAAATGCTCAAGCTGGAGGACCGCCTCCGCACCCGCTTCCAGGGCGCCATGCTGGCCGACATCACCCCGCCCACCTACGAAACCCGCATGGCCATTATACAATCCAAATCGCTGAGCATGGGCCTGGAAATGCCGGGCGACTGCTGCCAGTACATCGCCCAGAAGATCACCACCAACATCCGTCAGATTGAGGGCGTGGTCAAAAAAATCTCCGCCCGCCACGATCTCAACAAAATGGAGGTCAACCTCTCCACCGTCACCAAAATCATCGACGAGATGTACAAGGGCAAGGCGGACACCCTGCCCACCCCCGACCTCATTATCTCCGAGGTGAGCCGTTACTACTCCATTCCAGAGGAGACCATACGCGGCTCGCTCAAAAACAAGATTACCTCCGAAGCCCGCCGCCTCGCCATGTACCTGATCCGCCAGATCACCGGCATGAGCTTGCCCGACATCGGCAAAGTATTCGGCGGCAAAGACCACACCACCGTCCTCTACGCCGTCCGCAAGGTGGACGAGGGGCTTGCCAAGGGCGACAAGCGCATCGCGGGCAACCTCAAGGAGATTACCGCCAACATCAACACCCGCCTGGAGGGGTGAGTGATTTGTTCACAAGGCGTTGTGGAAATTGAAAAACTTTCCTGTGAAAAAAAGATCTTCCACTTTTCCCCGTTTCTCCCTGTGAAAAAACCTTCTTTCTTTCACAGCCGCCATGTGAACAAAAAACCGTTGCCCCGCCGCACTTCGACGGGAATTTTCACAATTGTTTTTACTACGACTGCTACGATTCTATTATCCTTTCTTTTTTATAGTTCAGAGAAAAACGGAGGGACGCTCATGCACTTCATCTGTGAAAAAGCGATCCTGGTCTCGGCGATCTCCATCGCCTCCAGGACCGTCTCCAGCAAAAACGCCATTCCCGCTCTCGAAGGCATCCATATCAAAGCCGGGACGGCGCTTGCCCTGACCGGCTACAACCTAGAGACCGGCATCACCGTCACCACCCCCGCCCGCGTCGAGGAGGCGGGAGCCTGCGTCCTCCCGGCCAGACTCTTCTTTGACATCATCCGCAAGCTGCCCGACGAGCCGGTAAGCGTGCAGGCCGACGAACGCCTTCAGGTTTCCATCCGCTGCGGCGCGGTCTCCTTTACCATCGCCGGCATCGACGCCGACAGCTACCCGGAGCTTCCCGAGGTGGAGTTTGACAACGCCGTCTCCCTTCCCCAGCGCGCGCTCAAGGAGCTGATCGGCGGCACCATCTTCTCGGTGTCGGACAATCAGGCGCGGCCGGTCCATACCGGATGTCTCTTTGAGATCGAGTCGGAGGGATTGACCGTCGTTGCTGTGGACGGCTACCGGCTCGCCCTGCGGCAGTTCCGCTGCGAGGAGCCCATTGAGCGCAGCATGCGCTTTGTCGCCCCCGGCGCGGCCCTCAAGGAGGTGGAGAAAATCCTCTCCGACAGCGACGACCCGGTACGCATCACCCTCGGCGCAAAGCATATCTTGTTTGAGATCGGCGACGCGACGCTGGTGTGCCGGGTGCTGGAGGGAGAGTTTCTGGACTGGCGGCGCGTGCTGCCCCAAAACAATCCCATCCGGCTCCAGGGCGAGGTCGCCAAGCTGACCGCCAGCGTCGAGCGGGTTGGCCTGATCGTCTCAGAAAAGATAAAAAGCCCGGTGCGCTGCCTCTTTGGCAACGAGTCGGCCGATTTTCGGACGGTGACCACCATCGGCGCGGCCCATGACGTCTGCGCGCTGGAGGGAGACGGCGGCGACTTGGAAATTGGCTTCAACTGCCGCTTTCTGCTCGAAGCGCTGCAAAACATTCCCGAGGAGCGGACGGCAATCGAGCTGTCCAATGGCCTGAGCCCCATCGTCTTCCTGCCCGCCGGCGGCGGGGGGCGTTACGCCTATATGGTGCTGCCCGTCCGGCTGAAAGAGGGCTGAGGCAATGGCGGTTAAGGTTCGCGTAACAAAATTCCGGGGCGATGGGCCGGACGACGTGCCCATCCGCACCGAATATATCAAATTACAGGATTTTATGAAGCTGTGCGATGCGGTTCCCTCCGGAGGAATGGCAAAGAACTTTATTCAAAACGGCGAAGTCCGGGTCAACGGCGAAACGGAGACCCGCCGGGGCCGGAAACTCCGTCCCGGCGACGAGGTGGCGTATCTCCAAAAAATCTGGCGGGTCGTGTCCCATGACGCTTAAAACCCTGTCCCTGCGGGGGTTCCGCAACTATGAAAATCTCTCCGCCAGCCTGGTGCCCGGCGTCAATCTGATTGTCGGCGACAACGCCCAGGGAAAGACAAATCTCTTGGAGGCGGTGGCTTATCTCTCGACGGGCCGTTCCTTCCGCACCAGGCGGGAACAGGAATTGATTCTGCGCGGCGCGGATTTCGCCGATTTGGAAGCGGTGGTCCGGACCCGGGAACGGGAACAGACCGCCCGCGCGGTGCTCTTCCCGGGCAGAAAACCCCGTCAGCTCTATCTGGGCGGGGTCAAGCAGAAAACCGCCGCGGAATTTACCGCCTTATTCCGAACGGTGCTGTTCTGCCCCGACGACCTGCTGACCCTCAAGGCGGGGGCGGCGGCGAGAAGAAAACAGATGGACGCCGCGCTCTGCCAGCTCCGTCCCGGTTACGACCGGGCGCTGCGGGAGTATGGCAGGCTGCACGACCACAAGAGCCGCATCCTGCGCAGCCGCTGGGAGGAACCGGCGCTGCTGGACACCCTGCCCGAATTTAACCTCCGCATGGCGCAGGTGGGAGCGGCCCTGATTTACTACCGGGCCAGATATCTCCGACGCCTCGGCGAGCTGGCTGCCGGCTTTCATGGGGAGTTTTCGGGCGGACGGGAAAGGCTGGCGCTGCAATACCAGACCGTGTCCTCCGTCGAGGACCCCCTCGCGCCCCAGGAGATTTTGTTGGAAAGACTGCGCGAGCACCAGGAGCGGCATGCTAGGGCGGAGCTGGAGTGCGCGCAATGCCTGTCCGGCCCGCACAAGGATGATTTTGACCTGACGCTGGACGGCGTCAGCTTGAAAAGCTACGGCTCGCAGGGACAGATTCGCACGGCGGCCATTTCCCTAAAGCTCGGCGAGCGGGAAATCTTCCGCAAGGACGCGGGGGAGGAACCTGTTCTGCTGCTGGACGACGTGCTCAGCGAGCTGGACCCGGGACGGCAGGATTTTATCCTAAACCGGATTCAAGAGGGTCAGGTCTTTATTACCTGCTGTGAAAAGGGACGTTTGACCGAGCTGGGACAGGTACTGACCATTCAGGGCGGCGCGCTGGTCCCATCGGTGTTGCATTGACGCATCGCGTCGTGAGGTGAGAAAATGTATGTATCCATCGGCAGTGATATGGCGGTGCGCGACGAGTCCATTGTCGGCATCTTTGACCTGGATGTCACCAGCTCATCCAAACATACCCGCGACTTTCTCCGGCGCGCCGAGGAAAGGGGGCAGGTGCTGGCCGTCACCGGCGAGCTGCCCAAGGCTTTCGTGGTGACCAGGGAATTTCCAATGGACCGGGTCTATCTGACCCAGTTTTCCGCGTCAACCATCGAAAAACGAAGTAAGCGGCCTCTGGGAGGCTTTGGCATATGAAACCCATTGGTAAGGAGTAGAACATGGCAGAAGAACTGAATCCCATTGTTGAACAGGAATACGGCGCGGAACAAATTCAGGTGCTTGAGGGATTGGAGGCGGTGCGCGTCCGGCCCGGTATGTATATCGGCTCCACCTCCTCCTCCGGCCTGCACCATCTGGTCTATGAGATTGTGGACAACGCGATTGACGAGGCGTTGGCCGGGTTTTGCAGCGACATCACCGTCACCATCAACGAGGGGGATATCATCACCGTCACCGACAACGGACGCGGTATCCCGGTGGACATCCAGCCCCAGACCGGCCGGCCCGCTCTGGAGGTCGTCTATACCGTCCTGCACGCCGGCGGCAAGTTCGGCGGCGGCGGCTATAAGGTGTCGGGCGGCCTCCACGGCGTCGGCGCGTCGGTGGTCAACGCCCTGTCCGAATGGCTGACCGTTCAGGTACACCGGGACGGAAAAATCTATGAGATGCGTTTCTCCCGGGGCGAGATCACCCAGGAAATGAAAATTGTCGGCGAGACCGGACATTCGGGGACGGTGGTCACCTTCAAGCCGGACGCTGAGATTTTTGACGATCTGGTCTACGATTACGACACCCTGCACACGAGAATGCGGGAACAGGCTTTTTTGAACGCAGGACTGCGGATCACCACGGCGGACGAGCGGGAGGGAAAGCAGCAGCGCGATACCATGTGCTACGAGGGTGGCATCCGCCAATTTGCCAAATGGCTCAACCGGGCCAAGACCCCCATTCACGACGAGGCCATCTATATGTCCGGACGTCGCGACGACGCCACCGCCGAAGTCGCCATTCAGTACAACGACAGCTATAACGAGACCATTCTGTCCTTCGCCAACGATATTCACACCCCGGAGGGCGGCATGCACGAGACCGGCTTCAAAACCGCGCTGACTCGCGTGCTCAACGCCTACGGCGTCAAATCCGGCGCCATCAAGAGCGACGCCGACAAGGTGTCGGGCGAGGACTGCCGCGAGGGGCTCTGCTGCGTCATCTCGGTCAAACTGACCGACGCGCAGTTCGAGGGCCAGACCAAGGCCAAGCTGGGCAACGCCTATATCCGCACCTTGGTTGACAACGTGGTCAATGAGCAGTTGGCCGACTTCTTTGAGGAAAACCCGCAGATCGCCAAGACCATCCTGGAAAAAGCCATGACCGCCAACCGGGCCAGAGAGGCGGCGCGCAAGGCAAAAGAATCGGTCCGCCGCAAGACCGGATTGGAGGGCGGGCAGATGCCCGACAAGCTTCAGGACTGCAACGAACGGGACCCATCCCTGTGTGAGATTTATATCGTCGAGGGCGACAGCGCCGCCGGCTCCGCCATCCAGGGCCGGGACAGCCGGTTCCAGGCCATCCTTGCCATGTGGGGTAAGATGCTCAACGTGGAAAAGGCGCGGGCTGACAAGATTTACGGCAACGACAAGCTTTACCCCATGATTGTGGCGCTGGGCGCAGGAATCGGCAGTGAATTTGACCTGAGCAAACTACGTTATCATAAGATCATTATCATGGCTGACGCCGACGTGGACGGGGCCCACATCCGGACCCTGCTCCTGACCTTCTTTTTCCGCTATATGCGTCCGCTGATTGAAAACGGCTACGTCTACAGCGCCGTCCCTCCCCTCTTTAAGCTGACGAGGGGAAAGACGGTCCGGGTGGCCTATTCCGACGAGGAGCGGGACGCCATTTCCGCCGAGCTCCGGGGCGACAATCCCAACGCCAAGGTGGAAATCAACCGCTTCAAGGGTCTGGGCGAGATGGACGCCCACGAGCTGTGGGAGACCACCATGGACCCGGAAAAACGCACCCTCCGGCGTATCACGCTGGACGACGCCATTGCCGCTGACCAGATATTCTCCGTCCTCATGGGCGAGGAGGTTGAACCACGCAAGCAGTGGATTGAACAAAACGCCCAGTACGCGGTGAATTTGGATTATTAACCGGCGGAGGACAGAATTGAGGATACAATATGGCACATAACCGAGATTACAAACCCGAAGATATCGCCTTTCCCAACCAGCATATCACCCAGTCGGAGCTGGTCCGGGAGATGGAGGACAGCTACCGCGAGTACGCCATGAGCGTCATCGTGGGCCGCGCCCTGCCCGACGTGCGCGACGGTCTCAAGCCGGTCCACCGGCGCATTTTGTACTCCATGTACGAGACCGGGTTGACCTCCGATAAACCGTTCAAAAAATCGGCTACCTGCGTCGGCGAAGTGCTGGGTCATTACCATCCGCACGGCGACGGTTCGGTTTATGACGCGCTGGTCCGCCTGGCACAGAGCTTTTCCCTTCGATATCCGCTGATCGACGGCCATGGTAACTTCGGCGACGTGGACGGCAACCCGCCCGCGGCCTACCGTTACACCGAGGCCCGTATGTCCAAGATATCCAATGAAATGCTGCGGGATATCGACAAGGAAACCGTCGAATGGGACCCCAACTTCGACGAGAGCACCAAGGAGCCAAGGGTGCTGCCCTCCCGGTTCCCAAACCTGCTGGTCAACGGTTCCTCCGGCATCGCGGTGGGCATGGCCACCAACATTCCGCCCCACAACCTAAGCGAGGTCATCGACGCGGCGGTGGAGGTGCTGGACAATCCCAACGCCGAGCTTGCCGATTTGATGGAGCATGTCAAGGGTCCCGATTTTCCGACCAAGGGCATTATTATGGGACGCAGCGGCATCCGCGCCGCTTACGCTACCGGAAGGGGCAAGGTCATTCTCCGCGCCCGTACCGAATTTGAGGAATTTGGCAAGGACCGCATCCGGATTATCATTACAGAGCTGCCCTATCAGGTCAACAAGAAGCAGCTGATTAAAAATATCGCCGAGCAGGTCAAGGACAAACGTCTGGACGGAATTTCCGATATGCGGGACGAGACCGACCGCAACGGAATGCGCATTGTCATCGAGCTGAAAAAGGACGCGAATCCCCAGGTTGTGCTCAACAAGCTCTTTAAGCAGACCGCCCTCCAGTCCAATTTCTCCATTATCATGCTCGCCCTGGTCAACGATCAGAAACAGCCCAGGATTTTGTCGCTCCGTCACATTTTGGATGAGTATTTGACTTTCCAGGAAGAGGTCATCGTCCGCAGAACGCGCTTTGATCTCCGCAAGGCCCAGGAGCGGGCCCATTTACTCGAAGGACTGCTCATCGCGCAGGACAACATCGACGAGGTCATCCGTATCATCCGGTCCAGCTACGACGACGCCAAGCAAAACTTGATGAACCGCTTTGGCCTGGACGACGTGCAGGCGCAGGCGATCTGTGATATGCGCCTGATCGCCCTGCAAGGACTCAACCGCGAAAAGCTGGAGGCGGAGTACAAGGAGCTGGAGGAGAAAATCGACTACTTCAAGGGCTTGCTGGCCGACCCGGAAAAGATCAAGGCGGTCCTGAAAGACGAATTGATTGAGATTCGCAACCGGTTCGGCGACGTCCGGCAGACCGAGATTCAGGAGGTCGAGGACGAGATTGATATCGAAGACCTGATCGAGGAGGAGGACTGCTGCTTCACCCTCTCCCAACAGGGTTATATCAAGCGGATGCCCGCCGCAGGCTACCGTGCCCAGAAACGGGGCGGCAGGGGAGTCAACGCGCAAAATCTCAAGGAGGAGGACTACGTCAAGAGTCTCTTTATCGCCTCCACCCACGACTATCTGCTCTTTTTCACCAACATGGGCCGGGTTCACCGGCGGAAGGGCTACCGCATCCCCGAGGCGGGCCGCACCGCGCGGGGAACGGCCATCGTCAACGTTCTACCTCTCGAACCGGGAGAACGGGTTACGGCGATGGTGCCCACCCGTGAGTTTGACGAGGAACACTTCCTGATGATGGTTACCCGGCGGGGCACCGTCAAACGTCTGAGTCTGGAATCCATCCACACCCACCGCAAGGCGGGCATCCGGGCGCTGACTTTGGAAGAGGGAGACGAACTGATTAGCGTTCTCAAGACCTGCGGGGAAGATTTGCTGATGATCTGCACGAGGCAAGGTATGGTGCTTTGCTGCGCGGAGACCGACGTTCGGCTGATGGGCCGCGACGCGTTGGGAGTGCGCGGCATCCAGTTGGAGGGGGACGACTGCGTGATCGGCGCGGAGCTGTACGAGGAAGGAAAGCAGCTTCTGGCCGTAACGGAAAAGGGCTTCGGCAAGCGCACCCCCGTCGAGGAATTTCTCCGGATGGGAGACAACGGCGCGCGCGGTCCGCAGAAACGGGGCGGCAAGGGTCTCAAGGGTTATCTGCTGACCGAAAAAACCGGCCCCGTGGCCGGCGTCCGGGTCGTTTCGGACGAGGACGACGTAATGCTCATTGAAGAGGGCGGCGTGGTCATCCGTATGGCGGCCTCCGATATCAACGTATACCGTCGTGGGACGCAGGGGGTTATCGTCATGCGAATTGGCGATGGCAGCCGCGTGATCGCCATTGAACGGGTAGACAAGGAGGAGTCGGAGACGGCCGGGGAGGAAAGCAATGAGACGGAAGAATCGGAGCAATAATATTGGACCTGTGCATGTCATTCTGTTTTTGGGATGCCTTTTCCTTCTTCCGGGCCTCTTTATCCATGGAATATTTTTCATTCCCCTGGTTATTCTGGCGGCGCTCATTCCAACCTTTATTCGAAACGCGAAGGGCGGGGAAGCGCCTCCGGTCCGGCCCCAGGCTGTTCCCGGCGGGAACACGAAGGACTGCCCAAATCCGGAACCGCACCGCCATTTTGAAAGGGCGAGGCCATGCCCCAACCCGGAGCCGCACCGGCATTTCACAGCGGTCCAACAGCCGCTGCGTCAGAGCGAACAGGATGAAATGGCGCGCAGGAAGCGGCTGGAAAATATGCGGGTTCTTTATGAGGCCGGTATTTTGACCAAAGAAGAGTTTGACTACGAGGTAAAGAGGATCAAGGGATGATGAAACAGATTACCATCTATACCGACGGCGCTTGCTCCGGCAATCCCGGCCCCGGCGGATGGGCGGCCATTCTGGAATACAACGGGCGCGAAAAGGAACTGTCGGGAGGCGAAGCCCATACCACCAACAACCGTATGGAGCTGACGGCGGTGATCGAATCCCTCAAGGCTTTAAAGGAAGACTGCGAGGTGGATTTGTACAGCGATTCGAAGTATGTGATTGACGCGCTGGAAAAGGGTTGGGTCTACAATTGGCGCAGAAATAATTGGGTCAAGAGTGATAAAAAGCCCGCCCTCAATTCCGACCTCTGGGAGGCGCTGCTCGGGGAAATGGCGCGGCACAAGGTTAAGCTGCACTGGGTCAAGGGTCATGCGTCCAACCCGAAAAATAACCGCTGCGATGAGCTGGCGGTGGCGGAAAGTAAAAAATTTGGATAGATGAAAAGCGGACCGGAATATTGTATCCGGTCCGCTGCCTGTTTGGTCCGCGCGTCCAGATTCGCTTTCGCAAGTTCGTCCAAGTCGTTTTTCAGGACAACGATTAAAGCCTTATTGATTACCCAGTTTGACGCACTTTTTGAAAGATATTTGGCCGTAGTTTCCATGGCGGACTCCAAGGCGGTCAGAACCTTTCCGCTGATATAGTCTTGAAAAAAAGCCTTATACTCCGCCTCCGATTTCCACAGAGGGCGCCTGCGTTCGCGCCGCTCAAAGTACTCGGATACCATGTTGTTTTCCGTGTAATACCGCTTCGCCATATGGATAATATCGTCATCGCTGAGCAGGCGAATTACGGTTGCATCCTGAAAACGTTGACCTTCTCGTCCCAACGATTCGGCAGAGAAAAGCTGCTTTTCTTTTGCGTCCAGTTTTGCTTTTAGCAACTCCATCAAGTGCTGGAGAATATACGCCTCATAAAGGATAACCGGATGATTCTGAATCCACTTTCGCTCCGAATCATGAGCGTAGACAACGTTTTCAATCACACTGACCGCGCCTTTAAATCCTCCGCAGGCGCTGAAATGGCACCGTATCCACCACACCGCTCATAATTTCAGAGGAAAGGTTTACTTTTTCCGCAGTGATTCATAAAACTGGATTTTAAATGCTGTTGTGCCGGTTACAAAATAATCCCCTCTTGACAGGAATAGCGGGAGGGGATATAATAAAGATAGAAAGAGCGTAGCCGGTTGACGGTTACTCCCCTCCTTTAGTCA
>JAAWHG010000027.1 GCA_022795735.1 Oscillospiraceae bacterium
TATCTTTAGTTCTGCTGTGTATTTTGTCCTCGACATACAATGATCCCCCTAAAGTAGACTTTTGGTTTTTCCTTGGTCTACTTTAGGAGGATCATATCAGTGTGAGGGATGGGGGCCTTATACATACCTTCGCTTTGGGCTGTCAATCCGCCAGCTCGCTCGCCAGCGGAATAGACGGAGCCGCGCCCTTTCTGGAAACTGCGATGGAAGCTGCCCGCGTCGCGCGGCGCAGAGTTTCTTCCACGCCCCGTCCGGTCGACCATCCCTCCAGGAAGTAGCCGGTAAAGGTGTCCCCGGCTGCAGTCGTATCCACGGCCGTGACCGGAATGGCGGGCTGGAAATGGCGCACTCCGTTTCCACTGTACCACGCGCCGTCCGCGCCAAGCGTGAGGACCACCTCGGCGTTTGGATAGTGTGCGCCGAACCAATCCAGTATTTTTTCCGGTTCGCGTGCCAGACATCCGCTGATCTGCGCGCCCTCGATCTCATTCACCAAAAACAGGGAGACTTTGTCAAGATCGCAGGCCATGACCGCCTGATCGAAAGGTGACGGATTTAAAACAATCCGGATTCCTCTTGCATGGGCCCGGTCAATAATTTCGTCCAGACGGTTGACCTCGTTTTGCAGCAGCAGAAAGTCCTCCGGTCCAAACTGCGACAAAACATCGCCAATCAGGTCCGATGTGAGCTGACGGTTCGTACCACCGTACAAAAGGATGCAATTCTGCCCCTTTTCATCGACCTGAATCACTGTATGGCCGGGCAGCGCGTCCACTGGCCGGATGAAAGACACATCTACGCCGTTTTCCCGAAGCGTTTCCAGCAGCAGTTCACCGCCCGTACCGGACAGCCCGGCGTGGAAGACCGGCAATCCGGCCTTCGCCGCCGCCACCGACTGATTCAGACCCTTGCCGCCAGCAAAGGTCTCCCGTCCTGTGGACGAGATGGTTTCACCAGGCGCAAGAATGTGGGAGACGGAATAGACATAGTCCAGATTCATAGAGCCTAAGCACAGCACTCTCATGTCATTCTCAGCTCCCCTGAATAAAACTGTTGAAAGCCTGGAGCAGATACCAGCCGGCGCAGGCGCCCTGGTCAATCTTGCCAACAGCAGCCGCCTTATGTACCGCCGCCTTGCCGTAGACCGGCTCCATCTCCCGGGTGGCCTCCACCCCATCCTTCGCGGCCTGTTCCGCTGCGGCGGCCACCTTGGGCAGCGACGCGCCGGGGTTTTCTGCCAGCAGACTGGCGGCGCGCTCCGCCGCAGGGTGAATGGCGTCGAGCACCGTGCGCTCCCCCGGCTTGCACTTGCCGCGTTTGACAATGCCCGCCGCGAAGCCTTCGAGAAAGTCCGCGTACTCCTTGGAACCGATGGACTCTGCGTCGCCGACGGCCTTGCCGCCGGTCATCAAGCCGCTGCTCATCAAAAAGCCCATGGTGGACGGAATAACCGAAGAGAGCTTCATACCGGCCTTCATAATGGCCTTCCCGACCGGCTCTCCGGTCAAATCCCGCGCGACCTCGGGCAGAGAGCCAAAACCCTTCTCCATGGTCAGTCCGAGATCACCGTCACCCAGCTCGGCGTCCATTTCGCCCAGCTCTCCGGCATGGGCCGCCATCTGATCCGCCGCCGCCTGAAACAGGCCAGGCAGTTCTTTTGCTGTTATCCTCTCCATGGCCTACCTCTGGCAATAGAAGGGGGTGTTGACTGGGTAGTCAATCCAATCCTTCAGCTCGCTGTCTACCTTACACAGACTGATGGACGCGCCAGCCATCTCCATAGAGGTCGCGTACTCGCCGACATAGGTACGGTAAATGGAAATCCCTTTCTCCTTCAGGATGGACGACACATCGTTGGATAGGATATAGAGCTCCTCAATGGAGGTAGCGCCCAGACCGTTGATGAGAACCGCGACCTCCTCCCCTGCCGCGACGGGCATATCGTCCAGCAGAGTCTTGAGGGACTCTTCCGCGATCTCCTTCGAGGTCTTGATGGGACCATTCCAGATGCCCGGCTCGCCGTGGATACCCATCCCCATGGCCATCTCATTCTCGCCTAGGGAGAAATTGGCCTTGCCCACCTCAGGAATCACGCAGGGTGTCAGGGCGAAGCCCACCGTGCGGGTGGCTTCCTTGGCCTTCTGGGCGGCGGCATGCACCGCGTCCAAGTCTCCCATCTGGGCGGCCTTTGCGCCGGCGGCCTTGTACATGAAGAAAATGCCGGCCACGCCGCGCCGGATTTCAGGCGCGCCTGAATTGACATCGTCCGCACCCACGATGGACTGGGTCTTGATGTCATCCATTTCGCACATTTCGGCGGCCATGTCGAAGGTCATGATGTCGCCGGTATAGTTGCCATAGAGGTACAGTACGCCGGCCCCGGCGTCCACTTCCTTGGAAATCTCGTAGACCTGTTCCGGCGACGGGGACTGGAACACACTCCCAACGCCGCACCCGTCCAACAGGCCCTCACCCACATAACCCAGGAAAAGCGGAAGGTGGCCCGTTCCGCCGCCGGTAACGATGGCAACCTTGCCCGGGACCTTTTTGGCTGTGCAGTAGCAACGCAGGTCGTTGTTGACATACTTCACTTCCGGATGGGCCGCGTAGATGCCGCGCAGCATATCGTCTGTATAATTCTCGGGCGCGTTGATGATTTTTTTCATGCAATCTGCCTCCTAACAGTTATAAGCAGCCTTTCTGGATGATGATACAGGCGTAAAAGGCGTGTTCGGTCGTGGAAACCACGGCGTAGGCGTTTTTGGCGGCCTCGTAGAAAGCGAAGCGGCCCAGGAAATCCACGCAGTCCCCGCCTCGGGGGTCGTGCTTTGCTACAATATCCTGAAACTGCTCCCACACTGGGCATTCCAGGTCCTTGTGCATTTCCATCTTGTCCATGATGATGACCGGCTTCTCAACGAAGTCGTCCAGGGGAAAGAGGGACAGAATCGCGTCGAGCAGCTCGGGGGCGCTCTGCCCGTCGCAACGGATATTCCTGTGTCCCTTGGCTTCCGCGACAGCCGCTGCGGGAAAATTGGCGTCGCCAATGACCAGGGTGTCGCCGTGGCCCATTTCGTGCAGAATTTTCAAAAGGTCCGGACTGATGCAGTCGGGGATTCCTCTCAGCATAGGCTCGCTCCTTTCTATGACCCGCCCGCGCCGTGGCGGGTTACCGTTTTCTTACCGCCGCAGGTATAGCTTTCCACAATGGCGCAGCAGATGCGGTCGGTCATCACATTGTTGTCGCCGTGGAGCATATTGCCCGCGCCGCCGTCGGTGTCCACCACCACGATGTCGCCCACGCCGGCGTCCACACAGTCGGTGGCGATCTCCCGCCCGTCCTCCGGCTCCATGGTCATGGGATTTAGATACTCCACCAACAGCAGCTTGTATGGCCGCAGCGCCTCGTCCTTGACCGTGGAGACCAGATTGCCCACAACACGCGCGATTCGCATGGTTTCGCCCTCCTTCCGGCTACAGCTCCTCGTTATAGGTGTCGATGAAACCGACCACCGCCATATCGAAGGGTCCCGGATTCTCACGAAAAATCCGGGACGCCTCCTTTTTCGGAATCAGATAGACGTAGTCGCCCAGACCGGCCTGACGGGTGTGGTCTGCCGCCACCACCATCTCGCCCTCCGTGCCGTTTTTCAGCAGGCGGACGGTCAGCAGCGGGACCCCCTCCATCGAGGCGTCCTTGACCGTGGCAACAACGCTGCCTGTAATTTTTCCGGTTATCATTTCCCGTCCTGGGACTCCGTCTTATCCAGCGAGGGAAGGATGTACTCCACGTCGGAATGGGGACGGGGGATGACGTGTACGCCGTAGACCTCGCCCACGCGCTTGGCTGCCGCCGCACCGGCGTCAACCGCCGCCTTGACCGCGCCCACATCGCCGCGGACCATGACGGTCACCAGACCGCTGCCAATTTGGACCTTGCCGATCAGAGAGACATTCGCCGCCTTGACCATGGCGTCCGCCGCCTCGATTGCGCCAATCAAACCTCTGGTTTCCACCATTCCAAGAGCTTCTTTCATTGTCATTTCCTCCATTTTAAAATATCTTATATTTTAATAAATCAGTGTTCAATTATTGAATGGTCCGCAGCAAATCCGGATGCGGAGACGGGATGACCACGCTCTGGCCCATTAGACCTTGCGTCTCCTCCAACCCCTCAGCCGCCTCGACGGCAGCCTTGACGGCGGCCACCTCGCCGGTGAGCAGCACAAAGGATTTTCCGCCCAGGCCACGACCCAGCCGCACCTCCAAGAGACGGATATCGGCGGCCTTGACGGCGGCGTCCGCCGCGTAGATGGCGGCGCAGAGCGAGTAGGTCTCCATCACTCCCACCGCAGCCAGATGTTCCGTCCCGGTGCAGGCCATAATGGCGGGTGCGACATCCTCATGCACATTCGCGATGACAAGATGGTCCACCAGCGTACCCCCGGCGGCCTCTCTTCCCGCTTCTACCGCGGCGCGGACCGCCGCCACTTCACCTGAAACGACGGCAAAGTATTTTCCGGCGCACACGCAGCCGGCGGAAACCATCTCCACTTCCGCAGCCTTCAGCATGGCGTCGCACACCAGAAAGCCCGTGGGGATACTCATGACCTCATTCATTCCAATTGCGCCCATGCCGTCACTTCCTTATCTCAATCAATTGTTCGCTCACCCGGGTCACGCAGCCAGCGATGGAGGCGTGAATATTAGCCCCCAGGCCATTCGATCCGGCAATTTTCTGCCCCAGCGAAACCATCTCCCCTTCCGAGACGGACGAAATGCAGGGCGCGCCCACGTGCATCTTGAGGGGAATCCGGACCTCGTCCGCTTCCACCGTACCGGCATAGGGCGCTTCGGCGTCAAAGCGCGCCAGATCAAGCCGTCCGAGCAGACGTTCCGTGGGCAGGCGTTTGACGTCAAAGCCCTGGGGCGCGTACCGCACCTCTTTGAGAGGCTTGCAGCCAGCTTCGGCCAGCTTCCCTTTGTAGAGCTGCATCATCTTCGACGGATGCAGGCCAAAGTTGCAGGCGAAGTAGGTGCACATCCCACAGTCGCAGCATGAGAAGACGCCGTTGCCGTCCGTCCCGGCCAGCCCCGTGTTTCCTGCGGCCAGGGCCCGCATGATCTTGTGAGGCTGGACGTTGAGACCCATCGCGTTCCGGGGACAGAGCTGGGTGCACATGGAACACTGACAGCACGCCGCCCGCGCCTGACGCAATTCCCACTGGGGGTCGTTTCGTTTGTAAGCGAGCAGCCGGTGGTCTCTGGGGATCGCCAGCAGACCGCCGCTGGTTTTGGTGACGCTTTCGCCGGAGAGGTCTTCCACAACGCGCCCCATCAACGGGCCGCCGATGATAAAGACGCAGTCCCCCGTCGTCCCTCCCGCCAAAGGCAGAAGCCGCTCCATCGAAAGCCCAACCGGAGCCAGCGCCGTCACGGGCTTCGCCACCGCGCCGCCAACCGTCACGAGCCGGTGGGTCACAGGCTTTCCCTGAAGCGCCCGGTATACGTTGAACACCGTCGCCGCGTTGGACACCACGCAGCCCACATCCAGCGGAAGCCCGCCCGTCGGCACTACGCGGCCCGTGATGACGTGGATTAAATTCTGCTCATCCCCCGCGGGATAAACCGACGGGGAGAGAAAGACCTCTACCCCGCTCCCCGCCGCGGCGCTTTGCAGCGTGGAAACCATATCCGCGTTGTGCGCTTTGACCGCAATCACGGTTCGGGACGCCCTGAGCTGAACGGCGATTTGCCGCGCCGCCGCCACAAGCTCGGACGCATGGCGTTCCACCAGGCAGCGGTCAACCCGAAGCAGCGGCTCGCACTCAATAGCGTTGACGATGAACACCTCGGCCTCGGCTTGATATTTCACATGGGTGGGAAACCCCGCGCCGCCGGCCCCCACCACGCCGGCCTCCTGTATCCTGCTCAGCATACTACTATATAATCCTGAAGTCATCATGCAGGACACAGCGGCGGGCTCTGGTAAAGCTTCTGGCGGAGGTCAAGCCCTCGCCGGTGGGCGTCGCGATGGTCAGCGTCGCGTGGCCCTCGGCCTCCAAACCCAGACCGGAATAGCTGGGCGCGTTTTTGACGAAGATGGTCGTATTCAGCGCCCGGGCCGCCTTTGTCATGCTGCGGACGTTGGTTGAGTGCATAATACCGGAGTGCCAGCATCCCTGCTCCGCCCGGACAGCCTCCCGAATGGCCGCGTCCACGTCGGGCACCCGGACGCAGGCCAGAACCGGCATCAGCATTTCAGTCCGGACAAAGGGATGGTCCGCGTTGGTCTCGCAGATAATCAGGCGGGGCTTACCCGTGTAGGATACACCGCTCTCTTCCAAAATGAAGGTGGCGTCGTGTCCCACAAACTTGCGGCTCGGGGTATACTTCCCGTTCTTCTCCACCAGCACGGTTTTGAGCACCTTATCAATCTCCCCGCCTCGGATGAGAAACGCGCCGTTCTGCTGCATTTCGTCCAGAAAACGGTCGAAAACCTGATTGACGCAGAAGACCTCTTTCTCCGCGACGCAGAGGATGTTGTTTTCGTAACTGGCCCCATCCACCGTCCGCTTGGCGGCCTTGTCGAGCTCAGCGGTCTCGTCCACAATGACGGGCGGGTTGCCCGGCCCGGCACAGATGGCCTTCTTGCCGCTGTTCATCGCCACCTTGACGATCGCCTCGCCGCCGGTGACGGCAAGCAGCCGCACCTTGGGATGCTTCATGACGGTCTGGCTGTTCTCCACGGTGGGGTCGGCGGGACAGCAGATGATCCCGGACGGCGCGCCGTGGGCCACTAGGGCCTCGTGGAGCAGCCGGACGGTCTCCTGGGAGCTGTTCTTCGCCGCAGGATGGGGACAGAACACCACGGTATTGCCCGCCGCCAGCATACTGATTGTGTTGTTGATGACGGTGGCCGTTGGATTGGTGGACGGGACAATGGAGGCGATGACCCCGAAGGGCGCATGCTCCACCAACGTAAAGCCCTTGTCTCCGGTGTACGCCTCCGGCGTGATGTCCTCCGTTCCGGGCGTTTTGTTGGCGGCCAAGAGGTTTTTGATGATTTTGTCCTCTACATGGCCGTAACCGGTTTCGTTGTGGGCCAGCTCGGAAAGATACCGGGCGTTGTCTCTGGCCGTCTGGCGGATTACCTCAATGAGCTCCCGCCGCTTTTCCAACGTCATGGCGTTGAATTGGGTGAACGCTTCCGCTGCGGCCACCACCGCCTGCGCCGCATCGGCAAAACGCCAGCCGCCCTCGTTTCCGCCCGACGCAGCCGGTACAGACGGACCAGGCGCCGCTGCGGCTGCCTGCGGCTGGCGGTCCATCTGCTGAATGGTAAGGCGCACAATCTCTTCTACCTGTTCTTTGGAAAGCATGTTGTCGCATCACCCCTTATGTTTGTCAAATACCCGTTTGTTGGCAATGTCGATGTAATCAATGATAGCCGTGATGGTGCAGTCCGCCGGCTTGTCCTTTGTCAGCTCGGTCATACGCGACGAAGACCCCGCGCAGAGCAGCACGACCTCCCCCTCGCCCGCGCCGACGGCGTCGATGGCAACCAGCGGCGAGCCCTTTTCCTCCATCGTATCCAGCTCTATAGGCCGGACCAGCAAGAGCTTCAGTCCCGTCAGCCGGTCCGACTTGGAGGTGCTGACCACCGAGCCGATCACCTTGGCAATTTGCATGGTTTCACCTACCCTTTTGAAATCTGGAAGGTTATTTCCAGAGACGCCGCCCTGTCCCTTGCCGCGTCGGTGATGATACAGCGCGGCTTGCACAGGATGACCTTTTCCCCGCGCCGCCACGCGTCCTCAATGTCCCGCTCGGTCACCAGCGACATAATTTCGCCCGTTGGCTCCGGCGGTTTTGGCGTTTGGGCCTGCGGCAAGGCCGGGGAAGGTGCCATGGAGGACGGCGGAGCGGTATGCTTTTGGCAATCTCCGCCACAGGCGCATCCAGAGAGAATCTCCAGCAACGTCCCTGTCGAAATTCCGAAGGCGTTGGCCTCGTCGGTATCCAGGTGCGCCTCCAGGTCATGGCCTTCGCCCACCCGGCAGATAATCTGTTCCAAAACGCCAGGACGTGGTCCATCCATACGCAACTTCACCGCGTCGCCGTCCTTAACGCCATACAGGGCCGCCTGTGGACCGGACAGATGCAGATGGCGCGCCGCGACGATCACGCCGCAAGGTATTTGAATCTCCCCGGCAGGGCCCTTCAGGGTACAGCCAGGCGTTCCGCCCACATCGCCAGACATGCGCACCATGCCCTTGATTCCCAACCGCATCAGGTCGGAAAAGGTCACCTCCACCTGGGTTTGCCTGCGGACCGGACCGAGTACCCGAACGTTCGCAAGCTCCCCCTTGGGGCCGGAAACCGTAATTCGTTCCTGCGCGGCGAACTGTCCCGGCTGAGACAGGGGCTTGCAGGGCTTGAGACGGTAGCCCGGCCCAAACAGCCGGTCCAAATCGGTCTGGCACAGATGCACATGCCGGGCCGAGACCCCCACCGGGACATATTTCGTTCCCTGGGCGGCGAGCAAACCGAGGACCGCGTTCCGAATGTCTCTCTCGTCCATTATGATTTGCTCCGTATCTGCGACAGAACGCTGCGCACAACGCCGGCAATCTCGCCGTTTTCACAGGGCGAACCGCTCGGACAGGCCCGCCCCTGCGAACAGGGCGACGGTTCGCCGTCGGCGGCAAAACGGCACCGGGGCCGTCCGCCCGTCTTGATGCCCAATTTTGTCCGGGTTTCCACCAGGCGGTCCACCTGCTCGCAGGAGAGCTCGTTGGCCCGTCCGATGATATTGCCGGTGTACATGGTGACCAGGGCGTAGTATTCGAGCGACTCCATCCGCATGTATGCCTGCATGGGGCTCATGCCCCAGGTCAACGCACCGTGGTTGGCCAGCAGCACGCCGTTATGGGTTGTACAATAGGGCGCGATGGAGTCAGGGACCTCCTGGGTGCCCGGTGTGGCGTAGGGCGCCACCGGAACCACCCCCAACTGCACAACGCCCTCGGGCAGAATGGGGCGGTCCAACGCGATGCCCGCGATGGCGAAGGAGGTCGCCACCGGCGGATGGGCATGGACGCAGGCCACAAGTTCCGGATTCTCTTTATAAACCCGCAGGTGCATTTTTAATTCGCTCGAGGGCTTGCGGGTTCCCTGAAGGACATGCCCGTCTAGGTCCACCTTGATGAGCATATCGTCGGTCATATAGCCTTTGCTGACGCCGGTAGGGGTCGTCCACAGCGTGGTGGGCGAGACCTTGCAGGTAATATTCCCGTCGTTGGATACCACATAATTCTTCGCGTACATCCGCCGCCCGACTTCCAGGATTTCGTTCTTTGCCTCCCGGTCGGAAAGGTAGCGGTCTTGATCGTCTCCGTACAAGGGTTATCCCCCCTTTCGCTTTTCTATTTCCTTGCTCTTTTTATTTGCCAATCCCAAAGCGCTCAAACGCCTTGTCAAACGGAGGCAGGGCCAGTCCCTTTTCGGTAATGATACCGGTAATAAAGCTGTGGTCGGTCACGTCAAAGGCCGGATTGCAGACCTTGACGCCGGCGGGCGCCATGCGCTCCTTGTACCACATCTCCGTGACCTCGTCAGGGTCGCGCTCCTCGATGGGAATCTGATCGCCAGTCTCCAGAGACATGTCGATGGTCGAACTGGGGGCGCAGACGTAGAACGGAATGCCATAGTTTTTCGCCAGAATGGCGACGCCAGAGGTGCCGATTTTGTTGGCGGTATCGCCGTTCCGGGTCACCCGATCACAGCCGACGAAGACAATGTTGATCTTGCCGCTCTTCATCATCAGCGAGGCCATGTTGTCGCAGATCAGTGTCGTGTCGATGCCCGCGTTGTGCAGCTCAAAGGCAGTCAGCCGCGCGCCCTGAAGCAGAGGCCGTGTCTCGTCGCAATAGACGCGGAAGTCGGTCCAACCCTTTTCCTGGGCCACATACATGGGGGCGGTGGCCGTTCCGTATTTAGCCGTGGCCAGCGTACCGGCGTTGCAATGTGTCAAAATGCCGTCGCCATGGTGCAGCAGGCCGAAGCCAATCTCGCCGATGCTCCGGCTGATGGCTACGTCCTCGTCCCGGATATCCTGGGCCTCTTGGAAGAGAATTTCCTTAATTTGCGCGACGGGTTTGTCCAGATTGGCACGCATAGTGCGCTCCATTCGGTCCAGCGCCCAGAAAAGGTTCACCGCCGTCGGGCGGGAGGAGGCCAGATAGTTCTTTTGCTCCATAAACTTCTCTTCAAAGGTTTTGGGATTGTCCGTATCAATATTGGACGCGGTCAGAGCAATGCCATAGCCCGCGCAGACCCCGATGGCGGGGGCGCCACGGACCCGCAGAAGCTTGATGGCCTCCCAGATATCCTCAATTTTGCTGACGTGCAAAACCTTAATGGTTCCCGGCAGCAGCGTCTGGTCCAGAATTTCCAGGCAGGTACGGTCTTTGGAAAGAAGGACGGTATCCAATTGCAGTGCGTTCATATTTTTTGCTCTCCCCTATTTAGCAGCCTCTTGGGCCTTGCGAATGGCTTCGACATAGTCCTTGCCGGTGCGGAACTTCACGGCGTTCAGAATGCAGTCCTTGCCGCAAAGAATGTTCAGTCGCTCCACCCAGGCGCGCTTGCCTTCGTCGGTGATGGCCGTCACGTCCTTGACGTTGGCCATGCCCACCGTCCGGCGGTGGAGCTCAGTGCCGCAGTAACCGGCGGTATCGTCCAGGATGTCGTTCAGATACCACTCCTTGAACCCTTTGACCTTCGCCATAGGCTCGGTGGCCTCCTGGTCAAACTTCTTTTGGAACTTTTCCACGAACAGGTCCACCGTCTTTTCGATGGCGTCCAGACACCAGGCGCAGAACTCGTCCTTGCCGTGGGCCAAACCGTTGTCATACGCAAAAATCAGGTTGGCGATAACGTTGCCGATGTCGTAGCCCATGGGGGCGTAGGTGGCGAACTCAGGATCGAAAACCTTGGTGGAGTCCGGCTTGACGAAGATAGAGCCAGTGTGCAGGTCGCCGTGCATCAGCGCCTGGGCGTTGGTCATAAACTTGAATTTCAGCTTGGACACCGCCAGATGGAGCACCTCGTCGCTGTAGAGCTCTTTCTTCACAAACTCGGCGTTGGGCGGGAAAACATTGTTCTCATGTTTTATGTCGTTATACGGCTCCATGAGCACCAGGTCTTCGGTAATCTCGCACAGCTCGGGAGAGATAAAGCTCTTGACCAAATCCTTTTTCGCCTTGTGCTCCATAACCACATCGCTGGTCATCAACAGAGTGTTGACCATAAAAGTGGAAATGTCGTCGGCAAATTTGGGGAAGGTCTTATGTTCCATCAGCGCGTAGCGCATGAGTTGGTATTCGCTCAGGTCCTCCATGCCGCAGGCAGACATGACGGTGTCATAGAAGTAAATCTTGGGCACCATGCCAGGGGCGTACTTGTCCTCCAACTGGAGGATTTCCGATTCGATGCGGTTGCGGTCCACCGAGACGTGCATCTGATCCGAAATGCGGAGAGACTCGCCGGCGTGTTTGATGATGACCGAATGGCCTTTACCATCCCACACGCGGTAGACGTAGTTCAAGTTGCCGTCGCCGATTTCCTTGGTCTGGATGGAAGCCTGATCCCACGGAATTTCCGGCATCTTTTCCAGGGTATATTCGATGATGTCTTGTGCTTTCATCAGGAAATAGTGATCGAATTTTGACATATAAGACACCTCTTTCAAAAAATTACTGCTCCTTCTTCCCCGCGTAAGCGGCAATCAGCGCCAGCGCGAGAACCAGGCCCTTGACAGCGGGGAGAATGTAATACGGCACCGCGCAGATGGTTAGACCATTTTCCAACGTGGACACCAGCATGGAACCCACCAAGGTACCCAACGCGTTGGGCTTCTCCATGCCGCCCACACTGCGGCCCACGAACACGGCGGCCAGCGCCTGCATCAGGTAGTTGTCGCAGCACATAACCTGGGCGGAACTGCCGCGCGAGGCAACCATGATGCCGCCGATGGCGATAAACACGGCGGTAATCATGCCAGCCAGATAACGGTAGGCCTTAATGTTGATGCCGGAGAGCTTAGCGGCTTGCTTGTTGCCGCCCATTGCGTAGAGGAAGCGGCCATGCTTGGTATAGTTGAGGAAGAGGAAAGCCAGCAACACGCAGGCCAGCATGATGATGATGATGTACGGAGAGCGGCCAATGGCGGTGAAGGCGTTGCTCAGGGTGGTGCGGGCGGGGTCCGCGCCGGCGGGGGTACGCATACCTGTGGAGACAGCGCCGCCGCCGATGTACCACTGGCCCAGACCCTGATGGACGAACATCAGCGCGCAGGTTGCCAGCATATCAGGGATTTTACAGACCAGAATCAGGAACATGGTCAATTGGTATAGAACCAGGGTCACCAGAATGCAGACGACAATGGACATGCCCAGGTTCAGGCCATACCAGAGGTACATGGATACGAAGACATAGGCCGAGCAGCTACCCAGCGTACAGGCCGACATGTCAAAGCCGTCGGGCGCCATGGTTACGGTAGCGGCGATTCCGAAGACCGTGGTGATGGACATGGCCAGCAGGATATTGATCATGTTGTTCTTGGACATAAAAGCCGCGCCCTTAATGCCTGTAAAAACGGCGAGGCAGAGCACCAGCGCGATTACAGCCGCCCAGTCCAAGAAAAAGTGCGTTACTTGAAAGCGCTTCTTGGTTGCCAGGGTTTCCATATAGTTTACCTCCTCAAGCGGTATGGGCCGCCTTGCCGCCCACCGCGTAGTACATGATCTCGTCCTCCGTCGTTTCGGCGGTGACCAGCTCCGCCATGATCTGACCGTCGTACATGACATAAATCCGGTCGGTTAGGCTCAGGAGCTCCGCGTTCTCACAGGAGGCATACAGCACGCCGTTGCCCTCCTTGGCGATGTCGTTGATGAGACGGAATATGTCGTGCTTCGCGCCTACATCCACCCCCTTGGTGGGCTCGTCGAACATATAAATCCGGCAGTCGGCGGCAAGCCACTTGCCCACGGCTACCTTCTGCTGGTTACCGCCGGAAAGATTGCGGACATACTGGCGGATAGTCGGGGTCTTAACCCCCAGCTCTTCAACATACTTCTTCGCGTTGGCATCCACCTTGCCGCGGTTGACAAAGGAAGCGGTGCAGAACCGGCCCAGGCAGGCGGCCGACAGGTTGAAGCTCACGTCCTCGTTGACCAGGACGCCCTCCTTGCGCCGCTCCTCAGGAACCAGGGCAAGCCGCCGCTTTACCGCCCCGGAGGGATTTGTGACCTTGACCTCTTTCCCCTCCAGGACCATGGAGCCGCCGGTTTTTTTATAGCCGCCAAACAACGTTTTGCACAGCTCGCTCTTGCCGGCGCCCACCAGGCCGGCGACGCCGACAATTTCGCCGCGCCGGATGTACAGAGATACGTCCTTGATCTTTCCGTCCCCGCCGTAGAGGTTTTTAACCTCGAAGAGCTTATCGCCAATCTTGACGGTCTCTTTGGGGAAATTCTCGTCGAAGGAACGGCCGAGCATCTTTTCCACGATTTCCTTCGTGGTGGTCTCGGGCGTGATGTCGGTGGTGTCCACAAGCTCGCCGTTGCGCATGACCGTATACTTCTCGCAGATGTTCAAAACCTCGTTAAGGCGGTGGGAGATAAAGACGATAGCAATGTTTTCGGTCTTTTGCAGGTGACGGACCACCTTGAAGAGCTCCTCAGTCTCGGTGTCGCTCAGGGGGGCGGTCGGTTCGTCCAAAATCAGGAAATTACACTCGCATTGGATAGCCCGCGCAATCAGCACCATCTGTTTCTGCGCCAGCGAGAGATTTTGCACGAGGGTGCGGACGTTGATGTTGCGGATGTTCAGGCGGCTGAGGACCTCCTGGGCGGACCTGCGCATTTTGGCCCAGTGAATGACCGGCTTGCCCTTTGTATTCATAACGGTGTCGTTGAGCATTACATTTTCCGCCACGCTGAGGGTGGGGATGAGAGCTGTGTCCACTTCCTGGTACACGATCTGGATGCCCAGACGCTTGGCCGCGGAGGGATTGCGAAGCTCAACAACCTCACCGTTGAGGGTGACCTCACCGGTATAGTCAGGATTAGCACCGGCCAGCACCTTCATCAGCGTAGACTTGCCCGCGCCGTTCGCGCCGACCACGGCGCGGATCTCTCCGGTGCTGACCGCAAAGTTCACGTTGGAGAGCGCCTTGACGCCGGGAAATTCGATGGAGACGTTGTTGGTCCCCAGGGTAATTTGACTCATGGCTTCCCTCTTTTCTTCATAAGGAGAAAGTTTTTGTGTGGAGAAGAAGGGGAAGCGTCCGAGCAAACCCTCCGACGCTTCCCCCGGGATCTTTTAGTTTCTGATTAAATTGTCAGGCTGGTGCTCAGTGGATCAGGTTCTTGGGCATCCAGTCGGTCTCGGACAGGTAGTCCAGGTTGCCGTAGGTCTCGTCGGCGATTTCGCCCAAGTTCTCGACGGTGGAGGAATCCTTCAGGCTGGCGGCCAGGATGGCGGAGCCGGGGACCTCGACCACATCCACGCCGTACTCACCGCTGGCGGGGTCATAAATCTTGTCGTACTCGCCGGCGACTTCCAGCATCAGCAGACGCATCGCGATCTCACCGTTGAGGGTCCAGTCGGTGGTACCGGCGGCGGTCCAGATGTCGGGGCGGGTCTGCATGTTGGTCACGTCGACCGGGTCGATATCAACCGAGGACATCGGCAGGGGATCGCCGTTAGTGCCGTTGAGGTTGGGATTCTCGACGATGGCCTGATAGACGCCCTGGCCGTAGCAGTCGTAGTATACGACCACGCCGTCCACGTCTTCGCGGTTGATGCCCTGCAGGAAGGCGGCGGACACGGTGTTGGCGGAGTCAACGGTATCCTGAAGGGGCTGAATCTCGCCGACGGTCGTGATCTTGCCGGCCTGCTCGTATTCCTGCCAGCCAACTTCGCGGCGGTCAAACGGGCTGTTGTAGTTGGGGCCTCTCCAGACCTTGATAAGGCGGACGCCTTCGCCGTACTCTTCGATCATCTGGTCGAGCAGAACGGTGACCAGGCTGGCGTCCTGCTGGAACATCTGGGTGATGCCGGGGATCTTCTGATACTCGCCATCGGTGTAGAACTGGGTGTCGAAGGTGACGATCTTCAGGTCGGGATACTGCTCGGTCACACCCTTGAGGAAAGTGTAAGAGCCGTCCTGGTTGCCGTGGCTGACCAGCAGGCCGTCATAGCCGCCGGCGGCACAGGTGTTGATGGTGTCCTGCCACTTGTTGAAGTCGCCGTCGCAGAAGAAGACGTCGCAGGAGGCGTCAAGCGCCTTGGCGAGGTCCTGGCAGGAGTTGGCCCACATCTGGAAGATGGTGGCGGAGGGCATAATCATAATGTAAGCGAAACGCTTACCGGCCACGGGGTTGGCAGTGGGCTCGGCGTCCGGAGCAGCGGGCTCCGCATCAGTAGCGGGAGCGGCGGGCTCCGCGTCGGTAGCGGGAGCAGCGGGCTCGGCAGGAGCGGTAGGCTCGGTAGCCGGAGCGGCGGGCTCCGCAGGGGCATCGGTCTTGGAGGCACAGGCCACCATACCAAATACCATGCAAAGGGTCAGAACAAGAGCAATCAGTTTTTTCATTTTGGTCCTCCTCATAAATTTTTGCAGCGCTGGGTTCAAATTGTCCCCGGCCCTGTTGTGAACATTATACGCTTCCTGCGGCGGGAAAACAAGAGGCTCGCCATTCCATTTCTTTGTTACAAAAAATATTCGTAAACTTACAAAAATTTTCATCTTGGTTTTTGTATATTTTGCCAACAGCGCGCTTTAACTATAATACAGCAGGACATTGACGGGTGCAACGCCCAGGGCTTCGGGCCATGGATTGGGCAGCCGGTCCTTGGGGACACGCCACCAGAGGGAAGGCGAATCGGGTGGCTGGCCGGGAAAGCGAAACTGGAGAATCCATTCAAAGGGCTCCTCCATGTCCCCCGTAAATATGACAGGGAAACGGTTGTGCTGGGTCTGGGGATCAAAGTAGTGGGCGCGAACGCCAACCGCCGTCAGGCCGTCCCGCACTGGCTGCGCCGCCGTCAGGCGGACGCCCCACGCGGGCACCTCTACCGTGTGACCGTCTACCTTGAAAGCGGCAGCGTTGTTTTTGCAGCCGGTTAGCTCAGAGGCGCGGCGGCTTCCGGGATCGGCGAAGAGCTGTTTGGTCCCGCGCAGGGTCAGCAGCTTTCCCTCGTCCATAATGGCCAAGCTTTGGCACAAATGATATGCCTCGTCCTGGCTATGGGTAACCAGCAGAACGAGGCCCCCAAGCCGGGACAGCAGCTCTTTCATTTCCATTTGCAGTTTTCCCCGCAGGTGGCTGTCCAGCGCTGAAAAGGGCTCGTCCAGCAGCAGCAGCTTCGGGCGGCTCGCAAGGATACGCGCCAGCGCCGCCCGTTGGGCCTGCCCACCGGAGAGTTGGGCAGGGCGAAGCTTTTCCAGACCTCGGAGCTGCAAAAGCTCGTAAAGCTCTGCCAATACGGCGGCGCGTTCCGCCTTGTCTTTTTCACGGTGGAGGCCGCACAGAATGTTCTGTTCCACCGTCATATGAGGAAACAGCGCATAGCTTTGAAACAAATATCCCACCTCCCGCTTTTGTGGCGGGAGGCAAATTTTCTCCTTTGAATCAAAAAGCGTTTTCCCATTCAGGACAATTCGCCCGGCGTCCGGACGCGCAATGCCGGCGATGCACTTGAGGGTATAGCTCTTTCCGCAGCCGGAGGCCCCCAGAATGCCCAGCACACCGCCGCCGGTTTCAAAGGACACATCCAGGCGGAACTGCCCAAGCTGTTTCCGGATGTCCACCAAAAGGCTCACGGTCTCCTCCCTCTCTCTCTCTGGCGGCGTTCCAGTAGATTCACCGCCAGCAGGACCGCTGCGCTGACGGCAAGATTCACCATCACCCAGCGGAACGCGCCCTGCCCGTCGTTGGTACGCCAAAGCTGGTATACAGTAGTGGAAATGGTAGCTGTTCTGCCCGGCGTGTAGCCAATGAGCATGCTGGTGGCCCCATACTCCCCCAGTGCCCGCGCGAAGGCGAGAACCGTCCCGGCCAGGATTCCTTGCCGGCACACCGGCATCCGAATGCGCCAAAAAATATATGTATTGGAAAGCCCCAGCGTTTTGCCCGCCTGGGCCAGTGTTTCGTCGAAGCTCTCAAACGCCCCCCGCGCGGTGCGGTACATCAGCGGAAAGGAAACCAAAAAAGCCGCCGCAATCCCGCCGTACCATGTCATGACAAGCCGGATTCCAAAGCGGGCCAGCAATATCCCAAGAGGACGTTTTGTTCCGAAGAGGAGCAGAAGAAAATAGCCGCAGACTGTGGGTGGCAGGACCATGGGCAGGGTCAGGAGAACGTCCAGCGCGCCTTTTACCGCGCCCGGCAGTCGGGCGGCATAATACGCGGCGAAAATCCCTGCAAAGTACACCAATACGCAGCTTACGCCCGCAATACGCAGGGAGTTCCACAACGGATACCAATCCACAACGCGCCCCCTCTCACGCCGCCGGGGCGAAGCCCACTTGTTCAAAAACCTCCATGGATTGGCTGGAAGTTAGAAAATCCAGATATTCCCGCGCCAAATCCGGATGTTTTGAATCTTTGACCACGGCGGCGGGATAGATAATTTGCCCACACATCTCCGGGGACGCGTAATCAACGGGGACCAGTCCCGCGCTAAACGCATCGGTGCCATAAATGATCCCCGCGTCCACACTGGCCTCGGAGACCTGAGACGTGACTTCTTTGACGTTGGAGCCATAGGTGATGCAACCTGCCTCAGCGAGGGCAATCTCATCCAGACCGTAGTAGGCCAGAATATTTTGAGCGTACTGTCCTACCGGAACGTCGCTGTTTCCCATACACAGCAGGATGTTCCCATTCGCAAGCTGTTCCGCCAGATGGTCGAAGCTTTTAATATGCGGACCATTCTCCGCGCTGGGTACGCAGAGAGCGATCTTATTTTCTAATAAATCAATCCGGCTCCCCTTCAAAATGAAGTCCAGCCCATCTGGATTGTCCTCCGGAGCTCCCCCGGCGTCCAGTTGGTCCATTTGCGTTTGTCCGGCTGAAATGAACACATCACAGACAGCCCCCTCCTGGATTTGGGTCTTTAAGGTTCCGGAGGAGTCAAAGTTATAGATTACCGTAACGCCCGGGTGCGCTTTCTCAAAGACGGGCTTGCGCTCTTCCAGCGTTTCAGTCATGGAGGCCGCCGCAAAAACGGTCAGCTCTATTTCCACCGGCTCGCCCGCAGCGCAGCCGGTGGCCGGCAAAAGCAGCGCAAATATCAGCAGACAAACGGGTAAACCTTTCAAAGGAAACCGCCTCCTTTCCAGTTACTTTTCACAAGGAACTCCATACGCACAGGACCAATCCTTCAAATATCAGGGTATTTCACCCGTTCGTCCTCTTTCCCGATCTGTGTTTTTAAAATGAATGTCATAAACTCCCAAACGTTGCCATTGAGAACCGTGCCTTTTCGCCAAACCAGATAGAGATCCCTGGGCACGGCATTGGGGAGTTCGAACTGTAAAAGCCGCTTTTCCTGCACGAAACGCTCGGCCGCCTTTTCTGACAGAATGGACACGCCCAGTCCACCCGCTACCAGATTTTTAACGGCCTCCTGATCGTTCACCCGCGCAACTACATGTAAATCCCGTTCAGAAATTCCCATCCGCTCCAGATAATTGGCGGCGTTTTTGCCGCTTCCGCTCCCCTCTTCCCGCAGTATAATCGGCTCCTTCAACAGTTCCTGAACCGCCGTTGCGGGGTGCGCCTGCAACGACAAATACTTAGGGGACACCGGGGTTACCAAGACCATATTGTCGCGATAAAATGCCCGGCTGTCCAGCGCCGCGCTCTTTGGGCGCATCCCGATCAGCCCCAGGTCGAAGAGATTTTCCTCCAATCCGTTGATGATGCCCTGGCTGTCGCTCTGGTGAATTACAAAATAGGTGTTGGGGTTCCGCTTCCCGTATTCCGGCAAGATATCCGGGAGAATGTATGCCGAGGGAATGGTAGACGCTCCCAGGTGGATAATCTTACGCTCTGCGTCGCGGCATGCCCGCACCGCCCGGTCCCACAGTTCCAGAATGCCCGCCGCATAGCTGTACAGCTCTTGACCTTTTGGGGTGACCTCCGTACTTTTTGTGGTGCGCACAATCAGCTGGCAGCCCAACTGCTCCTCCAGAGCTCGGATATGGGTACTGACGGTAGGTTGAGAGAGGTAGAGTTGTTCCGCCGCCTTGGTGAAGCTCCCATATTTCACTACAGCGGCAAAGGATCGCAGGCGGTTAATTTCCATGACAGACTGCCTCCATTGCCCGGAGCGCGGCATCCACATGCTCCGGCGTATTCCACCAGCCGAAGGAGAACCGGATGGTCCCGGTCGGAAAACTCCCAATCGTTTGATGCGCGGACGGCGCGCAGTGCAGGCCCACACGGGTCATGACGCCATATTCCGCATCCAGCTCATAGGCCGCCTGCGACAGCTCTTTTTGAAGGGTCTGGACCGACACGACACCCACTCTCTCCGCTGTGTTCCTTCGTCCCAACACCCGCAGAAGTCCGACCTCCTCCAACCGGAAAAGGCCCTGGAGAAATTGATCCATCAAATCCAGCTCATGCGCCCGGACACGGTCCATTCCCGTCTCTTTGAGCCACAAGAGCCCTGCCCGCAGGCCAAGAATGCCAGGAAGATTCAACGTCCCTGGCTCAAAGCGGTCGGGCAGAAAGTTGGGAATTTCCTCACTGTGACTCAGGCTCCCTGTCCCGCCGGACAGCAGCGGTTCGATTTGGGCCTCCATTCCCTCCGCCAGCAAAAAACCTCCCGTCCCCTGTGGGCCAAGCAACCCCTTGTGCCCGGTGAAGGCCAGCGCGTCAATGTGCATGGTCCCCATGTCAATCGGCCATACGCCGGCGGTTTGCGCACTGTCAACAAAAAAGCGAAGCCCGTGCGACTGGCAGAATACGCCTATTTCGTCCAAGGGAAGCAAAGTCCCACACACGTTGCTGGCGTGGGTCATCACCACAGCTTTGGTATCCGGCCGCAGACAATCCTTTAAACACTCTATTTGAAGTGCGCCGGTCTCATCGCAGGGCGCTCTGGTAAAGGCACAGCCCTGCTCCGTCAATTGCGTCAGCGGGCGCATCACCGCGTTGTGCTCCATAGAGGATACAATCACATGGTCTCCGGGCCGCAGAAAGCCCTTTAATAATACGTTCAGGCTTTCCGTCGCGTTTTTGGTAAACACCACGTTGCGGCAGTCCGGGCCGCCAAACAGCTCACACAGAAGCTGCCTCGTCTCAAACACCGCCTCCTCCACACGGTAGGCGCTGTCATAACAGCTCCGATTGATGTTGACCCCTTCGCCCGTCATATATTGATATACCGCCCTCGCAACCTGCGGCGGTTTGGGAAAGGTGGTCGCCGCATTGTCCAGATAGATTTTTTCCATGTCCCGCTCTCCTTCTCTGCGGCTATTATAGCATATTTATATAAAATGTAAATAAGTTCATAAGATTCATAAATAGGTTTAATTGGCAAGAGCGCGATTGTTCTGGTATACTCATTTATCAGAAGGAGTTGGTTTCTTTGAATGGAAAAAAAGAAAAAATTTCGATAATCTTGGCCGGCCTGTGTATCGGCGTCATTTCAATCGCCCTGGTTCTTTTGGGAAATCCAGCCAACATGGGGTTCTGCATCGCCTGCTTCCTCCGGGACATCTCAGGCGCTCTCGGACTTCATCAGGCGGCGGCAGTACAATACATACGGCCAGAAATCCCAGGGCTGGTGCTGGGCAGCTTCCTTGTGTCATTCGTTACCAGGGAGTTTTCCCCCCGGGGCGGAAGCAGCCCCATGCTCCGCTTTGTTCTGGGCTTCTTCGTTATGATCGGCTGTCTGATGTTTTTGGGCTGCCCCTTCCGCATGATTCTCCGCCTGGCCGGTGGGGACGGCAACGCCCTGTTCGGTTTGGCTGGCTTTGCCGCTGGAATTCTCTGCGGGGTGTTCTTCCTGAACCGGGGGTATTCCCTGAAACGAACCTACCGGCAGCCTGTCCTGGACGGTTCTGCTATGCCCATCCTTCAGCTCGCGCTTTTGGCCCTTCTGATTGCCGCACCTGTTTTCATCCGCTTCACAGAAACGGGCGGCGGACCGGGCGGCAGTCATGCCCCCCTCATTGCCAGCCTGATTGCCGGTCTTCTGGTCGGAGCGCTGGCGCAACGAACCCGCCTCTGCATGGTGGGCGGTATCCGCGATGTAGCGCTGTTTCGGGAGTGGAAGCTCCTGATGGGCTTCTCCGCTATTTTGGTTAGTGCGCTGGCAGTAAGCCTCCTCACCGGCAAGTTTTCACCCGGCTTCCAGGGTCAGCCCGTTACCCACACCGACGGCCTCTGGAACGCCCTGGGGATGCTGCTCGCTGGCTTTGGCTGCGTTCTGTTGGGCGGCTGCCCCCTGCGGCAGCTCGTCCTTTCGGGCGAGGGAAACGCGGACAGCGCGGTTGCAGTCCTGGGACTTGCGGCCGGCGCAGCCTTTGCCCACAACTTTGGGCTGGCTTCCAGCGCGGACGGCCCTACCGCCAACGGCAAAATCGCCGTTGTAATCGGAATTGTTGCCGTCGCCGGAATCGCCATCGTAAACACATTTACAAAAAGGGAGGAAAAAGCATGACACAGTTGGACGCAAGAGGGCTATCCTGCCCGGAACCCGTTATTCTGATTCGCAAGGCCATGGCTGGCAAGGAACCACGCTATGAGATGGTGGTGGACAACCCGGTCTCACGGGAAAACGTAACCCGATACGCCGAACACCAAGGCTATCGGGTCACGGTCACCGAGGAGCAGGGCGAATACAAGCTGGTCATGACCAAATGATCTGCATTGCCACCTGCTTCTCCCACTTTGGAGCAATTCGCTTCATTCGGCTTTGCAAGGAACAGGGCTGGCCGGCACGCGCCATGCCGGTCCCACGGGATTTGAGCAGCAGTTGCGGAACCTGTGTCCGTTACGAGGGGGAGTGCCCGGAAAAGCCGCTTGAAGAAGTTGAACAGATTGTGGAACTGACGCCGTCCGGCTACCGTCCCCTGTACCGGGCCCAAGGGAGTTAAACGACATGGAAACTGAAGTGAAGCTGACAAAACTGGCCGGCTGCGCGGGCTGCGGCGCAAAGGTGGGGGCGGGAACCCTCTCCCGCTTGCTGGAGGGCTTCCAAACCCACTGCGATCCCCGTCTGATTGTGGGCTATGACAAGAGTGACGACGCCAGCGTCTATGTACTCGACGAGAACACGGCACTGGTCCAAACCACTGATTTTTTCCCTCCTATCGTAGACGACCCGTTCCTCTACGGTCAAATCGCCGCCGCAAACGCGTTGAGCGACATTTACTCCATGGGCGGCGAACCCAAGCTTGCCCTCAACATACTCTGCCTGCCGGAGAAAATGGACCCGTCCGCTGTACAGGAAATTTTGCGGGGCGGCTATGCCAAGGCATATGAAGCCGGGGCCATTATCACCGGCGGACATACCATCTACGGGTCGGAACCCATCTACGGGTTGGCTGTGTCTGGCTTCGTCCGCCCGGACCGGGTCCTGACCAACAGCGGCGCGAAGCCCGGCGACGTTTTGCTGCTCACAAAGCCCCTGGGCATCGGCATTCTGACTACCGCCGCCAAGGCTGAGCTGGTGACGCGGCCTCTTCTGGAGAAGGTTAACCGGCAAATGGCCGCCTTGAACAAGACGGCGCGGGATATTATGGTAAATTACCCGGTGCATAGCTGCACCGATATTACAGGATTCGGGCTGCTGGGACACAGTTATGAGATGGCCCAGGGCAGCAGTTGCACGCTTCATCTGTTCACTAGCCAGATTCCTTTTCACAAAGAGGCCTACGAACTGGCGGAAATGGGGTTCATCCCGGCTGGCGCTTACCGAAACCGGGAATACGCCGAGGCCGGCATACAGGCATCCGGGAATGTGAGCCGGGCCATGCTCGACATCTGCTACGATCCGCAGACCAGCGGCGGCCTGCTCATCGCGCTGCCGGAATCTGCGGCGAAGGCGTGCCTGTCCCGGCTCCAAGACGCCGCCCCCGGGGCGGCCATGATCGGCTATGTATCGGAACCAGACACCGCCGCCGTAATGATGGAGTGACCGTTTTCTGATGGAAATTATACAAGTTGACGAAAAAAAACAGTTTCTTCCTTTGCTGCTCTTAGCAGATGAACAAGAGGATATGATAGACCGATATATTGAAAACAGCGTGATGTATGTACTAACGGATCACGGAATCAAAGCGGAATGCGTTGTAACAGAGGAAGAAAATGGTATCCTTGAAATCAAGAATATTGCTGTCGTTCCATCGTTTCACAGAAAAGGATATGGAAAAGCCCTGATTGACTTTCTTGCCATGAAATATAAGGGGCGGTATTCTATCCTGCAAGTTGGCACCGGCGACAGCCCATGCACCATTCCCTTCTATGAAAAGTGTGGATTTGTTCGTACACATCGCGTCAAAAATTTCTTTATAGATCATTACGATCATCCCATTTACGAATGCGGTATTCAGCTGATAGATATGATTTATCTGCAAAAGAAACTGTAAATCGCTTTTGCCCTCTTTACTTCCCGGCGCAGTCCTCCGCCCTGCCCACCAGGATATCAAGCCCATGCGCCAGCGAAGGAAGGATATAATCCAGCGTTTCCCGTACCGCTTTTGGACTTCCTGGGAGGTTGACGATCAGCGTCCCGCCCCGGATTACCGACACGCCCCGGCTGAGCATGGCCCGGGGCGTGATGTTCAGCGAATAGGCCCGGATGGCTTCGGCGATCCCAGGCGCGTTTCGCTCCGCGACAGCCATTGTGGCCTCGGGGGTCACGTCTCTGGGCGAAAATCCCGTGCCGCCGGTGGTTATCACCAAATGGCATTGCCGTCCGTCGCACAACCGGATTAGTTCCTTTTCAATGGTCCTCCGTTCATCTGGCAGCAGCAGCTCCTCCGCAATCTGATATCCCGCTTCGGACAAAAGCGCCGCCGCCAAGGGACCGCTCTCGTCCTTCCGCTCGCCGCTCGCCCCTTTGTCGCTGAGGGTCACGACGGCAGCCCTTCGGACGGTGGGATCGGGCGGCGCCGCAGTTAGCTCGTCCCCAACGGAGACGGTTCCGCCATGGAGAACCTTGGCAAAGACCCCTTCCCTCGGCATGATGCAGTCGCCCATGGTTTTAAAAATCTGGCAATGGCTGTGGCACTCCTTGCCGATCTGGGTCAGCTCCAGCACCGCCTCTCCGCAGACAAAGCGGGTCCCCACCGGAAGCGCGGCAAAATCAATTCCTTCCGCTGTAATGTTTTCCCCAAAATCGCCAAATTCCACCTGCGCGCCTTTTCCCCGGAAATCATCCACCTTTTCCACCTGGAGCAGAGAGACCTGACGGTGCCAGCTTCCGGCGTGGGCGTCTCCCTCGACGCCCCAGTCCGCAATCAAACGGGCGCGCCCCACATTTTTTTTCTTTTCGCCCCGTCTCTCGCTGACACACACTGCCAAAACCTTTCCCATCCGTGTTTATCCTCCGATCTCATTCATATTGCGCCGTTCATCGCCCCCGGCGGGGGGCGTGCCAAAGTGGTGTCCCTGGGGCTTCTCCCAGATGGCCTCCTGAATTGCCGCAAAGATGTCGGCATCCTGCGCGCCGGCGTTCAGAAGCGGCTTTAAATCTATCCCTTTTTCGTATTGCAGACAGGTCTTCAAAAAACCCGCTGCGGTCAGCCGCACCCGGTTGCAGCCGGAACAAAACCGATGGCTCAGGGCGCTGATAAAGCCAACCTTGCCTTTGAACCCAGGAAAAGTCACATAGCGGGCCGGTCCCGCGCGCCCGCTTTCCTCCGCTGGGCGCGCGGGACCATAAGCGGCCTCCAGTCTTTCCAACACTTGCCTCTCTGTTCTCCGTTGGAGAGACGCGCCCAGGCCGAGGGGCATCAGTTCTATAAAACGGACCGTCACGCCTCCGCCCTCCGCCAGTGAGGCCAGGGGAACCAATTGTTCGTCGTTCTCCCCAATCGGGACACAATTGACCTTGACCACGAGCCCGGGTGTTTCTACAGCCGCCCGCAGTCCGGCCAGGGCCTGCGGCAGAGCGTCCCGCCGGGCGATTTTCGCATACTGGGTCCGGTCTAAGGTATCCAAACTGACATTTACCTCATTCAAACCAGCCTTCACAAGTGCCGGCAGTTGTTCTTCCAGCAAAACGCCGTTGGTGGTCAACGCCAACGTGTGGAGTCCGTCAATGTCTCGGAGCATCCCAACCAGGCGGTCCAGGCCCTGTCTGAGCAGCGGTTCCCCTCCGGTCAGTCGAACCTTGTCCACCCCCAGTCCGGCCAGCAATCTGGCGAGGCGGGCAAACTGTTCATCGCTTAAAAGCTCTTGTTTGGGCAGCCAATTGACCCCCTCTTCCGACATACAGTACCGGCACCGCAGGTTGCAGCGGTCTGTGACGGACATCCGAAGGTAGTGGATTTCCCGCCCCTGGCGGTCCAGCATGGCGCTCCCTCCTCCTTACCCGCGTTGGTAAATTCCCGACTTGCCGCCCTCCTTGCGCAAGAGATGAATCCCGGTCAGCTCCATTCCCCTGTCAATCGCCTTGCACATGTCGTATACCGTAAGGAGAGCTGCCGTAACGCCGGTCAGGGCTTCCATCTCCACACCGGTCTGTCCGGTCAGCTTCACCGTACAGCGAGCCCGCACTGACAGCTCCTCCTCCAGAATGTCAAACGTCACGGCGGCGTGGGCGACGGGCAGCGGATGACAGAGCGGAATCAAGTCCGGCGTGCGCTTAACGGCCATGATGCCCGCCACGCGGGCCACGCCCAGTACGTCGCCCTTGGCTGCGGTTCCCACAATGATGGCGTCCAGCACTTCCCGTGAAACACGAATGGTCCCCTCGGCGGTGGCTGTGCGGACGGTCTGGCTTTTTCCGGACACGTCCACCATGACGGCCCGGCCCTCCCGGTCAAAATGATTGAAGTCCATCTCTCCTATCCCTTTCCAAACGGGCAAACCGGATACCGGCAATCGCCGCAGCCAAGACACAGTCCGCCGTGGCCCAGAGACTTCAGATCGGACCGCTCAATCCTTACGCCGGCGGCAAGACGGGGTAGGAGCAGGTCAAAGACGGTCGCCTTTGCGTACATGACGCAGCCGGGCAGACCCGCGATAGGGGTCCCATCCGCAAAATAGCCGAGCAAAAACATGGCTCCCGGCAGTACCGGCGCGCCGTAGCAGACAATCCTCGCCCCGGTGGCCTTGATTGCGCCCGGCGTCCGGTCATCCGGGTCTACGCTCATGCCGCCGGTACAGAGAATCAGCTCCAACCCCTTTTCATGATAAGACAGGGCGGCAGCTGTGAGCGCCGCCTGGTCGTCGCCGGGGGTGCAATGTTCTACCATTTCGATGCCGTAGCGGCGGAGCTTCTCCACTACAACAGGGGTAAACTGGTCCTCAATTAAACCGCTGGCCACCTCATTACCTGTTGTAATTACGCCGCAGGTTTTCAGCTTCCAAGGCGTCAAAGTCAAAAGCGGCGCGGCTCCCGCCCGGGCCTCAATGTCCGCCAGCCGTTTCTCCTCGATGACCAAGGGAATAATCCGGGTCCCGGCCAGCTTGTCCCCCACTCTGACCGCCGTGTTGGTGTGGCGGGTGGCGATCATGACGTCGTCTTCCCCGTTGACCGCGTTCAGCCGCTCCACATCCACCTGGAACAGGCCCCCGGCGTCGGCAATCAGTTCGATTTTTCCCTCCTTGACCGGCGTAGCGTGCATATGTTCATTCCGGCACAGCGCGCACAGACGTTCAGCCGCCTCGTCCTCATGCAGGACCCCCGGCTTCTTCTCCCAGACGTAGAGCTTTTCCTTTCCCATGGACAGGAGGACCGGGATATCCTCCTCGGTCACGATATGCCCCTTGCGGAAACGGGCGTCCTTGATTACCCCCGGTATAATCTGGGTCAGATCGTGGCAGAGCACATGGCCGACGGCCTGACGGGTATCAATCAGTTTCATGTTGCAAGCCCTCCAAAATGCAATAAATGCCGTCTGCCTTACGACTCTGTTAAAGTCTCAAGCAGCTTCCGGCACCCCTCCTCGACGTCCCGCCATGTGGCCTCAAAGTCTCCGGTATACCATGGGTCGGCCACCTCTCCCGGGCGGTCTGTTCCATCCAGCAAAAGTCGGAGCTTTCCCGGCGTTTCGCCGCAGATCCGGCGCATATTGCGTAGATTGGCCTGGTCCATCCCAATCAACATGTCGTAGTACTCCGCGTCCTGCCGCTTGAGCTGCCGGGCCGTCTTCCCCTCGCAGGAGATTCCGTGCTCGGCCAGCTTGCGCCGGGCCGGCGGATAGACCGGGTTTCCAATCTCCTCGGTGCTGGTGGCTGCGGAGTCAATTTGAAATTGCTCCGCCAGACCGGCCTTTTTCACCATGTCCTTCATCACGAATTCAGCCATCGGGCTGCGGCAAATATTGCCGTGGCAGACGAACAGTATCTTTGTCATATCCTGAAACCTCTTTAAAATGTTGATATTCCGAGGCTTATGCGAGTTTTTCCTCATGTTTATGCCTCTTTCTACAAAAAGAGCCCCGGCTGTATGATATAAGTATATTATATCATAGCCGAGGCCCAATTTCTACATGAATCTGAGCGCTGCGCCAGAGCATCGAGACACGAGCGCTTGTCCTTAATCGTCAGATATGTTATAATAACAAATATGGAACAATATGAAAATCTTTCCGGTGGTCTTCGGTTGAAAACCGGAGGCTTCCCTCTTGGAAGCGATACGATGTCGCTGGCCGATTTTGTGCGGCTTCGTCCTGGGGCCGCCGTCTGTGATTTGGGATGCGGCGGCGGGGCGCTGGGCCTGCTGCTCTGTGCGGCGGCCCCCTCCTGCCGGGTGACCGGCATAGAGCTGGATGGGGCGGCCTGCGCCGTCGCGGCGGAAAACTTCGCCCAAACCGCTCTGGACGGGCGCTGTACACTCATCTCCGGCGATCTCCGGGAAATTCGCTCTCTAGTGCCCGCCGGCGCTTTTTCTGACTCGGTCTCCAACCCGCCCTACTTCCCCGCCGCCTCGCCCGTCTCTCCCAATCCAGCCCGTGCGGCGGCGCGCTCCGAATTTGGGTGTTCTCTGGACATGCTGTGCGCCGCCGCATCCTGGGTGCTGCGAAACGGCGGACGCTTTTCCCTGGTCTACCGCGCCGAGCGGTTGTGTAGCCTGGTCTGTACGCTGCGGCAGCACGGCTTGGAACCGAAACGCCTGCGCCCGGTGCGGCACAGCCCCGGTTCGCCGGTCAAGCTGCTGCTGCTTGAGGCCCGTAAGGGCGGCAAGCCGGGCTTGACCTTTGAACCGGAGCTGCTGTTCTACGGTCCGGACGGCAATCCAACGGCGGACTACCTGAGAATATATCACGAAGGAGGCGATTGACGTGTCCGGCATACTCTATCTCGTGCCCACTCCCATTGGCAACCTGGGCGATCTCTCCGACCGCGTCCGTGAGACGTTGTCTGCCGTGGACTTTATCGCGGCGGAGGATACCCGTGTTTCCCTGAAACTGCTCAACCATCTGGGGCTGAAAAAGCCGTTGGTGAGCTACTATGAGCACAACCGTGCCGAAAGCGGCCCCCGCATTTTGGCACGCCTCCAAGGCGGCGAGAGCTGCGCCCTGGTCACCGACGCCGGCACCCCTGCCATTTCCGACCCCGGCCAGGACCTGGTCGCCCTCTGCGCCGGGGCGGATGTTCCCGTCTGCGCCATCCCCGGTCCCTGCGCCGCCGTCACAGCCCTTGCCGCCTCGGGACTGCCCACGGGGCGCTTCACCTTTGAGGGCTTCCTATCCACCGCCCCCAAAAGCCGCCGGGAGCATTTAGACGCCCTGCGCGGCGAACGGCGGACCATGATCTTCTACGAGGCCCCGCATAAGCTGGTCCGGACCCTGTCCGACTTTGCCTCTGTCTTCGGTCCGGAGCGTCGCATCTCGCTCTGCCGTGAGTTGACCAAACTGCACGAGGAAATTCTTCGCACCACCCTGGGGGAAGCGGCAGCCTATTATGAGACGCAGGCTCCCCGCGGAGAATACGTCTTGATCTTGGAAGGCGCTCCAGCGCCCGAGCCTGTTCCCGCCCCTTCCCTAGCCGACGCGACGGAACGTGTAAACGCCCTTATCGCCCAAGGGCTGCGCCGCAAGGAAGCGGTCAAACAGGTTTCCGAGGCGCTTGGCATACCAAAGAACACCCTCTACGAAGCCTCGCTTCCGTAGCTGTCAATCCACGCGAGGGCGCGATAGGCATTTTTCGCGCGGACGCCGGCCCCGCTGCCGCGCTCATAATAGTTTGCAAAGTAACGGGCCGCCTGCCCCGCGTCCTGGAGCGAGCAGAAATAGTCGTAGCTGCCGCCGAACTGCTCCATGTTTTCCTCCATGTTCCCCGTCAGGTACGTGAGCTGCCCGGTCACGTTGCGGCCCCGCACCTCCGGTCCATAGCGCAGGCTCCACATGCACAGGCCGTAGTAGCTGCCCCCTCCGCCATAGAGGTTCCATTGGAGGGACAGCGTCTGGCCGCCGCATTCCGCCATCATGTTTCCCAGAATTCCGGCAATTACGGGTTCGGAGTAGCCCATCGCACTCAAATGCTCATAGACGCATCCGGCCACGTAGTAATCGGCCTTTAGCCGGTCCGCCTTCATGGCGGACAAAATTTTCTCCCCCGTGTCGTAACTCGAGAAATAGCTGGTTTTTCTGTGCGACAACCCCATATCCTCAATCTTCAAATTACGCTGCTGCTCATAAATGGCCCCCACTTGCAGTGCGTACTCGCCCCCGTCCTGGGCGCATTTTTTCATTTCCCTATAATAATCCACCTCAGAATCGAAACTCTCTACCTTGATATGCTCCGTCGCCGGCGAGATTGCCAGCGCATAGGCTGCCACACTGGCAACCAGCGCAGCCGTCAATACAAGTTGAATCAACCTTCTAGTCATAGAATCCATTCATCCTTTCCACGATAGAGTCACCCTTGGGCCGGAGACCGGCCGGAAGGGTTCTGTGAGACAAGATAGCATATTTCGGCCAAGAAATTTGCCAGAACTCCGTCAGATTAGAAAAAGGGGAACTTTCATCTATAAAACGAAGGTTTTTTTGCTGTTTTCAGACCGCTCTTAAAGAAAAAGCAGGAAATGTTATGTCAAGTGCAAACAAACACAAAACAATCAAACTTATGGGAGGTAGGAAATGCCCAAAATTGTGATTGTTGAGGACGACCCTGTCATCCGTGAAGAATTGGGGCTGCTTTTGGAAAACGAAGGCTACCAGGTGCAGTCCGTCACCGATTTCTCCGACGTGCCCAAGCAGGTCCAGGACGCGGCGTCTGACCTGATTTTGCTCGATCTGGGCTTGCCGGGACGGGACGGCATGTCCCTATGTGTCAATATCCGAAAAAACAGCCGGACGCCGATTATTTTTGTCACCAGCCGGGACTCCGCCGGCGACGAACTGCGTGCTTTAAGCCTTGGCGGGGACGACTACATTACAAAGCCCTATAACATTCCGGTATTGCTGGCCCGAATCAAGGCGGTCCTGCGCCGGAGCGGCGGACCATCTGAACCAGACACCCTGACGGCCCGCGGGCTGACCCTCCACCTGCCCCATGGAACGGCATCGGCCGGAGGCCGGTCCATAGAGCTGACCCGAAACGAGCTGAAAATCCTGGCCCATCTCATGTCCCACGCTGGGCAGATTGTCTCCCGCGCCGACCTGATTGACGTCCTGTGGGACCATCAAATTTACATTGATGACAACACCCTCAGCGTCAACATGACCCGGCTGCGCGCCAAATTGGAGGAAATCGGCCTGCCCAGTTTCATCAAAACCCGGCGGGGAATGGGGTATCAGCTATGACACTGAGAGAATATCTGTCCGACCGCCTGAACCGTCTCCTCCTCCAGATAATCTGTGCCGCTGCGGCGGCGTTCTTTCTCCGCGCCACCGGTACGCAGTCCGGTGTGCTTCTGATTTTATTTCTGGCCCTTCTGCTGGTCTTCACTTCGGTACAGTTGACTGACTTTTTCCGTCAGCGCGCCCGGCTTGCGGAGTTGACGTCCATCCTGACCGGCCTGGACCAAAAGTATCTGTTTGCCGAGTGTCTCCCACCCTCCCGTTCCCTATACGAGCGGCGGCTCTTAAACCTGACCCGCCAGGCGGGGACAGCCATGACCGGCGCGGTATCCGACGCCCAGGCCGCCCAGCGGGAATACCGTGAGTACGTGGAACGATGGGTCCATGAAATCAAAACCCCCATCACCGCCGCCCGGCTGATCTGCCGGAACCTGGATGGAGATACCCGGCGGCGGCTGACCTATGAGTTAGGTCAAATAGAAGCCCATGTGGAGCGCGCTCTATTCTACGCCCGGGCCGAGAGCCCGGAGCGGGACTGCATAATTCGCCAAACAGATTTGGGGGCGATTGTAGCCCAGGCAATTGAGACACACCGCACACTCCTGATTCAAAGCAACGTCCGGGTAGAAACCAATGGGTTGGACGGTTCTGTCTACACCGACGAAAAATGGGCTGTCTTCATCGTGGGCCAACTTCTCCAAAATGCCGCCCGATACCGGAGGGACAGCCCTGCCGTCACCATCTCCGCCCGTTCCCTCGGCAGGCAGATACAGCTAACCGTCGCGGACAACGGCATCGGTATCCCAGACCACGAGCTGCCTCGGGTTTTTAACCGGGGTTTCACCGGCAGCAACGGCCGCGCCCGGAACCAGACCGGCAATTCCACCGGAATGGGGCTGTATCTGTGCAAAAAGATGGCCGGCTTCCTGGACTTGGGGCTGAATATCACTTCCCATGAGGGCGTTGGGACTACAATAACGCTGACATTCCCCGCAAAAGAAAACCTTACAAAACTGTAAGGCAAATCAATATCACTTCGATACAACAACCTTTGTTTTTGGTGTACCATAGAGCCACAAGCAAAGGAGGCAAACATCATGCTGCAAGTGCAAAATATAGAAAAATACTACGGAAGCAAAAACAATGTCACCAAGGCCCTGGACCGGGTGAGCTTTGACGTGGAGGCCGGAGAATTTCTGGCCATCATGGGCGCGTCCGGCTCCGGCAAGACCACCCTGCTCAACTGCATCTCCACCATCGACGCCGTCAGCGCCGGAAAAATCCTGCTGGATGGCGTAAATGTAGCCGGTCTGTCCGAGGCCGAGCTTGCAAAATTCCGCCGGGAGCGGTTGGGCTTTGTCTTCCAGGACTTCAACCTGTTGGACACCCTCACCGTCGAAGAAAATATCGGCCTGGCCCTCTCTCTCAACCACGAAAACCCCCGAACGGTGCAGGACCGGGTCCGGGAGATGGCGCAAAAGCTTGGCATCACCGGCATCCTGGAAAAATTCCCCTATCAAATATCCGGCGGTCAAAAACAGCGGGCAGCCTGCGCGCGGGCCATGATCGCGGGGCAATCTCTCCTCCTGGCCGACGAGCCCACCGGCGCGCTGGACTCCAAGTCATCTAAAAATCTGCTGGAAATCATGGACGCCATGAACCGGGATATGGGGGCCACCATCCTCATGGTCACCCACGACGCCTACAGTGCCAGCTACGCCAAGCGGGTGCTGTTCCTCAAAGACGGACGGGTATTCAACGAGCTGCTCCGGGGCGGCCGGGGCAGGCCGGTGTTCTACCACGAAATTCTGGACGTATTGGCCGCGCTGGGGGGTGATGTCAGTGACGTTATCTAAGCTCTCCATACGCAACGCCAAACGTCAGGCCCGGGATTACCTGGTCTATTTCGTCACGGTGGTCATGGCCGCCGCCTTGCTCTACGCCTACAACGGCCTGGTCTTTTCCCAGGAAATCAATACCCTGTCCCAGAGCATGCAGACGCTTCCCCTGATGATCGCCTTGGCAAGCGTCGTGGTGGTGTGCGTCTTTGGCTGGCTGGTTGCCTACGCCACCAAATTTATGCTCCTGCGCCGTGGCCGCGAGCTGGGAACCTATCTGCTGATCGGACTGGAAAATAAACAGGCGGCACGGCTGTTCTTTCTGGAAAATTTGGCCGTAGGGGGCTGTGCCCTCGTGTTCGGCATCTTTCTAGGCGGGCTGCTTTATCAGGCGTTTCGGGCCATCGTGCTTGCACTGTTCGCGCTGCCCTACCGTTTCTCCTTTGGCTTCTCCCTCCCGGCTGTCGGACTGACCGCCGCCTATTTCGCTCTCATTTACCTGCACGCCCTGCGCAAAAGCCGTAAATATATCCGCAAGGCAAACATCCACGACCTCCTCTACTGCGACCGGCAGAACGAGGGTATTGTCATCCAGACGGGCAAAAAACGCCGCGCGGTCTTCACCGTCTCAATTATTATGGGCGCGGTGGGCGTTCTCCTGCTGATGGCGGGCGGCGCGTTGTTTGGCGTCATCGGAGCCGGACTGGTAATTCTGTTCCTGTTTGGTTTTTTCCTCAGCTTTGCCTCCGGCGTACCCGCTTTCTTCGACAAGCGTCCCGCCCGGAAGTATGCAAAGCAAAACCTGTTGGTCTTCCGTACCCTCACCGCCAAACTGGCCACCGTCGGCATTCTGATGGCCGCCATCTCCCTGATCTTCACCGCCACCCTCATCTCCGAGGGCACGGGACTGGTGTTCCGGGGACTGTTCGCCGGCCGCGCAGCGGACGCCGCATGCTTTGACCTCTACATCGGCATGAACGGCCCGAGCCGGGACCACACCGCCTACCTGGACCACATCCAGAAAAATATCCCGGTGGAACAATCCGTGCTGTATCAGGTCCACTTCAGCGGCGCGCCGACGGTGCAGAACTATATCAGCGCCCGCACAACTTACTACTTTAGTTATGCCCAGGACCCCGTCCTCCGGTACAGCGACTACGCCGCCCTGCGCGCCATAGCGGGTTATCCGGCGGTGGAGCTCAAACCCGGACAATATCTGTTCCACTGCCAGACCTATCTGGAAAAGACGCTCAAGGACTATACGAAGCCCCTCACCCTGGGGGATACTGTCCTGACCCCCGGCGGCGTCTACACCGAGCACCTCTCCCAAAGCGGCGGAGACACCAATGGCCGGGGATACATTCTCATCGTCCCGGATGAGGCTGTGGAAGGACTTCCCGTCCACCACCGGGCCTACGCCGCCAAAACGTCCCAGCCGGTGCGTCAGGAGCAGTATGACGCGATATTGAATCTGCACAACGAGATTGTAGAATGGAACCAGCCCCAGGACACTGTCATCACCAAAGCCCATGAGGAAATGGGGCTCGCTTCCCAAACCGCCCTCTGCGTTTTCCCGCTGTATTATCTGGCCCTATCCCTCACCATGACCGCCGCCACAATCCTAACCATTCAACAACTCAGCGAGTCAGAACGGTATAAGCGGCAATTCGCGCTTCTCCAAAAGCTGGGTATGGACCGGCGGGAGATGGCAAAGGCCCTGCGCAGGCAGTTCTCCATCTACTACGCGCTGCCCGCCATCCCACCGGTGCTGATTGGCGTACCCTTTATTGTAAATCTGGCCCGCATTCCAGAACCGGGAGTCATGGTTGGCGCCAACAGTCCGCTTGCCATTGCGGCCTCCGCCCTGGCCGTCTTCTTTTTGATATACGCCGTCTATATCATCTTGGCCTATACCAGCTTAAAGCGAAATGTCCTCCCGGAAGCGGTTTAATGGCGCGGCCTCCCTGGCCGCCTCCAGCCGCTTTGCGGGTCTCATCTATCATTCTAAAGATGTTATCAAGGGGGAATGTAAGTTTTTTCAAAGTACAGAAAAAGGCTTGACAATGAGGTTGTATTCTGTATAATAGGGACAGTTGCTCGGAGGGCTGGTCATTCAACAGAAATGACGGGCTGGATAAGGCACAGACTGAAATGTCTGCGGCTTATCCAGCTTTTTTGCTTTTCATGTGGCAAATTGAGAAAGTTACCGCTCATGTCCAATTGTATAAAACCCGGACATGAAATCAGGAAGAAGGAGGATTTGATATGGACTTTCTCACCGGCAAAATCAAACCAATGTATGTCAAATATCTGTCCGCCGCTTTTGGCAGTGCCCTGATCTCATCCATCT
>JAAWHG010000028.1 GCA_022795735.1 Oscillospiraceae bacterium
AGGCGGCCGCGGCCGCCTCCGGCAATCCAAATTAAGAGAAAGGGGCGATATCTATGCAAGCATCCTCCGCAAAGAAAACGTTGTCCATCGCGTGCCTGATCGTGGGCGTGCTCCTGCTGGCCGCCGCCCTGTTCATGGACTTCGCCAAAATCTACGTGGTGGCCCGGCTGGACGTGGGTATCCTCACCGTCCGCTGGTTCCTGCGCGGCATGCTCCTCATCGTAGGCGCGCTGCTCATTCTGGGCGGCCTGTACCTCTACCCCTCGGTGGAGAAGCACCGGACCATGATTAACATCATCTTCCTCTTCCCGCTGCTCTTCACCTTCGCGGTCACCGTCATCATCCCGCTCTTTGTCGGCCTGTTCTACTCCTTCACCGACTGGAACGGCGTTGTCTTCTCCAAGATGGTCGGTTTCTCCAACTATACCACCATGTTCAGCCAGCCCAGCTTCATCTGGTCGCTGCTCATCACCTTCCTCTTTGTCATCTTCAACATGATCCTGGTCAATGTGGTGGCCTTCCTCCTCGCCCTTCTGTGTACCTCCAAGCTCAAGGGGGTCGGCTTCTTCCGCGCGGCCTACTTCCTGCCCAACCTGATCGGCGGCATTGTGCTCGGCTATGTCTGGCAGTTTGTGTTCAACAACGTACTCACCGTCCTGCTCAATTCCTCCAGCTCCCTCCTGGCCAACACCAGCACGGCGTTCGCCGCCATCATCATGGTTTACGTCTGGCAGTACGCCGGCTACATCATGCTGATCTATGTCACCGGCCTGACCACCGTCCCCGGCGACGTCCTGGAAGCGGCCCAGATCGACGGGGCCAACGCCGTCACCACCCTGTTTAAAATCAAGATGCCCATGATTGCCTCCACCTTCACCATCTGCACCTTCCTGACCCTGACCTCCGCCTTCAAACAGTTCGACGTCAACCTCGCGCTGACCAACGGCACCGGCTCGGTCTCCAACTTCATGGGCAACTTCCTCTCCAACGGCACCCAAATGCTCGCCCTGAACATCTATAACACCGCCTACGCCACCGACCAGTACGGCCTGGCCCAGGCCAAGGCCATCCTGTTCTTCATCATCCTGGCCTGCGTCTCCATGATTCAGGTCCGCATCTCCAACAAGAGGGAGGTCGAGCTGTAATGAAAATGAAGCGTTCCACCCTGATTCTTCTCCTGGTGATCGCCATTCTGGTGGCGGCCTACACCCTCTTCCCCTTCCTCCTGGTGGTCATCAACTCCTTCAAGACCCAGAGCGCCATTGTCGGCAACCCGGTCTCCTTCTCGGGGGCGACCTTCTCCCAGCTGGCCGCCAACCTCAGCGCCGTGGTCAACAACAAGAACTTCGTCTTCTGGCGGGCCTTCGGCTATTCCGCCCTGGTGACCATCGTCTCCCTCGCCCTGCTGGTTCTCTTCGGCGCGATGGCCGCCTGGGTCATCTGCCGCAACAAGGCCAAGTGGTCCACCGTCATCTATATGATCTTCATCTCGTCGATGATAATCCCCTTCCAGGTGGTCATGCTGCCCCTGGTCGCCACCTTCCGCGAGGCGGGCAACTTCGTCGGCCTCGCCATGAACGGCAGCATTCCCGGCCTGATCTTCGCCTACTGCGGCTTCGGCGGCGCGATGACGGTCTTCATTCTGACCGGCTTTATCAAAGGCGTCCCCTATGAGCTGGAGGAGGCGGCGGCCATCGACGGCTGTTCCCCTGAAGGGACCTTCTTCCGCATCATCTTCCCCCTCCTCAAGCCGGTCATCACCACGGTCACCATCCTCAACGGCATGTGGATTTGGAACGACTACCTGCTCCCCTCCATTCTGCTGGGGCAGAGCAGCCCGAACAAAACCCTCCCCGTGGCGGTGCAGGCCTTTGTCGGCTCCTTCGTCAAGTCGTGGGACCTGATCCTGACCGCCGCCCTCCTGGCGATGCTTCCCATGATTATCGTTTTCCTCATCGCCCAAAAGCAGATCATGAGCGGCATGGTCGAAGGCGCCATCAAGTAAACCTGTTTAAGTTTAACGGAAAATGGGACGCCGGCCGGCGTCCCATTTTTAAGGAGCAAGTTTATGCGTGAATCTGGAATTTTACTGCCCATCAGTTCCCTTCCCTCCGACTATGGAATCGGCTGTTTCGATGAGGAAGCCCGCCGCTTTATCGACCAGTTGGCCGGGGCGGGCCAGCGGGTCTGGCAGGTGCTGCCCTTCGGCCCCACCGGTTACGGCGATTCCCCTTATCAGCCCTTCTCTGTCTACGCCGGCAACCCATACTTTATCAGCCTCAAGGCTTTGGTTGAAAAAGGCTGGCTCAGCCGCGCGGACTGTGAAAGTGTAAATTGGGGGAGCGACCCGCGCCGCGTGGATTACGGCACGCTTTACAACCGCCGTTTTGTTTTGCTGCAAAAGGCGTTTGCGGCCAGCGGCATTGAAAACACAGCGGACTTTCAAGCCTTTATCCGCGAAAATCCCTGGCTGGACGACTACGCCCTCTTCATGGCGCTGAAAAACGCCCACAGCGGCGCGAGCTGGCAGGACTGGGAGGAACCGCTCAAGCGGCGGGACCCCCAGGCCCTGGCCGCCGTGCGGGAGCGGTACCGCGGCGAGATTACCTTCCAATGCTTTATCCAGTACTGCTTTTTCACCCAATGGCGGGAAATCCTGGACTACGCCCACAGCAAGCAGGTGCGCATTCTCGGGGACATTCCCATCTATGTATCCATGGACAGCGCCGACGTATGGGCCCAGCCCCGGCTGTTCCAGCTCGACGAAGCCCTCCGTCCCGCCGCCGTCGCCGGCTGTCCGCCCGACGCCTTTGCCCCCGGCGGCCAGCTCTGGGGCAACCCCCTCTACGACTGGGACTACCACCAAAAGGACCATTTCTCCTGGTGGATTGCGCGAACCCGCTTCACCTTCACCCTCTGCGACATTCTGCGCATCGACCATTTTCGCGGCTTCGAGGCCTATTTCAGCATCCCCGCCGGCGACCGGGACGCCCGCAACGGGCATTGGGTCCAGGGCCCCGGCATGGCGGTATTCGACGCCCTGCGCGAGGCGCTGGGCGAACGGGAAATCGTGGCCGAGGCGCTGGGCTACGTAACCGACGAGGTGCGCGCGCTCATCCGTCGCACCGGCTTCGCCGACATGAAGGTGCTGCAATTTGCCTTTGACGCCCGGGACACCGGCTCGGCCAGCGATTACCTCCCCCACAACTACCCGGAAAACTGCGTCGCCTACACCGGCACCCACGACAACGCCACCCTTCTCGGCTGGCAGCAGGAGATATCGCCCGCCGAGCTGGACACCGCCCGCCGCTACCTGTGTACCGGCGCCGGGGACCAAGACCTTGTCTGGGCCATGGTGTGCGCCGCCCTTCGCTCGGTGGCCAAGCTGGCCGTCATCCCCATCCAGGACTACCTGGGCTACGGCGGTGAGGCGCGGATGAACAAGCCGTCAACCCAGGAAAACAATTGGACCTGGCGGCTTTTGAAGGAGGAGCTCACCCCCGCCCTCCTGGAAAAGATCGGCGCGGCGACCCGTCTCTACGGGCGCGGTGGCGCGCAATGAAGCTGTTCGACCCCAACGGCGCGTTGATGGGCGCGCTCGGCAAGCTGTCCGACGTGGTCATTTGCAACATTCTCTTCTGCCTCGCCTGCCTGCCCGTCGTGACCATCGGCGCCTCGGCAGCCGCCCTCTATTCGGTCATGCAGGATTTGATCGACGACAAGCTCGACGAGATGGTCCTCCGCGCCTTCTGGACCGCCTTCCGGCGCAACCTCTGGCAGGCCACCGCCCTCTGGCTTCTCTGCCTGGCCGCCATCGCCTTTCTCTTCTTCTTTTATCAGGTCGTCATCCTCCTCGGCGGGACGCTGGGCCGGGTCTACCTGGTGAGCTTTTATGTCCTCCTGTTCATCTTCCTCACCGGCTTTCTCTACCTCTTTCCGCTGCAAGCGCGGTTTCAGAACAAGCTCCGCCACACCCTGCGCAACGCCTGGCTGACCGCCCTGCTCTCCCTGCCCTGGACCCTTCTGGTCCTCCTGATGGACGGCACCGCCCTCTACCTCTCCTTCTTTATGAATCCCCTCGCCTTCCAGGCGGCTATTTTCATCTGGTGCGCCGCCGGCTTCGGCGTCGTAGCCCTGCTCAACAGCTATATCTTCCGCCGCGTCTTCGCCAAAATCGCCCCCGGCCTCTACGCGGCGACTCCCGACGGGGGCCGCGCCGAGGGAGCCGTCTTTACCGACGAGACCCACCGGGACCAGGACCTGATGGTACACGAGAGCTCCTATTCCGACCCCGACTGGAACCGGAAGGCGTAGCCCAAAGAAGCGCAGCGAAAATGTTAGCCCCGCGCCAAGGAAGGGCGCGCCGCAGCAAACTGCGGCGCGCCCTTCCTTTTTATTTATTGCGGTTGCTGCTGTTCCGTCTGTACCGGCTGCTCCAGCCCTTCCTGCTGTCCCAGCGGTTCAGGCTGTTCCAATTGCTCCGGCTGCTCGGATTGTATCTGCCTTCTCGGCTTTTTCGACTGTCCCGACTGCGCCGCTTCCGCCTTCGTCTTGGCGTCCTTCTTATATTTTTGCAGAAAGCCCTCCAGCGTCTGCGCCTGACGGTTGAGCATGTCGCTGGCGGCGGCGCTCTGCTGGGCGGTACCGGCGTTGCGGGTGGCGATGTCCTCCAGATCGGTCAGATTTTCGCGGATGCGGGAAACCTCCTCGATCTGCAGCATAGAGGTCTGATTGATGGTCCCCACCAGACGGCTGACGTCGGCGGCGTCCTGCACCACCCCGCTCAGCGAACCGACGGCGGAATGGGCCAGCTTGCTGCTCGTGGCGATGGCGGAGGTGGTGCGTTTGATGAGCTGCGCGGTGCTCTTGGCTGCCTCGGCGGATTTCTGCGCCAGGTCGCGCACCTCGTCGGCCACCACCGCGAAGCCCTTGCCGGCGGCCCCCGCCCGCGCCGCCTCGACCGAGGCGTTGAGCGCCAGCAGATTGGTCTGGAACGCGATATCGTCGATGGTCATGACGATCTGCTCGATTTCATCCGACAGCTTGGTGATCTGATCCATGGCCTGCACCAGCTCCTCCAGCTGGCTGTTGCCCTCCACGATGGTCTGCGCGGTCTTTTTGGCGTCGTCGTCGGCCTGCCCGGCGGCGGCGCTGTTGGCCGCGATCTGGCGGATGAGCAGGTCCAGCGTTTCGGACAGCGCGTCAACCGTCGCGCTCTGCTCCTGCGCCCCCGAGGCCAGCAGGGAGGAACTTCCGGACACGCTGCCGGCGCTCTCGTTCACCCGGCCTGATGCGGCGCTGATGCCCCGAATCAGGGCGATCATGGCCGACGAAATCTTTTCCAGCGAAATTTTGATGGGGGAGAAATCACCCACATAGTCCGCGTTGAACTGAATCTGGAAGTCGCCCTGGGCCATGCGGGACAGGTTGTCCGAGATATCGCTCACATAGCTTCGCAGCGCCTCGTTGGACTGCCGCAGCTCGGTGCAGATGGTGCCGATCTCGTCGTTGACCGTATGCTTCGGGTATTCGTGCCGCAGCTTGCCGCGCGACATCTCAATCACAATGGTGTCGATGTCGCCCAGCGGGCGGAGGCGCCTGGTAAACTTGATCCAGAAGAACACCGAGCCAAACAGAATGCCCGCCAGCCCAATGGCGATAATCCGGAAGGTGTAGGCGTTAACGTCCGCTCTGGCCTCCTGCCGGTCGGCCACATAGAGCAGCTTCCACCCGGTCTCGCCCACCTCTACCATCGGGAAAAAGCTGTCCACTCCGTCGATGTCCTTTCCCTCGACGATCTGATAGTCCGGAGCAACCATCACCTGCTTGTAGACGGGGGAGATGTCGCTCAGCGCGGTCATAACCTCTTTTTTGCCCTCCAGCCGGTGGCTGTACTCGGCGTGCCGGCTGTCGGCCACCACATTGCCGGCGGCGTCCACCAGAATGCCGTAACCCTGTTCGTCGGCGTGCACGGCGGCTGTCCGTCTGACCAGATCGGTGAGGTCGATGTCCAGCCCGCAGCAGCCAACGATCTGTCCCCGGTCGTTTTTGAGCAGGCTGGAAATCGTAATGACGATCTTGCCGGTGAAGGCGTCTATGTACGGGTCGGTGATGGCGGTGCCGTTGGCCGCCAGGGCGGCCTTGTACCAGCCCCGTGTCTCCGGCACATAGTCGTCCGCCGGCGAAAAGACCGCGCAGGCCATATACGGCGACTCGCTCGCCCAAAAGGCGTAGCAGTCCATAATGCTCGGCGAAACGCTCAAAACGCAGTCGTGCAGATAGGTCTTGAGCTCGGGCCCATGGAGGTCGTTGACGACGGCCGTCAGCGCCAGATTTTCCGCAATTATCATGTGCTCGGTCAGCCAGGCGTCCATTTCAGCGGACTGGGCCGCCACCCGGTAATAGACCTCAGATTTTTTTGTCTCAAAAATACCGGGGCTGACTGTCGTCACAAACACAGCGCAGATCACGAGTATTACGCCCAACAGCACCCCGACCGAGGAGTAGCGAATGCTCTTGAGCAGGGACTTTTTGCGGAACATCATGGCTACGTCTCCTTTTCACAACAAAATAAATCTTTTCATATCATAAGGCTTTCCTATTATATCACAGCCGTCCATCCTTGAAAAGAGTATTTTTAACGAAATCCTGATTGTTTTCGACTGCGGCGGCACTTGCAATGTTTTTCTTGACTTTTCCTCATTTGATGTTAGAATAATAGCGTTATTTTGGCTTAGTATGCCATGACAGGGAGGACTGCCCATGAGCATTGACGAACTGCGGGACCTGATTGTCGAGGTTCTGCACTGCGCGCCGGACACCGTCACCCCCGAGGCGAGGCTGCGCGAGGACCTGGGCGCCGACTCCTTGAACGCCGTGGAGCTGGTGATGGCGCTGGAGGAGCACTGCGGCGTTTTCGCCAGCGACGACAGGCTGGACGGCCTGCGTACCGTGTCCGACATCATTGACTATTGGAAGGAATTGACGGAGCAATAAAATATGGATAAACAGGAACTTTATGAGCTGATGGACCGCTTCGCCCAAAGCACGCTCCAGGTTATGAAGCTGCGCGACGGCGGCTTTTCCCTGGAGCTGCGCAAGCCCGAGCCGGCGTTCTGCCCCGCTCAGCCCCCCGTGTCCCCGTCCGCAGACGCCCCCGCTTCCGCGCCGGCGGCCGAACCTGCCCCGGCCGGCGAGGTGGTGCGCGCCCCGCTGGTGGGCACCTATTACGCCGCGCCCGCCCCGGGAGCGGCCCCCTTTGTCCAGGTGGGCGGCCGGGTGGACAAGGGCGCGACCCTCTGCCTGATCGAGGCCATGAAGACCATGAGCGAGGTCCCCGCCCCCTGCGATCTGATCGTGGAGGCGCTGCTGGCGGAAGACGGCGAGCTGGTGGGCTTCGACGCGCCGCTGGTGCGCTACCGCCATGTTTAAAAAGCTGCTCATCGCCAACCGGGGCGAGATCGCGGTACGCATTCTCCGCGCCTGCCGGGAGATGGATATCGAGTCGGTGGCCGTCTATTCGGCCGCCGACGAGGACGCCCTGCACGTCCAGTTCACCGAGGAGGCGGTCTGCATCGGCCCCGCCCGCGCCGCCGGCAGCTATCTGAACCAGGACGCCATTCTGACCGCCGCCAAGGCCGCCGGCTGCGACGCCCTCCACCCCGGCTACGGCTTCCTCTCGGAAAACGCCGCCTTTGCCGACGCCTGCCGTGAGGCGGGCATCGCCTTTGTCGGCCCGAGCGGGGACGTCATCCGCAAAATGGGGGACAAGGCCGCCGCCCGCGCCCTGATGCAGTCGGTCGGCGTCCCCGTCGTCCCCGGTTCCGACGGGCTGGTCGCCACAGCGGAGGAGGCCCGGGAAATTGCCGGACGCATCGGCTACCCGGTGCTCATCAAGGCGTCCGCCGGCGGCGGCGGCAAGGGCATGCGCCGGGTCTACGCCCCCGACGAGCTGGAGCCCCTCTTCCACGAGGCCGCCGCCGAAGCCAAGGCCAATTTTGGAGACGGCAGCCTTTACCTCGAAAAGCTCATCGTCAACCCGCGCCACATTGAGATTCAGATTTTAGCCGACAAGTTCGGCAACATCGTTCAGTTGGGCGAGCGGGACTGCTCCATCCAGCGCAAGAATCAGAAGCTGCTGGAGGAATCCCCCTCCCACGCCCTGCCCCAGGCCGTCCGGGAGCGGATGGGGGAGGCCGCCGTCAAAGCGGCCAGGGCCGCCGGCTACGAGAACGCGGGGACGGTGGAGTTTGTCCTCGCCCCCGACGGCAGCTTTTATTTTATCGAGATGAATACCCGCATTCAGGTGGAGCACCCGGTCACCGAGCTGGTGAGCGGCGTGGACCTGGTGCAGGAGCAGATCCGCATTGCCGCCGGCCTGCGCCTGCGCAAGACCCAGGACCAGCTCCGCCCCTCCGGCCACGCCATCGAGTGCCGCATCAACGCCGAGGACCCCGCCCATGATTTCGCCCCCCGCCCGGGCCGGGCGGAGTTTTTCCACTTCCCCGGCGGCCCCGGCGTGCGGGTGGACAGCTGCCTGTACAACGGCTGCGAGATCTCGCCCCACTACGACTCCCTGGTGGCCAAGCTTATCGTCCACGCCCCCACCCGGCTGGGCGCCATCCGCCGGATGCGCCGCGCCCTGGAGGAGCTTACCATGGCCGGGCTGACCACCAACGCCGCCCTGCTGCATCAAATTCTCTACCACCCCGCCTTCGTCCGCGGCGGGTACACCACGAGCTTCCTGGACGAGCATCTGGACGAGCTGCTCGATTGGATTGCCAAAGCGGAGGAGGCCGCCCAATGATTCCCGTATTCAACAAGCAAAAGAAACACATGCTCGCCCTCAAGGCCCTCCGGGCCGGGCAGAGCCCCGCCCCGTCGGCGGAGGAGGCCTGCCCCGGCTGCGGCGCGACCACGCCCAAGCAGACGCTGAGCCGCAGCCTCTACGTCTGCCCCGCCTGCGGCTACCATCACCACATCAGCGGCTACTTCCGGCTGAGCCTGGTGCTCGACTCCGGCTCCTTCCGCGAGCTGGACGAAAACCTGACCTCCAACGACCCGCTCTGCTTCCCCGGCTACGGGGAAAAGCTGGCCGCCATGCAGCAGAAGACCGGCATCGCCGAGGCGGTGGTCACGGCGGCGGGACGCATCGACGGACGCAAGGTCGCCGTCGGCGTGTTGGACAGCCGCTTCCTGATGGGCAGCATGAGCGCCGCCGTCGGAGAAAAGGTCACCCGTTTGATCGAGTACGCCGGCAAAAACCGGCTTCCCCTGATTATTTTCTCGGCCAGCGGTGGTGCAAGGATGCAGGAGGGCATTCTCTCCTTAATGCAGATGGCCAAGACCAGCGCGGTCCTGGCCCGCTTTTCCCAGCGGGGCGGGCTGTTTATCTCGGTGCTGACCGACCCCACCACCGGCGGCGTCAGCGCCAGCTTCGCCAACCTCGGCGACATTGTCCTCGCCGAGCCCGGCGCGCTGATCGGCTTTGCCGGGCCGCGGGTGATTGAACAGACCATCGGCCAAAAGCTCCCCGAGGGCTTCCAGCGGGCCGAGTTCCAGGAGGAGCACGGCTTTGTCGATCAGGTCGTCCCCCGGCGCGAGCTGCGCGGGGTGCTCTCCCAGCTTCTGACCCTTCACACGAGAGGAGGCGGCGCGTGATGTCAGGCTTGCGCGCGGCGGAACGGGTCGCCATCGCCCGCCATGGCGGACGGCCCGGCGTCGCCGAATATATTGAAGGTCTCTTCACCGACTTCTTCGAGCAGCGGGGAGACCGCCAAAGCCGCGAGGACCCCAGCATTCTGGGCGGCATCGCCCTCTACCGGGGCAAACCGGTCACCGTCCTGGGCACGCGGAAGGGCACGACGCTGGAGGACCATCTGAAATTCAACTTCGGCATGCCCGGCCCCGAGGGGTACCGCAAGGCCCTGCGCATCATGAAGCAGGCGGAAAAGTTCGGGCGGCCCGTCGTCACCTTTATCGACACCTCCGGCGCCTACCCCGGCATGGAGGCCGAGGCGCGGGGACAGGGCGAGGCCATCGCCCGCAACCTGTTTGAAATGAGCCGCCTTCAGGTTCCCGTTGTCGCCGTCATCTGCGGCGAGGCGGGGAGCGGCGGCGCGCTGGCCCTCGGCGTCGCCAACACCGTGCTGATGCTGGAAAACGCCATCTATTCCGTGCTCTCCCCCGAGGGCTTTGCCTCCATCCTGTGGAAGGACGCCAACCGCAGCGCCGAGGCGAGCGAGCTGATGAAGCTCACCGCCCCCGACCTGCTCGAGCTCGGGGTCATCGACGGCATCATCCCCGAGCCCCCCGGCGGCGCCCACCTCGACCCCGCCTTCCAGCTTCAGGCGGTGGACAAGGCGCTGTCCACCGCCCTCTCCGCCCTCTCCAAAATCGGCGAGCTGAGCATCGCGGGGCACCGCTACAAAAAATTCAGAGCCATGGGAGGGAGCGCCTATGAAGAAGGGGATTGAGCTGCTGGCCACCGGAAGCGCATTGCCCGCCAAGGTGGTGACCAACGAAGACCTCCGCCGCCTGGTGGACACCAGCGACGAGTGGATCGTCAAACGCACCGGCATCCGGGAGCGGCGGCACTGCGTCGGGGAGAACCAGTTTTCCCTGGCGGCCGGGGCGGCCCAAGCCGCCCTCGAGCGGTCCGGGGTGGACCCGGCCCGCGTCGCCGCCTGCATCGTCACCACCATCTGCGCCGACAACATCAGTCCCAGCTGCGCCTGCCTGTTGCAGCGGGCGCTCGGCCTCCCCGAGCAGACAGTGTGCTTCGACCTGAACGGCGCCTGCGCCGGGTTTGTCTACGGCCTTCAAGTGATCTCCGGCCTGCTGACCGAGGACAGACCCTACGGCATCCTGGTATCCTCTGAGACGCTGAGCCGCCTGAGCGACTTTACCGACCGCTCCACCTGCGTCCTCTTCGGCGACGGGGCGGGGGCGGCGGTGGTCGGGCTGTGCGACAGCCCCTACGGCCTCTGCGGCGACTTCGGCAGCCGCAGCAATCGGGAGGTCCTTTATATTCCCAGCGCCACGGCCAGCGAGCCGTCCTATATCCATATGGAGGGGCAGGCCGTCTTTAAGTTCGCGGTGGACATCATCCCCCGCTGCATCGACCGGGTGCTGCAGCAGGCCGGACTGACCATGGACGGCGTTGATCTGGTGGTGATGCACCAGGCCAACGCGCGCATCATCGACCACGTCGCCAAGCACTTGAAGCTCCCGCCGGAAAAGTGCTTCAAAAATATCGCCCGGTACGGCAATATGTCCTCGGCCTGCATCCCCATCGCCCTGGACGACCTGTACCGGGAGGGCCGCCTGTCCGCCGGGATGCGGCTGCTGCCGGTGGGCTTCGGCGGCGGCCTGACCTGGGGCGGCGCGCTATTGGAGGTAGGAGATATCAAATGAGAAAACTGAATGATTTACTGGGCATTGAATTTCCCATTATCCAGGGCGGCATGGCCAACATCGCCACCGGCGAGTTCGCCGCCGCCTGTTCCAACGCCGGCGCCATGGGCATGATCGGCACCGGCGCGTGGACCGCCGATCAGCTCCGGGAACACATCCGCAAGTGCAAGGAGCTGACCGGCAAGCCCTTCGGCGTCAACCTGATGCTAATGAACCCTTGCGCCGACGAAATCGCCGAGATGATCGTCGAGGAGGGGGTCCAATTCGTCACCACCGGCGCGGGCAACCCGTCCAAATATATGGGCCGCTGGAAGGAAGCCGGCATCAAGGTCTATCCGGTGGTCGCGGCGGTGGCCCTCGCCAAGCTGCTCGCGCGCAACGGGGCCGACGGCCTCATCGCCGAGGGCTGCGAATCGGGCGGCCATGTCGGCGAGACCACCACCATGGCGCTGCTGCCCCAGGTGGTGGACGCGGTGGACATTCCGGTGGTCGCCGCCGGCGGCATCGCCGACGGACGGCAGATGGCGGCCGCTTACGCCATGGGGGCCTGCGGCATCCAGGTGGGCACCTGCCTGCTGGCCAGCGAGGAGTGCCCCATCCACGAGAATTACAAAAACGCCGTGTTGAAGGCCAAGGACCGCGACACCACCGTCACCGGCCGGTCGGTCGGCGGGCCGGTGCGCATTTTGAAAAACAAGATGGCCAAGGCGTATCTGAAGCTGGAATACGAGGGCGCGACGCTGGAACAGCTTGAACAGTTGACCCTCGGCGGACTGCGCCGCGCCGTCCTGGAGGGCGACGTGCAGAATGGCAGCGTCATGTGCGGCCAGGTGGCCGGTATGCTCCACGAGATCCGGCCCGTGCGGGACATTTTGGACGACCTGGTCTCCGACTGCGACGACTGCATCGCGAGGCTGCTCAACACCTTTGTCTTTTAACCGGGCCTCAAATCTATCTTACGGGAGAAACCATGAAATTAGGATTTTTATACGCCGGCCAGGGCAGCCAGTCCCCCGGCATGGGCAAGGACCTCTACGAGGCCTATCCCGCCTTTCGCGCCGTGTTTGACGGCGTGGAATTGGACTTTGATCTGAAACGGGCCTGCTTCGAGGGCGAAAACCTCAACGAGACCCAATACACCCAGCCCTGCATGGTGGCCTTCGCCTGCGGCATGACGGCGGTTCTGCGGGAGGCGGGGATCGAACCGGCCGCCGCCGCCGGTCTGAGTCTGGGCGAGTATTCCGCCCTCAGCGCCGCCGGGGTGTGGGACGCCCGGGCCGCCGTCTCCATCGCCCGTTTCCGGGGCCAGGCCATGACGGAGGCCGCGGCGGGGATTGACAGCGCCATGATGGCGATCCTGTCCCTCGAGCGCGGCAAACTGCAAAGCGCCTGCGACGGGGCGTCCGATCTGGGCGTCGTCTCCATCGCCAACTACAACTGCCCCGGCCAGCTGGTCATCGCCGGGGAGAAGGCGGCGGTGGAAAAGGCCGCCGCCCTGGCCAAGGAGCTGGGCGCCCGCCGCGCCCTGCCCCTCAACACCTCCGGCCCCTTCCACACCAAACTGCTCGAACCGGCCTCCCAGGCGCTTCACCGGTATTTTGCCGGCGTCTCCTTCGGCGAGCCGCGCTTCCCGGTCTATTTCAACTGCCTGGGCGGCCCCATGGGAGAGGGCGACACCATTCCGGCGCTGCTGGAGCGGCAGGTGATGTCCAGCGTCTACATGGAGGACTGCATCCGCCGGATGGCGGAGGACGGCGTCGAGGTCTTTGTCGAAATCGGACCGGGCAAGGCCCTGTCCGGCTTTGTCCGCAAAACCGTCCCCAACGTCAAATGCTGCGCTGTGACAACCGTTGAGGACGTCGCCGCGCTGAAAGGGGTATTGTCATGCTGAAGGGAAAGGTTGCCATTGTCACCGGCGGAAGCCGGGGCATCGGACGGGCGGTCTGCGTCAAGCTCGCCGCCCTCGGCGCGGACATCGCGTTCAGCTACGCCGGAAACGAAGCCGCCGCCCAGGAGACCAAAGCTGCCCTCGAGGGGCTCGGCGTCAAGGTCCTCGCCATGCGGGCCGACGTGAGCTGCGGCGAGGCGGTGGACGCCTTTTTCGCCAAGGTACTGGAGGACTTCGGGAAAATTGACATCCTGGTCAACAACGCCGGCGTCACCAAGGACGGACTGGCGATGCGGATGAAGGAGGCCGATTTTGACCGGGTGGTGGACACCAACCTCAAAGGGGCTTTCCTGTGCTGCAAGGCGGCCGCCCGGCCCATGATGAAGCAGCGGTCCGGGCGGATGATTAACCTGGCGAGCGTCGTCGCCCTGCGGGGCAACGCCGGCCAGGCCAACTACTGCGCCAGCAAGGCGGGCGTCATCGGCCTGACCAAGTCGCTGGCCAAGGAGCTGGGCGGGCGCGGCATCACCGTCAACGCCATCGCCCCCGGCTTGATCGAAACCGATATGACCGCCGTCCTCCCCGAGGAAAACAAGGCCGCCATGCTGGCAACCATTCCCCTCGCCCGCGCGGGCCGGCCGGAGGATGTCGCCGAGGCCGCCGCATTCCTGGCCGGGGACGGGGCCGCCTATATCACCGGGCAGGTGCTTCGGGTGGACGGCGGCATGGCGATGTAATGGAAAAGGTGGGTTTCATATATGGATAAAAGACGAGTCGTCATCACCGGGATCGGCGCGGTGACCCCGGTGGGAAACGACGCCAAGTCGGCTTGGGCCGCCGTCCGCGCGGGGCAATGCGGCATCGGCCCCATCACCAAGTTTGACCCCGCCGGCATGAAGGCGTCGCTGGCCGCCGAGGTCCGGGATTTCAGCCCCGAGCCGGCCATCAGCAAGCGCGACGCGCGGCATATGGACCTCTTCACCCAGTACGCCCTCACCGCCGCCGTCGAGGCGATGGCCGGCGCGGGACTGGACAAGGACCCGCCCGACGCCGTCCGCTGCGGCGTGGACGTCTCCAGCGGCATCGGCGGGCTCAGCTCCACCGAGTCCGAGCACAGCAAGGGACTGGAGCGCGGCTTCGACAAGATTTCCCCCTACTATATCCCCATCACCATCTCCAACATCGCGGCGGCCCAGATCGCCATCCGGTTTGGGCTCAAGGGCATGTGCGCCTGCCCCGTCGCCGCCTGCGCGGGCGGCGGCAACGCGGTGGGCGACGCGTTCCGCCACATCCGCGACGGCTACGCCGAGGTGATGGTGTGCGGCGGCAGCGAGGCGACGGTCACCCCGATGGGCATCGGCGGGTTTACGTCGATGAAGGCCCTCTGTCTCTCGGACGACCCGGCGCGGGCCTCCATCCCCTTTGACAAGGAGCGCTGCGGCTTTGTCCTAGGCGAGGGGGCGGCCATTCTCGTGCTTGAGGAGTTGGCCCACGCCCAGGCGCGCGGGGCCAGCATCTACGCCGAGCTGTTGGGCTACGGCGTCACCTGCGACGCCCACCACATCACCGCCCCCGCCCCCGACGGTTCGGGCGGCGCGCGGGCCATGGCCGAAGCGTTGGCCGACGGCGGCATCACCCCCGAACAGGTGGACTATATCAACGCCCACGGCACCTCCACCCCGCTGAACGACGCGGGCGAGTGCATGGCGATCAAGACAGTTTTCGGCGCCCACGCCGGCAAGCTGATGGTCAGCTCCACCAAGTCCATGACCGGCCACATGCTGGGGGCCGCCGGCGCGGTGGAGGCCGCCTTTACGGCGCTCAGCCTCCGCGACGGTTTCGTACCGGCCACCATCGGCTATCGGGTCCCTGACGAAGCCTGCGATCTGGACGTCGTTCCCAACGAGGGGCGGGAGGTTCCGATTCAATACGCCCTTTCCAACTCCCTGGGCTTCGGGGGGCACAACGTGGCGCTGCTGTTCAAGAAATGGGAGGGCTGAGCATGGAGCTCAACAGTCAGCAGATTCAAAAAATCATCCCCCACCGCTACCCGTTCCTGCTGGTGGACAAAATCCTGGATTTTGAACCGGGCAAGTGGGCCGAGGGCATTAAGTGTGTGACCGCCAATGAGATGCAGTTTCTCGGTCACTTCCCCGGCATCCCCGTCATGCCCGGCGTGCTCATCATCGAGGCGTTGGCCCAGGTGGGGGCGGTGTGCGCCCTGTCGGTGCCCGAAAACGCCGGTAAGCTCGCCATTTTCGGCGGCATCAAGGAGGCCCGCTTCCGCCGTCAGGTCGTACCGGGCGACGTACTCCGCCTCCGCTGCGAGATTTTGCGGCAGAAGGGCCCGGTGGGGGTCGGCAAGGCCGTCGCCACCGTGGACGGGCAGAACGCCTGCACCGCCGAACTGACCTTTATGCTGACAGAAAGGCCGGCGGAATAGCCCATATCCGCACCGCCCCGCGGACGAATTTCCCCTTCGTCCGCGGGGCGTCCTTTTTGGGATTGCGCAGGCGTTAAAAAAGCAGACAAAAACGCAGGGCTTTCTGTGGTTTGTTGTTCCATTTTGAGTACTCTTGCAAAAAACCGGGCGCGCTCACGGGAAAAATTTTGTATTTTTTAACGATACCCCCTTGTGCTTTTGAAAAATATGGAGTATACTAAAGACGAAACCAAACCAGGGGACGTTACTCCCCACGGGTGGTCTGTTTTGGGTCCTTCCAGCGGCCCATTGCAAATAAACATAATCTAAGGAGGAGCACTATGGCCATCGAATTTAAGGACGGTAAGTACACAGCCCCAGACGGGCGGGTTCTCCTGGACCCCACCGAGTTTAAGGATTGGCAGATTGCTGAGGAGGCGGAGAAAACACTTCCCTCTGTGGAAGCGTTCCGTGAGAAGTTGGGCCTCCTCCCCGACGAAATCATCCCCTACGGCAAGACCCCGAAGCTCGACTTCATGAAGATCATGAAGCGCCTGCAGGATAAGCCCGACGGCAAGTTCATCGAAGTCACCGCCATCACCCCCACCCCCCTGGGCGAGGGCAAGTCCACCACTTCCCTGGGCCTGATCGAAGGCCTCGGCAAGCTGGGCAAGAATGTCGGCGGCTGCCTGCGCCAGCCCTCCGGCGGCCCCACCATGAACATCAAGGGCACCGCTGCCGGCGGCGGCAACGCGCTCCTGATGCCCATGACCGAGTTCTCCCTCGGCCTCACCGGCGATATCAACGACATCGTCAACGCGCACAACCTGGCTATGGTCGCCCTCAACGCCCGTATGCAGCACGAGCGCAACTACAACGACGAAGAGCTGTCCAAGCGCGGCCTCAAGCGTCTGGACGTCGATCCCAAGCGCGTTGAGATGGGCTGGGTCCTCGACTTCGCGGCCCAGGGCCTGCGCAACATCATCATCGGCATTGGCGGCCCCAAGGACGGCTTCCTGATGGAGTCCAAGTTCGGCATCGCCGTCGGCTCCGAGCTGATGGCCATCCTGGCCGTCGCCCGCGACCTCAAGGATCTGCGCGAGCGCATCGGCAAGATCGTCGTGGCCTACAGCCGCAGCGGCGCGCCTGTCACCTGCGAAGACCTGGATGTTGCCGGCGCCATGACCGCCTGGATGCGCAACACCATCAACCCGACCATGTGCTACACGGTTGAGCATCAGCCCTGCCTGGTCCATGCCGGCCCGTTCGCCAACATCGCCATCGGCCAGTCCTCCATCATCGGCGACCGTCTGGCCCTCAAGCTGTTCGACTACCATGTCACCGAGTCCGGCTTCGCCGCCGACATCGGCTTCGAGAAGTTCTGGAACGTCAAGGCCCGCCTGTCCGGCCTGACCCCCAACGTCTCCGTCGTGGTTGCCACCATCCGCGCCCTCAAGATGCACGGCGGCGGCCCGGCTGTCGTTCCCGGACGTCCCCTGCCCAAGGAGTACACTGAGGAGAACCTCGAGCTGCTCGAGAAGGGCACCGCGAACCTGTTCCATCACGTCAACAACGTCAAGAAGTCCGGCATCGTTCCAGTCGTCTGCATCAACCAGTTCTACACCGACACCCAGGCCGAAATCGACCTGCTCTACAAGCTGTGCAAGGAGCAGAACGTCCGCTGCGCCGTGTCCAACCACTGGCGTTACGGCGGCGAGGGCGCCATCGAGCTGGCTGAGGCCGTTATCGACGCGTGCAACGAGAAGAACGAGATCAAGTTCCTCTATCCCCTCGAGATGCCCCTCCGCCAGCGCGTCGAGAAGATCGCGACGGAAGTTTACGGCGCCGACGGCGTCGACTGGGCGCCTCTGGCCGTCGAGAAGGCCGAGCGCTTCGAGAAGGATCCCAAGTACGCCGACTACAGCACCATGATGGTCAAGACCCACCTGTCTCTGAGCCACGAGCCCAGCTGGAAGGGCGTGCCCAAGGGCTGGCGTCTGCCCATCCGCGACATCCTCGAGTACGGCGGCGCGAAGTTCCTCTGCCCGATGGCCGGCACCATCTCCATGATGCCCGGCACCGCGTCCGACCCGGCCTACCGCCGCATCGACGTGGACACCGATACCGGCAAGGTCTCCGGCCTGTTCTAATCACGGCCCGGAACACACACCCTTAACCTACGCCTCCCGGCGGCGGGAACCGCCGCCGGGAGTTTCTTTTTCCAAACCAGACACCGAAAAAGGAGAACACTTATGGATTTTGCGCAGGGCTCATGTATTGATTTTGTAAAGGTTTTGGCGTCCAGCGAGCCGGTTCCCGGCGGCGGCGGCGCTTCCGCCCTGGTGGGCGCGATCGGCACCGCGCTGGGCAACATGGTCGGCTCCCTGACCGTCGGCAAGAAGAAGTACGCCGACGTCGAGGCTGAAATTATCGCCCTCAAGGCCAAGTGCGACGGCTTGCAGGACATGTTCCTCGCCCAGATCGCCGCCGACGCCAAGGGCTTCGAGCCGCTGGCCAAGGCCTACGGCATCCCCAAGGACGACCCCAACCGGGACAAGATTCTCGAGGAAGCCACCATCACCGCCTGCCAGGTGCCCATCCGCATCATGGAACTGGCCTGCGAGGCGTTGGACGCCATCGCCGTGTTTGCCGAAAAGGGCAGCCGGCTGGCCGTGTCCGACGCGGGCTGCGGCGCGGTGTGCGTCAAGGCGGCCCTTCAGGCGGCGTCGCTCAACGTGTTCATCAACACCAAGACCCTCAAGGACCGCAAGACCGCTGAGGAGATGAACCAGAAGTGCCTCGGCATGCTGGACAAGTACTGCGCCATGGCCGACGGCATCTTCAACTCCGTAAAGGACGGATTTTTTAAATAATTCAATAAGCGAGGGAATTGTATATGGCAAAGCAGTTATTAGGCAAGGAAGTTAACGCGGCGCTGACCGAGAAGATCACCTCCCGCGTGGAGGCCCTCAAGGCCAAGGGCATCGAGCCGACTCTGTGCATCCTCCGCTGCGGCGAGCGTCCCGACGATCTCAGCTACGAAAAGGGCGCGACCAAGCGCGCCGGCGATCTGGGCGTGTCCATTGTCAACGTCGTGCTGCCCGCCGACGTGAGCAAGGAAGAGCTCATCAAGAACATCGAGGCGATCAACGCCAACGACAAGATTCACGGCGTTCTGATGTTCCGCCCCCTGCCCGACCATCTCAAGGCCGATCAGGACATGATCTGCAACCATCTCGACCCCAAGAAGGACGTAGACGGCATGACCGACGGCTCCAACGCCGGCGTGTTCATGACCAAGAAGCTCGGCTTCGCGCCCTGCACTCCCTCCGCCTGCATGGAGATTCTCGACCATTACGGCATCGACTGCACCGGCAAGAACGCCGTCGTGCTGGGCCGCAGCCTGGTTGTGGGCCGCCCCGCCGCGATGATGCTGATGAAGAAAAACGCCACCGTCACCATCTGCCACACCAAGACCAAGGACACCGCCGCCATCGCCCGCAACGCCGACATCATCATCTCCTGCGCCGGCGTGCTCAAGAGCCTGACCAAGGATTTCGTCAAGCCCGGGCAGGTCATCGTCGATGTGTCCATCAACTGGGACGCCGAGAAGGTCACCTCCAAGGGCAAGGGCGGCATCTCGGGCGACGCGGTGTTTGAAGACGTCGAGCCCATTGTCGAGGCCATCACCCCCGTCCCCGGCGGCGTGGGCAGCGTGACCACTACCGTTCTCATCAGCCATGTCGTGGAGGCCGCTGAGCGCACCCTCGGGTAATACCCGCCTCGAAAGGGGAATGAGATGTTATGAATAACGCCAAGCTCAACGCCAGCAAGGTGTTGAAACTCCTGTTCTGGGCCTTTACCGCCGCCTTTTTGATCGGCGCGTTTCTCGCCTCCGACCGGAGTGATATGTTCGCGGGCCTGGGACGGCTGCTGAATTATCCGGCGCAGGTCACCAAGGACTCTTTCCTGATCGGCGGCGTGTCGGGCACCTTCCTAAACGCGGCGCTGGTCGGGGCGGTCTGCTGCCTGCTGATGTGCATCCCCGGCTTTTCGGCCAACGGTACGACGGCCATCGCCTATCTGCTGACGGTCGGCTTCTGCTTCTGGGGGATGAACATCCTCAACATCCTGCCCTGCATGGCGGGCGCGTTCCTTTACGCCGCGGTTCGCAGAGAGAAAATGTCGAGCGCGGTGAACTTCGCCATGTTCGCCACCGGCCTTGCGCCGCTGGTAACCGAAATGTTCCTCCGCTATCCAAGCCCCGACACGATCCACGGCTACACCGCCGTCAGCGTGTGTTTGGGAATCTTCATCGGCCTGCTGATCGGCTTCCTCACCGCCGTCGGCTGCGGCCACGCGCCCAACGTACATAAGGGCTACTCCATTTACTCGGCCGCCCTCCCCATCGGTATGCTGGGCTTCCTGCTGCGGGCGCTGCTCTACAATACGCTGGGCAACACCGTCCCCGAGATCAAGGCCGAGCTGAGCGGCGGATTCCCGGTGATCTGCAACACGTTCTGCGTCGTGCTGTTCGTTCTGTGCGCCGCCGCCGGGTTCTGGCTCAACGGCAAGTCCTTCCGAGGCTACGGCAAGCTGCTGATGGACCCGTGCCACAAGGTGGATTTCTCCGCCAAGTTCAGCCCGGCGCTGGCACTGATGAACGTTGGCTTTTACGGCTTGATTATCATGCTGTACTACAACCTCATCGGCGCGACCTGGACCGGCGTGACCATCGGCGTCGTCTTCTGCATGCTGGCCACCGGCGTGTCGGGCAGTACTCCGCTCAACATCATCCCCATTATGATCGGCTACTGGCTCATGAGTTTCCCGGGCGCGACCGACATCAACGCCCAGGCCATCGTGGTCGGCCTCTGCTTCGCCAGCGGCCTGACCCCGGTCGTGGGGCAGTACGGGTCCATCGTGGGCATCTTCGCCGGTGCGCTGCACTACTCGCTGGTCACCAGCGTCCCGGCCATGCACGGCGGCTTCGTCTTCTACAACGGCGGCTTTACCTGCTGCCTGCTGTGCATCGTAATCATTCCGATTCTTGAGAAGTTCCTCAAGAGCAAGTCGGAGCGTTTGGAGGCCAAGGCCGCCAAAACCTGAGCGCCTTTTATGCAACGAGAAAACCTCCGGCCTAGCCGGAGGTTTCCTGTATATTCAGTTCGGTTTTGTAGAGCTCGTACATGGTGTCGGCGTCCGCCGCGCCGGTGCGGGCCGTGACCGCATAACCCTCTTCGTCCAGGATAACCGTCGTCGGGAGGGAGGTGACCCCGCCGAACAGGGCCTGGATCGTACCATCGGCGTCCAGGACGATGGGGAAGGTGTAGCCGTTGTCCTCGGCGAACCGCCGCACCGTCTTTTCGTCCTCCCCGCAGTTGACGGCCAGAATGACCAGCTCGTCCGGGTATTCCTCGGACAGCTGCTGGAACGCCGGCATCTCTCCAACGCAGGGACCGCACCAGGTCGCCCAGAAATTCAGGAGGACCTTTTTCCCTTGAAAATCCGAGAGGGAGGCCGTTTCATCGTCGAGCATCGTCATTTCAAAATCCGGGATCGCGATCCGTTCCGCCTCGGTCTCTTCGGGGGGTTCCTCCCCGCCGGGTTCCTGCGGCTGCTCCGCCGGCTGGACGGCCTGCGCGGGAGGCCCCGGTGGGGCGGCCTCCTGTTCCCGCGCGGCGCAGCCGGAAAGCAGCAGGAGGGCCAGCAGCGCCAGACTAAGCTGTTTCATGTTTCATTTTCTCCTTTCGCCGGTTTTTTTGACAGATCGCGCCGTGCTTGCAGACGGCGCGGCATTCCCCGCACTGGATACATTCGCCGTCCCCCGGACGCCTGACGTCCAGTTTGCAGTGGCGGACGCAGGCTCCGCAGCCGGTACAGGCTTCGCCGTCCACCTGAATGCCCAGGATGCTGATGCGGGAAAACAGGGAGTAGATGGCCCCCAGCGGACACAGGAAACGGCAGAAGCTTCTGTAGGCAAAGGCCGCGCTGACTAGAATCAGACACAGCAGCGCAACCTTCCATTGAAAGAGCCCGCCGGCCAGCGCCCGCAGCTGCGGGTCCCCGGCCATCAGCGGGAGCCCGCCCTCCAGCGTACCGGCAGGGCAGATATATTTACAGAAGGCGGGAACCGGCATGCCGTTGGCAAGCCCCAGAAAGAGCGGAACGCCGATGGCGAAGACGGCCAGCACCACGTATTTGAACCGGCTGAGCGAACGGGTCAGCCGGCCCTTTTTCAATTTGGGACCGGGGACCTTGTACAGCAGCTCCTGCACCAGGCCAAATGGACACAGAAAGCCGCAGATCACCCGTCCGAGCAGCAGGCCAAACAGCAGCAGGAGTCCAAAAATATACAGGGGCAGCCGGTAGCGGACGCTGCTCAAGGCGTTTTGCAGGGCCCCCAGGGGACAGGCGGCCACCGCACCGGGGCAGGAGTAGCAGTTCAGGCCGGGAACGCACAGTCCCTTCAGCCGCCCCTGGTAGATCGAGGGGCCGGCAAAGCCCTTGAGGTTGGCGTTGTACAACAGGGCGGCGGCCAGTTGGATACACTTACGCCGGAAGGGCAGACGCTCAGCCAATGCCGATACACTCCAGGCAGACCCGGACCGCCTTGTTCATCGTCACGGCGTATTCCCCCCGCCACAGGCCCGCCAGCAGCGCCGCCGCGCCCGCGAAGGCAATTGCAAGCCTCGTCTTTCGCATGTTTGCCGCCCTCCTTTTCCCGCCTATCCTATCACGCGCCCCGCCCTTTGTCAAATGGAATCCGGAACAACCGTTCCCGCGGTTCCGCCCGCCTTCGCGCTTATAGCAAGGTTGTGTAAAAACACCGGGTTTTACGTCGGCAATGCCGGATTTTCAACGGGACACCCTCTGCCGCCTCTTGCAACCTTTCCAGTTTTCTGCTACAATATAACGGTTGGAAGCAAAAAGAAGGGGGCGGGCAAAATGCCGGAACTGATTTTCCATATTCTAATCATAGGGCTTCCCGCCCTCGTTCTGCTCTACAGCGCCGTCTGCGCCGCCGCCCTCCGCCCCCGTACGGGGACGCTGGCGTGGATTTCCGCCTGCGACCGCCCCGCGCCGCTTCTGCTCGGCCACCCGCATCCGGCCGGCAAAAAGGACGTACTGCCCCTGGCGGCCGTCTGCGCCGTCACCGTCCTGCTTCGCGCGGCCGGTTCCATGCAGCCCTTCGCCGCCTTCTTCTCTCAGCCCCCCGCGCCGCTGGCGTGGGCTCTGCTCGAGCTGGCAGGTGCGCCGTTGGCTGCCGCCGCGCTGGCCTATTTGCTGATGAAGCGGCTGTTTGGGCAGACCGTTTCCGCCGCCCTCTGCGCCGCGTTGGTGGCGGCCGACTTCTCCGCCAATCCGGTGAGTCTCGCCTTTTCGGCCGCCTCGCTGTATTGTCTGGTCCGCTATCTGACCGTTCCCGAAGACGCAGGGTTTCCCCAGGCCGCCATTCCGCTGGTGGGCGGCTTTGTCTGCCTGGCCATCGGCTGTGTCTTTGACCCGGCCCTGCTGCTGATGCTGGCGGCAGCCGTTTTCCTGTGTCTGGTGGGCTGCGCCGACCGTTTTATCATAACGGGAAAGCTTTGGGTGCCCTCCTGTCTGGCGGCGGCGCTCCTTTCGGTCACGCTGACCTGGATTGCCGTCTTTATCCCCGCCGGGCTGGCGGACGGATATGCTTTCCCGGCCATGCTGGCCGAGGGGGGCTATTACTGGATGGCGCTCCGGCGTCTCGGGGCCGGCTTCTTCGCGCTGTACAGCGGCGGGCTGGCCGTGGTTTCGCTGCCGGACGGGTGGCCCCTGTTTTTGGCCGCTTTCCCGGCCCTGCTGGCGGCGGCGATATGGCTGGTCCGCGACCACAGCCGCCACAGCCTTGTTGTTTTCATCTGGTCCGTGATGCAGCTCCTCACCCTGGCCCTGCTGGGCAGCAACGCGCTCTCCCTCGGCTGCGCCGTCTGCCTGTGCCAGGTGTGGTCCAAGTTGGAGGAAAACCGGTTTCTTTGGCTCGCCTGGGTGGGGGCCGGCGCGCTGTTCGCGCTGCTGCTGGCGCTGCATTTTTTGTTTGGATACTGACAGGAGGTTATACCATGATAGCACTCGCCTGCGACCACGGCGCGCTCGCACTGCGCGACGCGGTCAAAAAACATCTGGACGCCCGTGGGCTCCCCTACAAGGACTTTGGAACCGACAGCGCCGATAGCTGCGACTATCCCGACTACGCCGGTCCCGCCGCCCAGGCGGTCGCGTCGGGGGAATGCGAACGGGGCATCGTCCTCTGCACCACCGGCATTGGGGTGAGCATTACGGCCAACAAGGTCAAGGGCATTCGCTGCGCCCTGCTCTCCGATCTGATGAGCGCCCGCCTGTGCCGCCAGCACAACAACGCCAACATGATGGCCATCGGCGCGGCGGTGGTGGGGGAAAAGCTGGCATTGGAAATCGTGGACATGTTTTTGGACACGCCGTTTGAGGGGGGCCGCCATGCCCGCCGTGTGGACAAGATGATGGGCTATGAACATTGAGGAATTGACCGCCCTGGCTTCCCAAATCGAAGCCGCCGCCCGTGAGGCCGGGGCCATGATGCTGGGCGCGGAGGCCGATAAGTCGGTCAGCACCAAGAGCGGGCGCAAGGATTTGGTGACCCGCTACGACAAGGAAATTCAGCGCTTCCTGGAGGAGCGGCTTTTGTCGCTGCTGCCCGAGGCGGGATTTTTAGGCGAGGAGGCGCTCGGGCACGACGCCCACACCGAGCGGGATTTCCTCTTTATCGTCGATCCCATCGACGGGACCACGAATTTTGTGAAGGGCTGCAACCAGAGCTGCGTCTCCATTGGCCTGGGCATCCGGGGCGAGATGGCGGTCGGGGTGGTCTTCAACCCCTACCGCGACGAACTGTTCACCGCCGTCAAGGGCGGCGGCGCGCTGCTGAACGGCGCTCCCCTCCGCATTCCCAACTGCGCGCCGGAGGATGCGCTGGTGCTGGTGGGCTCCTCCCCCTACTACCGCGAGCTGACCGACGTCACCTTTGCCATGGCGAGGCTGCTCTTCGACCGGTGTCTCGATCTGCGCCGGAGCGGCTCGGCGGCGCTGGACCTCTGCGACGTGGCCGCTGGACGCGCCGGCTGTTATTTTGAATGCCGCCTCTCCCCCTGGGATTTCGCGGCGGGCGGTCTGATTGTCCGGGAGGCGGGCGGCGTGGTGACCGATCTGACGGGCGGTCCCCTCGCGTTCGCCCAAAAGTGCCCGGTGGCCGCCGGCAGCGTCCAATGCCACCCCGCGCTGCTCCAGGCCGCGAAGGACTGCGGCTTCTCCGGCTGACACAAAAACTCCCCGCCCGCGCCCCAAACGGGCCGCGGAGGGGAGTCTGCTGTATTTTATCCCATTTTTTCCCGAATCTGTCCCAGACGGTTGAGGGCCTCGTTGAGGGTTTCGTCCATCTTGGCGAAATGGAGCCGGACGATGTGGTTGACATCCTCATTGAAGAAGGAGGAGCCGGGCACCGCCGCCACGCCCACCTTTCGCGCCATCGTCTCGCAGAATTCCACGTCGCTCTGGCCGGGCTTGAGATAGGGGCTGATGTCGGCCAGCACGAAATAGGCGCCCTGGGGGTCGGTGTAGGGGATGCCGATGCGGGTTAAGCCGTCGGTGAACAGCTTCTTCATGTGGGCGTAGTGGGCGCCAAATTCCTCGTAGTAGCTGTCCGGCATGTCCAGACCCACCACGGCGGCCTCCATCAGCGGCGAGGCCGCGCCGACGGCGTTGAAGTCGTGGAACTGCTTGACCCGGTCCATCAGCTCCTTGGGGGCGATGGCGTAGCCCAGCCGCCAGCCGGTGATGGAGTAGGTCTTGGACAGGGAGGAGCAGGACACCGTCCGCTCCCACATGCCGGGCAGGCTGTTCATATAAACATGCTTGTGACCCTCGTAGACGATGTGCTCATAGACCTCGTCCATGATGGCGTAGACGTCGTATTTGACGCAGAGGCCGGCAATGATGCTCAGCTCGTCCCGGGTGAACACCTTGCCGCTGGGGTTGGAGGGGTTGCAGATCAGGATAGCCTTGATCCCCTGCTTGAAGGCGTCCTCCAGGACGTTGGGGTCGAAGTCGAACGCGGGGGGGACCAGGGGGATGAAGACCGGCTCGCAGCCGGCCATGATGGCCTGGGCGCGGTAGTTCTCAAAGTAGGGGGAGAACATGGCGATCTTGTCGCCCGGGTTGGTCAGGGCAAAGATGGTGTCCACCATCGCCTCGGTGGAGCCGATGGTGACGACGATGTTGGCGTCCGGGTCCAGCTCGCGGCCCATGAACCGGCCGCATTTGCGGGCCAGGGCGGCGCGGAAGTTGGGCGCGCCCATGGTGATGGGGTACTGGTGCGGTCCCTGGTGGGCCACCTCGGCCAGCCGGTCCATCAGCGCCTGGGGCGGGTCGAAGTCGGGGAAGCCCTGGGCCAGGTTGATGGCGCCGCAGTCGAGGCTGATGCGGGTCATGCGGCGGATAACCGAATCGGTGAACTGCTCACATTTTCTGCTGATTGGCTGCATTTTTATTTACCTCTTTCTTGCTTCGTTTGGCCGCCGGGAGGTCGGTGACCCGCTGGTCGAGGGTGAAGCCGTTGACCGTCATGTGGGCCACGTTGGTACCCATGTCGTCGGTGATCTCCACGGTGTAGAAGCCGGTATGGTGCCCGCCCTTGACGCAGCGGGCGGTGGCAATCAGCTCCTTGCCCCGGGCCGGGGTCAGATAGGTGATGTCGTGCTGGAGCGAGATGGTCAGCCGCTGGGCAAAGCCGTTGGCCGCCACGCCGAACGCGAAATCCCCGAGGGAAAACACCGCCCCGCCGTGTGGAATCCCGGCCACGTTAAAGTGCATGGGCTTGAGGGGCATCGCGCACACCGCGTAGCCCGGCCCCGCTTCCCGGATCTCGGTCCCCAGTGTCTGCACCGTAAAGGGGTCGCCGGCAAAAAAATCCTGGATTTCCTTGAGAGAACGCATCCCGCCGCCTCCTGGCATACAAAAAATATGGTACTATAGTAACACGCCAAAGTCTTTCTGTAAATGACTTTTTTTATTTCACCGGTTTTCCACCTGTTAACACGCGGCCCGGTCAAGCCGGCCGCAGGCCCCGTTCGGCGAAAGCGGCCAGCAGCCGGTCCATATCGGAGGGAATGGAGATGGGCTCACCGCAGGCGGCGATGGCGTTGGCCACGTCCTTGAGGCCGTTGCCGGTGACCACCGAAGCCACCGTGTCCCCGCTGCCCAGCGCGCCCTGGCGGCAGAGCTTGGCAACCCCCGCCGTCCCGGTGACGCCGGCCGGCTCGCCAAAGACGCCGCAGCTCCGGCCAAGCAGCTTTTGGGCGGCCATGATCTCCTCGTCGGACAGGTTGACCACCAGCCCGTTGGACTCCCGGATGGCCAGAAGGGCCTTGTCCGCGTTGCGGGGGACTCCCACTGCGATGGAGTCGGCCAGGGTGTTTTCCGCCATGGGCTCCCACGGCCTGTCTTCAGCGATGGCGCGGTTAATGGGGCAGCAGCCCCCGGCCTGCGCCGAGATGAGGCGGGGCAGGCGGTCGATGAAGCCGATGGCGTGCAGGTCCTTGAGTCCCTTCCAGAGGCCGGCGATGGTGCAGCCGTCTCCCACCGAGATGGCGATATAGTCGGGGACCTGCCAGCCGAGCTGCTCCATGAGCTCGAGGGCGACGGTCTTTTTGCCCTCGGAGAGGTAGGGGTTGATGGCGGCGTTGCGGTTGTACCAGCCCCAGTGGTCAATGGCCTGTCTGGACAGCTCGAAGGTATCCTCATAGCTGCCCTGGACCGAGATCACCGTCGCGCCGAAAGCCATCAGCTGGGCCACCTTGCCCTTGGGGGCGCGGGCGGGGACAAAGATATAGGTCTCCAGGCCGGCGGCGGCGGCGTTGCCGGCGAGGGAGGAGGCGGCGTTGCCGGTGGAGGAGCAGGCGATGACCCGCGCCCCCGCCTCGCGCGCCTTGGCAACCGCCATGGCCGACGCCCGGTCCTTGAGGGAGGCGGTGGGGTTGAGGCCGTCGTCCTTGACCCACAGTCTGCCCAGCCCCAACTCCGCCGCCAGCCGGGGCGCTTCGTAGAGGGGCGACCAGCCCACCCGCAGCGGCGGGGCCTCCGTGTCCGCCTCGACGGGAAGCAGCTCCCGGTAGCGCCACATGGAGAAATCGGTCCGGGCGGACAGCGTTTCCTTGGTAAAGCGGGATTGGATGCTGTCGTAGTCGTATACGATGTCGATCATGCCACCGCATTCGCAGTTGGTCAGGTTGGGGACGGCGGGATACTCCCGGCCGCATTTGACGCATTTTCCAAATTTAACATGGCGCATCGGCCTGCTCACTCCTTTTCATTCTCGTCCTCCTCTTCCCTGAGATTGTCCAGGGCGACCCGCACGGCCTCCACCACGAAGGCGGAAAACGAACAGCTCGTGCCGCGGATCGCGTCCTCCACCTGTTTAATTACATCGTCGGGGAACCGGATGCTCTTGTTGGTGGCTGTGGGCGGCTTTGGAATCCTGAATTTTCTCATTTCGTGCCTCGCAATACGTTTTATAATATATAGTGTATTGCATTTTGGACGAAAATGGTGCATTATATAATATCATGCAGATTATAGTATGTGATTTTCTAAATAAAACTGTGGTATGGAAGGGAGGTGAACGGATGGACGACTATAAAATGGGGTTCCTGCTGCTGTACAACGCCATCACGGACGCCCTGCGGACCTTGGCGGTGCAGGACATCTCCACGGCCAGGGAGATTTTGAGCAACGCGCAGAAAAAGGTGGACGAGGTATATATCGAGGAAGACGAATAGACCGGTCTGCCAACGTTCAACCGGCCTCCAGGCTTCCGGGACGGACCGCGAGGGTCCGCCCCGGAAGTTTTTTTACAGCGCCTTGAGCAGTCCCGTCGCCTCGTTAAAGGCGTTTATCAGCGCGTCCAGATCGTCCGCCTGCCGGTGTACGGCGTCCCAGGTGTTTTCGGTGTCGTACCAGAGGGCGTTCAGCTCCTCGACGGTCCGGCCCTGCTGCTCAACCCAGGTGTAGTATTTCAGATTGTGTACGCGCTTGCGCTCGGCGTAGGTCAGCTCGAGCAGACTGTCGGTCCGGAGGCCCAGCATGTGAAGCTGATGGTCCAGCGCCGCCTCGTGGGCGCTGTAGGCCCCGTATTTCTCGTTGAGCTCGGCGATGCGGCTCTGGTACATCGACGCGCTGTCGGTCAGCACGGTGACCACCACGTCCTGTTCGGTCAGCTCGTAGTACTTGGCCATTTTGATGCAGCAGAGCACGTTGGCGATGCCCGAGATGCCCAGCCAGGTGAGCTGCTCGAGGAGCGCCTTGTCCAGCTTGAGCTCGCGGGAGAGGTAGCGCTGGCCCTCCTTGGTGTTGAACAGGCGAAGAAGGCGCTGGCTGTCCTCGTCGTCGATAGCAATGGCCATGTCGGTGTTTTTGACGTTGTGAATCCAGGGGATGTGCTTGTCGCCGATGCCCTCGATCCGGTGGCCGCCGAAGCCGTTGTTCAGAATGGTGGGGCATTGCAGCGCCTCGCCCACCCCCAGCTTCAGATGGGGGTATTTTTCCTTGAGCAGATCGCCCGCGCTCATGGTGCCCGCGCTGCCCGAGGTAAAACAGGCCCCGCTCAGACGGTCCCCGGGGCGCTTGACCGCCTCAAAGAGATCGGCCAGGGCGTTGCCGGTGACGTTGTAGTGCCAGAGGGGATTGCCCATCTCCTCGAACTGGTTGAAAATCATCATCTCGGGCTGCTGGCGCAGCTCCCAGGTCTTGTCGAAAATCTCCTTGACGTTGGACTCGCAGCCCGGGGTGGCGATGACCTGGCCGGCAATTTCGTTGAGCCACGCAAAGCGCTCCTTGCTCATCCCGGCAGGCAGGATGGCGACGCTGTCGCAGGCCAGCAGCTTGGAGTTGAACGCGCCGCCCCGGCAGTAGTTGCCGGTAGACGGCCAGACGGCGTGGTGGTAGGTGGCGTCAAACTGCCCGGTCACCAGCCGGGGGGCCAGACAGCCGAAGGACGCGCCCACCTTATGGCAGCCGGTGGGGAACCACTTGCCCGCCATGGCGAGGATGCGGCAGGGCACCCCCGACAGCGCGGAGGGGATCTCCACATAGTTGGGAACCGGCTGGTAGAGGCCGCCCGTCTCCTTGGCCTCGTTCTTCCAGGTGATGCGGAAGAGGTTGAGGGGGTCCACGTCCCACAGGCCGACCTTTTTGAGCCGGGCCTGGATTTTTTCCGGGATGGTCTCCGGGCGGCGCATTTGGGCGATGGTGGGGATGATGACGTTGCTCTCCTTGGCCTTCTTGATGTTGTTGGCGAGGCCGGTCTTGTTGATGCGCAGATCAATCATGGGTATCTCCTCCTGTTTTGACGTCTAAATAGGAATATAGCGTGAATTTGGAAATGCCAAAATGCTTCGCGATTTTGTCGCCCGATTTGGTGATGAGCAGCGCGCCGTTGCGGTTTAGAAATTGCAGCGCCTTGATCTTGTCGTCCTTGCTCATCAGGGCCACCGGCTTGCCCACCAGCTCCACCGACTGGCGGATGAGATCGTCCAACAGCTCCTGGACGCTGAGGGTGATGCGGGCCGGTTCGCCCGTCTCCTCGCCCGCCGGCTCAATGATCTCCCGCAGCGCGTGGTCCACCATCGCCAGCGCCGAGACGTCGAAGTTGATGCAGAAGATGGCGGCCACCTCCCCCCGGCTGTCCCGGATGTAAAAGGAGGAGGACTTCAAAATCTTTCCGTCGGGGGTGCGGGTCAGATAGGCGCAGTGGTCCGCCGGGTCGCGCTCCCCCCCGCCGAGCTGCTCCAGGACGATGTGGGAGGGGCCGTCCCCCACCTTGCGCCCGGTGACGTGGCCGTTGTAGATGGCGGCGATGGAGCTGTAGGCGCTGCTCTCGCCGAGGACGTGGATGACCACCTCGCAGTTGGCGCCGAACTGCCTGGCAATCCCCGCCGCGATCTGCTTGAGCGTGCGCATTTCCTGCTGGCTGAGCATGGCCGCCCTCCCCTCTTCCAAACCGGTTCTTTTTTGTTATCATACCATAGATTCCAAAAAAATCAACGGCCTCGCAAAAAATTTTTCAGATCGGCAAAAATTTTGTTTGACATCTGGCCGGACTGTGCTATGATGAAGGTACAGAGAATTTGAAGGAGGCGCTGCATATGAACTTCGACGCAATCAAGCAGGCGGCATCGGGCTACCGGGCGGACATGACCCGTTTCCTCCGGGCGATGATCTCCCACCCCAGCGAGAGCTGCGAGGAAGGGGCGGTGGTCGCCTGCATCCGGGCCGAGATGGAAAAGCTGGGCTTTGACAAGGTGGAGGTGGACGGCCTGGGCAACGTCATCGGCTGGATGGGCGAGGGCGGCAAGATCATCGCCATCGACTCCCACATCGACACCGTCGGCGTCGGCAACCGGGACAACTGGACCCACGACCCCTACGAGGGCTACGAGACCGGCGACATCATCTATGGACGCGGCGGCTCCGACCAGGAGGGCGGCATGGCGGCGGCGGTCTACGGGGCGAAGATCATGAAGGACCTCGGCCTCATTCCCGACGGGTATCAGATTATGGTCGTCGGCTCGGTCCAGGAGGAGGACTGCGACGGCATGTGCTGGCAGTACATCGTCAACCAGTATTTCAACGGACCGGAGGACGCCCGGCGTCGCATCGAGTTCGTCATCTCCACCGAGCCCACCGACGGCGGGATCTATCGCGGCCACCGGGGCCGGATGGAGATTCGGGTGGACGTGCGCGGCGTCTCCTGCCACGGCTCCGCCCCCGAGCGCGGGGACAACGCGATTTACAAAATGGCCGACATTTTGCAGGACGTCCGCGCCCTCAACGACAACCCGGCGGACGGGAGCACCGAGATCCAGGGGCTGGTCAAAATGCTCGACCCCCGGCACAACCCCGAGCACTACGAGGACGCCCGGTTCCTGGGCCGGGGGACCTGCACCGCCTCCCAGATTTTTTACACCAGCCCGTCCCGCTGCGCGGTGGCCGACTCCTGCGCCATCTCCATCGACCGGCGCATGACCGCCGGGGAGACCTACCGCTCCTGCCTCCAGGAAATCGAGGCGCTGCCCAGCGTCCGGAAGTACGGCGGGGACGTCAAGGTAAGCATGTACATGTATGACCGCCCTGCCTGGACCGGGACGGTGTATGAGACCGAGTGCTATTTCCCCACCTGGATCAACAAGGAGAGCGCCGCCCACGTGCAGGCGCTGACCGCCGCCCACAAGGCCCTGTGGGGGGACAAGCGGATCGGACACGCCGACCCCGACCCCGTCCTGGACGCGATGCACCTGCGCGAGGGACGGCCGCTGACCGACAAATGGACTTTCTCCACCAACGGCGTTTCCATCCAGGGCCGTTACGGCATCCCCTGCGTCGGCTTCGGCCCCGGGGCGGAGAGCTGGGCCCACGCGCCCAACGAAATCACCTGGAAGATGGACCTGGTGACCTGCGCGGCGGTTTACGCGGCGGTCCCCGGGCTGTACAGAGAGGAAGACAAGACCGCCGACGCGAGTCAGTTCCGCGCGGAGCTGACCGGCAACGACATTACATAGAAACCGGAGGGGAATTTAGGATGAGCAAAGTAACCGAGCTTGCGCAGCGTTTGGAATCGCTCCACATCAAGGGCATGTACGGGCAGGACTTCTACTGGACGTGGGACAAGAGCGCCGATGAGCTGGAGGCGGTGTTCGCGGTGGCCGACGCCCTGCGGGACCTCCGGGAGCGCAACATCTCCACCCGGATTTTTGACTCCGGCCTGGGCATCTCCCTCTTCCGCGACAACTCCACCCGCACCCGCTTTTCCTTCGCCTCGGCCTGCAATCTGCTGGGCCTGGAGGTGCAGGATCTGGACGAGAAGAAGTCCCAGATCGCCCACGGCGAGACCGTCCGCGAGACCGCCAACATGGTGTCCTTCATGGCCGATGTCATCGGCATCCGGGACGACATGTTCATCGGCGAGGGCCACAAGTATCAGCAGACCTTCATGGAGGCGGTGCGGGAAGGCCACCGCGACGGCATTTTGGAGCAGCGGCCCACCCTGGTCAACCTCCAGTGCGACGTGGACCATCCGACCCAGTGTATGGCCGATCTGCTCCACGTCATACACCACTTCGGCGGGGCGGAAAACCTCAAGGGCAAGAAGGTCGCCATGACCTGGGCCTATTCCCCCAGCTACGGCAAGCCGCTGAGCGTCCCCCAGGGGGTGGCGGGGCTGTTCACCCGGTTCGGCATGGACGTGGTGCTCGCCCACCCCGACGGCTACGACATCATGCCCGAGGTGGAGGCCGTCGCCGCCGGCAACGCCTCGGCCTCCGGCGGTTCCTTCCGCAAGTGCGCCTCCATGGAGGAGGCCTTCCAGGACGCCGACATCGTCTACCCCAAGAGCTGGGCCCCCTACGCCGCCATGGAGGAGCGCACCCGGCTCTATGGCAAAGGCGACCAGAAGGGCATTGACGCGCTCGAGCAGCGCCTGTTGGCGCAGAACGCCCTACACAAGGACTGGACCTGCTCCGAGGAGATGATGAAGCGCACCCGGGACGGCAAGGCCCTCTATCTCCACTGTCTCCCCGCCGACATCAGCGGCGTGAGCTGCCCGGAGGGCGAGGTGGACGGTTCGGTCTTTGACCGCTATCTGGTCCCCCTCTACAAGCAAGCCTCTTACAAGCCGTATATCATCGCCGCCATGATTGTGCTGGCCCAGGTACGGGACCCCGCCGGCGCGCTGCGTGCCCTCGAGGCGGCGGGCGCGAAGCGGAAGGCGTTCTGAGTCCGATGGGAAAGCGCATCGTCGTCGCCCTGGGCGGCAACGCCCTGGGCAGCACCCTGCCCGAACAGATGGCCGCCGTCAAAAAGACGGCGGGGGCCATTGTGGACCTGATTGCCGCCGGTCACGACGTGGTGGTCGCCCACGGCAACGGTCCCCAGGTGGGGATGCTTCAGCAGGCCATGACCCTGCTGACCCGCTCCGATCCGGAGCGGTATATCCACTGCCCGCTGTCGGTGTGCGTCGCCATGAGCCAGGGCTACATCGGGTACGATTTGCAGAACGCCCTGCGGGAGGCGCTGCTCGACCGGGGAATTCATAAGGGGGTATCCACCGTCCTGACCCAGGTGGAGGTGGACCCGGACGACCCCGCCTTCGCCCATCCCACCAAGCCCATCGGCGCTTTTATGACCAAGGAGGAGGCCAGCCATCTGGTCGAGACCCGCGAATACGACGTGATGGAGGACGCGGGACGGGGATACCGGCGGGTGGTCGCCTCCCCCATGCCCAAGGCCATTGTGGAGATTGAGTCCATCCGCGACATGGTCGAGGCCGGTCTGGTGGTGGTGGCCTGCGGCGGCGGCGGGATTCCGGTGTTCCGCACCGTGGGACATCATCTGCGGGGGGCGGCGGCGGTCATCGACAAGGACTTCGCCTCCTGCGTGCTGGCCGAACAGCTGGAGGCCGACACGCTGATTATCCTGACCGCCGTGGAAAAGGTGGCCGTCAACTTCGGCAGGCCGGACCAGCGGTGGCTCGACGAGCTGACGTTGGAGGAGGCGCGGCGCTACCTTGCCGAGGGCCAGTTTGCCCCCGGCTCCATGCGCCCCAAAGTGGAGGCGGCGGTCCGCTTCGCCGGGTCGGCCCCGGGCCGCACCGCCTTGATTACGCTGCTGGAAAAGGCCCACGACGGCATCGCCGGCAGGACCGGCACCCGCATTCACCAATAAAAAGCGGCATCCCCTCCCGGACCTTTCACGAGGCCCGGGAGGGGATTTTACAGGGTGCGGTTAGGCCTTGTTTGGTAAATCGTTTTGGATGCCGGGGCGGCGAATTTTTTTGGCAGATGGCACAAAAGCCGCAGGGAATCCTTTGTGGATTCCCGAGGATTTTTGGGACATATGACGGAAAAAGGCGCTGTCCCGGCACCAAAGACGATT
>JAAWHG010000029.1 GCA_022795735.1 Oscillospiraceae bacterium
TCCTCGGGAATCCACAAAGGATTCCCTGCGGCTTTTGTGCCATCCGCCGAAAAAATTCGCCGCCCCGGCATCCAAAACGATTTCTCAAACAAGGCCTAGCTCCGTCGATCATTTTCTGGGACAAAGTATAGCCCCCGAACGCAAAGAAACAGGTCGCAATCCCCGGCGGGGCGCGGCCTGTTTCTCGTCCAAATATTTTATTTTCACCTTGTAATGGCGGTTCCGTCCGTGGTTTGGACGGCAGCCGTCAGATTTTTTCGTCGCTTCCGCGCAAGATCTCGCGAATATTTTTTTCAGCTCTGCTCCGGGGCAGCAGCACCTCGTGGCCGCAGCCCAAACAGCGGAGCCGGAAGTCCATTCCCGTTCGCAGCACCAGCCACCGCTTGTCCCCGCAGGGATGGGGCCGCTTCATCACCAGAATATCATTCAGCCGGACGTCCATACCCTCTACTCCTTCCCCTTGATGCCGTCCCAATACTGTTTCGCCGCCTGTTCCAGCTTGTTGGGACCGTATTCATAATACCGCGTACCGAGCAGCTCGTCGGGCAGGTATTGCTGCCTAACATAGTGATGGGGGAAGTTGTGGGGGTACAGATATCCCTGTTCCCGCTCAAAGCCGGTCCCGTCGGCGTGGACATTTTGCAGATGGCGCGGAAAGCTGCGGGCCGTCCCCTTGCGGACGTCGGCCATGGCGGCGTCAATGGCGGCGCAGGCGCTGTTGGACTTGGGGGCGGTGGCGAGCAGAATCACCGCCTCAGCCAGAGGCAATTTGGCCTCGGGCAGACCCAATTGCAGCGCGCTGTCGCAGCAAGCCTTGACGATGGCCGCCGCCTGGGGATAGGCCAGTCCAATGTCCTCACTGGCCGAGCAGAGAATGCGCCGTATGGCCGTTATCAAATCGCCCGCCACCAACAGCCGCGCCAGGTAATGGAGCGCGGCGTCGGGGTCGGAGCCGCGCATCGACTTCATGAGTGCGGAAGCGGCGTCGAAGTGCTCATCCCCCTCCCGGTCATAGCGCATCGCCGAGCGCTGGGTCACCGCCTTTGCGTCGGCCAAGGTCAGCCGGACCGTCTCCCCGTCGGGAATTGCCGCAGAAAAGAGCAGCTCCACCGCGTTCAGCGCCTTACGCAGGTCCCCGCCGCACGAGACGGCGATGTGGCGGAACGCCCCGTCCCCCGCCTCGCAGCGCAGGCCGTCCCGTTTCTCCAAATGGGCGGCGGCCCGCTCCACCGCCCGGACCGCGGCTTCGGAGGAGATGGGCTTGAACTCGAAGACGGTGGCCCGGCTGAGGATGGCGTTATAAATATAGAAATAGGGATTTTCGGTGGTCGAGGCGATCAGGGTAATGTTGCCGTTTTCGATGTGCTCCAAAAGGGACTGCTGCTGCTTTTTATTGAAGTACTGAATCTCGTCCAGATAGAGCAGCACGCCGTTGGGGGCCATCATGGTTCCCAACTGGGCCACCACGTCCTTGATATCCTGGGTGGTGGCGGTGGTCGCGTTGAGCCTGCACAGCTTCCGCCGGGTGCGGCGGGCAATGATGTTGGCAACTGTCGTCTTACCCGATCCGGAAGGACCGTAGAAAATCAGATTGGGAATGCGTTCCGATTCGACAATCCGCCGGAGCAGGCCGCCCTCGCCCAGGATATGCTCCTGTCCGAATACTTCATCTAATGATTGAGGCCGCAGCTCATCGGCCAGAGGTCTGTCCATGGTCCTCCCCTCCTTCCGGCATATTATAACCGAACAGACGCAAAAAGGCAACGGCCTTGCGAAACACGTCATTCACCAGAGGGCATTACCAAGCATTCAGCTCGAAGTCCTGATATCTGCTTTTCGCTATCGTAATTTTTTTAATGGTTGTGACGCTTAATGCCTTTCGTCTAAATCAAGACTATTTTAATAAACTCGCTTAACTTTCGCCGAAATGTGTCGATAGCAAATATGAAGAGAAGGAGGTTTTAACATATGGTTTATTTAAACCGCAAATAAATCCCAGTCCAACAAGATGGCCCCCATAAAACAAAATTTGAGGTCCACCGTTTGTTTAGAGACCTTTTGAAGCATCTGATTTTCGTCCAAAAGGCCTCAAGGCAAAATGATTTACATCAGATTTTATGGAGAAAAGAAGGAACGTTACATGAAAAATCTAAACATATCCTTAAAGCTTCTAATTGGCTTCGGCGTGATTCTGATTATGTTCATCATCAGCATCGTATTTGGCGCGTTAAGCCTCAGCTCGATTGCCCAGAATTTAAATCAGTTCTACAACAAGCCGTTTGTCAACGTCAAGGAAGTTCTCAAGGCCGACCGAGAAAGCGAAGCGGCGGCAAAATATATGCTGCGCGCATGCTTAGAAACCGACCCCGCCGCAACCGACGAAATGCTCAGGCTGGCAGAGGCGAGGCTGAACCTCATGGACGAGAACGCGAACATCCTCCTGGAAAATTACAGCGGTGACAAAAGCGACATCACCAAGCTGCAAAGCCAGGTGGATAGTCTCAAAGCGGTCATGAACGAATATGCGGTTTTCTGCCGGGCTAACGATGTGGAGGGCGCCTATGCGCTCTATACCGCGCAGGTTGCCGGCTTGCTGACCGATATTACGGATTCTGTAAACAACATTATCTCCCAGGCAGACAGCTTTGCGGCCACCTCGTATGAGAGCGGCATGGCAGCCAGCACAACAACAACGGTCATTATGATTGTAATCGGCGTTGCTGCCATTCTGATTGGCATTGGTCTGGCCCTCTATATCACCAAGTCGATCACATCGACGATCTTCCAACTCGAAAAGGCGGCCCGAAAGATGAGCGAGGGAGAGTTTGACGTGGACATCAGCTACCATTCCAAGGATGAGTTGGGAAAATTGTCCGAATCCATGCGTTCCACGCTTGAGACTTTAAAGGTTGTAATCCGGGACACCAGCAATATGCTTGGCGAGATGGCTGCCGGCAATCTGACCATCCATTCCAATGCGGAGGAGAGCTATAAGGGCGAACTGATGCCGATTCTGACTGCTATCCGCAAAATGCGGGACGACCTGGATCATACCATGGGGAACATTTTCCTCGTTGCCGACCAGGTAGGCGCGGGGAGCGATCAGGTATCCAACGGCGCGCAGGCCCTGGCCCAGGGCGCCACCGAGCAGGCATCCTCCGTACAGGAGCTGGCCGCGACCATCAACGATGTCAGCCATCAGGCGGAATCCACGGCGGATCACGCCAAAACGGCGATGGAAGAGAATTTGCAATCCCATACCCAGATTCAGGTTTGCTCCCAGCATATGGACAACCTGATGCGCTCCATGGAAAACATTGAGTCGAAATCCCAGGAGATCAGCAAGGTAATCAAATCCATAGAAGACATCGCGTTCCAGACCAATATTCTGGCTCTGAACGCCGCGGTAGAGGCGGCCCGGGCAGGTTCCGCCGGCAAGGGTTTCGCGGTGGTGGCCGATGAAGTCCGCAATCTGGCCGGCAAGTCGGCGGAAGCGGCGAAGAACACCGCCTCCCTGATCGAAGACACAATATCGGCCATCAGCGAGGGGGCCAGTTCCTCCCAGGAGACCAGCCGTTCCCTTGAAATGGTGGTGGAGAGTGCGCAGAAGGTTCTCAAGATTGTGGAAATTATATCCACAGCGGCCAAGGAAGAAGCCAATTCGGTGAACCAAATCAGCGTGGCAATTGACCAGATTTCCAGCGTGGTGCAAACCAACTCGGCCACATCCGAGGAATCCGCTGCGGCCAGCGAAGAGCTGTCCGCCCAGGCGCAAACCTTGAAGGAACTGATTTCTGTATTTACATTGAGCAAGGCCGGCTGAGGCGTATGACGGGACGGGGAACCGGATAGGCCAACGGCGATCAATTCCAATCCCCCCCGTCCTCTCAGGATAATCAAGAAACATGATTCCAAAACGAACAACGCTATTTGCCCTCACACGGACAAATAGCGTTGTTTTATATATCTTTATGTCAGAAAAGTGGAACGAAAAAACAAGTATGCCCGCGCGCACAGCGGAATAATTTGGTCACATAATGGACACCCCGCTTAACGCCTTCCACCGGCGCCGAGGCAAGACGGTCCATCAAAATCTGTTTCCCTAAAACATAAATTTTACGCTTTTCTCCGACCTGGAAACGTGCTATAATGTCGAAAAAAGGGAGGCGTTTCAAATGGACAGGAAAGAGCGGGCCCTCGCCGCCGTGGCGGCGTTAAAGGAAGCTTACCCGGACGCGGTGTGCGCGCTGCAATATAAAAAGGATTACGAGCTGATGATATCGGTACGCCTGTCGGCCCAGTGCACCGACGCGCGGGTCAATCAAGTGACGCCGGCTCTTTTTGAGCGTTTCCCAACGCTGGAAAGCTTTGCGGAGGCCGACGTGGCCGAGGTGGAGGAATACGTCAAAAGCTGCGGCTTCTACCGCCATAAGGCACGGGACATTGTACTCGCCTGCCAAATGCTCCGCGACGTCTACGGCGGCGTGGTGCCCGACACCATGGACGCCCTCTTGAAGCTCCCCGGCGTGGGGCGCAAAACCGCCAACCTTCTGCTGGGTGACATTTATCATAAACCGGCCGTAGTCTGCGACACCCACTGCATCCGCATCACCAACAAGCTGGGCCTCGCCAAGGGCAAGGAGCCGGAAAAGGTAGAGCGGCAGCTCTGGGAAATCCTCCCCCCGGAGGAGAGTTCCGACTTCTGCCATCGGATCGTGCTGCACGGGCGGGCCGTCTGCACGGCGCGGGCGCCAAAGTGCGCCAATTGCTGTCTGGCGGGCTTTTGCGAGAGTTTTACGGGGGTATAGCCGTTAAGATTGGCATGACTGTCAGCCGCCTGCCCGGAGAAATCCCGCATCCTTCCGCCCCTCTTGCAGGCCAAATTGGAGCAGATGCTGGGCGCGTTTCAGTCCGTCCGGCAGAACAATACATATTTCTTATAATCAAAACGAGGGAGTGAAAAAAGATGAAAATCTCAATCGTCTACGCAAGCCAGACCGGAAACACCGAAGCCGCCGCCGAATCCATTCAAGACGGCATCTTGGCCAGGTATTCCTTTCTGCAAGTCCGCACAATGAACGTTCGGGACAATGAGGTAGACATCCCCTTCCTGGAGCAAAGCGACGCGGTTATTTTTGGCGCGCCCGTGTACTTCACCAGCATGAGCTGGGAGCTGAAGAAATGGTTTGACCAAAGCTTTCGCATCCGTTTAAACGGCAAGCTGGGCGCTGCCTTTGTGACCGCCCAATCCCCTACGGGCGGAACCGACACCGCGATCATGGAAATCCTGCGGCATATGCTGGCAAAAGGAATGTATGTTTTTTCGGGTATGGGGCACAATCCGAAATATAAATTCCAAATTGGCGCAATCGGCCTGCCGGACGGGACCGCGCAGTCTACCGAGCTGTTTGAGACGTTTGGCGGATGCGTGGCGGACGCGGCGGTCAGTCTGTTCGGGCAAATGAACCCCGCCGCCAACCGGCCATCTAGGCAATAAAAAAGGCGCGCCGATTGGCGCACCTTTTATTCTGGTGGACGATAACGGACTCGAACCGCTGACCCTTCGCACGTCAAGCGAATGCTCTACCAGCTGAGCTAATCGTCCAGCAACATGGCCCATTATAAAAGCTTTTCTCCCATTTGTCAAGCTCTTTTTTTAAAAATCTGCCGGAACCGTCCGCCTCGCAAAAACGGGCCAAGCCCGGAGGTCTCGCCCCCGGGCCCGGCTGCGCGTCAGCCGACGCGGTGGATGGTCACATTCAGCAACTGATAATTCGTATCCTGCTGTCCGGGATTGTAAAAGCCGATGTTGTTCTGCTCATTGTTCAGCGACACAACAAAGGTCGACGACAGGGTGGTGCTGCCCTCGGCGCGGATGGTGGCAAAGCTGCCGCCCCGCGTGAAGTTCTCCCGGTTCAGCCACGGGGCGATGCCCAACGTCACCGTACAGGCCGGATCGTTCATCGGGCAGCCCGCGTTGAGCGCCGAGGCGTTGACGCTATAGGAGATCATATAGCGTCCTCGTGGCAGCCTGATTGCCTGCTGCGGCGTCGCGTCGCCGGCGGGAGAATACTGGGTCAGAAGCAATTGCGAGCCCGCCGGGACGTTCTGGGTCGCCTGGCCAAAGTACAGCACCGCGTCCGACTCGCAGCAGGAGCAGCTGCACGCCGGGGTCTCGGTGCCCTGGGCAATGTTGATGGGGACGGCGTCAGCCGTCTGCTGAAGGTTGCTTTGGCCGAAAACCGCCCGGACGCCGCCGGTTCCGTTCGCGCCGTAAGGGGTTGTTTGTACAGGATGCGTCATTTTCGCATTCCTCCTTTCGGCTCATCCTATGCTGGGCGGAGTCTCACGGTTCATACCGGCCCAAAATAACCGGACACGGTTATTTTCCGGCCCCTTTTCCGCAAATTATCCTTTACTTTTGCGCCGGACTGTGCTATTTTATACAAGCTGGCATCAGGCCGGCACGCCCCCTGCCTCGGTTCCGGGGTTGCGCCGCTTTTTAAGAGGGCACTCTACCGGCCCGTTACTTAGGGAGGCGGGCGAACTATTTTGGAAAGGTGGAAAACCAAACATGATTCAGAAAGACGTCAAGGCCAAAGTGATTGCCGACAACGCGACCCATGAGGGCGACACCGGCTCCCCCGAGGTCCAGATCGCCATCCTCACCGCCCGCATCAACGAGCTCACCGAGCACCTGCGCATCCACAAGCACGACAACCACAGCCGCCGCGGGCTGCTGATGATGGTCGGTAAGCGCCGCAACCTTCTCGACTACCTCGCCAAGAAGGACATCAACCGCTACCGCGCCATTATTGCCAAGCTGGGCATCCGTAAGTAACGCAGCCGGGGCGGCCCACGCGGCCGCCCTTATGAATACTTTGCGGGGATTATGGATTTAGCGTTTGAAGACGGTACCGTCCAGCACGGCGGCGGCTTCAAGTGCTAAATCTCCCCGCAGGCGTCAAACCGTCTACGACACGAAAGGAGATTGACCTATGGTCACCAACAAGCAATTTCCCAATCACCACATCTTCGAGACCGAAATCGGCGGGCGGACCTTCACCGTCGAAACCGGCAAGGTCGGCGAGCTGTGCAACGGTGAGTGTATCTGCCGTTACGGCGACACCGTCGTCCTCGTCACCGCCGTCGCCTCCTCCGCCCCCAAGACGGGCATCGACTACTTCCCCCTGACCATCGAATTTGAAGAGCGTCTGTACGCGGTGGGCCGCATTCCCGGCTCCTTCAACCGCCGTGAAGGCCGTCCCTCCGAGCGCGGTACCCTCAATTCCCGCCTCATCGACCGCCCCATGCGTCCCTTCTTCGACGACGAGCTGCGCAACGACGTCGTCGTCACCTGCACCGTCCTCGCCAACGACTACGACAACCCAGTCGAGGTGGTTGCCTCGCTGGGCGCGTTCATTTCGGTCGCCTACTCCGACATTCCCTGGAACGGCCCCATGGCCACCACCGAGATCGCCTGGCTCGACGGACAGTATCTCATCAACCCCTCCTCCGAGCAGCGCCGTCAGGCCAAGCTGTTCTGCTGCATCGCCTCCACCGCCGAAAAGGTGGTCATGATTGAGACCGAGGCCGATGAAATCCCCGAGGACATTCTGATGGGCGCCATCCGCCTAGCCCACGAGACCAACCAAAAGATCGTCGCCTTTATCAACGACATTGTCCGCCAGATCGGCAAGCCCAAGTTCACCTTTGAAAAGGCGGCCGTCAACCACGACCTGTTGGACGAGCTGTGCGCCTACGGCATGGACCAGATCGAATTTGCCCTGGACACCCCCGACAAGAACGTCCGCGAGGAGCGCCTTGCCAAGACCCGCCTCGACTTCGCCGAGAAGTTCGCCGAAAAGTACGAGGACTACGAGCAGAACATCGAGGTCTGCCTCTATAAGATGCAGAAAAAGGTGGTCAAAAAGTGGCTGCTGGCCGGCAAACGCGTCGATGGCCGTCAGATGGACGAAATCCGTCCCCTGGCCGCCGAAGTTGGCGTGCTGCCCCGCGTCCACGGCTCGGCCCTCTTCACCCGCGGCCAGACCCAGGCCCTGTCCATCTGCACCCTCAACACCCTGTCCGCCGCCCAAAAGCTGGACACCATCTATGACGAGGAGACCAAGCGGTATATCCACCACTATAATTTCCCCTCCTTCTCCACCGGCGAAGCCCGGGGGGCGCGTTCCACCTCCCGCCGCGAGATTGGCCACGGCAACCTCGCCGAAAAGGCCCTCCTGCCCATGATTCCGCCCGTTGAGAAGTTCCCTTACGCCATCCGCGTGGTCAGTGAGATCATGTCGTCCAACGGCTCCACCTCTCAGGCCTCCATCTGCGGCTCCACGCTGGCCCTGATGGACGCCGGCGTGCCCATCAAGCGGCCGGTCGCCGGCATCTCCTGCGGCCTCATCTCGGAGCCCGAGACGGGGGAATGGCGCACCTTTATCGACATCCAGGGCGTCGAGGACTTCCACGGCGAGATGGATTTCAAGGTCGCCGGCACCACCGAGGGCGTCACCGCCATCCAGATGGACCTGAAAAACGACGGCCTGACCATGGAGATTATTGAAAACGCGCTGGAAATCTGCCGCAAGGCCCGCCTGGAGATTTTGGAGCAGATCATGCTGCGCTGCATCCCCGCGCCGCGCGACCATGTCTCCGAGTTCGCCCCCAAGATGCTGTCCCTCAAGATTCCGGTGGACAAGATTCGCGAGGTCATCGGCTCGGGCGGCAAGACCATTCAGAAGATTTGCGCCGACACCGGGGCCAAGGTTGACATCGACGACGACGGCTCGGTCTTCATTTCGGCCATCGAAGGGGCCGCCGCCGAGGAGGCCAAGAAGATGATCGACGACATCTGCTTTGTCCCCGAGGTAGGCAAGCTGTACTATGGCAAGGTGGTCCGCATTCTGCCCATCGGCGCGTTTGTGGAGCTGGTGCCCGGCAAGGACGGACTGGTCCACATCTCCAAGCTGGAAAACCACCGCGTCGAGAAAGTGGAGGACGTGCTCAACATCGGCGACATGACCTGGGTCAAGGTTATGGAAATCGACGAAAAGGGCCGCGTCAACCTCTCCCGTAAGGACGCGCTGCGTGAAATGAACGGCGGCGGAAAGAAATAATCCTGTACCGGGCGCACCGCCCAAAAGCGGCGCGCCCGGTTTTATGTAAATTTTTTTCTTTGTGGCCCTTATATCCAAGTGGCTTTTTTCCGATAAGATAAATGAGAAAGGATTGTGATGAATATGCGGAACGCAAAAAGGAAGATCGGCCTCCTGCTGATCCTGTGTATGTTCGTGTCCATGCTGCCCGCATCGGTCTGGGCGGACGGCAGTGGACCACTGTCCACTGCCGTCCGCCCGGCGGCGGCTGCCGGGACGAAACCTGATCCCGCGAACCAACCCGCGCCCTCCGGCAGCGGCGGCGATTATGTGGAAATCACACAGCAGCAGCTGGCAAGCTCGACCGCTGCCGATGTGGCGGTTCCATTTTCCCTGCCCGAGGGGGCATTTGGTTCTGGAACCCTCCAAAAGGGCGCAACCTATCAATTTAACGAAGACACAAAGGTCCTGACCATCAGCGGAACAGGGCAAATAGATGACTTTAACAGTCCAAAGGATGCTCCTTGGGAATCTTACAGCCATTGGATCAAAGAAGTTGTCATAGAGTCCGGCGTCACCCACATTGGGAAGAATGCGTTTCGTGGATTCGACGCGCTCACAAGCTTGACAGTACCAAATGGTATAACGGCCGATGAAAGCGCGTTTGATAACAACTGTGATGCGCTTACCAAAGTGACCATGCCAGACCACTGGGTTTTTGACAACGGTGTTCTGGACATTCTCTCCAATAACGCCCTGAAAGCCCCGCTCCCCTGGGCAGTCCTCAAGGAACGTATTACAAACATCAATATAGCGGATGCTGTAACAACAGACATCACAAACGATATCTTCGCAGGATGTACCAAACTCACCGATGTCGTTATCAAGAACAAGACGGCAAAGATTGCTGAGGACGCCTTTAAAGATTGCAGCGCGCTTACCCATGTAGAGGTTACGGACACCTGGAAATATGCAGATGGTGAATTGTCCATTCTTGCCAGCGAAGCGGTAAAGGCCCCCGTGCCGTGGGCGTCTTTAAAGGACCGCGTCACAAAGGTTGTGATAGCAACTGGCGTAACCGGCATTGAAGAAAGTACCTTTGACGGTATGGACAAACTGACCGACGACGTTGCGCAGCGTCCCCCTGTCGTTCTTTTTGAAGGCGACGCAAACAGTTGGGGCGCTGTCGGCGGTGCTTGTGACAAATTTGGCCTCAAGGCCGGCACTGGTAAGTATTTGATTGTCAGTTGCAAAAACGGCAGCCTGATTGGTAAATGTGGCGAGACCACTTCTTTTGCCTTTGATGGAATTGATACATTGACCATCACCGGCGCCAAAATTGACAATTATGGTACAAATACAAGCGGCGTCATATACGAGGACGGGCAGTCCAAGGCGCCTTGGTACAGTGTTCGAGGTCGTATTTCCAAGCTCAACATGCCTGATATTACCGAGATCGGCGCCTTTGCATTTTATTCTTGCACCAAGCTGGAAAGCGTTGCAATTTCCGACAAAGTCACCTCCATTGGCGATTACGCATTTGCGAAATGCGAAAAGCTAACAGCTCTAACCATTGCTCCTTCTGGCAGTGACTTGTCAATTGGGAAGTATGCGTTTTGGGATTGCAAGGAGCTGAAGAACCTCGGCTCTCCTTGGACCAGTACAACGGCTCTGACAGCGGGCATTCCGAAGCGTGTAAAGACGATTGGCGAAGCGGCTTTTCGGACCAGCGGTTTGACTTATGATAAGAAAAGTGAGACAGGCCACGTCTACTATGAGGGAAACAAGAACGAGTGGCGGGCGCTCAACAACCAAGGTCAAAGTCCGGACATCCGGGATGGTAAATTGCTGGTCGGCGCAAAAACTGGTGACGAAAGTACTTACGCCATCGTACACTACATGGGCGCGGTTGACGATGAACTGTATTACACCCTAAAGTTTGACGGCGGCCTCGGCTCAAAAAATGACGCTCCCAAGCTGTCGGACACCGATATTACGAGCAGAATTGTCACCACAGCGCTCAGCACAAAGACAGTTGACAAGGAAACACTTCAAACTGTCGCGGTGGACACAAAGTTTAAGCTCCCCAACCAAGGCGACCTTGTGCGCCCAGGCTTTGGCTTCGCCGGCTGGCTGTGCAGCGCAGATAATCAAATCTATCTGACTGGCGACGAGTTCACCATGCCCAAAAAGGAAGTCACCTTTACCGCACAGTGGAAGCTCAATGTACCGGACGCGGGAGGTGAAATTGAGCAGTTTATAGAGCAGTTCTCAGACGCGAAAAATACCGGCAGGCCCAATTACTTTTGGAACACAACCCAAGCCACCGCTTCCTCCGAGTCTGAACTGAACAAATGGCTCTATGACACTGTGAAGACGCGGCTTGATGCGGTCCTGCCCAATTTCCCCTCCATAACGGACGTGCGTTTTCGGATTCAAATCAAATCCTTTACACCCGCTGTCATGGGTATCTCGAATATGACGGCAGGGCAGAATGGGCGTTTTTCGTTTGATGTCCATTTTACCCTTGAAAAAGGCGGCAGCGTGTTCACCCCCACCGCCTCGGTCAAGGACGGCGTAATCACCGCCATCGAATATGACGCGGGTAAAACGGACGTCGTCTACACCGTATCTTTTGACCCGGGCGGCGGCCAGCCGTCGGATGCCCAGGAAAAACCAAAAACGTACTATCCGGGTACCTCTCTCCTCCTGCCCGAGTGTAAATACGGTCCTCCTGCGCAGGACCAGGAGTTCCAGGGCTGGAAGTGCAAATTTGACGATGTGTACAAAGTGATGTCCGACACAGAGAAAACACATCTCGAGCAGCTTAATTACCGCGAAAACGCCAAGTTTACCATGCGGCCTGCAAACGTAACCTTTATCGCGCAATGGAAAACCATTATCCCAATTTCCAATACCATCACCATCTCTCCCACATCCAGCGTGGTGACGCGGCAGGGAGCGCCCCAGCCCACAACGGTACAAAATCTGGACGCGCTCATCAGTTCCGATGTTGCCTCTGGAAAATCGGCATCGGTTACCATGGAGGCCGCGCCAGTGGCCCCAACCTCCCCCGAGGCGGCGCGGCTCAACGCTGCATCTGTTTCGGACGAAATGACCTTTGTTGACCTGACCATCAGCAAGACGGTCGACGGTCAAACCTCGGCCATTACCGATACCAAGGGAACCCTGGTTGCCGTCACCCTTCCCTTCGACGGGAAAAACGCGGAAAACGTCAAGGTGTACCGCGATCACGAAGGTCAAGTGGACGTCCTGACCGGCGAGAACCATACCGGCGAACGGATTGCCGTAACCAACGACAGTCTGACCATCTATGCCAGTAAATTCTCTGTCTACACCATCGCCTTTGACCACAAAACCAGCACCCCGGACGTAACCCCACCCACTCCGGATGTAACCCCGCCCACCCCAGGCGGCACTCCCGGCGGCGGCTCCAACAACGGCAGCTCCAGCAGCGGCAGTTCCACCAACGGCGGCAGCTCGAAGCCCAGCATCCGGGACGACGGTACCACCAAGCCCAGCAAGCCCCAAAGCGACACCGGCAGTGATACGGTACCCAAGAGCCCGTTTAACGACGTGCCTCCCGGCGCGTGGTATTACGAGGCGGCCACATGGGCCTACGATGCCAAGATTGCCAAGGGCGAGGGCGGCAAGCGCCTCAACCCCAACAAGCTCTGCACCCGCGCCGAAATGCTCACCTTCCTCTGGCGTTCGCTGGGATGCCCTGATCCGGTGGGAACCGGCAAATCCTTCACCGACGTGCCCTCGGGCGCGTACTATACCAAGGCGGTCCAATGGGCGGCCAGCCTGAAAATTGTCAAAGGTGAGGGCGGCAAACGCTTCAACCCCGATGCCACCGTCACCCGCGCCGAAGCCATTACCTTCCTCTACCGCGCCCTTGGAGTCCCGTCTGCGGCAGTCGGACGTTTCACCGACGTACCCGCGAGCGCCTACTACGCCGAGGCGGTAGAATGGGCGGCGGAGCATGACATCGCCAAGGGAATGGGCAAACGGAGCTTCAGCCCCGCCTCTCCCTGCACCCGCGCGCAAGTGCTGACCTTCCTCTACCGTTCGCAATCCTGACCAACTGTTGCGCCCGCTCTCAGACGAGAGCGGGCGTTTTTTAAGCTTTATACGAAAAATTGCCATTCTTCTTGGTTGAAATGCCTATTGCAAAACCGTTCTCTATGCGCTAGAATGAAGACGATAACGCTTTGGGGAGTAGAGACAGCGCGTCAAGTACCGGTTGGATGGGAGGTTGCCGCCGGGCGAAGGGGTTTCCCGCGATGCTGTACTCGCAACCGCCTGGGCGAATGGCGTTGTCCATCCGAATATCCACCCAACCTCCTCCATCAAAATGGGGGCATTTTTTATGTCAAAAATTACACAAAACGCAGCCGTCGCGGCAAAGCCCAAACGGCTCATGACCACCAAGACCCTGGCCTACTGCGCCCTGCTCACCGCCATACAGGTTGTGCTGGCGCGGCTGATTGTGCCCATGCCCGCCGCCGACGTCCGCTTTTCTATTGAGGCGGTTCCCGTCTTCCTGGCCGGCATGCTGTTCGGCCCAATGGCCGGCGGTCTGGTCGGTTTTGCCGCCGACCTGACCGGCTGTCTCTTCTCCGGCTATGGTTATAACCCGCTCTTCTGCATTCCGCCCATACTCTATGGCGTCTGCGGCGGTCTTTTTCGGTATTATCTCTCCAACAAAACCTCATACCTCCGCTTTCTGCTGGCGCTGCTGCCGCCGGTGGTTTTTGGCTCGGTGCTCTATCAGAGCTTTGCCCTGACCTACGTGTACGGCAAAGGCGGCGCATTTCTGGCCAACCTCCTGCCCCGTCTGGGCGCGAGGGGCCTCCAGTTTGTCATAACCATCATCGTCGAGGCTCTGGTCCTCGAACTGCTGTTCCGGTCCAAGCTCTTCCAGCGTCTGGGCGTGTGGCCGGTCCAACAAAAAAGAAGGGAAGTAGAATAAAATGACCGTTCAGGAAGCGTTGACCTACATTCACTCCTATTTCTGGAAGGGCAGTATCCCCGGCCTCAGCCGTACCCAGGCGCTTTTGAAACTGTTGGGGAACCCCGAAAAGAAGCTCCGTTTTATCCACGTGGCCGGCACCAACGGCAAGGGCAGTACCGCCGCCATGCTGGCCTCCATTCTCCGCTGCGCGGGCTATCAGACCGGGCTCTATACCTCGCCCTACATCAACCGCTTCCATGAACGTATGCAGGTAGACGGGGTGGAAATCTCCGACGAAGACCTCTGTGAGATCACCGCCTACGTCCAACCCTTCGCCGAAACCATAGCGGACCATCCCACCGAGTTTGAGCTGGTCAGCTGCATCGCCTTTGAATACTTCGCGCGCAAGGGCTGCGACATCGTCGTGCTCGAGGTCGGAATGGGCGGCGAGCTCGACTCCACCAACGTCATTGACCCGCCCGAGGCCGCCGTCATCACCAACATCGGCCTGGACCACACCGAGGAGCTGGGCGACACCCTGGAAAAGATCGCCGCGGCCAAGGCCGGCATCATCAAGCCCGGCTGCCAGACGGTGATCTACCGCGCTGCGCCCAGCGTCGAGGCGGTTTTTGAAGCGCGCTGCAAGTCTGTGGGCGCTACCCTTTACAAGGCCGATTTTGATTCCATTCAGCTGCGCTCTCACGGCCTGGAAGGACAAGCTTTTGATACCGCCGCCTATCAAGGTCTGGAGCTGCCCCTCCTCGGGGCGCACCAGCTCCACAACGCCGCCGTCGTCATCCAAACCGTTGAAGCGCTGAAGGAGAAGGGCTGGCACATCACCGAGCAGCACATTCGGAACGGCCTGAAAACCGTGCGTTGGCCCGGACGCTTTGAGGTACTCGGTCACAAGCCGCTGTTCCTAGTGGACGGCGGGCACAATCCCCAGTGCATCGAGGCGTTGACCGCCAACATCCGGGACTATCTGGCCGGACGTTCCCTGACCGTCCTCACCGGCGTCATGGCCGACAAGGATTACAACTGCATGTACCCCAGCGTCGCGCCCTACGCCGCGCGCTTTGTTACGGTAACCCCCGACAATCCGCGCGCGCTGTCCGCCGGAGAATTGAAGACCTATCTTTCCCAGTTCGGCAAGCCGGTCACGGCCTGCGAGACGGTCAAAGAGGGCGTAGCCGAGGCCATCAGACAGGCCGGACCGGACGGTGTGGTGCTCGCCTACGGCTCCCTCTATATGGTAGGTGACATCCGCGCGTCGGCGGCCCAGTTGGAGGGGGAGGCATGAACATCAACCCCAGGGTGAGATGGGTTGCCACCACCGGTGTCTTCTTGGCTCTGCTTCTGACCCTGCAAGCTTTCACCTCGTTTGGGGGGCAGGTGGTCACAGGTAGCCTTGTCAACCTGATTTTGGCGGCCTCGGTGTTTGGCGGCGGTTACTGGTGCGCCTTTGCCGTGGCGCTGCTCTCCCCCTTCTGCGCCTTCCTTCTGGGGGTAGGGCCCAAGCTGCTCCCGCTGATTCCCTTTATCAGCCTGGGCAATCTGGCCTTTATCTCCCTTCTGTCCGTCATTGGCCGCCGGGACAAGCTCTTTGAGCGATGTGGCGCGGTGGGTTTTGCGGCGGTACTCAAATTTATTGTGCTGTGGTCCACCATTGTGTGCCTGGTCATTCCGTCGCTGGGTCTGCCTGAACCGCAGATGAATGCCCTCGCGCTGACCTTCTCCTGGCCCCAGGTGATGACCGCCATGATCGGCGGCTGTCTCGCTGCGGCGTTCTATCCCATGCTCAACAAGCTCCACCGCCAGCGAAGCATAGAAATGTAAAAAGAACCACTGATTCAAGCTGTGCCCGGCAGCATGAAATCAGTGGTTCTGTTCTATATCCGTCTCAAAGCATGGCGAAGGTCTCCCCGATTGGGGTCCTAACCACCAGATTGGCCTCGCTGTCGTAGGGTGTCTCATCCCGGTTTACCAGCACCAACCGGTTGCCGCGATAATAGCGAATCAACCCCGCCGCCGGATACACCGTCAAGCTGGTCCCGCCGACAATCAACAGATCGGCCTGGGAGATGGCGTCCACCGCGCCGTTGATGCACTTGTCGTTCAGCGCCTCCTCGTAGAGCACCACGTCCGGCTTGATGAGCCCGCCGCATTCGTCGCACATGGGCAGCGGCGCGTGGTCTCGAATGTATTCCGGACCGAAGAACTTACGGCATTTGGTGCAGTAGTTTCGGTGCACCGAGCCGTGTAGCTCGTAAACCTTCTTACTGCCCGCCTTCTGATGCAGTCCGTCGATGTTCTGGGTCACGACGGCCAGCAGTTTGCCCTCCCGCTCCCATTGGGCCAGCTTGTCATGGGCGGCGTTGGGCGCGGCATCCAGGGGCAGCATTTTCTCCCGGTAAAAGTGATAGAAGGATTCCGGCTTGCCCCAGAAAAAGCTCGCGCTTAAAATCTGTTCAGGCGGGTAATCAAATTTCTGATGATACAGCCCGTCCACGCTCCGGAAGTCGGGAATGCCGCTCTCGGTGGACACCCCTGCGCCGCCGAAAAAGACAATACGCCGGGCCTCATCGACCCAGCTTTTCAGGGTCTCCATGGTATCCATTGATTTCCTCCTCCAATTCCGCCAGCAGCTTTTTGTCCTGCTTGGTCTCAAACCGGACCTTCGCGTACATGTCGGGCCGCCGCAGCCGGGTCCGCCACAGGGACTGCTTACGCCGCCATTTTTTAATGTTGGCGTGGTGACCCGACAGCAGAATGGGCGGAACGGCCAGCCCATGCCACACCTCCGGCCTGGAATACTGGGGATATTCCAAAAGCCCGTTCCAATGGCTCTCATCCTCAAAGCATTCCCGGTCAGGCAGCACGCCGGGCACCATCCGAGCCACGCAGTCGGCTACCGCCATGGCGGGAATCTCGCCGCCGGTCAGCACGAAGTCGCCCAACGAGATTTCCTCGTCCACGCACTCGTCCAGGAACCGCTGGTCCACCCCCTCGTAATGGCCGCAGACCAGCACCAGGTTATCGTATTGCAGCAGTTCCCGCGCCTTGGCCTGGGTAAAGGTCTCTCCGCAGGGAGACAGAAACACGGTATGCACCGGCCCCCCCGCCTCGTCACAGACGGCGCACCAGCAGTTATACAGCGGGTCGGCCTGCAAAACCGCTCCCCGGCCCCCACCATAGGGATAATCGTCCACCTGATTCTGCCGGTTGGTGGTGTAGTCCCGAATCTGGTGGGCCTCGATGCGGATGAAGTCCCGTTCCTGGGCCCGGCCCAGGATGCTCTCATTCATCATGTCCCCCACAGTGTCGGGGAAGAGGGTCAAAATATCAATACGGGTCACAGTGCCATCCCCTCAATCAGGCGCACATGGATTTCCCCGCCCTCCACATCCACCTTGTCCAAAAACTCGGAGACAGCGGGAATCATATACCGTTTCTCACCCTCGACCACATATACGTCGTTGCCCGGCAGGGTCAGCACTTCCTTGAGGGCGCCGATTTGCGCCCCCTCGCAGAAGACCGGCAGGCCGATCAAATCGGCAATAAACACCGTGCCCTCCTCCAGCTCCAAGCCCTCGCGGTCCACCGTGACGGTACGGCCCCGGAGCTTTTGCGCGTCCTCAATGCCGTCCACATCCTGGAACTTGACCAGCGCCATCGACTTATGAATCCGGCTGGATTCCACCGTAAAGGGCACGCCGTTCAGATACAGCTTGTCGAAGTCCAGCAAAAATTCCGGCCCGTCGGCCCAGGGCAGAATCTTGACTTCGCCCCGCACGCCGTGGGTCCCCACAACCTCGCCGGCCTCCAAGAATTGTTCTTTCATGCCATTTCCTCACAATATGGAATATGCGTGGCGATACCAGCCACGCACATTTCCTGTCTCAGTCAACGATTTCAACCGAAACCTTCTGCCCGTTTCGCTGGGCAACCGATTTGACGATGGTTCGAATCTCCTTGGCAATCCGGCCCTGACGGCCGATGACCTTGCCCATATCCTCGGGGGCAACCCGAAGCTCCAGCACCGTCGTCTCGCCCGGCACTTCGGTGACCGTGACGTCGTCCGGATGTTCCACCAAATTCTTTGCCAGATAGAGCAAAAGCTCCTTCATCGCGTTCTCTCCTTTGCTGTTGTCAATTAGAGGACGCCGGCCTTCTTCAAAAGACCTCTGACGGTGTCGGTGGGCTGCGCGCCGTTTTGAATCCAAGTCTTGGCCTTGTCCGCGTCAACCGTGACGGTGGCGGGGTTGGTCAGGGGGTCGTAGGAGCCGATTTCCTCGATGCAGCGCCCGTCGCGCGGGGAACGGGAGTCGGCGACGACAATGCGGTAATACGGATTCTTCTTTGCGCCCATTCTGCGGAGTCTGATTTTAACCATGGGGTTTCACCTCTTCTAAAAATATATGTGATATATTGGAAAGCGAAAATCGCCTTACCTGCCTTTGCGCCTGTATCCCCAAACCAGGAAATGCCGGATTTCCGGGGGAATTTTGCTGTCCCGCAAGGCAAAAAACTGCGGGAAAACTGTGAATACAGGTTCTTACATGCCGGGGAAGCCCTGGAACCCGCCCATACGCTTGCCCATGCGTTTCATCTTCTTGGACGCGCCGGGGCCGGAAAACTGGCGAAGCATCTGATTCAGCGCGTCAAACTGCTTGAGCAGACGGTTCAAGTCCTCCACCTTGGTCCCGGAGCCGGCGGTAATCCGCCGCTTACGGCTGTGGTTGAGACAGCTCGGGTTTTCCCGCTCGTAGGGCGTCATAGACAGAATCATGGCCTCAATGCGGCCCATGGCCTTCTCGTCGAGCTTGGCGTTTTGCAGCGCCGAGGCGTTGACACCGGGCATCATGCCCAGCACGTCCTGAAGGTCGCCCATGTTGCGCATTTGAAGCATCTGGTCGTAGAAATCGGCCAGAGTAAACTTGTTAGACCGGAGCTTTTGCTCCAGCTCGGCGGCCTTTTTCTCATCAAAGGCCTGCTCCGCCTTTTCAATCAGGGTCAGCACGTCGCCCATGCCCAAGACGCGGGAGGCCATGCGGTCGGCGTGGAAGGGCTCGATCTGGTCCAGCTTTTCGCCAACGCCCACAAATTTAATGGGCTTGCCGGTGACCGCCTTGACCGACAGCGCCGCGCCGCCGCGCGCGTCGCCGTCCAGCTTGGAGAGCATCACGCCGTCAATTTCCAACTGCGCGTTGAACGCCTCGGCGGCGTTGACCGCGTCCTGGCCGGTCATCGCGTCCACAACCAGCAAAATTTCATCCGGGCTGACAGCGGCCTTGATGGCCCGGAGCTCCTCCATCAACGCCTCGTCGATGTGGAGCCGGCCCGCCGTGTCCAGAAACACCATATCATTGCCGTGCTTTTCCGCGTGGGCCACGGCGGCCCTTGCGATGTCCACGGGATTTGCCTGCCCCATCTGAAAGACGGGCAGCTCCAGCTTTTCGCCCACAACCTGAAGCTGCTGGATGGCGGCGGGACGGTAGACGTCGCACGCGGCCAGCAGCGGGCGCTTGCCCTGCTTTTTAAACAGGCCGGCCAGCTTGGCGCCGTTGGTGGTCTTGCCCGCGCCCTGAAGACCCACCAGCATGACCACGGTGGGGGGCTTGGAAGCGATGTGGAGCTTTTGATTTTCACTGCCCATCAGGGCGGTCAACTCGTCGTTGACAATTTTGACAATCATCTGGGCGGGTGTCAGGCTTTCCAACACGTCGGCGCCGACCGCCCGCTCAGTGACCGTCTTGACAAAGCTCTTGACGACCTTGTAGCTGACGTCGGCCTCCAACAGGGCGAGCCGGATTTCGCGCATGGACTCCTTGACGTCGGCCTCGCTGAGGCGGCCTTTACCACGAAGTTTTTTAAATACCGAGGACAGCTTTTCCGTCAGTCCTTCAAATGCCATTTCAATCCTCCATCAATGAGAGAGCTTCCAAAATTGCCGCCGCGTCGGTCTCCGAAGGACCGCCCCGCGCCGCAATGCGCGTTGCAGCGGTCCGAATGGCCTCCCTGGCGCTCTGATTGGCCCGCGCCCTGCGCAGACAGCCGAGCTTTTCCTCGTAAACGGTCAGAGCGGCTCCGGCGCGGGAGAGGGTGGCGTGGACCCCTTGGCGGCTGATCCCCTCCCGCTCGGCGATTTCGGCCAAGGAGAGGTCTTGATCGTAGTGGAGCTGGATGCAGCGCCGCTGGGTGTCGGTCAGCAGCTCGCCGTAGTAGTCGCACAGAAGGCTGATGGTGACGGGATCCTTCTTCATAGCGCACCCCCCCGGGCTGTAAAGCGTATCTGCTTGACAGCCTGTTTACTATAGCAGATTGCGCCTCCACTGTCAAGCATTTTTGTACAAAGAAATTCGCTTTTCAGCCGCTGTCAGGGCATTTTTTGGAAAAGAAGCGCGATTGCCGCCGCAATGGCTCCCTGATCGCAGGAGGCAACCGTTTCAAAGCCTCTGCCAAAGAGCGCGGGGGCGGCATCCTCGGGAATGAACGCCCGATCCGCTTCTTCCAACATATCCAGATCGTTGGGCGCGTCGCCCGCGCAGAGGAGCACGGGGCGGCCTAAACGGCTGGCCAATTCACGCGCGGCCTCCCCCTTTCCGCACCCGGCGGGAATCAGCTCCAACATTCGCGGCATGGAGCGAATTGGGGTAAAATAATGGAGGTATTCCCTGCGGACAATGGCCTCCATTTCATCAAAGGGCCGCTCCTCCTCGGGGTCCAGCTGCGAGAAGGGGACATGTCCCGCCGCCCGGAAGGGGGCATAATAGGTAACGCTGAGCACATCGGGTTCAATGCCCGAAAAATCCGGGTAACGGAACGAGACGCCATAGCGTTCCAAATAGGCCTCCCGCAAAGGGTCGGGCCCAAAACAATCGTGGCCGCGCAGCCCCTCAAACTCCATGCGCAACTGCGGAAACTGCTGGTGTAACGTCCAGGCGGCGTCCAACGCGCCGGGCGCGAAAGGACGGCGAACGGTTGTCTCTCCGGTTTCCAGGTCGCAGACGGCAGCCCCGTTGGCGATCAAAGCAGGCGCGTTGAGATGCAGCCCGCGCAAAGGCAGCTTAAACATGGGCATGGAACGTCCGGTCGCGATGGTAAACCGGCCGCCCCGGGCGATAAACTCCCCGACGGCCGCAAGGTTACGCGGCGGGACCTCCCCGGAGTGGGCGGTCATGGTGCGGTCATAGTCGCTGATCAGGAGGATTTGGGAGAAATCTTCCATGGCAAATGTCCTCTTTCTTTCCGAAATTTGAAATAGTCCTGGAATCGTTGCGATCCCAGGACTATCTTTAGCAGAACCGTGTGACGGCGCTTACACCAGGGCGGCGGTGATGATGGCCATTGAGTAGACCTCGTCGGCGTTGCAGCCGCGGGAGAGATCGTTGATGGGGGCGTTGAGACCCTGGAGGATGGGACCGTAGGCGTCGTAGCCGCCGAGGCGCTGGGCAATCTTGTAGCCAATGTTGCCGGCCTCGATGAGAGGGAAGATAAAGGTGTTGGCGTAGCCCGCGACCTTGGAGCCGGGGAACTTCAGCTGGCCAACCGTCGGGGAGACGGCGGCGTCAAACTGCATCTCGCCGTCGATGGCGAACTCGGGTGCCATTTCCTTGGCAAGCTTGGTCGCCTCGGCGGACAGCGCCACGGTGCCGCCCTTGCCGGAGCCCTTGGTGGAGAAGCTCAGCATGGCGACCTTGGGGTCGATGCCGAACGCCTTGGCGGTCTTGGCGGTCTCGACGGCCACCTCGGCCAGCTTCTGGGCGGCGGACAGGGTGACGTTGCCCTCCTTGTCCACGTTGTCCTCATAGGAGATGTTGATGGCGCAGTCGCCCATGCAAATCTTCTTCAACGCCTCGTCGCCGGTCTCGCGGACCAGGATAAAGGCGGAGGAGACCAGATGCGCGCCGGGCTTGGTCTTGATGAGCTGGAGGGCGGGACGGACGGTGTCTGCGGTGGAGTAGGTCGCGCCGCCCAGTAGGGAGTCGGCCTTGCCCATCTTGACGAGCATGGTGCCGAAGTAGTTGCCCTTGGACAGCGCCGCGCGGCAGTCCTCGGCGGACATTTTGCCCTTGCGGAGCTCGACCATCTTTTCCACCATCTCGTCCATGCCGGGGTAGGTGGCGGGGTCCAGAATTTCCAGACCGTCGATGTCAAAGCCGCCCTTGGAGGCCGCGGCCTTGACTTCTTCCACATTGCCCACCAGGATGGGGGTCAAGAAACCTTCCTTCTTCAGACGGGCGGCAGCCTCGAGAATACGGGCGTCGGGGCCCTCGGTGAAAACGATCTTGCGGGGGTTGTCCTTCAGGATCTGGATCAGATTTTCAAACATAAGTAAATACCTCCATTTTTTATACGGCCTCGCCGCAAATTTCTCTTTCTATTATACACCTAATTTCCGCTGGTCTCAACTGTCAATTTCGGAAAAGTTGGGTTTTGCCGGGAGGAAATGGTCAGCCTTTCCCCCGACAGCGGGTGCGAGAAAGTCAGGGCTTTCGCGCAGAGCTGTTGGGTCCTGATGCCGAGCCCTTCCGACCGGGCAAGAGAGGCCGCCGTCCCATAGGCCCGGTCGCCCAGAATGGGACAGCCCAGCGCTTGACAATGGACGCGAAGCTGGTGCGTCCGTCCGGTTTCAGGCCGCAATTCCAGCAGCGACAGACCGTCCCCATCCGAAATAACACGGTAACCGGTCAGAGCGCGTTGCCCGTCCGCGTTTACCTCGCGCAAAAGACTCCCGCCAGGCCGCCGGGCAATGGGCATATCGACGAAGCCATCCAGCGGCGCAGGGATACCGCAGACACTGGCCAGGTAACGCTTTTCGATCCGTCCCTCTTGCAGCGCACGGCTGAGGAGGGCATGGATGTGGGCATTTTTTGCGAAGAGGACGACGCCGAAGGTGTCCCGGTCCAACCGGGTCACCACATGGACGCCGCATCGCGCGCCACGAAGATGAAAAGCGACCCAGTTTGCCAGTGTCCCCGTCTGACGGGACGGGGTGGGATGCACCCACACGCCGGCGGGCTTGTCCACAGCCAAAATCGCCTCGTCTTCCCAGAGCACATCCAAGGCCCCCGCTTCGGCTGGATACGACGGCGGCTCCCCCTCCACTACGACACGAATTTCTGCACCTCTTGCGACAAGACAATCGGTATGGGCGGCCTGGCCGTCAACAAAAATTGCCCGCTGCTGCTTCAACCGTTTAACCAACGTGGAGGAAAGCGCCAGCTCTCCCCGTAAAAAACCCAAAACCCGCCCCTCCCGGGCCGCAGTAAGAACCAGCTCCATCTAAATACCCCTTTTGCTAACATGCGTCATTTCGACACCACATCCGTAGAAATGACCGTTCCCGACATGCTGATTGCTTTTCCCTAGCAGCTATGCTACAATGGCGAAAAGGAGAGTGTTTGCAAATGAACTACGCTGCGATCAAGCCCTGTGATATCGCCAACGGCCCTGGCGTCCGGGTTTCGCTGTTTGTATCCGGCTGCACCCACCACTGTCCCGGCTGCTTCCAGCCCGAAACCTGGGACTTTGGCTACGGCCAGCCCTATACGGAAGAAGTCAAAAATAAAATTCTATCTCTTCTCCAACCAGAGTATATCCAGGGCTTGACCCTGTTAGGCGGCGAACCCTTCGAACCGGAAAACCAGGCCGCGCTGCTCCCGTTGGTTTCAGAGGCACGCGAGTGCTTCCCGGAAAAGACCGTCTGGGCCTTTTCCGGTTATACGCTGCCTGAACTTCAGGCCCGAACCGGCGACACCGGCTCGGTGACCAGAATGTTGCTGTCCCAGATAGATGTACTGGTAGACGGTCCCTTTGTAGAGGCACAAAAGAATCTCTGTCTTCGCTTCCGTGGTTCGGAGAATCAACGGTTGATCGACCTTCGCCGGACCGAAGCGTCCGGCGGCATTGTCCTCTGGGAAGACGCGGACTGGAAGTAACCCAAGGAATTGAAAATGGAAAGGGCGCGTTACGGAACCCCGTAACGCGCCCCTTGTTATGTCGCTAAGTAATATTTGGCTCTCGCTTACATCAGCGGATCCATCTGGAGGACGGGATGGTTGTGCTCGGTGAGGAAGTTCATCAGCTCCTCGGCGTCCTCGGTGACGGTCTCGTCGGCGATCATGTCGGCAAAGTTGTCAATGCCCATGAGCTCCTTGGCGGACTCGTTCAGCTTGTCGCGGACGGTGTCCTTCAGAGCCTTCGGCAGCCAGACAATACGGCCCAAGCCGCCTTCGGCCTTCATGAACTTCTTGGAGTAGATGAAGTTCTTGCCGTGGCCCATGAAGCCGGGGGTCTGCACGCCGCCGCCGGTCATGGAGGCCATCTCGGAGAAGGTCATGCCCAGGGGGGTCATGCCGGCATGCTCACGGTTGGTGATGACAACGCCGTTGGAAACGGGCTCGATGCCGCAGATGCACTCGAAGCAGCCGCAGGAGGTCATCGGGTCTTCCATGATGGAGTACAGCGTGACCTTTTCCAGCGCGCCGTGCGAGTACTCCTGAACCGCCTCGTAAACGTCCTCGTAGCGGCCCAGACGCTCGTCGATGCAGCGGGTCTTGGGAACGATCTGGCAGGGACCGTTGGGGTCGAGCTGCTTGGTCGCCTTGGCGTCCAGCCAAGAAACGGCGCCGCAGAGGCCCAGACGCTCGGGGGTAACGATACAGACGTGGCTCGGGGAGAACGCCTGGCACAAGATGCAGGTGTAGAAGACGTCAACCGACTCGTCGGTGAGGGTCTTCAAGCGCTCGTCACGAGCGTCGAACACATGGTTCGCCTCGGCACGGAGCTCTTTGCACTTGTCGGGATCGGTGCAGATGCGAATCTGGCACTTGTCAACAACGGCGTCATATTCGCTCTTGATCTTGGCGTAGAGCACCTCACCGAAATGCTTGGCGCGCCAGCCAGCCTCGAACGCAGCCTTGCTCACACGGATACGGATCATGTCGCGCTGGCCGGTGTGCATTACGCCCTCGATGCAGTTGAAGAAGTTGTGAATCTTACGCTCCATAACGGGCTCGAAGTCGGGCTGCATGTTCTTGCCGCCAACCTCGGCGATGATGGAGAAGGTGATCTTCTCGCCCACGCCAAACTCGTCGAAGTCCTTGCCCTCGAGAATGATAGCATGGTCCTCGATCTCGTGGACGTCCTTGGTGCGGACCAGCTCGAAGCAGTCAACACGGGAGCCGTCGGCCTCGATCTGCATGTCGGCCTTACGGATGATTTCGCCCTCGAACGCGGAGGAGAAAGCGACGGGAATGTCGATGTTGGTAACCTTGATCTTGATGCCGCGGGCCTCGAGAGAGGTCTCGATCCAGTCCTTGGTGTTCTCGTAAACGATGAGGGACTTGGGCACGCGCCACATATCGTTGGTATCGTTGGTGACAACCGGGAAGCCCAGCTTGATCGCGCCGGCGCCGCAGGCGACAGTGATGTCGTTGACGGGAGCGTAGGCGTTGACAAAGGCGTTGATGCGCTTGAAGGTGTAGTCCATGAATGCGTCCCAATCACCGGGCTGGGTGTTGCCGAAGATCATGGAGGCGCGGACGACGAGGGAGATGATGTGGCCGACAGACCAAATATCCTCGCCGACGGGGACAACGCGGACCGGGAAGCCCATCTTGATGCCCTGCGAACGGGCCTGCTGGATGATGCCGCCGATCATGAAGACAAAGATACCACGGCTCTGATAGCCCTTGATGGTCTCGGCAGCTTCCTCAGCGGAGGGGGCCGGCCCGATCAGGACGACGAAGCCGGGGATGTCGCCGGTAACCAAGGGAACGCCCAGCTCACGGACCTCGGCGTCGGAGAAGTGACCGTGATAGTTCACGTTGTCGTCCTTCTCGCCGTACGGCGTGGCGGTCTTGGCGTACTTACAGGCCTCAATCATCTCGGCGGCGATGGCGGTGCCGACGCCGGAGTTGAAGATCGAGTGGGTGCGCGGCTCGCGGAGCATCAGGGCCTTGACGTCAGCCAGGGCGGCCTGCAGCTCGCCGACGGTGGTAACCTTTTTGCCGATGTAGGCGTAGATACAAGCCAGGAAGTAGGCCGTATCAGGCATCTTCATCGGCGCGTCGGGGCCCAGTTCCTTGACCAGAGCGTTGACGTCGGCCTCGGCCTTGGCGTACATCTCGTCGGAGCCACGGAATACACGTTCAAATAATCCCATTCTATGTTCATTCCTTTCGAATACTTATTCCTGAGAATCAATTACCGCCTTGATGGCGCGAATTTCTTCAACCGCCTTCTGGCTGCAATCGTAGGGAGAGAGACCCTTCCTGTCGGCGTCAATTACCTCAGCGTTATACGAGATAAAACCCAACAAATCCTCCGCCGGAACCCGTTCACGGATGAACGCCTTGTCCTCCTCGCTACGGATCTTGTTCGCGACGACACGAACCTTGGTCACGCCGATATCGGCGGCCAGTTCCTTAATACGGGTATAGGTCTGGATAGACCGCGCCCCCGGCTCGATGACCGCAATAAACTGGTCCATCATGCTGGCGGTACCGCGGCCCAGATGCTCCAGACCGGCCTCCATGTCCATAATGACCACGTCGTCCTTGCGGAAGACCAGATTTGTCAGAATCGCCTTGAGCATCACATGCTCGGGACAGACGCAACCGGTCCCGCCGAGGTCCACGGTACCCATGACCAGCAGCTTGACCCCGCCGATGTCGCGGGACAGCTTGTCAGGCAGGTCGGACACCTCCGGATTGAGCCGGTAAAAGGTATTGCTCTCGTTGGCCCCCGTGCGCTCTTTAGCGAGCTCTTTCATCTTGGAGACCGGGACAATGGAGTTGACCTCCTCCTCGCTCAGCCCCAGGGCAAGACCCAGGTTTGCGTCGGGGTCCACGTCGGCGGCCAGCACGGGGCGGCCTTCGGCGGCGTACAATCTTGCGAGGGTGGCGGCCAGCGTGGTCTTGCCCACGCCTCCCTTGCCGGTGACGGCGATCTTCATGCGGAAAAACCTCTCAATATTTTGATATCACAGGCAGAGCGGTTCCCCTGCGCCGCCATAGCGGACAATGAGCGGCCTGCGGGGAGAACCCCTGCCTATGTACCGTTTCCGGTGTGCTTCGTGGCGTTTAGCTGTTCAGGCCGAGAGCCTTACGCTTCTGCTCGATCGCTTCGATCATGCGGTCGCCCAGCTTCTCGATGTCCAGCTCGACGGTGAAGTTGGCCTCAAGGTGCTTCTTGACGCCGTTCTCGCCCTGGAGCAGTTCGGTGACCTCAGAGGAGCCCTTGGTGTAGGGATCAACGCCGAGGTAGGTGTCGATACCGGTGGCGACGACGTAGTTGCCGATGGAGACGGCCTTTTCGGACATCCACTCGGGCGCGCAGCCGACGGCGGGCAGCTGGGAGATGTTGCAGCCCCAGTCCTTGGCCAAGTCGGCCACCAGGACCATCATACGGGAGATGTCAACGCAGGAGCCCATATGCAACACGGGCGGAATGCCGACCAGCTTGCACACACGCTGGATGCCCTCGCCGCAGTACTTGGGAGCCAACTCGGGATCCATCAGACCGGCCTTGGCGGCGGCCTGCGCGGAGCAGCCGGTGACAATCAGGATGATGTCGTTCTTGAGCAGCTTCTTCATCAGCTCAATGTGCGCGGTGTCGGGGCGGACCTTCGGGTTGTTGCAGCCGACCATGGCGACAGCGCCGCGGAGAACGCCGGCCTTGACAACGTCGGCCAGGGGCTTCAGGGTGCCCAGCTCGTCAACGTGGCTGTTGGTGACGCCGTCCAGCTCGGTCTTGATGGCCTCGAGGGAGTAACCAACGCGGGCCTTGTGCTTGATGTTGGGAATATGAACCAGCTCGGGCTTACGGTTCTTGAAGTTTTCAACGGCGGCCTTGACGATCTGCTTCGCATTCTCGCCAGCGGTCTTTTCGTTGAACTGGATGAACTCGGAGTCGGGAATCCGGGCGATCTCGGAAGTGGTGATAAACTTGGTGTGGAAGCACTTGGAGAGCGGGCCCAGAGCGGGGAAGATGCACTGCACGTCAACGACGACAGCTTCGCAAGCGCCGGTCAGGACGACGTTTTCCTGCTGCAGGAAGTTACCGGCCATCGGAATGCCGTGACGCATGGTGACCTCGTTGGAGGTACAGCAGACGCCGGCGATGTTGATGCCTTTGGCGCCCTGCGCCTTGGCCAGCTCAATGAACTCGGGATCCTGGGCGTGGAGCACGATCATCTCAGACAGGGAGGGATCGTGGCCGTGGACGATGATATTGACATGGTCTTCCTTCATGACGCCAAGGTTGGCCTCGGTGTCGATGGGCTTCGGCGTGCCGAACAGGACGTCGGAGAACTCAGTGCCGCACATGGAGCCGCCCCAGCCATCGCAGAGGCCGGCGCGCATCGCCTGATGAATCAGGGCCTCGGGCATGGACGAGCAGCCCATATGGGTCATGTGCATGGACTGGCTGACCTCGCGGTCAATGGCACGGGGCTCGACGTCATAGTTCTTCCACAGCTCGCGGGTGTGCTCGGGAGCGCGGGAGAGCCAGCGGGAGATGCCGAAGGGCTTTCCGTACTCTTCCAGAGCCATCAGCGCAACCTCGTGGGCCAGATCATAGATGTCCTTGCCCTCGGTCTCGACGCCCCACTCGCCGGCAATTCTCTTCAACTTCTCGGGGTCCTTGACCTGATAGTTGCCGCCCTCACGGGTCTCGTACAGGGTGTGGCAAATGGTGCGGCCATGGTCGGAGTGCGTCGCAGCGCCGCCTGCGGTGAAGCGCAGGTAGTTACGGCCGACGATGCCGTGGACGTCGCAGCCGCAGATGCCGCGGGGCGCCTTGGGGGTAATGCGGCAGGGGCCCATGGAGCAGATACGGCAGCAGGTACCAGCCTCGCCAAATCCGCAGTGCGGAGTCTGGTTCTTGACGCGCTGCTGCCAGGAGTCGGCGCCGACCTTCTTGCCGTTTTCCAGCAATGCTGCGGTAGCCGCTTCCATTTCTTCAACAGTTGTTAAGCCTTCCCATTCCTTCAATGTGATGTCCTCCTCAATAGTGAATTTGCGGAAACAGAATCCGTGCGGCGGGCAGTGTCTCTGGAATCACTCTATGTACGCACCCGCACGGCAATGCGCAGCCGCTGCGAACCGGCTCAAATCGACAGAGTGATCCTTTTTACGATACGTCTCCATTTTAACAATTCCAACGGGGAAAGTCAATGGATTTCTCATCTGGTTTTCACAGCTTTTAAAGTATAAATTTCTCCGGAACTGTGTATTGCTTCCACAAACACCCCACGTTTTCCAGTGAAACTCGCGGAAAACGGCATCCCCCGGGAGGGGATGCACAAAACGACGAAAAAAAAGCGAAAAATCAAGCGGTCTGCACAAAAAATTCTCACAGCTTTTCCACAAGCTGTCCGCCGGCGTACACCCGTTTCACCCCAAGGTCCCGGTCGAGCAGCAGCAGGTCGGCCATCCGTCCGACGGCCAGCGACCCCGCCCAGCGGTCCAGTCCCGCAATCCGGGCCGGGACGCTGGTTGCGGCGGCGGCGGCCTCCTCCAGCGGCACGCCGAAGGCGACGGCGTTGCGCAGGCCGTCGAGCAGATGGATGGACGACCCGGCCAGGGTGTCTGTCCCCTTGAGGGTGGCCCGCCCGTTCTTTACCGTAACGTCCTGGCCGCCCAGGGTATATGCCCCATCGGCGAGCCCTGCGGACCGCATGGAGTCGGACACCAGCGCCAGCCGCCCCGCGAACAGCCGGAAGGCCATCCGAACCGCCGCCGGGTGGCAGTGAATACCGTCGCAGATCAGCTCCGCCGAGGCCCCCGCGTCAAAGGCCGCGCCGATCACCCCCGGACTTCTGTGATGAAATGGCGGCATCGCGTTAAACAGATGGGTCGTATGGGACGCGCCCGCACCGTAGGCCGCCATAGCGTTATCGTAATCCGCCCCGGTATGTCCCAGCGAAACGGTACAGACGCCGGAGACCTCGCGGATCAAGTCCATCGCGCCGGGCAGCTCGGGCGCGACGGTCACCATGCGGACCGCACCGCCAGCCGCCTCGTTCAGCCTGTGAAAAAGCCCGATGTCAGGCGTTCGAAGGCTGTCCGCCGCTTGCGCCCCCTTTTTCGCCGGACTGAGGAAAGGCCCCTCCAGATGGACCCCCGCCAGCCGCGCCCCGCCGGACGGGCGGCGAAACTGCCGGACGGCCTCCATCGCCCGGCGCAGAACCGACTCCGGCAGGGTCATCGTCGTCGCGCACCACGCCGTCACCCCCCGCCCGGCGTAGTACCGGGACAGTGCGGCGAGTCCGGCAAGGTTGCCGTCGCTGGCGTCGGCCCCCACGGCGGCATGGGTGTGGATGTCCACCAGACCGGGCAGCAGCCAGCAGCCGTCCGCGTCCAGCCCGCCCTCTGGGGAGACGGAGCCCAGGGCGCGGATTTTCTCGTCGAACACAATTCCGCCCTTTTGGAATGACCCGTTCCGAAACAGCTTTGCGTTATAGATTTTTATCATCATTATTTCCCCCGCAATGAAAAAGGCTGCGGGCCGTTTGGTCCGCAGCCGGTTTGCCGGTATGAAGCCGGTCCGGAACGGAATCCGGAACCGCGCCGGGGTTTAGCCCTCGGCCGCCGTCATATCAACGTAGGTGTTCAAATCGGTGGGCAGGGTGACGGTCACGCCCTCAGTGACGATGTCGGTGATGTTGGCCTTGAGGGTCATCTTCATCGTCTCCCCAACGACGGACATGCTCATTCCCATATCAAAGGCCATGCCGGTCACGTCCTCGCCCTTGAGGGTGACGGCGATGTCCATCTTGTCGGCGGTCAGCTGAATGCTCTTGAGCAGCTCGTTCATCATAGCTTCCATCTCGGCGTTGCCGGCGGAAACGCCGGCCTCCGTCATGGCGCTGCTGATGGCGGCGTCCATGATACCGCTGTTGCTCATGACCTCTTCAATCAGGCTGGAAATGGTCTCGGGGGAGCAGGAGACGGTGTAAGTGGTCTCGCCGTTCGCCGTACTGGCGGTGGCGTCCTTGACCATGCAGAGGGGAGTCTTGCTGCCAGCGCCGGTGGAAGTGCCGGCCATGAGCTCGCCCACCATCTCCTGGAGAGGGAAGTCCATTTTGACTTTCTCGCCCGCCATATCCATGTACATCGCGCCGTTGGCAAAATAGCAGTTGGCGTTCATGGTCTCGCCTTCCGCTTCCATTTTCATGGTCATCGACATCTTGGTGTTGTCAAAGTTCTCTGTATCGACGACAGCCTTGGCGTCCACATCCGCCTTCATGGCAATGGTCTCGCCGGCGACGGACATCCCCATGTCCATGTTCATCTTGAAAGCCATGGCGTCGGCGTCGTTGGCCTTGAGGGAAGCGGCGTCGAAGGCGCGCAGCGCCTCAAACTTCTTGTCATAGCCCTTGGCGTCGGCGATTGCGCCGTCGGCGGTCAGCTTGGTCAGCAGATCAGCCTCGCCGGTCTTGGGGGAGACGGACAGGGCGGTATAGCTCATCGCGGCCAAATTCCCGCGCAGGAAGTTGGACTGGTCGCAGTTCAGCTCGTCGGCGACGCCCTTGTGGGTGGCGAAGGTCAGGGCGTTGGCATAGGTAAAGTCGGGGGTAGCACCGCTGTCGGTGTAGCCCAGGGCGCGGAGCAGGAAGGTGGCGTACTGCTGCGCGGTGCAGGGGCTGTCGGAGCCGAACAAGCCGCCGCCCTGGCCCTTGGACAGGCCATTGTCATAGAGATACTGCACATAACCGTAGGCCCAGGGCTTTACATCGGTAAAGGGGGCGGTGTAGTTATCGGCGAGCGCCTTGGCGTTCTCCTCCTGACCCAGCAGGCGGACCAGCATCACACCGGCCTCGAGACGGGTGGGGGCGCGGTCGAGCTCATAGCCCTTGTCGGAGCCGCTGAAGAGGCCGAGGTCCTTGAGGGCGTCAGCACAGTGGGTGAAATCAGCCGCGAAGGCCGTAGCGGCCAGCAGCGCCATAATAACGGCTGCGAGCAGCAGGGTTTTGCAAATGCGTTTCATGTAGTTCTCCTTTCGTTTCGTAAAAATGTACATCCGCATTCTAACACTCCTATGTGTAAAATGCAAGTGTTTTCCATCAATTGGCTAAGGCAACAGCATTTAAAAACTGGCACGGCCAAAAGAGTGCCCGGTCAATCAGTTCCTTCATAGCCAAATATGTCGATCATCATCAATGCCCCTGTACGAAAGGCATACGCAAAAAGGTCTGTACTATCGATTGTGTCGGCCTGCGCCCGCAAATTTTGCATTTCCTCAAGCTTGATGTAATCTTCGGGGGATAACCGGTCTTTGAGATATTCCCATATGTCGATAATCTTACGGGTAAGTTCTTTATACTCGCGGGTACGCACGGGCGCGCGCTCCCACGGG
>JAAWHG010000030.1 GCA_022795735.1 Oscillospiraceae bacterium
GACGATGAACCGGCCCCCGCCGATTCCGCCGAAACCCCGGACGCAAAAAAGAAGCCGGACACCGTTTCCGGTGTTCGACTTCTTAATGGAATGGTGGAGGCGAGGGGAGTTGAACCCCTGTCCGAAAGCAGTTAAACAGGAACCTCTCCGGGCGCAGCCGGTTCATTACATTCCCTCACCGCGACGGGAGCCGGCACCCTGCGCGGTTTGGTAGCTTCATGATTCATGGTATGGGCAAAGCTTACCATACGCACGTTCACCACAAATCAACGCCCCAATCCCGGACCGTGGTCCTTCCGGGTGGGACGGGCGCCTAATTAGGCAGCCAGGGCAACAGTATTGTTGTCAGTTAATTTAGAAAAATTGCCCGTTTTATAGAGGCCAGGCGCCTCTGCCCGCTATTCCTGCCTCGCCGCCCCCGTCGAAGCCGGTACGCCCCCATGTAGGGATTTAATATTTTAACATATTTTTGCCGTAACGTCAAGATTCCATACAATAAAATTTAGAAGGGCCGTCCGCGCCAATGCGGGCGGCCCTTCCGCGATGTTAGAAACCGATAGATGGTCCTAATCTGACTTGGCGGTTGCAACGATAATACGGGCGGACATACCGGCAGGGTACCCCAAATTGTCCGCATAAACGTCGATTTCGTAGCCGTCACGGATGGAATCGAGGGTAGTCTCAAAATAACCGCCGTCGCGGTGGATGTAGAACTGGGTGGACTCGACCACCGCGTAACGCTTGTCGCCGGCGTAAACGCTCTGTCCGTTGAGCTTCGGACTGGAAAGACGGGTGAGGTTGGCGGCCTGGGACAGCTTGCCGTCCGAATCGTAAGTGAGCCTCGCCGCGCCGGTGGATAAATGCAGAATCGAGTCATTTGTGGCGTAATTGGATTCAACGCCGTTAATTAGGAAGCGGTAGCTGCCCGAGATGACGTCCTGCTTGGACTCCGAAGCCGTCAACACCAGCCCGTAAGTAGAGGCGTCGCCGGTGGCGTCCCGGAGAATCAGATGGGAGAGTTCCCCCTTGGCGTTGACCTGGTAGTAGAGTACGTTGCCCAGGTCCAGGGTGGAGCCGCTAAGGCGGTCGGTATAAATCTGTTTGGCGTTGCCATAGCGGTTGCTGTCGATGATTTCAACGTTTTGCGCCAGCTTGAAATCGCCGAACCGCCCGGAGGAGAAGACGCCGGCATGACGGGTTGTGGGCAGATAGCTCAACGGATTGGCGGCGCTGTAATCCACCAGCACGGCGGTCCCCGGCGTAAAGCCCAGGGAACCGGCTTCAAAGACTCGCTCCACGCCGTCGGTACAAAAGACCGTGAGAATCCGTTTGACTGAGCTGGTGCCGCCGGCGTTTTGCACGGTTTCGTCTTTTTGGGATTTGACCACGCCGTAAAACACCCCGCTGGTCTCCTCTGCGCCGCGCACATCGGCAACCCCGCCGTTCATGCCCAACAGGAGGGTAACCGTATCGCCAATCCGGTATTTCCCTTGGTCGGACAGGGCGTAGGCTGCGGCAGAGGTTTCAACGGTGTAGGTCTGCCCGGCGACGGTAACAGAGGTAGGAGCCGCCGTAGAGGGGCTGGCCGCGCTGTAGCTTCCGGTGACGCGGTCGGAGAAGAGCCAGACCGTTTTCAGGCCAGAGTTGTAGTAGCAGACGTCGTAACGTTCGGCCTCAGACAGGGAGGCGGCCGCGCCGTTGCGGTAAACCTGAGTGGGAGAGAAGGAGATCAGGTCCTGTATGGAGCCTGTCAGGGTAAAGGGCCCCTTGGTGTCGGCGGAAACCAGGGAGGTATAGTCCAGATGGCCCGTGGCGTCCAAATCATAGCCCAGGGTTTGGGCGTAGACGGTGCCCTCCTTGGTTTTGGCGGACATTAGATTGGCGAAGAGATGGGCGCAGTCGCTTCGGGTCATATATTGACCCCGGCCGGCGGAGAAGCCGTCGTGGAGGTCCAGCGACTCAAACTTGGAAATCTGCGCCATGGGATAGGCCCCCGTCAGATCGGCGGCGGTGTAACCCAGCAGGCGCAGCGCCACCGTGGCGGCCTCCTCAAAGGTGATGGGGTTGTTCGGACGGAAGGTGCCGTCTAAGTAACCGTTGAACCAACCCTGTTCCACGGTGATCTTGATGTAGCCCGAGGCCCAGTGCCCGCTTTTGATATCCTTGAACAGGGAGTACCCGGCGGACGCGGAGCTGTTTTTAAAGGAGGAGGCGCTGACCAGCATTTTCGCGAACTCGGCGCGGGTCACGTTGCGGCTCAGGTTGAGGTTGCCGTTTTGGTCGCCGGTCATAATGCCAAGGGCCTGTACCAGTGAGACGGCGTCCGTCGAATCCGCCGCCCGGGCGGGGAGGATGGGAAGGGAAGCCAGCACCGTAAGCGCCAGCAAAAGAGAAACAAGCTTTCGTTTCATAATCCGATCTCCTTTATTCGTAACGCAGAGCGTCGATGGGATTCAATTGCGCGGCCTTCCTGGCCGGGAGATAGCCGAATAGAACGCCGATTCCAATGGAGATGCCGGCGGCGAGCAAAATGGAGCCAACAGCGGGGGCGACGGTAAAATCCTCCTGCATAACGGTGGTGACGATAAAGGTTGCCACCGACGAGAGCAGCTCGCCTAGCAAAATGCCAAGCAGACCGCCGACGGCGCTGGTTGTCGCGGCCTCTACGACAAATTGGCTCATGATATAGCGTTCCTTGGCCCCAAGGGCTTTTCGGATGCCGATCTCGCGGGTCCGTTCCGAAACCGAAACCAGCATGATGTTCATAATACCGATGCCGCCCACCAGCAGGGAGATACCGGCAATCAACGCCAGAATGGCAATCTGAACCCCCAGCATTTCGTTCATCGCGTCCAGCATTTCAGCCATGGACATCACCATATAGGCGTCCTCGTCATGGAAGACCTGATAGAGGGCGTCCTCCAGAGCCTCCTTGCTGGCGGTGGCGTTGTCCACGTCGGGGATGGTGATGGTATAGCTGCTGAAACGGCCCATACCGCTGAGCCGTGCGGCGGTGGAGCTGGGGACATAGATGACGTCGTCGCCGCTGCCCTCGGTGCTGTCCGACTGTTCGGCCAGAACGCCTACCACCGTAAAGGGATTGCCCCCAATTCGGATGGTCTGTCCGATCGCCATGCCGCCGAAGTACTCCTGGGCGAGATAGCTTCCCACAACGCATACCTTGCCCCGCCGGAGGACCTCCACATAGGAGAACCAGCGGCCCTGATCGAGGCTCCAGCCTCTGATTTTGGAATAGGACTCATTGACGCCGTTGACACCGGTGCGGGTCGAGAACTCGGAGCCGATTTTGACCGGGCTGTTCATGGTCACGGAGGGGGAGACCAGAGAAAAGTGCGCCGGGTCGTCCTGGACGATTTGATACATATCTTTCTCGTCAAGACTGCGGCTGCCGCGCCCGATGATTTCGACAGACAAAAGGTTGGTACCCATTTCCTCAAACTGGCTGGTGATATAAATGCTCATGCCATTTCCGAGGCCGACGATGACAATGACCGCTGCAACACCGATAATGATGCCGAGCATGGTCAGGAAGGACCGCATCTTACTGGCGCGGATGTTCGCGAAAGCCATTTTAAAGGCTTCGAGCAGCATCATGTGCCATCGCCTCCCTCCACTTGCCCCGCCGCCATGCCGCCCCGTACAAAGGCGTTGGGGTCGGTGGCGGGACCGTCGTAGACGACGCAGCCGTCCTCCAGGCGGACAATGCGTTTGGCGGTGGCGGCAATGGAATTGTCATGGGTAATGAGGACGACGGTGTTCCCCTGGGCGTTGAGGTCTTGTAGGATTTTTAACACCTCGCGTCCCGTTTTGGAGTCGAGCGCGCCGGTGGGTTCGTCGGCCAGGATGACCGAGGGCTGTCCCACCAGGGCGCGGGCAATGGAAACGCGCTGCTGCTGTCCGCCCGAGAGCTGGTTGGGCCGGTGCTTTGCCTTGGCCCGGAGCCCGACGCTGTCCAGCGCGGCCAGCGCCCGCTCCTTGCGCTCGCGCAGGGGAACGCCGGCGTAGAGCAGGGGGACCATCACGTTTTCCAGCAGATTGAGCTTGGGCAGCAGATTGTATTGCTGAAAGATGAAGCCAAGCATACGGTTTCGGATGTCGGCGAGCTGGTTGCGGCCAAGCTGGCCCACATCCCTGCCGTCCAACAGGTAACTGCCCTCCGAGGGGACGTCCAGGCAGCCGATGATGTTCATACAGGTGGACTTACCCGAACCGGACTGGCCAACAATGGCGACAAACTCGCCCCGGTGGATTTGCATGGAGATATGATTGGCGGCGACCACGATTTCGTCTCCCATGGGATAGAGCTTGGAAACCTCGCGAAATTCGATCAGCGGCATATCCATCAATAACCGCCTCCCGGACCTCCGCCGCCGTCAGGGGGCGGTCCTCCCTCCGGTCCGCCTCCGGACATGGCGAACGAAGCGAACATGCCGCCCATGGAGGAGGTCTGCTGATAGGCGACCTGGTCGCCCTCGGACAGGCCGGAGACAATTTCAACGTAGCTGTCGTCGCTCAGCCCCAGTTCGACCTGCTGATAGGCGTAGCCCGCGGGAAGACCCCCATTGCTGTCTTCTTCGCTTTCCCCGCCGGGCGGGACATCGGAGGTTTTGACAAGGACCTGTCCGGCGCGGTCCACAGCCTCCACCGGAACGGAGAGGACATCCTTTGCCTCGGCGATAACCACCGAGGCGTCCACGTTCATGCCGGGCAGAAGATCGCCCATCTCGTCGATACGGACGGTGACCGGGTAGGTAGTCGCGCCGTTGGCGGTGGTTCCGTTGATGCTGACCTTGGTGATTTGACCCTCGAAGGCCTGGCCCTCCACGGCGTCGGCGGTGATCTGGACCTTTTGCCCCACCGCGACCTGTTTGATGTCCAGCTCGTCTACATACATGGTGAAGCTGAGATAGCTGAGATCGAAGATGGTGCAGAGCTGTTTGCCGCCCTCGGAGATTTTGTCGCCCTGCTTGTAGGACTTGTCGATGACGGTTCCCTCAATGGGGGACTGGATGATGTAGTTGTCCAACGAATTGCGCTGGTTTTCCAGGGAAATCTGTGCGTCGCGGATTTGATCGCCTGCGCTGGCCAACTGGTCGTTGAGGCTGTCACTGCGCAGGGAGACCAGCAATTGGCCCTTGGACACCACCGCGCCCTCGGCGGCGGACAGGGCGGAGACGGTGCCGGAGACCGAGGCGGCGACGTTCTTTTCCGCTTTGTATGTAAAGGCGGCGCTCTCGGCGCAGGCAGACCCGCCCACGACGGCGGTGGCCATGGTGTCGGAGGTGACCGCGCCGGGATTTTGCACCTCAATGGTGACGATGCGTACAATCCGGTTGCCGGACAGCACCGAGTCGGAGGCGGAGACGGCGGTTACCGTGCCGTTCAGCGTCTCAAAGCTGCCGTCAGCCGTCACCTGGGCGGACTGCCCGACGTAGAAGGCGGCGGCCTCGTCGGCGGGGAAGGGGAGCTTGATGGTCATGCTGGCGCTGTCGCGGATGACGGCGACGGTCTGACCGGCGGTCACATCGTCGCCCACCTCGACGGAGAGCTCGACGAGCTGACCGCCCGCCGGAGCGGTGATGTTCAAATCGCCAAGGCTGCGCTGGACCTGGGAATAGCTGCGTTGGGCCTGGGAGAGAGAATTTTCGGCGCGCTCCACGCCGGTGGCGGCGTCGGAATCGTCGATGGTGTAGAGCACGTCGTCCTTCGCGACGATGTCGCCCTCCTCGAAGTCGGCGCCGAGAATCTCGCCGCTGACCAGAGAGGTCACTGTGTAGGAGTCAGCCGGTTCGAGGGTACCGGAATAGCTGAGCTGACTGACGATGTCCCGCCGCTCGACCGGGGCCTCCATGTAGGCGCTGTTCATCACGGCGTTTCTATGCCCGCGCCCGCCAAACCATTGGACGCCGAGCCACGCGAGGGCCAGAACAACGGCGAGAATCACCAATCGTTTTGGCCACTTACGTTTTTTCTTGGGCGCCGCCGTCTGCTGTACCGCCGCGCCTGCGTTGCTGTCTGCCATTAGATCACTTCCATTTTTTTAAAGTCCTGTCTAAGCATAGCACAGCGGGGCGGGGGAGTGTATAAATAAACTGTGAATAGAGGGCCCTGCTTTTTGAACTTTCTGTAAATAGCAGAGAGGCCGCAGAGGAAGGCAAACACTTCCTCCGCGGCGCTGGTGCTGGGTCAGTTTAACAACATCCGGTCGCTCTCCAGGCCTCCGCCCGAGAGATCGGCGAATTTTTGCAGCAGGTCGGCCTTGGTCAGGTTGGCCTTCTCCTCTCCGGCCACGTCAAAGATGATCTTTCCCTCGTTCATCATAATGAGACGGTTGCCGTGGGCAATCGCGTCCTTCATGTTGTGGGTTATCATCAAGGTAGTCAGGCTGTGCTCGCTGACGATCTTATCGGTCAGGGAGAGCACCTTCGCCGCTGTCGCGGGGTCCAGGGCGGCGGTGTGCTCGTCGAGCAGCAGCAGCTTGGGACGGCGCAGGGTGGCCATCAGCAGTGTCAGGGCCTGGCGCTGGCCGCCCGAGAGAAGGCCGACCTTGGTGGTCAGGCGGTCTTCCAGTCCCAACTCGAGGGTGCGGAGCTGTTCGCGGTATTGCTCCTTCTCCTGGCGGGTGATGCCCCGGCGGAGTCCGCGGAACTGGCCGCGGCGGGCGGCCAGGGCGAGGTTTTCCACAATTTGCATGGTGGCGGCGGTTCCCATCATGGGGTCCTGAAAGACGCGCCCAATTCCGGAGGCGCGGCGGTGCTCGGGCAGGGAGGTCATGTCCATGCCGTCGAGGCGGATGGAACCCTGGTCGGCCAGAAAGACGCCGGCCACCGCGTTGAGCAGGGTGGATTTGCCAGCGCCGTTGCTGCCGATGACGGTCACGAAGTCGCCGTCGTTGAGGGTCAGGTTGACCCCCTGGAGGGCGGCCTTTTCGTTGACGGTGCCGGGATTAAAGGTTTTCCAGAGGTTTTGAATCTCAAGCATGGGGGGCCGCCTCCTTTCCGTGCTGGGGATGCTTGACAAAGTATTTTCCCTTCCAGTAGGGGACCGAGAGGAAGAGCGCCACGATGACCGCCGAAATGAGCTTCAGGTAGTTGGTGTTGATGTTGCTCAGACTGACGACGGCCTGGATGACGACATAATAGATGATGGAACCGATGGAGACGGCCAGGAGCCGGAGTCCGAAGTTCCGGAACAGGCGGCCAAGGAGCACATCGCCGATGATGACGGCGGCGAGGCCGATGACGATTGCACCCTTGCCCATACTGGAGTCGGCGAAGCTCTGATACTGGCTGAGGAGGGCGCCCGAGAGGGCGACCAGCCCGTTGGAAATCATGAGGCCCAGGACGCGGCCCACGTTAGTGTTGATGCCCTGGGCACGGGCCATTTTATCGTTCGCGCCGGTGGCGCGGAGGGAGGCGCCGAGCTCGGTGCCGAAGAACCAGTAGAGAACGGCGATAATGCCCAGCGTGAAGAGACCGACCACGAAAATCGGATGCCGGTAGAAGGGACGGGTCCCCTTGGCGACGTCCTGAACAAAACGGAGAGAAACGAGAAGCCGGTCCAGGTTGGCCTTGTCGATCACGTTGATGGCAACGTTGGCTTTCATGCCCATGATGGCGAGATTGACCGACCAGAGGGCCAGCTGGGTCAGAATGCCGGAGAGAATGGCCGGGATGCCGCAGGCGGTGTGCAGGATGCCGGTGACCAGTCCGGCCAGCATGCCCACCAGAAGGGACGCCAGCAGAGCCAGCCAGATATTGGCGCCCATCGCGTAGAGGACAACAAAGGTCGCGCCGCCGGTGCAAAAGGAACCATCGACGGTCAGATCGGCGATATCCAAAATTTTGTAGGTAATATAGACCCCAATAGCCATAATCCCCCAGATCAGTCCCTGAGAGACCGCGCCGGGCAGGGCGCCGATGAAGTCGAGCATGCTGCATTCCTCCTGAATTGTTTTCTTTATCTATGCACATCAATAACCATGCTATTATACGACAGAATCCCACAAAAGGGAAGCCCCAAAGTGCCGGAATTTCTGGCAAAAAAGGGCGCGCCGCAAAGCCGGGGGCATTGCGGCGCGCTGGGGATGGGATTTTATTGAATGGCCTCGTAGCCGTCGGGCGGGGTAACGCCCAGCGCCTCGCAGATGGCGGGGTTGTACTTCTGGACGAAGTTGGGGGCGTAGGCGACGGGCATGGTGGAGACGTCGGACTGGCCGGTCAGAATTTCCGCGGCCATCACGCCGGTCTGGTAGCCGAGGTCATAGTAGCTGATGGAGAGGGTGGCGACGCCGCAGCCGGCGCAGATACCCTCCTCGCCGGTAAAGACCGGGACCTTGCCGTGGCAGATGTTGTCAATGATACCGGTGTTGGAGGCGACGGTGTTGTCGGTGGGGACGTAGAGCACGTCGCTGTTGTCGGCCGCGCTCTGGCAGACGGCGGCAATGTCGTTGGAGTCGGAGAAGGAGAACTGGGTACAGACGTAGCCCAGATTTTCCAGCTCCGCCATGACGGTATCCACCTGGTACTGGCTGTTCGCCTCGTTGGAGCAGTAGAGCAGACCGACGGTCTCGGCGTCGGGATACCACTCTTTAATCATCGCGGCCTGCTGGTCCAGCGGGGCCAGGTCGGAGGTGCCGGAGATGTTGCCGCCGACGGTGCCGGAGAAATTGTCGATGCCCATGGCGACGCCATACTCGGTGACCGAGGTGCCCAGCACCGGGATGTCGGCGGTGGCGGTGGCGGCGGCCTGGAGGGCCGGGGTGGCGTTGGCCATAATCAGGTCAACGTTGGCCGAGACAAAGGCGTTGGCGATGGTGGCGCAGGTGGCCGGGTCGTTGGCGGCGTTCTGATAGTCAAAGGTGACCTGCCCGGGCAGCTTTTCGTTGAGCGCGTCCTGGAAGCCCTCAGTGGCGGCGTCCAGCGCGACGTGGGTGACCAGCTGGCAGATGCCGACGGTGTAGGTTTCGCCGGTGGCGGCGGGTTCGGCGGGAGCGGGCTCCGGAGCCGGCTCGGCGGGGGTTTCATCAGGTGTGGCGGCGGGCTGCGGGGCGGGGTCGGCAGCCGGCTCGGACGCGGGAGCGGATTCGCCGCGCGCCGGGGCGGGCTCCTCTTTGCTGCCGCAGGCGGCCAGCGAGAGGATCAGGGTCAGCGCAAGAAGCAGGGAAAGAAGCTTTTTCATGGGTGACAATCTCCTTCAATTGTAAATTTTTTCATGCTTGTACAGTTTAAAACACTAAAGCCCGTGTGTCAAGAAACAAATTACACAAATCTGATCGCTATGGGTGGGCAATTTGTGGCGGATGTTCAAAGAAAAGAAGCGCAAAAAACCCGAACGCCGGTGTAAGTTCGAGTTTTTTGCGCTTTCCTTCCGCCGGAGCGAGCCCTGCGGGGACGGCGCTATCTGGCGCGGACCGGAAGGCTGTACTTGCGGAGGAAGGCCTTATACTGGGCCTCAAAGTCGGCCCCTTTCTTGACGGCGTGGAGGTATTCATGGGACTCGAAACTGTCGCCCCGCGTCTCAATGACGGCGACGGCGATGTTGGAGCAGTGGTCGGAGATGCGCTCATAGTTGGTCAGGATGTCGGAGAGGACAAAGCCGAGCTCAATGGTGCACTTGCCGCGCTGGAGACGCTCCACATGGCGGCTTTTGACCTCCTCGATCAGGGTGTCCATCACTTGCTCCAACGGCTCAACCATGGCGGCGAGCTTGAGGTTGTTGGAGGTGAAGGAGGTGACCGTGCGGGTCAGGATTTCGCTCAGGGCGAGGGTGAGGATTTCCAGCTCCTGCATGGCGTGCTCGGAGAACTGAAGCTTCTTTTCGTGAATCTCCTGGGCGGCGATCATCAGGTTGAGGGCGTGGTCGCCCAAGCGCTCAAAATCCCCAATGGCGTGGAGAACCTTGGAGGCGATGCGGGTGTCGCTTTCCGAGAGGTCGCGGCCGGAGAGCTGCACCAAATAGGAGCCGAGTTTGTCCTCATACAGGTCGATCACGTCCTCATCGACCCGAATCTGCTCGGCCTCCTTCGGGGAGTAATTGCCGAGGAGGGCGACGGCGTCGAAGATGGTCTGTTTGGATAGGTTCGCCATTTCCACCGCCTTGTGGGCGCACTCCACGACGGCGATGGAGGGGGTGGAGAGAAGGCGCGGGTCGAGGAAGGGGACGGCGCGGGTCTTGCCGGTTTCCCCCGACGGCGCCTGTTCGCGTACCAAAACGGCGGAGAGCCGGATGAGGAGCTTGGTGCAGGGCAGGAGAAGCACGGTAATGGCGATGTTGAAGATGGTGTGAATCAGGGCAATGGTGAAGGGGTTGGTGGCCTGGTCCATCAGGGGAATGGTGAAGATGGCGTTGGCCAGCACCAAGAGCGGCAGCAGAATCAGCGTGCCGATGATTTTAATGGAGATATGGACGACGGCCACCCGCTTGGCGTTGGTGTTGGTGCCGATGCAGGAGAGGAGAGAGGTGACGCAGGTGCCGATGTTGGTGCCCATGACGATGGGAATGGCCATGGCGTAGGTAATGGAGCCGGTCAGCGACAGGGCCTGCAGGATACCGACGGTGGCGGCGGAGCTTTGAATCAGGCCGGTGAACAAGGTGCCGATCAGAACGCCCAGCAGGGGATTGTTGAACTGCACCATCATTTGGGAGAACTGGGGCAGCTCGGCCAGGGGGCTGACGGCGTTCTTCATCAAATCCATGCCGTACATCAACACCGCGAAGCCGACGCAGACGGTGCCGATGCTTTTGCGTTTGTCGTTTTTGGAGAGCATCAGCATCAGGATGCCGATAAAGGCCACGATGGGGGAAAAGTTCTCCGGCTTGAGCATCTGGATAAAAATATTGCCGCTTTGAATGCCCGAGAGGGAGAGAATCCAGGCGGTCAGGGTGGTGCCGATGTTGGCGCCGAAGATGACGTTCAGGGTTTGCCCAAATTCCATGATGCCCGAGTTGACCAGGCCGACCAGCATGACCGTCGTGGCGGAGGAGGACTGGATGGCAATGGTGATAGCGGCACCCAGGGCCATGCTGACAAAGGGGTTGGAGGTCATCTTTTTCAACAGAAGTTCTAACTTGCCGCCGGCCATCTTTTCCAGGTTGCTGGACATGACGTTCATGCCGAACAGGAAAAAGGCGAGGCCGCCGATCAGAGAAAAGGCCGAGAAGATATCCATAGGCTGCTCCTTTGCAGAGGTCTATCCCCGCGCGAGGGGGGCGGCGGTGGGGCGGGCGGTCTCATAGAGGGGCGGATGGCTGCCGTATGGCTGGGGCGCGTAAAGCACCTTTGCCAGGGGCCGGCCCGAGACGCCGTATTTGGGGTGGAAGCCGAAGAGATTGATATAATGTACAAGGTCGCCGCGCTCCGCCGCCATGGCGGAAAGTACCTCCACCGTGGCGAGCACGTCGTCGATGGCGCGGTGGCTGTTGACCACCTTGCCGCCGAGCTCGTAGGCCTCAATGGCGTTGCGCAGCTTGTGGGGGTAGGGGCGGCGGTCCTTGAAGACGGTCAGCGCGTCGAGGAAATCCACCCCGTCCAGCGCGGCCGGGTCGCCGTCCCGCAAGAGAAAGTGGTACAGAAAAGCCAGGTCGAATTGGGCGTTGTAGGCGGCCAGGAGGGTCTTTCCGTGGGACAGCAGGCTTTGCAGGTCCCGGCAGGCGGTCTCCTTTGGGATTCCCTCTTGTTCCAAATCGGCCTGGGTAATGCCGGTAAGTTCGGTGATTCGCCGGTCCAGCCGCGTTCCGGGGGAGAGCCGGAGAAACTGGTCGTACCGCTCCACAACCTCGGTCCCCTCCACGCGGGCCGCGGCCAACTCAATAATCTCATTGCGCTGGGGACTCAGGCCGCTGGTTTCCACGTCCAGGACGACCAAGCTGTCGTAGTGTGCCGCGAGCTCGCCGAGCTCCATGGAACCACCCCTTTCTCGAATTGTTGCAGCCAAAATCTCACAAATATATTGTACCTGTTTTTCACAGAAAAAGCAACAGTTTTCTACTGCCAAAGAGGGGGGCGGGGACAAAGGGAGCGCGGCCCGCGGGCAGCGGATCAAACGCGAAGCTGCCAGAACGCGACCGCCGCCGCCGCGGCGACGTTGAGAGAGTCCACGCCGTGGGACATTGGGATTTTCACCGCCCAGTCACAGGCTGCGACGGTCTCGGGGGCGAGACCGTCCCCCTCGGAACCGAGGAGGAGGGCCAACCGCTGGGCTTCGGCCAGCCGGGGATCGGTGATGGAGAGGGCGTCGTCCCGCAGGGCCAGGGCGGCGGCCCGGAAGCCCAGCGCGCGGAGGCGCTCCAGACCGGGGCCGGGCCAATCCGCCGGCGAATCGCCCAGGTAAGTCCAGGGGACCTGAAAGACGGTCCCCATCCCGACCCGGACGGCGCGGCGGCAAAAGGGGTCACAGCAGCCCGGACTGAGCAGCACCGCGTCCAGCCCCAGGGCGGCGGCGGAGCGAAAAACCGCCCCTACGTTGGTGGCGTCTACAAGATGTTCCAGCACCGCTACCCGCCGCGCGTCCCGGACAATGGCCTCGGGCGCGGGCAGGGTGGGACGGCGCAGGGCACAGAGAACGCCCCGGGTCAAGGCGTAGCCGGTGAGGGAGGCCAGAAGGGCGTGGTCCGCCGTGTAGACGGGGACGCCGCAGCGGGATAGAAGGCCGGAGACGGTGTCCAGCTTTTTACGCTCCATCAAAAAAGAGACCGGCTCCAGCCCCGCGTCCAGAGCGGTGTGGATGACCTTGGGGCTTTCGGCAATCAGGACGCCTTGCTCCGGCTCCAGGCGGCTGCGGAGCTGGGCGTTGGTCAGATGGGCGTAACAGGCGAGGGCGGGGTGGTTCAAGTCCGCGACTTCAATAATCTGGGCCATGGGAAAGCCTCCTTGGGGTTCTTTAGGCGTGACGAAGGGGCGTGCTGCAACGGATGCAACACGCCCCTTCGGGATGGAGAATCAGGCGTACACGTCCAGATTTACGCCCATCGGGGGCGTCTGAGGAAGCATCTCGGTGATCTCCTGGAGAGCGAGCTCCTCTGTCTCCATCGCCTTCTTGGCAACGGAGATAGAATACTGCTGCGCAAACTGAGCTTGCGTCATGCTCATAGCTTGGGAAGCAATGCTGTTCATCAAATCCATCCGTACGGACTCCTTTCGGGGAGAATATGGTTATTCTCCTTGTCCTTACTATCGGACAAACCGCCGCCAGACTTTAGCGAAATTTTACTGTCCGCCGTCAATGGGGCTGTGTGAGGAACGAAAATCGGGAATGTCGCTGTCATAGAAACGGTAACGAAGGGCGGTGTCCTGCTTGGCGCTGTACACTGCGACGTCGGCCCGGTGCAGCAGCTCGTCGTGGGTTGCGCCGTCTTCGGGGTAGAGAGACGCGCCAAGACTGAAGGAAATCTGGTACTGATCCAAGCTGGGGAAGGATGCGGCGTCGGCGATACGGGCCATCAGCTGCTTGGGATCGGAGGTGTATTCCACGAAGATCAGGAACTCGTCGCCGCCGATGCGGCCGATGACATCCTCCCGGCGAAGACAGCCGCGCAGATAGTCAGCCATGGTTTTAAGAACCTCGTCGCCAAACTGATGACCGTATACGTCGTTGACGTTTTTGAATTTGTCCAGGTCGATCAGCGCCATCACATAGCGCTTGCCGTGTCTGGCGGCTTCGTCCAGCCGCGACGAGATCAAGTCGTAGGTCGCGCCGTGGTTGTAGAGACCGGTCAGGGAGTCGCGCTTGCTCATCTTCTCCAACTCGTTGAGCTTGATTTGCTCGTCGTGGATATCGATGATCTTGCCGATGACCTTGGTGTAGCTGTCCGGGTCTCCCTCGACACCCAAGGTACGGGCAATCACGCGGAACCAATGCGGCTGGCCGTGCAGGGTCAGGCTGCACACCCAATTGGCAATTTCGTTGGGCGCGGCCAAAATCCGCTTGCGGAGGTCGCGATAGACCGTCAGGCCCAGGGAGATGATTTCCGGGCTTTTGATGGGGTGGGAGATGAGCTCGGGAACCCCCAGATATTTTGCGCCCCATTCGGAAAACTCCAGCAAATCGGAATCCCGGTCGTATTCAAACATGATCTCCTTGGAAATGGAGGCGTAAAAACGGTATTTCATGCGCTCCTGCTCCAGCAGAGAGAGGGTCCTGGCCGAGGCCCGGAGCTCGCTGCGGGACATGAGCTCGGAGGTAACGTGGCGGAGCTCAAAGGAGTTTACCTCGTGTGGAGAGCGGAGGTTCAGCTCGTTGGCAAACCATTCGCTGTTCTCATCCAAGCACTCCAAAAGCAAGGGATTAAACGCGCCGCACTCGCCGTTCTTAATCATCGCGATGGCTTTTTCGTGCGGGAAAGCGGCTTTGTAGACGCGGGGGCTGGTTAAGGCGTCGTACACGTCGGCCAAGGCGACCACCTGGGCGGAGATGGGAATTTCGTCGCCCTTGAGTCCATCGGGGTAGCCGCGCCCGTCGTAGCGCTCGTGGTGCCAGCGGCAGATGTCGTAGGAGGCCCGGAGAATGTCGGAATCGCCGCTGACCCCCCGGACCCGTTCCAGCATCTCGGCGCCCACGGTGGTATGGGTTTTGATGTGCTCAAACTCCTCCTTGGTCAGCTTTCCGGGCTTGTTGAGGACCTTGTCGTCGATGCAGATTTTGCCGATGTCGTGCAGGGCGGAGGCGTTGGCGTACAGGGAAATCAGGGCGGAGGTCAGGCCGTATTCCGGGGCGTGGCGGCGCAGGGAGAGGAGCAGCTTGTCGGTGATGACCCGGATGTGAAGAACGTGCATGCCGCTCTCGCCGTTGCGGAACTCGACAATGTTGCTCAGAATTTCCACCATCTGCGAGTTGCTGCGCTCCCGCTCCATGATCTGTTCGGCGACCATGTTTTGCAGGGACTTCTGCTTGGAGTAGAGCATCACGGTGTTCTGAACCCTGCGCTGTACGGTTTTGTCGTCGAATGGGCGGGTGATGTAGTCGGTGGCGCCGAGATCGTAGGCCTGGTCGATGGCGGCGGTACTGATCTCGGAGGAAATCATGATGACCGGTATGTTTTGGAGCCAGTCGTTGCGGCCCATCACGGAAAGAACCTCGAAGCCGTCCATCTCCGGCATCACGATGTCCAGCAGGACGAGGGAAATCTCGGCATTTCGGGAGTTTAAGATGGAAATGGCTTCGAGCCCGTTGGATGCCTCGAGGATGGAATAGTCGGAGCAGAGGATATCCGAGAGAAGGGAACGGTTGATTTCGGAATCGTCTACAATCAATATCTTATTCTGATCTATGGTCGGTCACCAGCCTTCTGGAGTCAATTTGCGGACCTGCGGTCAGCCCAGCTCGGACTGGAACTGCCGGATGGCGGAGGCCACCCTTTCATAATCTGGGATGAGTGCCTCATAGAGGGACTGCGCGTTTTCCGCGGGGGGGTCGTTGCGCAGGGCTTCGGAGAGGGCGCTGGAGGACTGCTGTAGGAAGGTGAGGCCCAGGTTGAGGCTGATGCCCTTCAGGGTATGGGCCGCGCGGAACGCGGTGTCGCGGTCGCCGCTCGCCATGGCGGCTTGCAGGGAATCATAGCTGGGGTCCTTGAGGAAGAGCAGAAGAATCTTTTGAATGCGCTCTTCCTTAATTAGATGGCGCTTTACCTCGTCGTAATTTGCGCCCATCTTTTCGTAGCACTCTTGCAGGGTCATGATGTATGCACCTCTTTGCAGATATTTACAGTCGGATTGGACGATAATCTATTCACAGAATTTACTATAGCATAATACACCGGAAAAAGCAAATCCAAATTTAATGCCCTGTTCTTGCCGGCTTTGGGTGAAATTAACAATCGCGCCGGACATTTTTGAAAAGAACGTTTATTTATAAAGACGGTGGGGATTTTGCCGTAATACGTATTGATAAATCCATGAAGATATTGTATAATAAGCCAATAAGTATTTGATATTTCAAGATGGCCGTCCGCTGGACCGGCCTTTGCGTTTAAAGGGGTTCACCCATGAATATTAAGATGCAATGCTGTGGACTTGTGATCCTGTTTGTGATTGGTTGCTTTTTCCAACAGCAGAAGCGGGTGCGCATCTACACGGAGCGTATCTTCGTGTGGACATACCGCATGGTCGCCGTCTGCGTTTCCCTGGACATCTTGTCCCTCGTGGCAATTGACAGTATGGACCGCCTGCCTCTGATGTTGGTGGACGTTGCCTGTAAATTATACAACACAAGCCTGGTGCTGGTGGTCATGTTGGGACTGCTCTATGCTGCGGTAGACGCGTATCCGGATGAAATCTATGTGAAATTTCTGCGGGGAAGCATAGCGGCGGCTGCGGCGGAGGCGGTTTGTATTTTTCTGCTCCCCATCGAGTATGTGACCGACGGCGCGGGCAAATTTTTGTACACCTTCGGGCCGAGCATTTATGCAACCTACATCTCCGGGCTGATCTTTATGGTGGCGACGGTGGTGGTGCTGGTCCGGCGGCGGGAGTACATCAATTCGAGGCGGTTTGAAGCGGTTTCCCTGTGGCTGGTGTGCTGGCTCGGCTCGTCGCTGATTCAGCTCTGCATCAAGGAACTGCTTTTGGTTGGCTTTGGCGCAACAATGGGCGTTTTGGTCCTGTATGTGAAGCTGGAAAACCCGGAAACCTACATCGACCGCCAGACGGGGATGTTCAACAGCAACGCCCTGACCTATTTCCTCCGGGAGCGGCATGAGAAGGGGCAGCATTTTCCCATCCTCGTCCTGGTGCTGGAGGACTACTCCAACATTGGCCTGGACAAGGAGGAGGTGGAGGCAATCCGCCTGGAGGTCGAGGACTGCCTTCAGAGAACCGGAGCGTGGCTGTTCCGCAAGTCGGAGGATGAGATGGTGATGCTGTTCGCCGAGGGAACCCCGGCGGATGCGGCAAAGGACATGCTGGTCCGGCGGTTTTCCGAGACCTGGGGCCGCAGCCGCGTTGTGCTGCATCCCGGCTGGATTTCCCTCTCCGACGCGCAGCTGCTGGCAGACAGCGACGAGCTGGGGCGGGCCCTCCGCCATGTCCGGCAAGACGTCCGTCAGGTCCTGGGCCGGTACGATGTGGAGATCACCGGCGAAGTTCTCGAGCAGATGCGAAAGGAAAAACGGGTGGAGCGCCTGCTGCTGGACGGCATCGAAAATGATCGCATCGAGGTCTACTACCAGCCAATCTACAATACAAAGGAACAGCGCTTCACCTGCGCCGAGGCACTGGTGCGCATTTACGACGGCGAAAACCACCTCATCCGGCCCAGCGTATTCATTGAGGTGGCTGAGAAAAACGGTATGATTCTCAAGCTGGGCCGGATTGTGTTTGAGAAGGTGTGCCGCCTGATGAAGGAGGAGCATCCGGAGCAGTACGGCCTGCGCTACATTGAGGTCAATCTCTCGACGGTGCAGTGCGCCGACAAGGATTTGGCCGACGATTACATCTCCATTCTGAAAAAATACGACCTCCCGCCGGAACGGATCAACCTGGAAATTACCGAGTCGGCCTCTCTGCTGGCCAAGGAGACCTTACAGCGGAATATGGAGCGGATGATGGATTACGGGATTCGCTTCTCGTTGGACGACTTCGGGACAGGGCAGTCCAACCTGAATTACATCATGGATATGCCGGTGGACATCGTTAAATTCGACAGAGAGATGTCCCAGGCGTTCTTCGAAAACGACAAGGCGCATTTTGTCATGAACGCGGCCATCAGTATGGTCCATGGCATGGAGATGAAGACGGTCTCCGAGGGGATTGAGACGGAGGAACAGCTTCGCAAGATGGAGGATATGGGAATATCGTACATACAGGGCTATTACTTCTCAAAGCCCCTTCCGCAGGACGCGTTCCTGTCGTTCCTGAAAGAGAAGAACGGAGCGGACGAAGTGGCAGTATGAGACAAGCTACAAGGGAGGCAGTCCCGCCGGCGGCGGGACTGCCTCCCCAATTTTCTATGCGGATTCAAACAATCAGTTTTGGAGCAGGCCCGCTCCGATCAAAAATTCCCGGGCCACGTCGTCCACCGAACGGCCCATGACGTCCACCTGATAGGTCAGCTCGGCCATCTGTTCCGTCGGGATTCGCCCGGCCAATTGATTTAGAATGCCTTCCAGCGCCGGATATTTCAGCAGCACGTCTTCCCGTACCAGAAAAGCGCCGTTGTAGTCGGGGAAAAAGCTCCGGTCGTCTTCCAGAATTTTCAGACCCACCTTCCGGTTGAGGCCGTCGGTGGTGTAGACGACGGCGGCGTCAAAGCTGCCGTTCTCAATGGCGGAATATTTCAGGCCCATGTCCACCGGCACGTGGGACTTGAAGTTGAGACCGTAATAGGCCACGAAGGGGTTGTATTTCATACTGCCCTCCAGGGTGAAGAACTCCTGTTCCGCACCGAAGACCAACTGGTCCGCGATGGGAACCAGGTCGCTGATGGTCTCCAACCCGTGTTCCGCCGCCAGCGTCTCGGGGACCCCGATGGCGTAGGTGTTCTCAAAGCCAAGCTGATCCAGCAGCCGCAGGCCGTAGTCGGAGTGGGCCATGTCGCTGACATAGCTGTAAATGGTCTCCCCTTCGGGTACGTCGGGGGTATCCTTGTGGAAGAAGGTGGTCAGCAGGGTCCCGTCGTAGGAGATCATCAAATCGCAGCTATGTTTGTCGCCAATCAGGGACTTGAAATTGTTCACCTGGGACATTTGGTCCTGGATGGTGACGGTCAGGCCGGTCTGGTCTTCTACCAGCATTTTTACCATGTGGTGCATCAGCTGGGTTTCGGAGTAGTCGCCGTCGTAGAGGAGCAGGTCGCCCGTGCTGTCCCGCCCGAAGGGCAGAAGAAGGCAGAAGATGACCAGTACCGCCGAAGCCGGGAGCCAAATACGCCGCAGGCTGCCCCGGGACTTGCGCATCCGGCTCTCAAACCAGCCCATGGTCAGGTCCAGCGCCACCGCGATTATCATCAGCACGCCGGTTGCCAGCAGGACGGACTTCAAATCCTGGATGCGGATGGCCTGGGTGATGACACCGCCAAGGCCGCCGCCCCCGACGTAGGCCGCGAAGACCGCAGTGCCGATGGCGTTGACCACGGCGATGCGAATGCCGGTGAATACGGTGGGAAAGGCAAGGGGAAACTCCACCATCAGGACCCGGTAGGGGGTGCTCATGCCCATGCCCCGGGCGGCCTCCTTCACGCCGGGGTCCACCTCCTGGAGCCCCAGGCAGGTGTTGCGCACGATGGGGAGAAGGGAATAGAGAGTGATGCCGGTAATTACCGTCAACTTGCCCGGATTGAGCACCACCATTATGATGCCGAGCAGAGCCAGCGATGGGATGGTCTGCAACAGGTCCGCAACCCGAAGGATGACCGCCCGTGCTTTGGGGGACATATAGGCCCAGATGCCGAGCGGCAGGCCGACCGCCACCGACAGCAGGCTGGCCGCCAGGACGAGATAGAGGTGCTCCAGCACAATGGATAAACTCACCGGCCCGCCCCCTTTCCCGATCCGCGCGGCATGACCTTCTTTTGCAGCCGGTCAATGACTGCGCCGAAGAGAATGGCCAGAATGGCCGCCGGGATCGCGCCCAGCAAAATCAAGGTGTTGTTGTTGGAGGAGGTTCCCTGGTAGACAAAGTCGCCCAGGCCGCCCTTGCCGATCATGGAGGCTAGCACGGTCCAGGAGACGGTATAGATGGCCGACATCCGAAGGCCGGCGATGATGGTGGGCATGGCCAGCGGCAGCTCCACCCGGAACAGGCGCTGGACGGGGGACATGCCGCAGCCCCTGGCGGCCTCAATGTAGCGGGGTTCGACTTCGAGAATGCCGGTGTAGGTGTTTTTCAGCACCGGGAACATGGCGTAGATGCCCAGCGCCGTGACCACCGTGAGGACGGAGCCGCCCCACCAGATAAACAGCACGCCGATGAACACCAGCCCTGGGATGGTCTGAAAGATGGAGAGCAGCGGCATCACAATCACCGCCCACCTGTGCACGCGGGAGAGGAGGATGCCCAGAGCCAGTCCCAGAACAAACCCGATGAGGACCGCCGTGAGCACGTATCCGGTATGGATGGCGACGGCGCGGAGCAGGGCTCCGCCGTAGTCGTGAAGCAGGGCGGTCATTTCGCATCCCCCCACAAGCTCTCTGCCACCGAACGGGCCACGCTGGTCTTGGTGACGATGCCGGCGAGGGTCTCATCGTCGTTGAGGACCACAACATAGCTCTCGCCCGATTCCAGCAGGAAATCAAAGCAGTCCTTAGCCTCATCCCCCACGCGGGTGGTTCGGGCGGCCTGGCGGACCAACGGTTCGATGCTCTGGAGGCCGTGCCCCCAGTGGCGGATGTCGCCGATGGAGACGGTTCCCAGATAACGGCCGTCCTCGTCGGTGACCAGGAGGGTGTCCACGCTGCTGCGCGCCATCCGCTCGGCGCACTCGCGGATGCCCCGGTCCTTACGGACGGTGCGGACGTTGGTCCGCATGAAGCTTTCCACCTTGCTGGGCGGGGCCTCGGTATGTTTTCCCAGGAAATCCCGCACCAGCTCGGAGGCGGGGTTTTCCAGCATCTCCTCGGGGGAGGCCATCTGGACGACCCGCCCGGCCTCCATAAAGATAATGAGGTCGGCCAGCTTGAGGGCCTCGTCCATGTCGTGACTGACGAAGACGATGGTCTTTTTCAGCTTCTGCTGGAGGTTTTTCACCTCGTCCTGCAAGAGCTCCCGGGTCAGCGGGTCCAGCGCGGAGAAGGGCTCGTCCATCAGCACGATGGGGGGCGACGCCGCCAGGGCGCGGAGAACACCGATTCGCTGCTGCTGCCCGCCGGACAGCTCGGAGGGATATTTCTCCGCGTACTGCTCCATCCCCACCAGCTTGAGCATGTCCTGGACGATGCCGTCGCACCGCGCCTTGTCGTATTTAAGGAGCTTGGGCACAACGCAGATGTTCTGGGCGACCGTCATGTTGGGGAACAGGCCGATCTGCTGGATGACGTAGCCAATGTGCCGCCGGAGATCCACTTTCTCCCGCCGGCGGATATCCTCCCCGTCAATGGAGATGGTGCCCGTGTCGATGTCAATCAACCGGTTGATGGCCTTGAGGGTGGTGGTTTTTCCGCAGCCGGACGGGCCGATCAGCACTACAAACTGGCCGTCCGGGATGGTCAGGTTGACCGACTTTAAGATGGGGGTTTTACCGTAGTATTTACATACGTTTTCAAATTGGATCATCTGTTTCCTCCTTTTGGGTGACAAGTTTGCGGGCGGCCGTCACAGCGGGGGGAGTTCCCACCAGGACGATGATGTCCCCGGCGTAAAATTCCATATAGGGGCCTGGGGATAAAATCAAGCTTCTGCCGCGCCGGATCGCCACAATGGTGCCGCCGGTACACTGCCAAAAGCGGGACTCCCCGACGGTTTTGCCAATGAGGGGGGAATCCTTGGGGACCGGAATTTCGTAGTTGGGGAAGGGCGTTTCAGATGAGGCCTCCCAGTGCCTGGACAGGGCGTCCACCGCCTCGTTCAGCTTGCGCCCCAGGGCCTCGTGCTCCTCGGCCAGCGCCTTCAACTGGCTGCGCAGCGCCCGTTCCCCGGCGCTCTCCTCGAAGTTCGCGATATAACGGCGCGCGCTGTCGGTGGAGAGGACCACAACGCCGCTCTGGGGCTTGACCGCCACCACCTTCATATTTGCCAGCAGCCGCACCGCTCTGCGGATGGTCTCAGGGGAGACGTTGTACTCCGAGGCTAAAAGGGAACGGCCATAGAGCTGGCTGCCCTCGGGCAATTCCAACCTGGCAATGCGCCGGGCCAGGTCGAGGGCGATTTGCAGATAATGCGGCGGAACCGCCGTCTGTTTCACGAAACTTCACCACCTTGTTCCTATATTATACACTAACAACTTGAAAAAGTAAATAGATATGGCAGTCGAAAAATAAAGAAATTTGTCTAAAAGCGGCGCGCGAAAGGGGGCAAAGCGCCAGAAAACAAGATAAGGACGGCAGACGGAGTTTATTTGAATGGGGCGGCGGGGCGGCCATGCGCGGCCGCTGCCATGGGTTGCAATCAATTCCACAAAGTGCTATAATGTTTCAGGAATTTATGGGAGGAATAGTAGACTATGACAAGACGGCTTTATCTACTGATCGTATCGGCGTGCTTATTGCCTTTGCTGACTGCCTGCGGCGGTCCCGAGCCGGATCCCATCGAGACGCAGCCGGTGGAGGAGACCGTTTCGCTGACGGTATGGGGCGCGGAGGAGGACGAGGCGTTGCTTCAGGAGATTTTTGCGTCCTTCCAGAGTCATTACGAAGGCGAGGCCGATTTCACAATCCGATATCAGCCGCAGAGCGAATCCAATTGTAAGGACGCGCTGCTGGGCGACTTGGAGGGCGGCGCGGACGTGTTTGCCTTTGCCGACGATCAGGTGGCCGCGCTGGCCGCCGCCGGCGGGCTGGACCCCATATCGGATGCGGACGCGGTCCGGCGGGCCTCTCTCACCGCCGCGGTGGAAGCCGCCAGCGTGGGGGGGACGCTCTACGCCTACCCGCTGACGGCGGACAACGGCTACTTCCTGTACTATAACAAGGCGTATTTTACCGAGGAGGACGTGCAGAGTCTGGACCGGATGCTGGAGGCGGCCGCCCAGGCGGGAAAGCTGATTGCGATGGACTGGTCCTCGGCGTGGTATGTCTACGCGTTTTTCGGCAACACCGGGCTGGAGGTGGGCCTCAATGACGATGGCCTGACCAATTATTGCACCTGGAACAGCACGGACGGTCCCATCCAGGGGGTGGACGTGGCCCAGGCTATGCTGGACATCGCGGCAAGCCCCGCGTTTTCCAACCAGCCGGACAGTGCGTTTATCGCCGGGGTGCAAAACGGTACGGTGATTGCCGGAGTCAGCGGCGTATGGAACGCGGTGGCGGTGCAGGAGGCCTGGGGGGATGATTTTGGGGCGGCCAAGCTGCCCACGTTCACCTGCGCCGGCCAGCAAGTACAGATGGCCTCCTTCTCCGGCTGCAAGCTCATCGGCGTCAACGCCTACTCCTCCCATCCGGAGTGGGCGGCTCGGCTGGCGGAATGGATTACCAGTGAGAAAAACCAGCGCCTGCGCTTTGAGATGCGGGGGCAGGGGCCGGCCAACGCCAACGCGGCCAAGTCTCCGGAGGTTCAGGCGTCCCCGGCCATCGCGGCGCTGTTGGAGCAATCCAATTACTCCCAGCTCCAGCGGGTGGGCGGGAAGTTTTGGGACCCCGTGTCCAGCTTTGCCGCCAGTATGGCGGAAGGGAATCCCTCAGGCGTCCCCCTTCAGGAGCAGCTGGACCGTCTGGCCGAGGGTGTGAGCGAGCGGTAAAAGCCAAGTACAGTGTGATTGGGAGGAAGTCGAATGAAAGGTAGAATGACATTGCAGCAGCGCCTGATTCTGCCCATCATCCTGTTGGGCCTGATAACGCTGCTGTCCAATATTCTGGCGGTATTCAGCATCAACAACGTCCATTCCAATGCGGGAGGCATTGTAGATACCTGTATGGTCAGCGAGGAGCGGCTGGAGGATATCCGGCGGTCGGTGATGGACATCCACCGTCTGGCGCTGTCGCATATCGTGGCGGCCGACCACGCCACGATGATTCGGCTGGTGCAGGAAATCAAGGCGGAGGAAGCGGTGTTGGACGGGAAGCTGGACGCCTACGAAAGTTTTGTTTCCACGCCGGACGGAGAGGCCTATCAGTCTCTGCTCCAAAACTACGCGCAGTTTAAGCACGCGCTGGTCTCCCTGGTCTGCGCCAGCGCCGACAGCAAGACGCAGGAGGCCTACGCCACGGCCAACGGAGACGTTGCGCGCTGGGGTGAGGCGGTGGAGGCGGACATCGACGCGCTTTCCGCCTCTGTCAGCGCCCAGGCGGCCGCCGCGCGGGGAAAGCTCACGCTGGTGTATATCATCTCCCTGGTCACCAGCGCCGTCACCTTGGTTGTGGGCATTATTTTGGTGGCGGCAGCCTTCCGGATCATTCGAAGGTATGTCCTCACGCCCATTCGCGACGCGATGTACACGCTGCAAACCAGCTCCGAGGACATTAGCGGCGTGGTGGATGAGGTGCGCCAGCGGGCCCGGACCTCCAACCGCAGCGTCCGGAGCCTCTCCGACGTGACGGAGCAGCTTTCCGGCGCGCTGACAGAGGTTGCGGGCAACGTAATGGATATCCGTACCAACGCCTCCGGCACCCACGAGGATGTACAGAGCATGGCGGAGGAGTGCGCTGCCATTACGGCCTACTCGGTGGAAATGCGGGGACGGGCTGAGGAAATGGAGCGCTCCGCCCGCCAAGAGACCGAGACGGTAGAGGCCAAGACGGCGGATATCATGGCCGTATTGGAGCAGGCCATTGAGAAGAGCCGGAGCGTCGAGCAGATTCGTACTTTGACCGAGGATATCCTCAGCATTACCTCATCCACAAATCTCATTGCCGTCAACGCGTCCATCGAGGCCGCACGGGCCGGCGCGGCGGGGGGCGGATTTTCCATTGTCGCGCGGGAGATCAATCAACTGGCCAACTCCTGCACCGAGACCGCCGGCCACATTCAGGAGGTCAGCGAGATCGTGACCGGGGCGGTATCCTATCTGTCGAGCAGCGCCCGGGAGTTGGCGGATTATCTGGGCCAGGTCATTGCCGGGCAGTTGGAGCAGTCTGTCCAGGCCGGGCGGCAGTATCGGGAGGACGCGGACTATATTGGACACGCGATGGATGAATTTAACGGACGGACGGAGCGTTTGAAGACGGCAATGGCCCAGATCGCCGCCTCCATTTCCAGCATTTCGAGCGCCATTGACGGCGCTGCAACCGATATTGTCGGAGCAGCTGGCAGTACGCACGTCCTGGTAAACGATATGACGGACATCACCGCGCGGATGGATACGAACCAGAAAATTGTAGGGGAGCTCCGAAAGCAAATGGATGTGTTCGCCAACCTGTAGCGCTTGGTGGGATAGGTGACCGGTACGCCCTCTTTCCCGTTTTTCTCAGGCGGTGGTGAGCTGCTTGACCCCTTCGCCCCCGGCAAACCGGCGCAGATAGTCGGCGGTGCAGGCGTGGTAGCGGGAGAAGCGGCAGGCGGCCTCTTCGGGGTTGCCGTAGCTCTTCCAGCAGCCGGAGCAGGTGTAGTTTTTTCCCTTGTTTTCCATAAATCCCACCACATCCTCCAAGGGATAGCCGAGAAAGACGCCGATCTCATGCGGAAAGCCGGACCGGCTGCGGAGACGGGCGGAGAGCTGGCGCAGCAGGCCGTCGAAGCTATCCGAGGTATCGTACCCCATGCGGCGGAGAAAGTTGGACACGCCGGGATCGGTCACATCCAGTGCAAGCCGGTCAGGACGGCAGAGATAGAGGAGCCAGGCGCGGTCCCGGCGGCGCAGAGCAATTAGCTTCAGCCCGCGGGATGCGAACCAGCTCCTCCATTCTTTGAGCTGGACAATAAACCGGCCGGTGTCCTCGGGCTTGAAGGGGAAGAGATTGGCGGCCCTGAGGCCGGCCAGGGTGGGGGAGCAGTGGGCCACCAGCGATTCTTCCAGAGACATGTCAGCGCTCCTGTTCTGTAGTTATATATTACTAACTATATTATGTCAAAAAAACGCGGATCAATTCTTCCTGCTTGACAATATTCTACTTGTGGAGTATAATCAATATATTCCACTAATTGAATATAGAACGCCGGCAGGTGGAACGGCGTGGAAGGATCTGCTGTATGTTAAAACACGGAATTTTGGGGCTGCTCAACTACCAAGCGATGACCGGCTATGAGATCATGGAGGTTTTTCGGGATTCTCTGCATTATTTTTGGGACGCGAAGACGAGCCAGATTTACCGGGAGCTGCAAGGCTTGGAGCAAAAGGAATGGGTCGGTAAAACTGTGGTTCCGCAGAGCGGAAAACCGGATAAAAACGTCTATTCCATTACGGCGGAGGGCAGGGCGGAACTGCTGCGCTGGCTTGCCGACGCGGATTTGGGGCTGCGGATGAAGACGCCGGTTTTGATGAAGGTCTTTTTTCTGGGGGCGAGAAGCGCCGGGGAGAATATCGGCTATTTTGAACGCATCAAAGAGCAGTGCGAACGGTTTCTTGCGAGTATGGAGCCCATCCCGCAGTCTATTGAAGCCTACGGCGAGCTGATCGGCCAAAAGGAGCAGGAGCGCTATTGGCAGATGACGGTAGAGTATGGGCGGCGAATGATGCGGATGCAAATCGAATGGGCGCAGGACTGTATCCGGCGGCTGGAGGAGGGATGAGCCCGTGAATGTTTTGGTGGTAAACGGGAGTCCAAAAGGCTCCAAAAGCAACACCTACCGGTTGACCGCCGCATTTCTGGAGGGGCTTGGGGAGCAGTGCCGCGATATGCAGACCAGGGAGCTGTTCACCAGCCGTTTGGAGATCAAGCCCTGCCTGGGCTGCTTTTCGTGCTGGAACCGCACGCCCGGACGGTGCTGCATTGAGGACGATATGGAGCGGGTGATCGCGGATATGCTCTGGGCGGACGTCACAATATGGAGTTTTCCGCTCTACTACTTTACGGTTCCTGGCCCGCTGAAAAATCTGATTGACCGCCAGCTTCCCATGCTGCTCCCCTTTATGGAGGAGATGGAGGGGGAGGCCGGAAACGGTGGACACCCCGCCCGGTACGACCGGAGCGGGAAGAAGACGGTGGTCATTTCCACCTGCGGCTTTTACACGGCGAAGGGAAATTATGACGGGGTGTACAGTCTCTTTGACCATGCGTGCGGACCGGGAAACTATACGGACATTTTCTGCGGGCAGGGCGAGCTGTTTCGCATTCCCGAGCTGGCGGCGCGTACCGGCGCGTATCTGTCCCATGTGCGGCAGGCGGGACGGGAGTATGCCGGGGGCGGGATTTCCAGCGGGACGCGGGCCCGGCTTGACGAGCTCTTGCTGCCAAGGGAAACCTTTGAAGCCTGCGCCGACGCGAGTTGGGGGTTGGAACGGGATGCCGCCGCGCCGGGCGAAAGTGGACCGGCGGCCAAAAAGGAGTCGGACACGCTGGTTTTCACCAAACAGATGGCCGCCCTTTACCAAAAAGAGAGCTACCCCGGCAGGGACATTGTCCTGGAGATGTGCTACACGGATGTCGGGGAGACCTATCAAATCCGGCTGGGAAAGGACGGAAGCCGGGTCTATATCGACGGGTCGTTAACGGCTACGACAAGAATTGAAACGCCGGTTACGGTATGGCGTTCGATTGCGGCCGGTGAAATTCGGGGGGACGAGGCCATGATCCGCGGACTCTACCGGGTGACGGGGGATTTTTCCCTGATGCTGAACTGGGACGTCTATTTTGGCGGCGCCCAGCCTGAGGCGGCGCGGACCGAAACCACGGCAAAGATCCGGCCTGCCAACATGAACGGAATGCTTCTGCCCTGGATTGTCCTATGGGTGGCCGCCGCCATCCACAAGCAGTGGGGATGCCTGATTAGCATTGGCGTATGCGCGCTGGTTCCCCTCATCTTCTACCGGAACCAAAAGACAATATATGACGTTGTGAGCGGCGCGTTGGTAACCGGGTTTTCGGCGGCGATGCTGGCGGGCGCGTCCGAAATATGGATGCTGCCCCTCTCCTATCTCGCCTTTGGCGTAATGTGGCTCGCGTCCTGCGCGGGGAAACGGGTTCCCCTTACGGCTCACTATTCCATGTACGGCTACGGGGGAGAAAAGGCCCTGCAAAATGCCCTGTTTCTGAAAACCAACCGTATTTTGACGGCGCTCTGGGGCGTGCTCTATCTGCTTACATCAATTTTTACCTGGTTCCTGCTACAGACTTCCGCCGCCAGCTTTGCGGGGCTGATAAATTCCGTGATGCCTGTCTTTATGGGCATTTTTACGGCTTGGTTTCAGAAATGGTATCCGGCCCGGGTTGCGGCGGGCAAGAGAAGATAAAATAAAACGCGTCAAGGGCAGCTTGCGGCTCCCTTGACGCGTTTCGATTCCATACGGAAAACGGATGGTTCATGAAATCTTTTCATAATATTCCCTGCCCTGATCCGACAGCGCGTAATAGTTGCAATGCTTGACGGTTTTCTTGGTTACAAAACCCTCTAAAATCAAATTCTGCATATCCCGGTACACGTTCCCGTGGGGACGGTCCAGGCGGGCGCAGAGGCCGGACAGCGGGATATACCCTGTCTCGTTCAGGACCCGCATAATGTTGGCAAAGTTCCGCGCATTGACGACCGTTACCGGCTTCTCTTCGCTCTGTTTCGGTTCCGGCAGCGGCGGCTTTGCGCTCTGCCCGGGCGGAAGATGGTGTTCCTCATAATACCGCACGCCGGCGGGGGACAGGCGGTAAGTCCGGCTGATGTTGTCGCGGCCCTCTTCGACATATCCCGCCTCGATCATCCGTTTTACGTGCAGAAAGGTATTCCCCGGGGAGATGCCCAGACGCGCCGCGAGGTCGTTTTTTAAAAGGGTTTGGTTTTCGTACAGCAGCCGCAAAATGGTGTCGAAATGGCGGCCCTGCTTGACCGGAGGCCGGGGCGCGGTCTCTTGCTGGGCGCGCAGCGCTTTGGCTAACGCCTCTACCTCCGCCAGGCTTTTGGTCAGTTGGGCCAGAATGCCGGTCAGCGAGTCCGAGCGCGGGGCGGCTTCTGCGGCGGGGACGGTTGGCTCCGGCGGGGGGAGATAGTTCGCCTCGTAGTATTCCGCGCCCTTTTCGAGCAGGCGGTAGGTCTTGCAGCGGCCTTCTTTTTGTTGTTGGATGAAGCCGAGGGCGTCCAGCTCGTTCATATTCAAGCACACAACGCCTTTGCTGATGCCCAGGGCTTCGGCGATGTCCTTTTGGCGGAGCGTCTTCTCCTGGTACAGCAGTTGCAGGAGATTGAGAAAGTTCTTTCGCTCAAATAGTGATTCCATCGTATCCATGGTTTGGCCCTCCCTTCTCGCGCACATTTGGGGCTTTTTGTTCCAGTGCGGTTGGGACACGCGCACCGGCCGCGTGCCCCAAGTGGGTCTCATCCACAGGGAGCCGTGGCAAATTGCCACGGCTCACCATAACTGAATTCGATTAAGTTTAACGCAAAATTAGTTAGTAGTGGCCGGCTCAAAGATCCAGGTGATGGTTACTTTAACACCATCTGTCGCTTTCCACGGAATGGTGGGTGCCTTTACCATATCGCCGCTCAAACGGGCAACCATGTAACCACCGGTAGTGGCAGGCGCTGTAAGCTTATTGCCGCTGGCGTCCACAGCAGCTTTGAGGGTGCACATACCGGTCTTGCTGACTTCGCGAGTGCCAACAAGCAACTGGTTCGCTTTACTCTCCATGTAGGGCTCCCTCGCCCAATCGTTAAGTGCCGCTACGATTTTTGAGCCCTCAAGATCGCCGATGCAGAGTGAGGCATCCGGGGTATTGCTGTACCCAAGATCATCAACAGTCTTCATCTCAAGATAGACCAGACCACTCTTCATGGTAGAGTCGCTTTCAGGCTTTTCGGAAGCGAGACGGAACTCGTCACCCACGACCTCGCCGAGTACTTTTGCGCCAACCTTCAGGTCAACCTCGCTCATGCTGTAGGCTGCGAGAGGCTTGGCTACGACGACCTGACTGTTCTTCAGCTTGGATGCCAACTCGGTGCCGTCATCAGTCTCGACCGCCCACGGCAGGGCATACGGGTTAATGACAGCGCCCACTTCGCCGGTGGCGGTGATGGTGACGTCAATGACAGGATCTTCATATGCGCCGGTAACAATGGTTTGCTGCGCAGCGAGCACCGGAACGGCAATCGCGAGGGTAAGCGCCAAAACAAGAATCAGCGCAATCTTTTTGCTGTATTTCTTCATGATTTTAGCTTCCTTTCCAAATCATTTTTCTATACACCGGCTGCCGGGAGCCAGCATATAACCAACGAGAACTTATGACACAATAAAATCCATTGCATGAGAGGTCTGGCCAACAACGGTCTGAACGCCCTCTTCATCGGTGTCTACCTGGGTGAGAACCACATAGACCATATGGGTTCCCTGATCCAGCGCACGATTCAATTTAATCTGGTCGAAGCCCCTCCCCGGAGCTACCAGACCGGAGGAAAACAATTCGTCGCTCAACTGCTCGTCGCCGTAAATGGTCAAGAACATATCATAGGCATTACGCTCAGAGTTCATGATGTAGCATGAAAAAGACTGCCCATCTTCGCTGTAAGCATTATTTTTAAACCGCAAAGCGATATTGCCTGTTCCAGCATTGGCCCGCGCGTCATCCAGCGCGGCGGCCAGCTCATCCTCCGTAAGGGCCAGACCAATATGGGTTTCCTTACTGTGGAGGTTCCGGATGAGGAAAAAACCCACTACACCGACGGCAATAACCAAGAGGCAGATTACAATAAGCAGGATTTTATTTACTTTACTGCCTCCATCGTTCTCTTCCTCGTACTCCTCGTATTCTTCGTACTCGTCCATGAAGCGCACTTTCCTCCTTTGGAAACTCTCCCATTCCCCCGGCTTTGCGCCGGGGGAAAGTCAGGCTGCTATCAGCCAAGCAGCTGCAGGACACCCTGCGGGAGCTGGTTGGCCTGGGCCAGCATGGCCTGGGCGGACTGTACCAGGATGTTGTTCTTGGTGTAAGCCATCATTTCCTTGGCGACGTCGACGTCGCGGATAGTAGCCTCGGCGTCCTGGATATTCTCCTGAGCAACCGACAGGTTGTTGATGGTGTGGTCCAGACGGTTCTGGAGCGCGCCTAAGCTACCACGTACATCGGAGACATAGTTGGTCGCAGCCTTAATGAGGTTCATCGCGGTCTGTGCGCCGCCCTGCTCTGAGATATCAATCTTGGACAGATTCAGCGCACTGACGTGCATATCCTTCACGGAGACGTTGAGCTGGTTGAATTTCTCAGCGGTGTCACCGATCTGGAGGGTCAAACCCTCCGTGCTGTTTTTGCTGTCCACAATGCCAACCTTGACCAGTCCGGACCAGTCGCCATCTAACTCAGTACCAGCGGTGCCCTGAAGATTGTTGACCGTGTAATCCACAGCGTCTTCACGTTCTGTCAGGTTGATAACCGCCGAGTTGGTATTATTGCCAACCTTAAACATGCTGTTTCCAGCTGCCACGTTTGTCAGGCGCATTGCCGCAATTTTGAGGTTCGCCGCACCATTCGCCGCATCCGCGAAATCAGCCTCCTCAAAGTCCGTCAAATCAATGACATTATTCATGTCTGTGTAGCGGCTGTTACGCCCGACGGCGAAGACATAGGTTTCATTGCCGATCTGAAGTGTCGTTCCATTTGAAACCGTCTTTGCGTCCAGTGTGAATTGCGCCTGGGCATAGGTTCTCGGATGCTTTGTAGACACAGGCTGAACGTCTGTGGTCAGCTCTTTTTCGCTTCCTTTGTTGTCAATAAAGTTCCCCTGAAACTGTACAGTAGAAGACAACGTCCAGTTAGCTGCAGGCGGGTTCTCCATGGTGAAAACAACGCTTTTTTGATCCAATGAAACGCTGGCGTGCATCTTTACTTTTGCATCACCACCAAGCTCTTTCGTTGCAGCCGTTTCATTCCATTTCTCCACGATTTTATTGACCAGCTCTTTGCCTGCAAGGCCCTTTCCTTGATCGTAGGTGCCCAGATCCAGCGCCTCGCCAAAAACGATCATTTCGAGCTTTTCGTTATCCCCCTTAGCTGTCAAGCTTTGGTTTTCCAAATCCATGTAGAAAACGCCTGCCTGGGGCTCCTGTCCGGGGTCGCCGTCTTTAAGACGCGTAAAAGACAATTTATCCGCTGAAGCAGGTGTAGCACCAGCGGCGAGACCAGCGGCTAAGTCAGTCACAGCAGAGGACACCGTCTTCTTTTCCATAGAGCCGTCCAGCAGCTTGATGCCGTTGTAATTGGTGGAATCGGCAATGCGGTCAATTTCATCTCGGAGCTGGGTAATCTCTTTCTGGAGCTGATTGCGGTCGACGCTGTCGTCGAAGGTGCCGTTGGCGGACTGCTCGGCGAGGTCGAACATACGGTTCAGCATGTCGTGAACCTCGGTCAGCGCGCCTTCAGCGGTCTGGACCAGGTTGATACCGGCCTTGGCGTTGTCCTG
>JAAWHG010000031.1 GCA_022795735.1 Oscillospiraceae bacterium
GCATGGCAGGAAAACGACGCCCACACCCCGCAGCCCGGTGACGTTATCTTCTACGACTGGGACGACTCCGGCGCGGGCGACAATACCGGCTGGCCGGATCACGTCGGCATTGTGGAAAGCGTGAGCGGCTCCACCATGAAGGTGATCGAGGGCAACATGAGCGACGCCGTGGGCCGCCGTACCATGCAGGTGAATGGCCGGTATATTCGCGGCTACGGCCTGCCGAAATTCAAGAGCGGCAACGCAACCGGAGGATCTGGATCCACTGGCACCCAGACCGCCCCTCCGACCGCTGGCGCCTCTCTGGCCTTTAAGGTGGGCGACGTGGTACAGTTTACCGGCTCCACCCACTATACCAGCGCCAACGCCTCCAGCGGCCCGGCCTGCAAGGGCGGCAAGGCAAAAGTAACCGCCGTTTATCCGACCGGAAAACACCCGTACCACCTGATCGGTGTAACCGGATCCGGCTGCACCGTTTACGGCTGGGTGGACGCCGACAAAGTAAGCAAATAAGGAGGGATCACTATGAACGGAACAATGCAGCAGATCGTGAACGCTTGCGTGCCCGTCCTCTGCCTGCTCATTACAGCGGGCGGGGCCTATCTGGTGGCGCTGCTGAAAAAGCGCACCGCCCAGATCGAGAAGGAACTCGACAACGAAACCGCGGCCAAGTACATGAACATGGCGGCCGACGCGGTGGCGCAGGCCGTCACCTATACGGCCCAGACCTTCACCGACGCGCTGAAAGCTGAGGGCAAATTCACCAAGGAGAAACAGATCGAAGCCTTCAACAAGGCCAAGGACAAGACACTGGAGATCCTCGGCGACGCTGCCGTCAATGCGCTGGGCGAGATTTACGGCGACTTTGACGCATGGGTGGAAACCAAGATCGAGCAGGTATGCCGCGAAATCAAGACGCCGGAGGCTGACAAAACCGCAGCGACAACCGCAGCGGCGACAGCTGCAAGCGTAGCGACTACGATCGCAGCCACGGCCGTGCAGCAGATCGCAGCCGAAGCCGTACCGGCAGCAGCGCCGGAGGCGACAGCAGAATAAAAGGCCCTGAGAGCTTCACACAAGCTCCCAGAGCAATGAAAAAGGCTCGGCGGGTAGTTTTACCCTCCGGGCCTCTTTTTGCGTCTCAATGCGCCTTATTCGACCGTCTGCCCGATTGCTTCGAGCGACTCTTTGATCTGGGCGAGGTTTTCCTTCGTCGCCTCGTCCTCTGCCTTTTCTGCTCCGCGGTACACATACTTCACGGCCTGCTCCATATCCATGCCGAGATTGTAATAATTGCGGGCCCCTTCGTCGCCGTCGTATGCGTACTCCAGCCAGAAGCCGTAGAACATGGCCCGCTCCATTGTCTCATTATCGCCGTAATAATCAGGGTAATGCTCTACAATGAACGCCACGGCCTCGTCCCTCATTTCCTCCGTGACGCCCCCTGCCACGGAGTCCTTCGCCTCGCGTGCCAGCGCATCCACCTTCGCGCTCGTGTTCGGCTCCGGCTCTGCTGCGGACGGCCCCGACTCTGCCGGGGCGCTTGCCTGAGTGGGCGACTCCGAGCTCGGAGTGCCCGCCGTCTGATCGCTGCCCTTATTCCCTCCAACGGCAGCGGCCAGCACCAAAACAGCCACAACGCCAACAATGATCCACTTCTTTTTGCCGTTTTTTCCCTCGCCCGGCCCGGCTTTTTTCTCTGATTTACTCATGTAAATTAAACCTCCATTTCCATGACTTTTTTATTTGCGTTTTTTCGCGTTAGTCATGTTTGGGATAATTATAAACGGTGAAACATGCTAAAGTCAATATGCTATCTACCTATCTTTGGGATAAAAAAGGAGGCGCAACGCCATGAAGCTATACAAATACACAGACGGCAGAGCCAACGCCTCCGGCCAGAAAATAAAGGAGCGCCGGGAGGCTGCCGGACTATCTCAGGAAGAACTCGCGGCCCAGCTCCAGCTCGCCGGGCTGAACCTGAACCAAAAGGCAATAAGCCGGATCGAAACCGGCGAGCGCGTCGTGCCAGACTTCGAGCTGCTCTACTTCTCGAAGGTGCTAAACGTGCAAATTTGCGAGCTGCTGCCTGCTGATGAATGAGGACGGGGAACCATCCTTTTTCTTTGCGAAAAAATGCGAAAGGCGCTTGACAATACGCCGATAAAGGCGCATTATATAAGTACGCCAATAAAGGCGCATTTTGGAGGTGGCATACTATGAATATCAAAGAAATGAGGAAAGACAAAGGGCTGACACAGAAGCAGCTGGCCGAACAGATCGGCGTAAATATCAGGTGGGTGCAGAAATTAGAGGCCGGGGACACTAAGCTGGAAAATATCACATTCTTAAACGCCATAAAATTGATCCGGGCCCTGACTCCATACGACGACGAAAAACAGCTTGCGCGGGAAATGTATATCATACTCAAACGCACGCTGCAAGAAAATGATTAAGGGACAGGAAAGCGGGAGCGGCTACGGCTGCTCCCTTATTTTTATTTATGGAGGGCATAAGCATGAGACGCTTCAAACATTTAAGTAAAACCGACCGGCTCCGCATGGAGGCCCATTTAAGGGACAAAAAGACGCCGAAAGAGATCGCGGAGATCCTCGGCGTCCATATTTCCACAATATACCGCGAAAAGAAACGCGGAGAGTATCAGCACCGGAACAGCGACTACACAGAAGAAACCCGGTACAGCTCAGACCTCGGCGAAATGAAATACCGCGCCAATCTCGCAGCGAAGGGCGCGGACATAAAGCTCGGCAAAGATCACGAGCTGGCCGAGTATATCGAACGCCGGATCGCTGACGACAAGCTCTCGCCTGCTGCCGTTCTGGGCGAAATCGAGGCCAACGGAATGAGCTTCAAGACTTCGATCAGCGTCAACACCCTATACAGCTACATAGAAAAGGGCGTTTTTCTGCGGCTCACGAATAGCAGCCTCCCCCAAAAAGGCGATAAAAAACGCGCATATCATAAAGTGAAGGCACAGAAGCGCCCGCCGAAGGGTGAAAGCATAGAAAAGCGCCCGGAGGAAATCGACGAGCGATCCACCTTCGGGCACTGGGAAATGGACACCGTAGTGAGTGCCAGACCGGGCAAGGCTGCCATTCTGGTGCTCACCGAACGGCTCACCCGCGAAGAAATCACGGCCAAGCTCCCAGACAAAAGCGCGGCCAGCGTGGTGCAGGCCCTCGACAATCTGGAGCGCGAGTGGGGCGACAAGTTCCCGCTGGTATTCCAGACAATCACCGTGGACAATGGGAGCGAGTTTGCCGACTGTCCCAGCATGGAACGCAGTGCTCTGGGCGACGGCTCACGGACTAAGCTCTATTACTGCCACCCGTACAGCTCATACGAGCGCGGCAGCAACGAGAACCTCAACAAAATGATCCGGCGCTGGCTGCCGAAGGGGACGAACTTTGACGAGATCGCCGACGAGGTGATCGAGGCCGTCACCGTCTGGATCAATAACTACCCGCGGAAAATTCTCGGCTATATGACCGCGGATCGGCTATTTCAGGCGCATTTATCGGCTATTTTGGGGGCCGCTTAAAATTTTTTATATTTTTTTCGCATTTACTCTTGACATTTGCCGATAAATTGCTAGTCCAGCAGCCAATCCAGATCGAGCTCCAACCCGGCGAGGGGGTAATCCGGCTTGGTCTGCTCGCCGTGGAAATCGCTGCCGCCGGTGCTGTGCAGATGGTATTTCCCGGCGAGGCGCAGATAGGCCGCCCGCTGCTCCGGCGTGTGCTTAGTGTAGTAGCACTCAATGGCGTCCAGTCCGTAGGAACAGAGCCGACGGACCAGCTCTTCCAGCGTCTCGCCCTGCAGGACGATCTGATAGGGGTGGGCGAGCGAAACCTTCGCGCCCGCCTCCTTGAGGGTTCTCACGCAGGTTTCGGCGCTGGGGCGGCCGGCGTCTATGCGGTGAAATTCCGGTGTGTCCAAATAGAGCGAGTACGCCTCGTCCAGGGTCTTTACAAGCCCCGCGCGGTACATCGCGCGCGCAAAATGGGGGCGGCCGATCAGATTGCCCTGGGCCAGGCTTTCCACTTCGCGCAGGTCGATGTCGATTCCCTTGCCGCGCAGATAGTCGTGAATCATGTGCTTTCGGTCGTCCCGCCGCTTTTGGAGACTGTCAAGGAACCTTTGCAGACGTTCGGGCGAGAAGTTATAGCCCAGAATATGCAGATACAAATGGTCGCCGGCGCTGAATTCCACACCCCGAAGGACCTGGACGCCCAAACGCGCCCCCTCGGCCATAGCCTCCGGCACGCCGTCAATGGTATCGTGGTCGGTTACGGCCAGGACGTCAATCCCCCGCTCCTTTGCCAGCCCCGTCAGCTCTGCCGGGGTATACTGCCCGTCGGAGGCGGTGGAATGGGTGTGCAGATCAGCAATCATAGTAAAACTCCCCTCAAAAAACCGTAGCGGCGTTGTGCGTACCTATCTTATCACAGCTTTTCCAATTTGAAAAGAGGAAAACTGCTTGTTTGACGAAACAACGCGCATATTGTGAAAGGATGGCTGGGAATTTTGACGCCTTGCCCTTGACAGATATGATATACTGAATCGGAAGACATTGCCGAGGAAAGGACGGAAGAAGTCATGGCAAAAGAGAAGAAGGTCGAGCAGATCACTGATATGGAGAAGGACTTCGCCCAATGGTACACCGACGTCTGCCGGAAGGCGGAGCTGATCGACTATTCCAGCATCAAGGGCATGTTTATATACCGGCCCTACGGTTACGCGATCTGGGAGAACATTCAGCGGATCATGGACGGCATGTTCAAGGCGTGCGGGCATGAGAACGTCTATCTCCCCATGCTGATCCCCGAGAGCCTGCTGCAAAAGGAAAAGGACCACGTGGAGGGCTTCGCGCCCGAGTGCGCCTGGGTCACCATGGGCGGCAGCGAAAAGCTGGAGGAGCGGTACTGCATCCGGCCCACCTCGGAGACCCTGTTCTGCGAGCACTATAAAAATGTTATCCAGTCCCACCGGGACCTCCCCAAGCTCTACAACCAGTGGTGCAGCGTCCTGCGGTGGGAGAAGACCAGCCGTCCCTTCCTGCGCCACCGCGAGTTCCTCTGGCAGGAGGGGCACACCATGCACGCCACGGCGGAGGAGGCCCGCGAGGAGACCCAGCGGATGCTGAACATCTACGCGGACTTCATGGAAAACGTGCTTGCCATGCCGGTGGTCAAGGGGCAGAAGACCGAGAAGGAGAAGTTTAACGGCGCGGAGGAGACCTACGCCGTGGAGTGCATGATGCACGATAAAAAGGCCCTCCAGGCGGGAACCAGCCATTACTTCGGCGACGGCTTTGCCAGAGCCTTTGACATCACCTTCACCGGGGCGGATAATCAGCTCCACCACCCCTTCCAGACCTCCTGGGGTGTCAGTACCCGCATGATCGGCGGCATTATCATGACCCACGGGGACAACAACGGCCTGGTTCTGCCGCCCCGCATCGCGCCCACCCAGGTCATCATCGTCCCAATCGCCCAGCACAAGGCGGGCGTCCTGGAGGCCAACCGGCAGGTCATGGACCGGCTCAAGGCGGCCGGCATTCGGGTAAAGATAGACGACAGCGACAAGGCCCCCGGCTGGAAGTTCGCGGAGTACGAAATGAAGGGCGTTCCCCTCCGCCTGGAGCTGGGGCCCAAGGATATCGAGCAGAACCAGTGCGTGCTGGTCCGCCGGGACAGCGGGGAAAAGAGCGTCGCCGGCCTCGACGGCATTGAGGAGACGGTTTCCGGCATGCTGGACGCCATCCATGACGGGCTCTATGCCAAGGCCAAGAAGAACCTGGAGGAGAACACCTTCCCCGCTGCCTCGCTGGAGGAGGCGAAGCAAATCCAGGAGGAGCGGGGCGGCTTTATCAAGACCATGTGGTGCGGCGATATCGCCTGCGAAGAAAAGATGAAGGAGGTCGCGGGGATGTCCTCCCGGTGCGTCCCCTTCGTCCAGGAACGGCTGGGGGAGACCTGTCCCTGCTGCGGAAGGCCCGCCAGCAAGATAGTATATTGGGGCGTAGCCTATTAACCCCGTGGAAATTCACGAAATTCCTGAAAAATATTTGTATTTTTTCACGAAACCCCCTTGACATCCAAGGGGGTTTCGTGTATGATATCCGGGCGCGTATAAAGGCGCGTACTGCGATGAAGCGGGAGATTGCGTCCTGGACGGTAACTTCCGCCGAGTATGTCCGGTCATCGGGCGGCTGGGAAGCTCATGTACAGCGTATATCGCCAATCATGGGCAGCCGGCTTTTATGTCGGCTTTTTTCATGCTCTCGGAGTGATACGCACGGCTTAGCGTACAGAAAACTTCCCGACCGTACCCAGAGACACAAACTGAGTACGTCAATCAAGGAGGAAACCACCAAATGGCTAACCAGCAAATGATTCGCATCCGCCTCAAGGCTTACGACCACCAGCTGATCGACGCCAGCGCCGAGAAGATCGTCGAGACCGCCAAGCGCAACGGCGCGTCGGTCTCCGGCCCCATCCCGCTGCCCACCAAGAAGGAAATCGTCACCATTCTCCGCGCTGTCCATAAGTATAAGGACTCTCGCGAACAGTTCGAGCGCCGCACCCACAAGAGACTGATCGATATCCTCAACCCCAACCAGAAGACCATCGAGGCCCTGATGAGCCTGGACCTTCCGGCCGGCGTTGAGATTGAGATAAAGCTGTAACTTCGCTTTACGGCTGCCCGCCACGGTCCGTCAAAAAGGACGGACGGGTCATGTTGAGGAACGGGGGAGCCCAATGCCTCCGCGCTTCAACCAATAACCTTAAACAGGAGGAAAACCAACCATGCAAAAAGCAATCATCGGCAAGAAAGTCGGTATGACCCAGATCTTCGATGAGAGCGGCAAGGCCATCCCCGTGACCGTCATCGCGGCCGGGCCCTGTGTCGTCGCGCAGAAGAAGACGGTGGAGACCGACGGTTACGTTTCAGTCCAATTGGGCTACGAGGACGTCAAGGAATCCAAGCTGACCAGACCCGAGCTGGGCCACCTCAAAAAGGCCGGCGTGGGCGCGGTGAAACACCTCAAGGAGTTCAAGCTGGACGACGCGGCCAATATGAACGTTGGCGACGTGGTCAAGGCCGACGCCTTCGCCGCCGGCGATAAAGTGGACGTCACCGGTATCTCCAAGGGCCACGGCTATCAGGGCCCCATCAAGCGCCACGGCGCGCAGAGAACCCCCACCAGCCACGGCGGCGGCCCCGTTCACCGTCACGCCGGCTCCATGGGTTCCACCTCCACCCCCTCCCGCATCTTCAAGGGCCACATCGGCGCCGGTCAGATGGGCGTCGAGCAGGTCACGGTCCAGAATCTGGACGTGATTCAGGCTGACGCGGAGCTGGGGATGCTGGTCGTTCGGGGCGCCATTCCCGGTCCCAAGGGCGGCCTTGTATACGTCAAGAGCACGGTCAAGCACAACAAGGTCAAGCAGGCCGGCGCTGACATCAGCAAGAACCCGCAGAAGGCTTCAGGCCGTAACCCGCAGAAGGCTTCCGCGAGAGGCTAAGGAAAGGAGAGTGCTTGTAAATGCCTAACGTTAAAGTTTTGAACATGTCCGGCCAACAGGTCGGCGAGGTCACGCTGAGCGACGCCGTTTTCGGCGTGGAGCCCAACGAGTCCGTCGTCCACGACGTGGTAAAGAACCACCTGGCCAATTGCCGGCAGGGCACCCAGAGCGCCCTCACCCGCGCCGAGGTTTCCGGCGGCGGCATCAAGCCCTGGCGTCAGAAGGGCACCGGCCGCGCCCGTCAGGGCAGCACCCGCGCCCCGCAGTGGACCCACGGCGGCGTCGTCTTCGCGCCCAAGCCCCGCGACTACAGCTACACCCTCAATAAGAAGGTCAAGCGTCTCGCCCTCAAGTCGGTGCTGAGCGCCAAGGCTGCCGAGGGCAACGTCGTCGTGATCGACTCGATCAAGATGGACGAGCCCAAGACCGCTTCCTTTAAGAAGTTCCTCAAGGCCGTGGACGCCGACTGCAAGGTCCTGGTGGTCACCGCCGAGTGCGACGAGCTGGTGGTCAAGAGCGCCCGCAACATCCCCGGCTGCACTACCACCTTCGCCGCCCTGATCAACACCTACGACGTGCTCAACGCCAAGAAGTTTGTCGTCGATCAGGCCGCCCTCACCAAGATCGAGGAGGTATTCGCGTAATGAAGACCGCTTACGACATCATTATAAAGCCCGTCATCACCGAGCAGTCCATGGAGGAGTCCGAGGCCAAGAAGTATGTCTTCAAGGTCGCCGAGGACGCCAACAAGATTCAGATCGCCAAGGCGGTTGAGGAGATCTTTGGCGTCAAGGTCGCCAAGGTCAACACCCTGCGCATGAGCGGCAAGAAAAAGCGCACCGGAGCCTATCCCGCCGGCTACCGCGCCAGCTGGAAGAAGGCGATGGTCCGCCTGACCGACGATTCCAAGCCTATCGAGTTCTTTGAAGGCATGGCCTGATCTGGGAAGGAGTGTAACGCAATATGGCAATCAAATCATTTAAGCCTTATACGCCGTCCAGAAGAAACATGACCGTTTCTGCCTTCGACGGCGTCGATAAGAAAGCCAAACCCGTCCGCAGCCTGCTCGAGCCCATCAAGAAGCACGCGGGCCGCAACAGCTATGGCCATATCACCGTCCGCCACCGCGGCGGCGGCAACAAGCGGAAGTACCGCATCATCGACTTCAAGCGCGACAAGGTGGACATGAAGGCCACTGTCGAGCGCCTGGAGTACGACCCCAACCGCAGCGCCTTTATCGCCCTCCTGAAGTATGAGGACGGCGAGCTCCGGTATATCCTGGCCCCCGTTGGCCTGAAGGCGGGCGACACCGTCGTCTCCTCCGCCGCCGCCGACATCAAGCCGGGCAACTGCCTGCCCATCTCCTCCATTCCCGTGGGCACCGTCATCCACAACATTGAGATGAACCCCGGGCGCGGCGCGCAACTGGTTCGTGCCGCCGGCACCTCCGCCCAGCTGATGGCGAAGGACGGCGAGCTTGCCCAGGTCCGTATGCCCTCCGGCGAGGTGCGCTATATCCGCATGAACTGCAAGGCCACCATCGGCCAGGTCGGCAACATCGACCATGAGAACATCCACATCGGCAAGGCGGGCCGTACCCGTCACATGGGCATCCGTCCTACCGTTCGCGGCTCTGTGATGAACCCCTGCGACCATCCCCACGGCGGCGGCGAGGGCAAGAGCCCCGTCGGACGTCCCGGACCTGTCACTCCCTGGGGCAAGCCGGCGATGGGCCTCAAGACGAGAAAGAAGAAGAACCCCACCAACAAGTTCATCGTCAAGCGCAGAAACGCGAAGTAAGGAGGAATTGAACTATGAGCAGAAGCGTCAAGAAAGGCCCCTTCGTAGCGCCTGAACTTCTCAAGCGCGTCGAGGAGCTGAATAAGGCCGGCAAGAAGCAGGTCCTCAAGACCTGGTCCCGCGCCTCTACCATCTTCCCCTCCTTCGTCGGACACACCATTGCGGTGCACGATGGCCGCAAGCACGTCCCGGTCTACGTGACCGAGGACATGGTCGGCCACAAGCTGGGCGAGTTCGTCCCCACCCGGACCTTCCGCGGCCACTCCGGCAGCAAGACCACCAACGCGAAGTAAGGAGGAAGCAAGAATGGAAGCGAAAGCACACCTGAAATATCTGCGTATGTCCCCCCGCAAGGTCGGTCTGGTCTGCGATATGATTCGCGGGCAGGACGTCGCCGCCGCGGCTGCATACATCATGCAGACCCCCAAGGCCGCCTGCGAGCCTGTCCTCAAGGTCCTCAAGAGCGCCATCGCCAACGCGGAGAACAATCACGGCATGGATGCCGGCAATCTCTACGTCTCCACGGCGGTTGCCAATCCCGGCCCCACCCTCAAGCGCGGCATGCCCCGCGCCCAGGGCAGATACAACCGGATCTTGAAGAGAACCACCCACGTCACCATCGGCGTGAGCGAGAAAGACTAGGAGGAAAGAGCATGGGACAGAAGGTTAATCCCCACGGCTTGCGCGTCGGCGTGATTAAAGATTGGGATTCCCGTTGGTACGCCCGCGACGACAAGGTCGGCGACCTGATCGTCGAGGACTATAATATCCGCAAATACCTGAAAAAGACCCTCTATTCCGCCGGCCTTGCCAAGATCGAGATCGAGCGGAACGACAAAAAGGTCAAGATCAACCTGCACTGCGCCCGTCCGGGCGTCGTCATCGGCAAGGGCGGCACCGAGATCGAGCGGCTCCGCCTGTTGATGGAAAAGCGCATCGGCAAGAGCGTCGCCCTCAACATCGTCGAAATTCGCAGCCCCGACCTCAACGCCCAGTTGGTCGCCGAGAACATCGCGGCCCAGCTGGAAAAGCGTATCTCCTTCCGCCGCGCCATGAAGCACGCCATGCAGCGTGCCACCCGCCTGGGCGCCAAGGGAATCAAGGTCACCTGCGGCGGCCGCCTGGGCGGCGCTGAAATCGCCCGCAGCGAGAGCTATCACGAGGGCACCATTCCCCTGCAGACCCTCCGCGCCGACATCGACTACGGCTTTGCCGAGGCCGCAACCACCTATGGCCGCATCGGCATCAAGGTTTGGATTTACAAGGGCGAGGTCCTCAACACGACGCTCCGCGCCGCCAATCCCGAGCCCGCCCCGCGCCGCGACCGCCGCGACGGTGACCGCCGCAGAAGAAGCGGCCGGCCCTTCAACGGCGAGCGCCGCGACAACCGCACCGGCGGCAGCCGTCCCGGCTATGGCCGGAGAGAAGGAGGTACCCGCTGATGTTAATGCCCAAGAGAGTCAAATACCGCAGGGTCCACAGAGGCCGCATGACCGGCACCGCAACCCGCGGCAACAAGGTCGCCTACGGTGATTTCGGCATCCAGGCCATGGAGCCCGGCTGGATCACCGGCAATCAGATTGAGGCCGCCCGTATTGCCATGACCCGTTACACCAAGCGCGGCGGCAAGGTCTGGATCAAAATCTTCCCCGACAAGCCCGTGACCTCCAAGGCCCTGGGTACCCGTATGGGTTCCGGTAAAGGCGCGCCCGAGTACTGGGTGGCCGTGGTCAAAAACCAGAAGGTCATGTTTGAGATCGGCGGCGTTTCCGAGGAAGTCGCCCGCGAAGCCCTTCGCCTTGCCATCCACAAGCTGCCCATCAAGTGCCGGATCATCGCGAAGGAAGAGGATGGAAATGGTGGTGAATTATGATGAAGGCTAAGGAAGTTCGTAATATGTCCCCCGCCGAGCTGGAAGCCAAGCTCACCGATCTGAAAAAGGATCTCTTCACCCTTCGGATGCAGCACGCGACCAACCAGCTTGACAATCCCATCAAGATCAACGGCGTGAAAAAGGATATTGCCCGCATCAAAACAATTCTGCGCGAAAAAGCGCTGCGGCCCGAGGCCTGAGGAGGTAAGCGAATATGAGTGAACAGACCAGAGCTTTCCGCAAGACCAGGGTCGGCACCGTCGTTTCCGACAAGATGGAGAAGACGATCGTGGTCGCGATCGAGGACAGCGTGCAGCACCCGCTGTACAAGAAGATCATGAAGCGGACCTATAAGCTGAAAGCCCACGACGAGAACAACGCGTGCGGCGTCGGCGATACCGTAAAGGTGATGGAGTGCCGTCCCCTGTCCAAGGACAAGAGATGGCGCCTCGTCGAAATTATTGAGAAGGCGAAGTAAGGAGGCCGGCAAACAATGATTCAGCAAGAGAGTTATCTGAAGGTTGCCGACAACACCGGCGCCAAAGAGATCAAGTGCATCCGCGTCCTGGGCGGCTCCAAGCGCAAGTACGGCAACATCGGCGACGTCATCGTCGCGTCGGTGCGCAAGGCCCAGCCCGGCGGCACGGTGAAGAAGGGCGAAGTGGTCCGCGCGGTAATCGTCCGGACCCAGAAGGGCCTCCGGCGCGCCGACGGCTCCTACGTCCGGTTTGACGAAAATGCCGCCGTCCTCATTAAGGACGACAAGAACCCCAGAGGCACCCGCATCTTTGGGCCGGTGGCCAGAGAGCTCCGCGACAAGGATTACATGAAGATCCTGTCCCTGGCTCCCGAAGTCATTTAAGGGGGTACGGCAGATTATGAATATTAAAAAGAACGATCAGGTCATCGTCCTGTCCGGCAAGGACAAGGGCAAAAAGGGCAAGGTCCTCGAGACCATGCCCAAGACCGGCAAGGTCATCGTGGAGGGCGTCAACGTCGCCACCATCCACAATAAGGCCCGCAAGCAGGGGGAAGAGAGCGCCATCATCCGCAAGGAAATCCCCATGTACGCCTGCAAGGTCATGCGGGTCTGCCCCAAGTGCGGCAAACCCACCCGCCCCGCCTATAAGCTGGCCGACGGCAAGAAGGACCGCGTCTGCAAGAAGTGCGGCGAAATCATTTAAGGAGAGGAGCAGAAACATTGGCTAGACTGAAAGTAAAGTATAATGAAGAAATGGCTCCGGCTCTGATGAAGAAGTTCGGCTACAAGAGCGTCATGCAGATTCCGAAGCTGGACAAAGTGGTTGTCAACGTCGGCTGCGGCGAGGCCAAGGACAACGCCAAGATTATTGACAACGTCATCCGCGACATCGCCACCATCACCGGCCAGAAGCCGGTTGCGGTCAAGGCGCGCAAGTCGGTCGCCAACTTCAAGGTCCGCGAGGGCCAGGTGGTCGGCGTGAAGGTCACCCTGCGCGGCGACCGGATGTGGGAGTTCCTGGACCGCCTGTTCAACGTGGCCCTGCCCCGCGTCCGCGACTTCCGCGGCATCAACCCCAATTCCTTCGACGGGCGCGGCAACTATGCCATGGGCCTGAAAGAGCAGCTGATCTTCCCCGAGATTGAGTACGACAAGATCGACGCCTTCCGCGGCATGGATATCTGCATCTGCACCACGGCGAAGACCGACGAAGAGGCGAAAGAGCTGCTGACCCTGGTCGGCGCGCCCTTCTACGCTTGATTGGAGGAGAAAACATGGCTAAGAAATCTATGATCCTCAAGCAGCAGGCGGAGCCGAAGTTCTCCTCCCGCCGCTACAACCGGTGCAAAATCTGCGGCCGCCCCCACGCCTACCTGCGCAACTACGGCGTGTGCCGCATCTGCTTCCGCGAGCTCGCCTACAAGGGCGAAATCCCTGGCGTAAAGAAAGCCAGCTGGTAACATTTTTCTGTCAAAAGTTCTCAGAAGTCAGGGGAAGATGGGGCCGTTCCCGGTTCACATTCCGCTGATACCCTGAGATCTTCACAGGCGGGCGGCCGCCATACCGGCGCTGCCCAAAGCCTGTAACTTCTAAATTAGGAGGTTTCCCAAACATGCAAATCACCGATCCCGTAGCCGATATGCTGACCCGGATTCGGAACGCGAACGCGGCCAAGCACGACACCGTGGACGTCCCCGCCTCCAACCTCAAGAAGGCTATCGCCCAGATTCTGCTGGACGAGGGTTATATCAAGGCGTTCCAGGTGGTTGAGGACGGCACCCAGGGCGTCATCAAAATCAGCCTCAAATACCTTCCCGGCAAGGAGAAGGTCATCTCTGGCCTGCGTCGCGTCTCCAAGCCCGGCCTGCGCGTCTACGCCGGGGCCGACGAGCTCCCCAGGGTCCTCAAGGGCCTGGGCGTCGCCATCATTTCCACATCCAAGGGCGTCATGACCGACAAGAAGGCGAGAGCCAACCACGTCGGCGGAGAAGTCCTCGCGTTTGTCTGGTAAGAAGGAGGAAGCATTCAATGTCAAGAATCGGCAAAATGCCCATCGCGATACCGGCAGGCGTAGAGGTCACCATTAAGGACGTCAACGAGGTCACCGTCAAGGGTCCCAAGGGCACGCTGACCCGGACCTGCCATCCCGATATGATTATCAAGGTCGAAGGCGCCGTCATGACGGTGGAGCGCCCCGACGATGAAAAGGAACACCGCAGCCTGCACGGCCTGACCCGCACCCTGCTCCACAACATGGTGGTCGGTGTCACCGAGGGCTTCAAGAAGGAGCTGGACGTCAACGGCGTCGGCTACCGTGTGGCCAAGCAGGGCAAGCAGCTGGTCATGAACCTGGGCTATTCCCACCAGGTCTTCGTCGATGAAATCGACGGCATCACCATTGACGCCCCCACCCCCAACAAGATTGTCATCAGCGGCATCGACAAGCAGACCGTCGGCCAGTTTGCCGCCGAGGTCCGGGGCAAGCGTCCGCCGGAACCCTACAAGGGCAAGGGCATCAAGTACACGGACGAGGTCATCCGCCGCAAGGAAGGCAAGACCGGCGCAAAGAAATAATTAGGAGGTGTGCCTAAATGATTAAGAAACCGAATACCAACGCGCAGCGTTTGAAGCGCCATAAGAGGGTGCGTGGCAAGATCTCCGGCACGCCCGAGAGACCCCGCCTGAACGTTTTCCGCAGCAACACGAACATCTACGCGCAGCTCATTGACGATGTACACGGCGTCACCCTGGCCGCCGCCTCCACCCTGGACAAGGGCTTCGAGGGCGCGAAGGGCAACGCCGAGGCCGCCAAGAAGGTGGGCCAGACCATCGCCCAGCGCGCAAAGGATAAGGGCATCGAGCAGGTCGTATTCGACCGCGGCGGCTACATCTTCCATGGCCGCGTCGCTGCCCTGGCAGAGGGCGCCCGCGAGGGCGGGCTCCAATTTTAACGGGGGAGGAGGAAACAAAAAATGGCATATGATCGTGAAAGAAGAGGCGGTCGCAACGACCGCGAATCCGAGGCCCCCGAGTTTATTGAAAAGGTTGTCCACCTCAACCGCGTTTCCAAGACGGTGAAGGGCGGCCGGATTTTCAAGTTCGCGGCCCTGGTGGTCGTGGGCGACGGCAAGGGCACCGTGGGCTACGGCCTGGGCAAGGCGTCAGAAGTGTCCGAGGCCATCCTCAAGGGCATTGCCGACGCCAAGAAGAACATGACCAAAATTACGCTGGACGGCACCACCATTCCGCATGAGGTGATCGGCGTCTTTGGCGCGGGCGAGGTTCTGCTCAAGCCCGCCCCCCAAGGTACCGGCATCATCGCCGGCGGCCCGGTGCGCGCCGTTATGGAGGCGGTGGGTGTCTCCAACATCCGCGCCAAGTGCCTGCGCTCGAACAACCCGCAGAATGTGGTCAAGGCCACCATGCAGGGCCTGATGACCCTGCGCGGCCCCGAAGAGGTCGCCCGTGTACGCGGCAAGAGCGTCGAAGAAATCGTCGGTTAAGGAGGGCTCGTAACATGGCAAAATTGAAAATCAAGCTTGTCAAGAGCCTCAACGGACGGCTCGAAAAGCACATCGCTACTGCGAACTCCCTGGGCCTTCGCAAGATCGGGCAGGAGACCGTCCAGCCCGACAACGAGCAGACCCGCGGGAAGATTGCCAAGATCGGTTATCTGCTTCAGGTCACCGAGGAAAACTAAGGAGGCGCAGGTATGAATTTACACGAACTTGCACCAGTAGAGGGCTCCACCCACGTCGGCAAGCGCAAGGGCCGCGGCACCGGCACCGGCAACGGCAAGACCGCCGGCCGCGGGCACAAGGGCCAGAAGGCCCGCAGCGGCGGCAAGGTCCGCGTGGGCTTTGAAGGCGGCCAGATGCCCCTGGCCCGGCGCGTCCCCAAGCGCGGCTTCAACAACATTTTCGCCAAGCCCCTCACCGCCGTCAACATCGGCAACCTCAACGTCTTTGACGACGGGGCTGTCGTAGACGCGGCGGCGCTGCTGGAGAAGGGTGTGATCTCCGACTGCAAATATGGACTGAAGGTCCTGGCCAACGGCAAACTGACCAAAAAGCTGACGGTCAAAGCCGCCGCCTTCTCCGAGTCTGCCAAGACAAAGATCGAAGAGGTGGGCGGAAAGGCAGAGGTGGTCTAAGTGTTTGCAACCCTGCGTAACGCGTGGAAGATCCCCGAGCTGCGCAAGAAGATCCTCTTTACGCTGTTCATTCTGCTGATCTTCCGCCTGGGCAACGCGGTGCCGGTTCCCTACGTTGACGTAGCCGCGCTGCATAACTACTTTGAACAGTCCTTGTCCGGAACCATTCTGGGCCTGTACAACATGATGTCGGGCTCCGCCTTCTCACAGGCGACGGTATTCGCGCTGAGCATTCAGCCCTATATCAACGCCTCCATCATCATCCAGCTCCTGTGCATCGCCATCCCCGCGCTCGAGCGTTTGAGCAAGGAAGGCGGCGAAGAGGGCAAGCGCAAGATCAGCAACATCACCCGTTACACCACCGTCGGCCTCGGCCTGCTGATGGGCTTCGCCTATTATGTGATGCTCCGCAACGGCTACGGCGGACAGTCTCTGCTGACCAACACCGGTTTCCTGCCCGGCCTGGTAATCGTCCTCAGCTTCACCGCCGGTTCCGCCTTCGTCATGTGGCTGGGCGAGCAGATTACCGAGTTTGGCATCGGCAACGGCATTTCCATCATCCTGTTTGCCAACATCATCTCCCGCATCCCCTCCGCTGTCTCCACCCTCTTCGCCATGTTCACCGGCGGCCAGTGGTGGCAGGCGCTCCTGCTCCTGGTCGGCATGCTTCTGCTCGTGGCGTTTATTGTGTTTATCACCAACTCCGAGCGGCGCATCCCTGTCCAGTATGCCAAGCGCGTGGTGGGCCGGAAGATGTACGGCGGCCAGAGCACCCATCTGCCCATCAAAGTGAATATGTCAGGCGTTCTGCCCGTCATCTTTGCCCAGTCCATCGCCTCCCTGCCGGGTACCATCGCGGCGTTTGCGGGCAAACAGCTTGGCTGGTTCAGCAATCAGAGCGTTCTCTATATGGTGGTCTACTTCATCCTGATTATCGCGTTCAGCTACTTCTACGCGACGGTGCAGTACAACCCCATTGAAATTGCCAACAACCTCAAGAAGAACGGCGGCTTTATCCCCGGCTTCCGTCCGGGCCGTCCCACGGCGGAGTTTATCGGCCGGGTCATCAACAAAGTCACCTTCTTTGGCGCGATCTATCTGGCCATCGTGGCCCTGCTGCCCATCATTGTGGGCCGCTTCGTGAGCAACGCCGTCTCCCTGGGCGGCACCTCGGTTATCATCGTGGTGGGCGTTGCGCTCGAAACTGTTACAGCCCTTGAGGCGCAGATGATGATGCGCCACTACAAGGGCTTCCTGGAGTAAGCGGGGGAACAGTCCATGAAACTGATCCTTCTGGGTGCTCCGGGCGCCGGAAAGGGAACCCAGGCCGACATCGTCGCGGCAAAGCTGGGAATCCCCACCATCTCCACCGGCAACATCCTCCGCGAGGCCATCAGGAACGGCAGCGAGGTTGGCCTGCGGGCCAAGGCCTTTATGGACAAAGGCCAGCTGGTTCCCGACGATGTGGTCATCGGTATCGTCCGGGACCGCGTCGCCCGGGCCGACTGTGCAAACGGCTTTATTCTCGACGGGGTGCCCCGCACCATCCCGCAGGCCGAGGCGCTGGAGGATGCGGGAGTCTCATTTGACCACGTCGTGTCCATTGAGATCGACGATGCGGTCATTGAACAACGCATGACGGGCCGCCGGGTCTGCTCCGGCTGTGGCGCAAGTTATCACATCACCGCCCATCCCCCGCGCAAGGACGGCGTGTGCGATCACTGCGGCGGCGAGCTGACCACCCGTGCGGATGACGCGCCCGAGACCGTCAGGAGCCGCCTTCAGGTTTTCCACCGGGAGACCGAGGCCCTGAAGGATTTCTACGGCAGGCTGGGCAAGCTCTCCCTGGTGGAGGGCGACCGGCCCATCGAGGAAATCTCGAAGGCCATCCTGACCGCCATCGGCGCATAGGGGCGTCCGTTATGATATCTGTCAAGAGCGAGCGTGAGCTCGAGGTGATGCGCCGGGCCGGCCGCATCACGGCCAAGGCCAGGGAGCTGGCGGGCCGCATGGTAAGGCCCGGCGTGACCACTAGGGAGATCGACAAGGCTGTTCACGATTATATCGTGTCGCAGGGCGCGAAGCCATCCTTCCTCCACTATGGAGGCTATCCGGCAAGCGCTTGCATCTCCGTCAACGACGTCGTGATCCACGGGATACCCGATAAGCGGGTCCTTCGTGAGGGCGACATTGTCAGCGTGGATGTTGGCGCTTACTGGGGCGGGTTTCACGGCGACTGCGCCGCGACCTTCGCCTGCGGGAATATTTCTCCCGAAGCAAAGCGGCTCATAGAGGTCACCAAACAGAGCTTCTTTGAGGGCATCAAATTCGCGCGTCAGGGAAATCGGATCTCTGACATCTCCCATGCAGTCCAATCGTATGTGGAAGCCAACGGCTACTCGGTCGTCCGCAGCTACGTCGGCCACGGCGTCGGCTCCGAGATGCACGAGGCCCCGGAGGTCCCCAACTTCGGCAACGCCGGACGGGGTCCGAGGCTGGTGCGGGGCATGACCCTGGCGGTGGAGCCCATGGTCACCGAGGGAACCTACGAAATCCGGGTTCTCAAGGACAAGTGGACCGTGGTCACCGCCGACGGCAAGCTGGCTGCGCACTATGAGAACACCATCGCCATTACCGCCGGGGACCCAGAAATCCTCACGGTCACCGGGGAGTGAGCAGGATGGAAATCGAAAAAGCAGACGTTGTGGTATCGCTGGCCGGGAGAGATCGCGGGAAGCTTTTCTTCGTGATCGAGGCCGACGAGGCGTATGTTACGATCGCCGACGGAAAGGGCAGAAAGCTCGAACATCCCAAGCGGAAAAAGAGAAAGCATGTGCAGCGGGTTTCCGTAAACGCAGAGCGTGTGCAGGAAAAGCTGCTTTCCGGCGGAAAGGTACTCAACAGCGAATTACGCAGGGAGCTGGCCATAGCGGGTCAGACTCTGGAAAGTCAGGAGGGTAAATGACTTGGCAAAGGACGACGTGATCGAGCTTGAGGGAATCGTAACCGATGCGCTGCCGAACGCGATGTTCACCGTAGACATTGGCAACGGACATTCGATTTTGGCGCATATCTCCGGTAAGCTCCGGATGAACTTTATCAAGATTCTCCCCGGCGACAAGGTGACGGTACAGATGTCACCTTATGACCTGTCGAGGGGCAGAATCACATGGAGAAGCAAATAAGATCCGACAAATCGTTCTCAATGGAGGTTAACGAAAATGAAGGTAAGACCGTCCGTCAAGCCCATGTGCGAGAAATGCAAGGTTATCAAGCGCAAGGGCCGCGTTATGGTGATTTGTGAAAATCCCAAACATAAGCAGAGACAAGGTTAAGGAGGTGCAGGAGACAATATGGCACGTATTTCTGGTATTGACCTGCCCAGAGACAAGCGGATCGAAATTGGTCTGACTTATATCTTTGGCATTGGCAGAAAGAGCGCGAAGGACATCTTGGCGGCCACGGGCATCAACCCCGACACCCGCGTCAAGGACCTGACCGACGACGAGGAGAGCAAGCTCCGCGAGGAAATCGCGAAGAACTACACCATTGAGGGCGACCTGCGCCGTGAGACCGCGATGAACATCAAGCGTCTCACCGAAATCGGCTGCTACCGGGGCGTCCGTCACAGAAGGGGCCTTCCCGTTCGCGGACAGCGTACCAAGACCAACGCCCGCACCCGTAAGGGTCCGAAGAAGACCATTGCCAACAAGAAGAAGTAAGGGAGGGATATGTAATGGCAAAAGCTACCGGTAAGAAGGTCATCAAGCGCCGCCGCGAGCGCAAGAACATTGAGAAGGGCGCCGCGCATATCCGCTCCACCTTCAACAACACCATGGTTACCATCACCGACCTGCAGGGCAACGCCCTCTCCTGGGCGTCGTCCGGCGGCCTGGGCTTCCGCGGTTCGAGAAAGTCCACCCCCTTTGCCGCCCAGATGGCCGCCGAGACGGCCGCCAAGGCCGCGATGGAGCACGGTCTGAAGACCGTCGAGGTTTACGTCAAGGGCCCCGGCCAGGGACGGGAAGCCGCCATCCGCGCGCTCCAGTCCGCCGGCCTCGAGGTCAACATGATTAAGGACGTGACGCCCATTCCCCACAATGGCTGCCGTCCGCCCAAGCGCCGCCGCGTCTGATAGAAGGAGGAAAACGTAACTATGGCTAAGAATACGCAACCCGTCCTCAAGCGCTGCCGTACACTGGGCGTTTCCCCCGCCGCGATGGGCTACAGCAAGAAGTCCAACAAGAACCCCGGCGGCCAGCGCAGGACGAAGAAGTCCGAGTACGGCCTGCAGCTCCAGGAGAAGCAGAAGGTCCGTTTTGTGTACGGCATTCTGGAAAAGCAGTTCCGCAGCTACTTTGAAAAGGCCGAGCGCATGCCCGGCAACACCGGCGACAACCTCCTCCAACTGGTGGAGCGCCGCCTGGACAACGTGGTCTACCGCCTGGGCTTCGCCGCCACCCGCCGCGAGGCGCGGCAGCTGGTCAACCACGGCCACTTCACCGTCAACGGCAAGCGGGTCAACATCCCCTCCGCCATGGTGAGCATGAACGACGTCGTTGCCGTCTGTGAGAAGTCGGCCTCCAACAACCGCTTCAAAAAGATAAAGGAAGACGACGCCTTCGTGGCCGCCCCCAAGTGGCTGGACCGCGATAAGAACGCCCTCTCCGGCAAGGTCATCGCCATGCCGGCCAAGGAAGACATCGATTTTGAGATTTCCGAAAACCTGATCGTCGAGTTGTACTCCAAGTAATGCCGCGCCCTCGTTCATTGGTAAGCTGAAAAAGCCGACGGGGCCTCGGCCCCGCCCTGCAAGGAGGGTAAAAATTTTTGAACATGGTAGAAATTGAAAAGCCCCGTATTGAGTGTATCGATTCCACCGAAGACGTCTCCTACGGCAAATATGTGGTCGAACCGCTTGAGCGAGGCTACGGCACGACTTTGGGCAATTCTCTGAGAAGGATTCTCCTCTCTTCGCTCCCCGGGACGGCGGCGACCTCCATCAAAATCGCGGGCATCCAGCATGAGTTTTCCACCATCCCAGGCGTCAAGGAAGACGTGACGGAGATTGTGCTGAACGTCAAGAAGATTATCGCCAAGCTCTATTGCCAGGGCGTCAAGACGGTGTATATCGACGCGGCGGGCGAGTGCGAGGTCTGCGCCGGCGACATCAAGGCCGACGGGGAGGTGGAGATTCTCAACCCGGAGCTCCACATCTGCAGCCTGGGTCCCGACGCGACGTTTAACATGGAGATCACCCTCAGCCGGGGCAGGGGCTACGTCCCGGCCGACCGGAACAAGCCGGCGCAGAGCATTATCGGCGTGATCCCCATCGACTCGATCTACACACCGGTCTACAAGTGCAACTATACGGTGGAGAACACCCGCGTCGGCAACATGACCGACTACGACAAGCTGACGTTGGAGCTGTGGACAGACCGCACCATCTCGGCCCGCGACGCGGTGTCGCTGGGCGCGAAGATTCTCTCCGACCACCTCACCCTGTTTACCGACCTCTCCGAAGCCGTCACCAGCAAGGCGACGGTGGTGGAAAAGGCGGAGTCGCACCGGGACAAGGTGTTGGAGATGACCATTGAGGAGCTTGACCTCTCGGTGCGCAGCTTCAACTGCCTCAAGCGGGCCAACATCAACAACGTCGAGGATCTGATTTCCAGGACCGGCGAGGATATGATGAAGGTACGCAACATGGGCCGCAAGTCCTTGGAAGAGGTACAGAACAAGCTGTCGCTGATGGGCCTGAGCCTCGCGAGCGAAGACAATGGCGGACTGAGCACCTGATTATATCAATACCTTGTTACAGGGGAGGGAAACAACATGTTTGGAACGAGAAAGCTCGGGCGGACCAGCGACCAGCGCAAGGCGATGCTCCGGGCTATGACGACCTATCTCTTTGAGAACGGGAAGGTGGAGACTACCTTCTACCGCGCCAAGGAGGTCCAGCCGGTGGCCGAGCGCATGATTACGCTGGCCAAGAAAAAGGACTTGGCGTCCTACCGCAAGGCTCTGGCCTGGATCACCAAGGAGGACGTCGCCAAGAAGCTGTTCGACGAGATCGGTGCGAAGTACGCCGAGCGTCAGGGCGGCTACACCCGCGTCACCCGTACCGGCCCCCGCCGCGGCGACGCCGCCGAGATGGCCGTTATTGAGCTGGTGTAATAAAAACCCCAGCCGGACAATAAAAAGAGAGCGGACTCCCAAACCGGGAGTCCGCTCTTATTGCTATGACGGTGGATCGAATCAACAAAAGTCGAGTGAAAAGGCCCGCGGCTCTTATTTCACAAACTCTCTGCGAAATTGGGCGAAGCGGGGCAGGCCGTTGACCTTGACCATGCCGGTCTCGCCCTGGATGAGGGGAAGGCAGTAGTCGATAAAGCCCTGGGTCACATGGTTGCCCTCGGCGTTGATCCACATCTTCGGGTACTTCTTCTCAAAGTTGGCAACTTTGTTCAGATCGACCAGCTTGGTATTGCAAACATAGCCGCCGTTGCTCCGGTCACACTCAAAGCCGACCATTTTGCCGGTGTGCCCGGCCAGGGCAGCCTCAACAGCGGCCTTGCCGGCCTGGAAGGCCTCCTGAATGTCGGTGCCGGAGGCCAGATGGGCGGCGCAGCGCTGAAGCAGGCTCAACTCGATCCCGCGAACCTTGGCGCCCGTCTTCTCCTTCAGAATGCTGGCCAGCATGGAGGCCAATCCACCGAGCTGGGCGTGGCCGAAGCCGTCGTTTTCAGAGGTTTTGGCGTCGGCGACAAAGGTGCCGTCGGCATAGTGAATGCCCTCGGACACCGCGACAATGCAGTCGCCCGTCTTGCTGAAACGGCCGGAGACGTCGGCAACAAACTTATCCATCTCAAAATCCGACTCGGGCAGATAAATCAGGTCGGGACCCTCGTGATGCAGCCCGGCCAGCGCGGAGGCGGCGGTCAGCCACCCGGCGTTGCGTCCCATGCACTCCACGACGCAGATCATGCCGGTGTCGTAGACGTGGGCGTCGCGCAGCACCTCCATAAAGGTGGTGGCGATATACTTGGCGGCCGAGCCGAAGCCGGGGCAGTGGTCGGTGCCCATCAGATCATTGTCAATGGTTTTGGGCACGCCGATCACGCGGCACTCATAGCCGACCTTGGCCATATAGCGCGAAATCTTCTCGCAGGTATCCATCGAGTCGTTGCCGCCGTTGTAGAAGAAATAGCGGACATTGTACTGCTGGAAAACCTCCAGAATGCGCTTGTAGTCGGTTTCGTCGTCGTCGGGGTCGGCGATCTTGTACCGGCAGGAGCCCAGGGCGGAGGAGGGGGTATAAAGCATCCGTTCCAGCTCTGCGGGGTCTTCTTCGTCCATAATCATGAGCTGCCCGCCCAGAACGCCCTTGATGCCGTGATACGCGCCGTAAACCTTGGTGATGTTGGGGTCCTCCAGCGCCGTTTTGATGACACCATAAGCGCTACAGTTGATGACCGATGAGGGGCCGCCGGACTGACCGATGATACAAGCGCCTTTGAGTGTGGACATATTTCGATTCCTCCAGTGTTTTAGGCGATGCTACGCCCGATTCTGCAATTTTGTACGAAGGTACTATATCATAAAGCTTGAGAATTGTAAATTCCTCTATTGAATCCTTCCCATAATTTTGTTAAAATAGTACTATAATTTTATAAAGGAGTGATATCGAATGCCTCTTGTTACTTCCACCGAAATGTTCAAGAAAGCCTACGACGGCGGCTATGCCATAGGCGCGTTCAACGTCAACAATATGGAAATCGTCCAGGCGATCACCGAGGCCTGCGCAGAGGAGAAGTCTCCCGTTATCCTCCAGGTGTCCAAGGGCGCGCGTGCCTATGCCAACCACACCTATTTGGTGAAACTGGTTGAGGCCGCCGTGGCCGAGTGCCCCGGCATCCCGGTGGCGTTGCATCTGGACCACGGCCCCGATTTCGCAACCTGCAAATCCTGCATTGACGGCGGGTTCACCTCCGTCATGATTGATTGCAGCTCCATGCCCTTTGAGGAGAACGTGAAGATCACCAAGCAGGTGGTGGAGTACGCCCACGACCACGGCGTGGTGGTAGAGGCTGAGTTGGGTACCCTGGCCGGCGTCGAGGACGACGTGAAGGTCAGCGCGGCGGATTCCTCCTACACCCGCCCCGAAGAGGTCCAGGAGTTTGTGGAGAAGACCGGCTGCGACTCTCTGGCAATTGCCATCGGCACCAGCCACGGCGCGTACAAGTTCACCGCCGACCAGTGCACCCGGAACGAGAAGGGCATCCTGGTGCCGCCCCCCCTGCGCTTCGACGTCCTGGAGGAGGTCTCCAAGCGTCTGCCCGGCTTCCCCATCGTGCTGCACGGCTCGTCCAGCGTCCCGCAGGACTATGTGAAGATGATTAACGACAACGGTGGCAAGATGCCCGACGCGGTGGGCATCCCCGAGGAGCAGCTGCGCAAGGCGGCCTCTCTGTCGGTTTGCAAGATCAACATTGACTCCGACCTGCGCCTGGCGATGACGGGTACCATCCGGCAGTTCATGGCGGAGCATCCCGACAAGTTTGACCCCCGCGAGTATCTCAAGCCCGCCCGCGCCAACATCAAGGAATTGGTACGGCACAAGCTGAAGAACGTGCTGGGCTGCGCCGGCAAGGCGTAAAAGCGTGAAAAAAGAACGCGCCGCAAGGTGAAAGCCATGCGGCGCGTTCCTTCTTGTAAAACAGAATGCGGTTAAAGCTCCGGCCCGCCCCGGGCCTGCGCGGTGGTGCGGTTGCCGTAAAAGAGCTTGGCGGACACGCCAGGCTTGGACAAAATGGCGAGCAGCGGCAGCCCCAGCGCAGCCATCACCGCGACCTCGCCAATGGCGACCTGCGCGCCCATAGTCAGAAACCCTTCCACCAGCGCGTCGGGGGTGTAAACGCAGGCCAGCATCGCGCCGACCATGATGGTGTTGGCCAGGATGGTGGGCAGCGGAACCAGCCACTTATGCTTGACGCGGGCGGCGGCGAGGCAGCCGGCCAGCGTGGCGGCCGAGCCGATGACAATGTCCAGCGCCGACACGGGGGAGAAGAGGTTGGCGGCCAGGCACCCTAAGAAAAGTCCAATTGAGGTAGACGGCGCGAAAAAAGGCAGAACGCACAGCGCGTCGGCAACCCGAAATTGGATGGGCCCGTAGGCAAAGGAGGCGGTCGCGAGCGTAACCGCCGCGTACAGGGCCGCCAGGACGCCATTCAGGGCGATCATGCGGGTATTGGTTTTCAATGTACAGGTCACTCCTTAGATATAGAATTTTACATATCATAACATTTGCCCCGCCCCCTGTCAAGCTCGACGCTTTTCGGAACGGGCCGGGTGTACAATATAGAAGAGAGGAGGCGGTTCCTTGGAAAAAAAGCGCGGATTTTTGGCCAGGCTGTGGCGGTTGGCACTGCTGGTGATTATTTTGGTGGGTTTCTGGTATTTTGAAAACCGCACCATCGCCACCGAGACCTTTCAGGTGACCTCAGACCGTCTCCCGGCGGCCTTTGACGGCCTGCGCGTGGTTGAGCTGGCCGACCTGCATGGCGAGGAGTTCGGGCCTGGAAACCGGAATCTGGTGGAAGCGGTCCAGGCCGCGAAGCCCGACTTGATTGCGCTGGACGGCGATCTGGCCGACGAACACACCGACCTGGAGGTTATACGGAACCTGGCGGGCGAACTGGTCAAAATCGCGCCTACGTATTACGTCACCGGCAACCATGAATGGGCCATGGACAGGCGAAAAGAGCTGTTCGCCATCCTGGAAGAGGCCGGTGTAACGGCGCTGCACAACGAGTACGTTCTCCTGGAACGGGACGGCCAATCCATCGTCGTGGCCGGTGTGGACGACCCCAACGGCCCCTGGGATCAAAAGACCCCCGAGGAGCTGACAGAGGAGATTCACGCGGCCTGCGGCGACCCGTATGTACTCCTGCTGGCCCATCGGAACGATCAGCTGGCGCGCTGGGACGCGCTGGAGCTGGACGCGGTGCTGGCAGGCCACGCCCACGGCGGCGTCATCCGTCTGCCCGTGGCGGGAGGATTGCTGGGAACGGGCATGCAGTTCTTCCCGGAATACACCGCCGGGATATACCGGGCGGGGCGGACCTGTATGCTGGTCAGCCGGGGCCTTGGAAATTCTGGTATTCCATTCCGGCTTTTCAACCGGCCGCATCTGCCGGTTGTGGTGCTGCGGAGTGGAAAAGGCGTGAACAATCCGTAAATTTTGCGTCTCAGATATTGTATTTCGGCGCCGGACCGATATAATGTATCAATAAGAAAGAGGTTGGTGACGGCGGATGTTTCGTAAACTGGGAGACAAGCTTCGGCGCTTTATGTATGGAAGGTACGGCAGCGATCAGCTCGGCATGTTCCTGCTGCTGCTTGGCGTGGTGCTGGCCCTGCTGGGCAGCTTCACCCGACTGTACTGGCTGGGCTTTCTGGCCTATATCCCGCTGGTGCTGGCGATTTTTCGGATGTACTCCCGCAATATCTACAAGCGCCGGGAAGAAAACCAACGGTTTATGCGGATGCTCGGCCCCATACGGGACCGGCAGCATCGCTATTACGCCTGCCCCCGTTGCCGGCAAAAGATTCGCGTCCCGCGCGGAAAGGGGAAAATCCGCATCACCTGCCCCAAATGCGGGGAGCGGTTTGAGAAAAAAACATAACTGACGGCCCGCTGCGAGTAAACGCAGCGGGCCGTTTTCAGGTTACTGGCCGGTTATTTTTTCATCGAGACAGCTTTCTTGGCGCACGCGGCGATGTTGGCCGCGTTCAGTCCGTAGGCGTCGAGCACCAGGGGCGCCTTGCCGCTGCGTCCAAACTCGTCGTTGACGCCGTGGCGCACCACCGGCACCGGGCATACGCCGCTCAGATATTCGCAAACCGCCGCGCCGAGGCCGCCCAAAACGTTGGCCTCCTCGGTGGTCACAACGCAGCCGGTCTCCTGTGCCGCCGCCAGCAGCGCGGCCTCGTCCAGCGGCTTGATGGTGTGCATGTCCAGCACACGGGCGGAGATGCCGTCGCCCTGCAATGCCTTGGCGGCCTCCAGCGCCATCTGCACCATCATGCCGGTGGCGACGATGGTCACATCCTTGCCCTCGGCCAGTTGGACCGCCTTGCCGATTTCAAACTGGTAGCCGGGGATGGCGTCGGTGACGGTTTCCACCGCCAGCCGGCCCAGACGCATGTAGGCGGGTCCGTCAAAGTTGAGCAGCGCCTCGGTGGCGAGCCGCATCTCGTGGCCGTCGCAGGGGCAGAGCACCGTCATGCCGGGAATGGCGCGCATCAGGGCGAAGTCCTCAATGCACTGATGGGTGGCCCCGTCCTCGCCGACGGAGAGCCCGCCGTGGGAGCCGATCACCTTGACGTTCAGCCGGGGGTAGCAGACCGAGTTGCGGACCTGTTCCCAGGCGCGGCCCGAGGCGAACATGGCGAAGGTGTTGACAAAGGGCTTCTTGCCGGTGGTGGACAGACCGGCGGCCACGCCCACCATGTTGCTCTCGGCGATGCCCATATCGAAGAAACGCTCGGGGTAAGCCTTCATAAACCCGGCGGTCATGGTCGCGCCGGCCAGGTCGGCGTCGAAGACCACCAGATCGGGGTATTTGTCCGCAAGCTCGACCAGGGCGTTGCCGTAGGCGGCGCGGGTCGCAATTTTCTCAGCCATTTCTTATCCCTCCAATTCCTTCAGTTTGGCTTCCAGCTCGGATTTGGCCTGGGCGTATTGCTCGTCGTTGGGGGCCTTGCCGTGCCAGCCGGCCTGGTCCTCCATGAAGGAGACCCCCTTGCCCTTAGTGGTCTTGGCGAGAATCATGGTGGGCTTTCCCTTGACGGTCGCCGCCTCGGCGTAGGCCTTCTCAATCGCGCCATAGTCGTGGCCGTCAATTTGAATCACATGCCAGCCAAAGGCTTCGAATTTCTTGTCCAGCGGTTCCGTGGGCATGACGTCGGCGGTGCGCCCGTCGATTTGCAGGCCGTTGACGTCCACGCAGGCGCAGAGGTTGTCCAGCTTGTACTTGGCGGCCGACATCATGGCCTCCCACACCTGTCCTTCGGCCAGCTCGCCGTCGCCCAGAATGGCGTAGACGCGGTAGTCCTTGTGATTGAGCTTGCCGCCCAGCGCCATGCCGACGGCGGTGGAGATACCCTGGCCGAGAGAGCCGGTGGACATATCGACGCCGGGAATACGCATCTCCACATGGCCCGACATATGGCCCTCGATGGAGCGGAACAGCTTCAAATCCTCGGTGGGGAAGAAGCCGCGAAGCGCCAGGACGGGGTACAGAGCGGGGGAACAGTGGCCCTTGGACATGACGAAACGGTCACGGCTAGGGTCTTGGGGGTTGCTGGGGTCGATCTTCATCACGCTGAAGTAAAGGGTGGTCAGCACGTCCAGACAGCTCAGGGAGCCGCCGGGATGGCCGGAGGCCGCGTCATGCACCATTTGGACGGCCAGCATCCGGGCCTTGGTGGCATGAATGGCCAGGGACTTGTTATCTGCCATTTCGGATCAATCCTTTCTGAAAAAAGTAAATGAATTTAATACGCGACATGCTCGGTCAGCCAGGCGGCGACCTGGTCCATCGGGATGCGGACCTGCTCCATGGTGTCGCGGTTGCGGATGGTGACCGCGTGGTCGGCGGGGGTGTTGTCGTCGCCCACAGTCTGGAAGTCCAGCGTGATGCAGTAGGGGGTGCCGATCTCATCCTCGCGGCGGTAGCGCTTGCCGATGGAGCCGGTGTCGTCGTAGTCCACCATGAACAGCTTGCTCAGCTCCTGGTGCAGCTTTTGGGCGGGACTGGCCAAAACCTCCTTTTTGGACAGCGGCAGCACGGCGGCCTTGAAGGGGGCCAGCGCCGGGTGGAGATGGAGCACCACGCGGACGTCGTCCTTGCCGTTCTTGTCCTGCCCCACGACCTCCTCGTCGTAGGCGTCGGCCAGGAAGGCGAGGACGCTGCGCTCAACGCCGAGGGAGGGCTCGATGACGTAGGGAATGTAGCGCTGGTTCTTCTCCTGATCGAAGTAGGACAGGTCCTTGCTGGAGGCGTTCTGATGCTGGGTGAGGTCGTAGTCGGTCCGGTCGGCCACTCCCCACAGCTCGCCCCAGCCGAAGGGGAAGAGGAACTCAAAGTCGGTGGTCGCCTTGGAGTAGAAGCAGAGCTCCTCGGGGTCGTGGTCGCGCAGCCGCAGGCTTTCCTCCCGCATGCCCAGGCCCAGCAGCCAGTCCCGGCAGAAGCCGCGCCAGTAGTTGAACCATTCCAGGTCGGTCCCCGGCTCGCAGAAAAACTCCAGCTCCATCTGCTCGAACTCCCGGACCCGGAAGATGAAGTTGCCCGGGGTGATCTCATTGCGGAAGGATTTGCCGATCTGTCCGATGCCGAAGGGCAGCTTGCGGCGGGTGGTGCGCTGGACGTTGGCGAAGTTGACAAAGATGCCCTGGGCGGTCTCGGGACGGAGGTAGACCGTGTTTTTCGCGTCCTCGGTGACCCCCTGGAAGGTCTTGAACATCAGGTTAAACTGGCGGATGTCGGTCCAGTTGTGTTTGCCGCAGGTGGGGCAGCAGATGTTTTTCTCCTCAATAAAGTCCTTCATCTCGGCCTGGGAGAAGGCGTCGATGGGCCGTTCCAGCGTCTCGTCGCGTTCGGCACAGTAGTCCTCGATCAGCTTGTCCGCGCGGAACCGCTCGTGGCACTCGCGGCAGTCCATCAAGGGGTCGGAAAACCCGCTCAAATGGCCGGAGGCCACCCAGGTCTGCGGATTCATCAGGATGGCGGCGTCCAGGCCGACGTTGTAGGGGTTTTCCTGGACGAATTTCTTCCACCAGGCCCGTTTGATATTGTTTTTGAGTTCCGCGCCCAGGGGGCCGTAGTCCCAGGTGTTGGCGAGGCCGCCGTAGATTTCGGAGCCGGCAAAGATAAAGCCGCGCCCTTTGCACAGGGCGACAAGCTTTTCCATCGTTTTCTCGGTGTTTTTCAGCATAGTTAACCTCCCGGTTTTTCTTCTCTCATAATTATAACCGAATGGACGGTAAAGTCAATGAAAAAAAGCGATAACCGCCTTGAGCGCCGTGGCATAATCAAGGAAATCCGGCGCATCCTAATGTCGAAAGCATGACAACGGAGGAGCAGCCATGAGAAAAGCCGCAATGTTTGACAGCAAGCCATATGACAGCGAGACCTTTGAAAAGTGGACGGCGGGGCAGGTGTCCATCGACTATTTTCCGGTTCGCCTGGACGAGCGGACGGTGTCGCTGGTCCAGGGCCATGAGGCGGTCATCGTATTTGTCAACGACGATCTGAACGCCAACGTGATAGAAAAGCTGTATGAAAGCGGCGTCCGGCTCATCGCCCTGCGCTGCTCGGGCTTCAACAACGTGGACGTCAAGGCGGCGTTTGGCAAGCTGCACATTGTCCGGGTACCGGCTTACTCGCCCGAGGCGGTGGCGGAGCATACGGCGGCCCTGCTGCTCACGTCGGTGCGCCGCATCCACAAGGCGTACAACCGGACGCGGGACTTCAATTTCAGCATCGCCGGTCTGGTGGGCTGGAACCTGCACGGCAAGACGGCGGGCATCATCGGGACCGGAAAAATCGGCCGGGCCTTTCTCAACATCTGCAAAGGCATGGGAATGAAAATCCTGGCGTATGACAAGTACCCCTCCGAAGAGGTAGACGCCCAATACGTCCCCTTGGAGACGCTTTACAAAGAGAGCGACGTCATCTCCCTCCACTGCCCGCTGGCCGATGACAACGTCCACATGATTAACGAAGACGCAATCAAGCAAATGAAGCGGAATGTAATCCTCCTGAACACCTCGCGCGGCGGCCTGATTGACGCCGAAGCGCTGCTCCAGGGCCTGCTGGACAAACGAATCGGCGGGGCCTGCCTGGATGTCTACGAGGAGGAGTCCGACCTCTTTTTCGAGGACCGGTCGGGGCACATTCTGCAAGACGACGTGCTGGCGCGTCTGCTGTCGATGCCCAACGTCATCGTCACCTCGCACCAGGCGTTTCTGACGGAGGAAGCGCTGGACGGCATCGCCAGGACCACCGTGCAAAACCTCGTGGACTTTTTTGACGGGAAGCCGATCCCCAACGAAATCTGCTACCGCTGTGCGGAGCTTGACCAGTGCCGGAAGAAACGCAAAGAAAACTGTTTTTAAGACAACGGCGCGGCGATCCCGTCCATGAACTGGCCGGATAGCCGGAACGGCGAAAGAGCGGACTGTCACATAATGAGGTTCCGTAACGATGGTTTAAAAAATGTAGTAGAGACGGTCGATACGGTGTATTGCAGAAAATCTGAACAAACGGAGGAATCTGCAATGAAGTCATTATTTGAAGAACTGGGCGGCACCTATCATCAGGAAGGCAATTATTTCCTGC
>JAAWHG010000032.1 GCA_022795735.1 Oscillospiraceae bacterium
CCTGGGCCACATAGTCCTGGGCCTTGGCGGCGTCAACGTTGCCGTCCTTGTAGACCGCCCACCAGGAGGGGGAGTTGGTCAGAATGGTGTCGATGCCCTCCTCGAAGGCGTAGGGAACGTAGCCGCATTCGAAGCTGCCGGCGGCCTCGTACTCGCCCTTGTAGGCGTCCTTCATCGACGCGCCGATCCAGGAGCCCTGGGTGACAAAGGCGTATTTGCCGGCAGCGAAGTTCATGACCTGCTGGTCATAGGTGCCCGACACCAGCAGAGAGGGGTCGGAGAACTCGTGGAAGAGGGCGAGCATTTCAGCGAAGTGGGTGAAGCGGGTTTCGTCCAGCTTGTGGCCCTCGCCCATGAGCAGGTCGATATAGGTGGTGTCGCTGCGGTCCAGGCCGGCGTCGAGGTAGTTGCCGAAGACGTGCTGGGCGCAGGACCAGTAGAGGGAGGAGGACTCGGCGCAGTAGCCGACCACCGCCGTGAGGCCGAGCTCCTCCTTCTTGGCGTCGAGGGCCTCGAAGGCGGCCCGCATGGATTCGGGGCCGGTGATGGAGGCGGGGTCAACACCGGCTTTTTCCAGAATGGATTTGTTGTAGGCCAGGCCGATGGCTTCGGTGGTGTAGGGGAAGCCGATGGTCGCGCCGGTATCGTCTACAAACTCGGCCTCGGTGTCCTGGGCCCACGCCTCGTCCTTCATGTCGGCCATCATGCCGGTCCAGTTGTTGAAGTCCTCGGCCCCTTCGCCGACGAAGATGTCGGGCATGTTGCCGCCCTGATAGTACTGCTTCAGGGTGGCTTGCAGATCGACGCCGCCGCCTAGGGACTCAATCTCGACGTGGACGCCGGTTTCGGCCTCGTAGGCCTTGGCGAGGTTTTGCAGCGCGGGGTCAATTTCAATTTTACCGTTGAACAGCTTGATGGAGCCGCCGGCATTCGACGGGGTATTCGTGCCGCTGGGGCTGGCGCCGCCGGAATTGGTTCCGGTGGCGTCCGGGCCGCCGGCGTTGCTGTAGTTATGGACCTCAATGGTGCAGGCAGCCATACTCAGGACCAGAACCAATGCCAGAAGTAGTGCGATTACTTTTTTCATTTTTTCCCATCCTTTCATAATGCGCGTTGTTTTCCTGCCGTCCGTTTTGATAAATGGGCGGTTTTGCAAGGAAATTTTAGCATAAACAGCATTTCCTTGCAAGAATAGTTGCGCGAAAGAATCATTTTCGGTAGTATGCACAAATACTCTTTGAAAATTTACACAAATGAGAATAATTCTTGGCGTAAATTACCAGAAGCAAGTAAAGCTGTTTATAAAAAGTGCCCGGCATCCTGGATGAGATGCCGGGCGGCGCGGGGTCAGCCCGCGGTTTCGAAACGGTAGACGGTTTTGGAGCGCTGGGTCTCGCCGCGCCGGAGAAGCGGGGCGGGGAAGCCGGGATGGTGGGGGGCGTCGGGGTAGAACTGGGTTTCCAGGCAGAAGCCCCAGCGCTTGGCGTAGGGCGCGCCGCCCTTGCCCCGGGGGCAGCCGTCGAGGTAGTTGCCGGCGTAGAACTGCACGCCGGGCAGGGTGGTCAGGGTCTCCATGACGATGCCGGTCTTCGGGGAGGCGGCGCGGGCGGCGGGACGCAGGACGTCCGCTTCGCCATCGACCGCCCAGCAGTGGTCGTAGCCGCCGGCCAGCCGGAGCTGGGTGAAGTCCTCGTCGATTCGCGCCCCGATTGCCTGCGGCTGGCGCAGGTCCATTGGCGTGCCCGCCACCGGCGCGAGCTCGCCGGTGGGGATGGAGCCGGCGCGGATGGGCAGGTACTGGCCGGCGAAGAGCTGGATGGTCTGGCCGGTCACCGGGCCGCTGTCGTGGCCGGAGAGATTGAAATAGGCGTGATTGGTGAGGTTGCAATAGCTGTCCTCGGTGCTCGTGGCCTCGTACTCGATGGTCAGGGCGCCGGGCGTCAGGCGGTAGGTCACCCGCGCGTCGAGACAGCCCGGGTAGCCCATGTCGCCGTCGGGGCTGCGCAGGGTGAGGAATACGGCGTCTTCGGTCAGGGAGGCGACGGTCCAGAGGCGCTTGTCAAAGCCGTCGGGGCCGCCGTGGAGGTGATTTTCCCCTTCGTTGGCGGGGAGGGTGTAGTCTCTGCCGCCGAGGGAGAAGCGCGCGCCGGCGATGCGGTTGCCATAGCGGCCGATCAGCGCGCCGATGAAGCAGGTCTGGGCGAGGTAGCCGTCCAGGGTGTCGAAGCCGAGGAGCACGTCTACCGGCTTGCCGTCCCGGTCCGGGACATGCAGCGATTGGAGCGCGCCGCCGTAGGTAATAATTTGGCAGCGCAGGGAGCCCGCGCGCAGGGTGAGTTGGTCAACCGTCCTGCCGTCGGGCAGAACGCCGAAGGATGTCTTGTTTTCCATACGGGGAATCCCTTACAGGCTGGCGACGGCGGCCTTCTGTACGTCCAGGCCGGCCAGGAAACGGTCTAAATAGGCGCGGAAGCCCTTGGCGTCCTCCTCCAACGGCTGCTGCACCGTCCCGGGCGCACCGGCAAAGACGGTTTTTTCCAGGAACGCGTCCAAGGTCTGGCCCTGGCCGAGGCGGAGATAGGCGGCCAGCAGAGCAATGCCGTAAGCGCCGCCCTCGCCGGCGGTCTCCATGACCCACACCGGGGAGCCGGTCGCCGCCGCCATATAGCGCTGGCCCACCACGGGGGTCTTGAACAGGCCGCCGTGGCCCATCAGGCGGTCAACCGCCACCTTCTCCTGGTGCAGCAGGTCCATGCCGGCGGCCAGGGAGGCCATGGTGGCGTAGAGCTGGGCACGGAGGAAGGAGGCCAGGGTAAAGGCGGTCTCGGGCTTGCGGACGACCAGGGGACGGCCCGCCTCGTTGAGGCCGGTTACCGGTTCGCCGGCGAGGTAGTTGTAGACGGTGATGCCGTCGCAGTCGGCGGCCCCTTCCAGGCTCTTCTGGTAGAGCTTGGTGTACAGCTCGCCCGGGTTGGCGCTGACGCCGAAGAGGGCGAGGGTTTCGCCGAGGAGCGACACCCAGGCGTTCATGTCGTTGGTGCAGTTGTTGCAGTGGACCATCGCGACCGGCTTGCCGTCAGGGGTGGTCACCATGTCCAGCTCGGGATAGACCTTGCTGAGGGGACGCTCCAGGACGACCATGGCGAAGATGGAGGTGCCGGCGGAGACGTTGCCGGTCCGGGCGGCGACGGCGTTGGTGGCCGTCATGCCGGTGCCCGCGTCGCCCTCGGCGGGGGCCATGGGAACGCCGGCGGGCAGGAGGCCGTCCACCAGGGCGGAACCCGCCGGCGTCACCGCACCGGCGTCCGCGCCGGCGGGGAGCACCTGGGGCAGCACGTCGCGGACCTTCCAGGGGAAGCGACCGGCCAGCTTTTGGTCGAGCAGGTCGAGCATGCGCTGGTCATAGTCCAGCTTGTCCGAGTCGATGGGGAACATGCCGGAGGCGTCGCCGACGCCCAGGACGTTGCGGCCGCTGAGCTTGTAGTGAACGTAGCCGGCGAGGGTGGTGATATGGGCCAGTTTGTCCAGGTGGGGCTCGCCGTTCAGAATGGCCTGGTAGAGGTGGGCGATGGACCAGCGCTGGGGGATGTTGAAGCCGAAGAGGGCGGTCAGCTCCGCCGCCGCCGGGCCGGTGATGGTGTTCTGCCAGGTGCGGAAGGGGACGAGCAGGTTCCAATCCTTGTCAAAGGCCAGGTAGCCGTGCATCATGGCCGAGATGCCCAGGGCCTTGACCTCTCCAGCGCCGTTTACCCCTTTGAGGGCGGCTTTCAGGCCGGTCCAGACTTCCGCCAGGTCGTAGGTCCAGACACCGTTTTCAAAGGCGCTCTTCCAGGTGTAGTCCCCGGACGCCGTCGGGGCGAAGCTGTCGCCGATGGCTACGGCCTTGATGCGGGTTGAGCCAAATTCAATGCCAAGATAAGTATCCATAATGATCCTCCTGCCTGCGCATAATATAATTGTGAAATTCCACGGGTATTATAACCCGGCGGCAGGCGGCGTGTCAATCATTGGAGAATGATATTCGTCGAATTGGACCCAATACCCCATGTTTGCTTGATAACCGGCGGCCTATTGCAGGGGATACTCCACACCGCCGATTGTGATTGCTTTCACTTGATTCAGATCAATCGCCTGTGTCGTTTCATAACAGAAGCTAATGTGATCCTTGGAACAATACGCCTCATCTGATAATCCGTCAAAATCATGGCTAAACCAATCCCCGCTGAACGCGGAGGGCAGATCTGTGATAAGAAGGCGGGAGCCGTCGCGGAACAGGAGCGAGGCGTCCGCCATTGCCGCATCTGTGCCGTCTATCAGATGATTAAAATAGTCATACTGTGCGTCTCTCCACTCGTTGGTAAGTGTGTCTTCGGTCATGTGAACATCAACGTCAGGATACCGCTCTTTGTCAGCCGCTTCTCCGAACGGCGTGACGTCCTGTTCGACTTCCACATAGCTGGCATATACATTGACCGCGACAATCCGCATATCCCCCCATGTCTCATCACGGGGTAGCTCCAGCGAGACATCCGTGTGCAGGCAAGAGGATGGCATAACCGGGATCGTCATCTCACTATAATAGCCCACTATCTCATCCTCCCGGCGAAGCGCGGGGGCAAATTTTATTTCCGGTGCGTTTTTTGTGCCGGAAACGTCCAGCCGCAGTAAAACTGTCCGCGCCGCTTCATCATAGGAGACGTAACTTACATTAGACGAGGCGGCTTCCCCGGATGGTTCGACGCTGAGTGACCCGATATCAAAGTAATATTCCCCACGGGGTTTGGCACACTCGGCGGCAATTTCCGGGCTGATATCCGGAACACGGAGATAGGCGGTCACGTTTTCGCCAGAGCATAGGGTTGAGTCCAGTGTTAGGCCGGTCTGCCAGCCGGTTTCCGGCTCCCACTCGTGTTTAACCGGCGGGGATTCCGGCTGAGGCTCCACCCGGGCTTCTGTCGGGGCCGTCTCGCCGGGAATCTGGTACTCGGTCCATTCGGGAATCGGTTCGCGCAGATTGGCGTCGGCCCGCGCCGCGCTGCGTAAGGACCAGCTCACCGCCGCCGCGCCGGCAATTCCCAACGCCGCCACCGCCGCCGCAATCAACAGAATTCGCCGGGGCAGCTTTTTGCCCTGATTTGGTATTTTCATTTCGCTTTCCTCCACAAAGGCAGAACGGATGTACTGCATCGCCTCGTATAAATCCTCCGCTTTCATACCGTATAGCCCTCCTTTTGAAGATATACCCGGAGCTTTTTGCGCGTCCGCGAGAGAACCGCCAGGACGGTGTTTTCCCGCAGGTCAAAGCGCGGCGCGATCTCGGCGGCGGTCTCGGTAAAATAGTACCGCCGGACGAAGATTTGCCGGTCCCGCGCCGGGAGACCCTCCAGGAACCGGTCCAGTCTTCCGCCCAGCTCCCGTGCCTCCACCGCCTCCTCCGGCGTACCCGGCGCGCAGAGACATTCCGCCAGCTCGTCCAGCGCCAGCTCCACCGCCGCGCCGCCGCGTTTGTGCGTGTAAAGTTTCCGCCAGAGGCTGAACGCGAGGTTTCGGACGATCGCCCCCAGGTATAGCCGGAGGTTATCCGGCCTCTGCGGCGGTATGGCGTTCCAAACCTGGAGATAGGTATCGCTGATGCACTCCTCTCGGTCTTCCGCCTGGGGTAAACAGCCTGCCGCGATCTTACGGCAGTAGCCGCCATACTTTTTCTCCGTCTCGGTAATCGCCGCTTCGTCCCGCTGAAAATATAGCGCGAGAATTTCTTCGTCTGGCAAGGCAATTCCCTCCGTTCCTGCTCTATTTTTTGTGTTTTGAAGGCCCTTCTCTACTATAGACGCGGTTTTTCCGCGAATGTGACAGCCTGCGATAAATTTTTTTCGTATGTGTGCCGGAAGACCGGTTTTGGGAGGGCGCCGGTGCGGCGGGCGTATATTACCGGCCTATTTCATGTACCCTGATTGGGGAGCGGGAAGCGATTGCAAAACGCGCGGCCGTGTGATAAGATACAAAAAAACAGGCCGGTATGGCCGAAACAAAGGAGAAATTTTTTTGAGCATCCAATTTAAGCATCCCACGTTGGACGACCGGGGCTGGGTGAACGAGCTGTACCAGAAGTCCGGCTGCCGGGGGAGCGAGTGCAGCTTTGTCAACATGTACCTCTGGGGACGGGGTTACGGTGAAATCGCCGAGGTGAACGGGTATGTGGTGCAGTTCATCAAATACGGCGGCGTCAAATATTACGCCTATCCGGCGGGCGAGGGGGACCTTCGCCCGGTGCTGGAGGCGCTGGCCGACGACGCCCGCTCCTACGGACATCCCATGCGGCTGCTGGGCGTCACCGGGGAACGGCGGGACGAGCTGGAACGGGTTTGGCCGGGGGCCTTCTCCTATGAGGAAAACCGGGACGCCTACGACTACCTCTACGACATTGACCGGCTGGCCGACCTGGGGGGGAAGAAGCTGCAGTCCAAGCGCAACCACTGCAACCGATTTGAGCAGAGCCATCCGGACTGGCAGGTCGAGCCGGTGACGGCGGACAATCTGGGGCAGTGCCGCGAGATGGCGGAGGTGTGGTTCGAGCAGTACGACGGGGAGACCTCCGAAGCCCACGATTTCCGCATCGAGAAGATCGCCCTGGGACGCGCCTTTGACGATTTTGCGGGGCTCGGTCTGGAAGGGCTGCTCCTGAAGGACGGGGGGGAGATTTTGGCCTTTACAATGGGCAACCGCATTTTGCCCGACACCTTCGACGTCAACTTTGAAAAGGCTTACGCCGCCGTCCAGGGGAGTTATCCGGTCATCAACCGCGAGTTTGCCCGCTACATCCGGGAGACCCACCCGGGGGTGAAATATCTCAACCGGGAGGACGATATGGGCCTGCCGGGACTGCGCAGGGCCAAGGAGTCCTATCATCCGGATATCTTGTTGGTCAAGATGATCGCGACGCTGGAGGAGAGCCGGTGAATCCCTCTCTTTCCGCGCCCGGCGATGTTCCCGCCCTCCGCAGGCTTTGGGCCCAGGCGTTCGGAGATGGGGACGAGCTGCTGGACGGCTTCTTTTCCCGGCTCTACCGGCCCGAGGACGCCTTTGTCATCCGGGAGGATGGAGTGGCGCGGGCCATGGCCTTTCAGCTTCCGATGACCGTCTGCGCGGGGGCGCGGGGGTGGCGGGCGGCCTACCTCTACGCCGTCGCCACCGACAGGGCGGCGCGGGGGAAGGGCTACTGCACCAGGCTGCTGGACTTTGCCGGGACGGTGCTGGCGGAGCGGGGGTGCAAGGCGCTGCTGCTGGTGCCGGGAGAGCCGGGACTGCGGGACTTTTACCGGGCGCGGGGGTATGCGGATTTCTCAACGGTGGACCGGTTTGAGATTTGGGCCGCGCCGGAGACGGGCGGCGCGGAACGAATCGATGCGCCGGAATATCTGGAACTGCGGGAGCGTATTTTAGCGGGGCGGGCCTATGTGTCCTGCCCGGCGCCTGCGCTCGCGTTTCAAGCGCGAATCGTCGAGGTGTCCGGCGGCGGGCTCTACCGGCTCAGCAGCGGCGAAACGGAGGGCTGCGCCTGCGTCGCTGTGGAGGGGGCGGGCAAGGCTGTGATTTATGAATTGCTCTGGCCCGGGGCGCGGGAACAGGGAGCAAGCCTGGCCGCAAAGGCGGTTGGCGCGAAGTGGGCGGCTGTGCGGACGCCGGGGGAGGGAGAGCCTTTCTCCATGGTGCGGTGGCTGGCAGACGCGCCGGCGCTGGAAAGCCCCTATTTGGGCATTGCGCTGGATTAGGCCTTGTTTGATAAATCGTTTTGGATGCCGGGGCGGCGAATTTTTTCGGCAGATGGCACAAAAGCCGCAGGGAATCCTTTGTGGATTCCTGAGGATTTTTGGGACATATGACGGAAAAAGGCGCTGTCCCGGTACCAAAGACGATTTTTCAGACAAGGCCTAAATCATACACTATTTTATATGGAAAGGGAATGAGCGACATGAAACTGGTTGTCATTGGCGGCGTGACCGGCGGGGCCTCTGCCGCGGCGCGGCTGCGCAGGCTGGACGAGTCGGCGGAGATTGTGATGCTGGAGCGGGGGGAGCACGTCTCCTTCTCCAACTGCTGCCTGCCCTACCATCTGAGTGGGACGGTTGCGGACAGCGAGTCCCTGATTCTGATGGACCCCAAGCGGTTCAAGGCGCAGCACAACATCGACGCGCGGGTCAACCATGAGGCGGTGTCCATTGACCGGGCGAAAAAAGAGGTGCTGGTCCGTGAGGTCAGGACGGGGCGGGAGTACATCGAGTCCTATGACAAGCTGCTCCTGTCGCCCGGGCTGGACCCCACGCCGCCCGAGGCCGTCCCGGGGCTGGACCGGGCGCATGTGTTCATGATTCACAACGTCTCCGACATCCGCGCCCTGAAGGCCCGCGCCGGACAGCCCGGCGTGGAGGACGCGGTTGTGGTGGGCGGCGGATTTATCGCGCTGGAGGCGGCGGAAAACCTGCGGGCGGCCGGGAAGCGGGTCCACCTCATCGTGCGGCGCAATCAGATCGCCAAGAATTTCGACTACGATATGGTTCAGATTCTTCACAAGGAGCTGCTGGACAACGGCGTGGACCTCCGTCTGCGCAGCAATATTACGACCATTGAGGCGGACCGGGTGCTGGTCAGGACGGGGGACGGGACCGTTTCCATTCCGGCGGGGCTGGTGGTCATGGCGACGGGCGGCAAGCCCAACACCAGGCTGGCTGTGGAGGCCGGGTTGGAAATCGGCGAGACGGGCGGCATCAAGGTCAACCACAACTATCAGACCAGCGACCCCGATATTTACGCGGTGGGAGACGCGATTGAGAGCTTTAACCGCTTGACCCGCCGGCCCGGGCGGCTCGCGCTGGCGGGTCCGGCCCAGCGGCAGGCGCGGGCGGCGGCCGACCATATGTGCGGCATCCCCCACAGCAACCGGGGCTTTATCGGGTCGTCCTGCATCCGGCTGTTTGGGCAGAACGCCGCCAGCACCGGACTGGGGGAGACCGAGGCGCGGGCGGCGGGCATTCCGTTTGACTCGGTGACGGTGTATCCGCCAGACAAGGTGGGACTGATGCCGGGCAGCCAGTATATGGTCTTTAAGCTGCTGTTTGAGGCGCCCACCGGCCGCATTCTGGGGGCCCAGGCCATCGGACGGGGGGCGGTTGACAAGCGAATTGACGTGGTCGCCGCGATGCTCTCCATGGGCGGGACGCTGGAGGACCTCAAGGAGCTGGAGCTCTGCTATTCGCCCGTTTTCGGCACGCCAAAGGATGTGGTGAATCAGGCCGCTCTGGTGGGGCTGAACGTTCTGTACGGCGCGACCAAGCAGGTCCATGTGACCGAGGTGCGGCGGCTGGTTGAGACGGGGGCGTATATCGTGGACGTGCGCAATCCCGGTGAGTTCGAGGCGGGGCATTTAAAGGGCGCCCACAATATTCCACTGCCGCAGTTGAGAGAACGGCTGGGGGAGATTCCGCGGGATGTGCCGGTTTACCTCCACTGCCGGTCCAGCCAGCGGAGCTATTACGCGCTGCGTATTTTGCGCGGAAACGGGTTTGGCAATGTGACCAATATCAGCGGGTCCTTCCTCGGGATCTGCTTGTATGAGTATTTCGACGACGTGGACGGCAAGAGGGAGCCGGTTGTGGACCGGTACAATTTTAATTAGGGAGAACCGGCGCACGGAAAAATGGTTTTCCGTGCGCCGGTTGGCTGCTTGGGGGGCGCTTGACGGCCTATGGGAATTTCGATATAATAGTATAACAAGAGGGGCGTATGCCATGCCCGGTAGGAGCGGATGGAGAGGTGAGGCGGTTGGAGACGACAATCGCGCAAGGGCTGCATGTGGCGGACGAGGGCGCGGGGTATGACGCGGCGTGCAAGCGGGTCCTGTCGGAAAAGGCGATTCTGGCGCGGATCATGAAGGCCTGTCTGGCCGAGTATCACGACTGCGATGTGAACGACATCGCGGGGAAGTACATAGAGGGTCAGCCGCAGGTGTCGGCGGTGGCGGTGCTGCCCGATGAGGACAGCGCGGTCATCAGCGGGCTGGACACGGAGGACAAAACGGTGCGGGAAGGGACGGTGACCTATGACATCCGGTTTCGAGCGGTTGCGCCGGGGACTGGGGAGCCGATTGGACTGATTGTCAACGTGGAGGCGCAGAGCGATTATTATCCGGGATACCCGCTGATTAAACGGGGTATATACTATTGCAGCCGGATGATATCGTCGCAGTATGGACGGGAGTTTAGCGGATCGCATTATGAGAAGCTAAAGAAGGTTTACAGTATCTGGATTTGCATGAACCCGCCGAAGCGGCGGGGGAATACGATTACGCGGTACCGGCTGGTGGAAGAGCATTTGGTCGGGGAGGCGGTTGAGGCGGTCCGGAACTATGATTTGCTGTCTATCATCATGCTCTGTCTCGGAGGACCGGACGGGGAGAATTACGACGGCGTGCTGCGGATGCTGGACGTGCTACTGTCCAACGAGACCAGCGAGGCGGAGAAACGGAAAATCTTACAGGAAGATTATGATATTCAGATGACCCGGACAATGGACGAGGAGGTGTCGGTCATGTGTAATTTGAGCAAGGGCGTTATAGAGAAGAGCATGGCGAAGGGTTTGGCGGAAGGCATGGCGGAAGGCATGGCAAAAGGCATGGCAAAAGGCATGGCAAAAGGCATGGCGGAAGGTATTGAGAAAGGTTTAGTAGCTTCTATTAAGAATCTCATGGAAACATTGAACCTATCCGTGGAAGAGGCAATGGCGGCGCTGAAGGTGCCGGAGGCGGAGCGGCAAAAATACGCGGATTTGCTGAAGGAGCAATCGCGTCAATGAGTTCCCCGGCGGTTTTGGCTTGGAGTGGGAACGGAACCCCGGGGGCGCAACCCTCCGGGGTTATTTTCATAGGACGCCGCCTCGCCCGGATGGCCGCCGGTTATAGCTTTTCCAGCTTGGCGCGCCGGGTCAGCTTGCGTGGCGTTTCCATGCCGTCAAACAGTACCGTCCACTGCTGCGCGCCGGCCTCCAGCACCGTCCCCGAACCGAAGACGCTGTGCCGCACCCGATCTCCCGGCCCGTACTCCGGTTCGGATTCGCTGTCCGCCAACAGCCGTTCGTCGGTCTCAATATAGTCCCGCGCGTCCGCGATCAGTTCCTCTCTCGGGTCCCCGTCGTATTCCAGCAGCGCCGGGTCCACGTCGAGCACAAACCGCGAGGGATAGCGGGGCGAGCCGTCCAGATTCCGCCCCTCCGCCCCGCTGAGGTACAGCCCCTTTTCCGCCCGGGTCATGGCGACAAAGCAGAGCCGCCGCTCCTCCTCCATCCCCGGCAGGGTGCGGACCTTGCGCGACGGGAAAATTCCCTCGCTGAGGCAGCACAGAAACACATAGGGAAACTCCAGTCCCTTGGCGGCGTGCACCGTCATGAGCTTGACGGCGTCCTGTCCGGAACGGGCGCCGGCGTTGGTAAACAGGGCGGCGTAGGCCAGATAGTGCTCGAGCGCCGTCTCTTCGCCCCAGCCGGTCTCAAAGGCGTGCACCGACTGCGCCAGCTCGGCCAGGTTGTCCAGCCGGGCCTGGTCGCCCTCGGTGCGGAGGACCGCCTCGTAGCCGCTCCGGTCCAGCGCCGCCGACAGAATTTCCGACGTCCGCATCCCGGCGCGATGGGCCGTCAGCCCGTCGATGAGGTCCACCAGCCGCGCCGCGCCGGTCCCCTTCATCATCTCCTCGTCCAGGCTCCGGCGCAGCGCCTCGTAGAGAGAGCAGCCGAGGACGGCGGCGCGGCCGCGCAGGAAGGCCATCCGCTTCTGCCCCAGGTTGCGCTTGGGATTGTTGGCCACCCGGAGAAAGCTTAAATCGTCCTGGTAGGCCACCAGGCGGAGGTAGGAGAGGGCGTCCTTGATCTCGGCCCGGTCGTAGAACTGCACGCCGCTGTAGATGGCGTAGGGGATCTCCTCGGCCAGCAGCACGTCTTCCAGGCTGCGGGTCACGTAATGGGCGCGGTAGAGGATGGCGATCTCGCCCAGCCGGACTCCCTCCGTCAGGAGAGCCTTGATCTGGGAGACAATCCAACGGGCCTGTCCGGCGTCGTTGGCGGCGTGGTGGTAGAGGACTGCTCGCCCGTCGGGGAGGGTGGGAATGAGGTCCTTTTTGACGCGGGTCCGGTTTTGCGCGATGAGGGCGTTGGCTGCCGCCAGAATCTGCGGGGTGGATCGGTAATTTTCGTTCATCAGAATGGTCTTCGCGCCGGGGAAGTGCTGGTCGAAGTCGAGCAGAAATTTGACGTTGGCTCCCCGCCAGGTGTAGATGGTCTGGTCGGGGTCGCCGACGATAAACAGATTTTTGTGGTATCCGCACAGCACCGTCATCAGCTCGTATTGCAGGCTGTCGATGTCCTGGAACTCGTCCACCATGACGTATTCCAGCCGCTCCTGCCATTTGCGGCGGATGGCGGCCCGTTCGCGGAAGATGTGGAGGGTGAAGAGAATCAGGTCGTTGTAATCCAGGCCGAAGCATTTTTTCTGCTGGTAGAGATAGCCGTAGAAAATGATGTCGTCGGGCGCTTGGGCGGCCAGGAACCGCTCGCGCAGGGCTTCGGCGGGGAGCGCGATCAGGTCTTGGCAGTATGCGGGTTCTTTGAAGAGCTTGCGGATTTCAATCATGTCCCTGGCCTGGCGGAAGGTCTTGTCGCGCAGGGTGAGCCCCCGGTCCTCGTAGACGAGGCGGAGCATGGCGTTGATGTCCTCGTTGTCGAGTACCAGAAAGCTTTTGGGATAGCCCGCCGCGTGGCTGTCCTCCTGGAGGACGGCGGCGCAGAAGGCGTGGAAGGTGCCGATGTAGCCGGTGTCGTTGTCGCCGGTGAGGTTGTGGATGCGCTGGCGCATTTCGTTGGCCGACTTGTTGGTGAAGGTGACGCACAGAATGTGGCCGGGGAGAACCCCCAGCTCGTTGACCAGCCAGGCGAAACGGCGGGTCAGGGCGCGGGTCTTGCCCGAGCCGGCCCCGGCGATGACCCGGATATAGCCTTCGGTGGCGGTGACCGCCTCCCGCTGGGCCGGGTTGAGGTCTTGTAAGAGATCGGGCATGGTCCGGCCCTCCTTAGTGTCAGATTGCCGCGGCGTCAACCGGCCCGCGGCGCCAAAAAGAGGCCCCCGGCGAGGCGTCGCCGGGGGGTCCTGCGGGTCAGGTCTTGGCGGCCTGCTCAAGCTGGCGGACTGCGTTTGCCAGCAGCTCGGCCGCGCCGTCCAGGGTGAAACGCCCGGCGTCGAGGCACAGATCGTAGGTGGAGCCGCTGCCCCATTTGCGGTGGGTGAAAAAGTTGTAGTATTCCGCCCGCTGCTTGTCCTGCTTCTTAATCACCTTTTCCACCAGGTCCTCCGGCACGCCGTAGTATTGCACCAGGCGCTGGCTGCGGACCTCGTCCGAGGCGGTGACAAAGACGTTGAAACAGTCCCGCCGGCCCTGGAGGACATAGTCGGCGCAGCGGCCGATGATGACGCAGTCTCCGTCCTGCGCCACGCGGCGGATCACGTCAAACTGCGCGAAGGCCAATTTCTGGTTGAGCGGCAGCGCGTCCGTCGTCGCGAGGGTGGCGTGGAGGTATGTACTGTAGAGCAGCGAGCCGGCGGGCTTTTCATCGAAATTCTGCACGACGTCCTCGTGCATCCCGATATCCCGGGCCGCAATCTTGAGCAGCTCCCGGTCGTAGAAACGGTAGTTGAGCAGCTTGGCCAGCTTTTCCCCCGTCATGCGGCCCCCGGAGCCATATTTTCTGCCAATGGTGACGATCATATGCCGCGCCTCCTTGTTTTTCAGATATTATACACGCATTGTGAAAATAATACAAGAATAAATTTTGAACAATCTTTGATTTGTGTAAAATAGCAAGCGGGCCAAGCTTTTTCGAAAGCCACTTGACGTGGCTACGCGCCCATAATATAATAGAAAGCATCCAAAAATCGGGCGACGGCGTGTTTGCCGGGCTATTTTATACTTTATGACGGAGCGGACCGACTATGACCGACTTGAATCAAATTCGGAATTTTTCCATTATCGCCCACATTGACCACGGAAAATCCACCCTGGCCGACCGCCTGCTGGAGCATTGCCACACGGTGGAGCTGCGGGAGATGGAGGAGCAAATCCTCGACTCCATGGAGCTGGAACGGGAGCGGGGCATCACCATCAAGGCCCGGGCGGTCCGGCTCGATTACCGCGCCGGGGACGGGAAGGACTATGTCCTCAACCTCATCGACACCCCTGGCCATGTGGACTTCAACTACGAGGTGTCCCGTTCCCTGACCGCCTGCGAGGGGGCGGTGCTGGTGGTGGACGCCACCCAGGGCATCGAGGCCCAGACGCTGGCCAACACCTATCTGGCGGTGGACGCCGGGCTGGAGGTGCTGCCCGTCGTCAACAAGATCGACCTGCCCGCCGCCCGGCCCGAGGAGGTCAAGCGGGAGATCGAGGACGTGATCGGCCTGCCCGCGATGGACGCGCCCGAGATTTCAGCCAAGAACGGCATCAACATTGAGAGCGTGCTGGAGCGCATCGTCCGGGAGGTCCCGCCCCCCCAGGGGGACCGGGCGGGACCGCTGCAGGGGCTGATCTTTGACAGCCAGTACGACGCCTACCGGGGGGTGGTGGTCTACCTGCGGGTGTTCAACGGCGCCGTCACCCCCGGCATGGACATCCGCATGATGGCGTCGGGCGCGGAATACAAGGTGACCGAGTGCGGCTATCTCAGCCCGCGCGGCATGATTCCCGCCGCCAGCCTCGGCGCGGGGGAGGTGGGCTATCTGACCGCCTCCATCAAGACGGTGTCCGACACCCGGGTGGGCGACACCGTGACCGGTGTGGACAACCCCGCTCCCGAGGCGCTGCCGGGGTACAAGGCGGCCCAGCCGATGGTCTTTGCCGGCATCTATCCGGCCGACGGGAGCAAGTACGGCGATCTGCGCGACGCGCTGGAAAAGCTGCAGCTGAACGACGCCTCCATGACCTACGATCAGGAGAACTCCATCGCCCTCGGCTTCGGGTTCCGCTGCGGCTTCCTGGGGCTGCTGCACATGGAGATCATCATGGAACGGCTGGAACGGGAGTACAATCTGGACCTCATCACCACCGCGCCCAACGTGGTTTACCACGTCGTCAAGACCAACGGCGAAAAGCTGGAGGTGTACACCCCCCTCAACTACCCCGACCCGGCGGAAATCGCCTCGGCGGAGGAGCCCTACGTCAAGGCCAGCGTCATCGCCCCCCAGGAGTATGTGGGCAACATCATGGAGCTGTGCCAGCAGCGGCGGGGGGAGTATCAGGACATGACCTATCTGGACCAGACCCGCGTCGAGCTGCACTACGAGATGCCCCTCAACGAGATCATTTACGACTTCTTCGACGCCCTCAAGTCGCGCACGCGGGGATACGCCTCCCTCGACTACGAGCTGAGCGGCTACCGGGAGAGCAAGCTGGTCAAGCTCGACGTGCTGCTCAACGGCGACATTGTGGACGCGCTGAGCTTCATCCTCTTCGCCGACAACGCCTATCCCAGGGCCCGGAAAATCTGCCAGCGGCTTAAGGAGAACATTCCGCGGCAGATGTTCGAGATTCCGGTCCAGGCGGCCATCGGCGGCAAGGTCATCGCGCGGGAGACCATCAAGGCGCTGCGCAAGGACGTGCTCGCCAAGTGCTACGGCGGCGACATCACCCGCAAAAAGAAGCTGCTCGAAAAACAGAAGGAGGGCAAGAAGCGGATGCGCTCCTTCGGGACGGTGTCGGTGCCGTCGGAGGCCTTCATGGCGGTGCTCAAATTGGACGAATAGGGCTCCCGCCGGGCGGGAAGGGCCCTGCGCGGTCCGGAACAGGAGTCGGAAAGTATGGAAAAAAATCTAGGCATTTATATCCACGTGCCCTTCTGCCGCAGCAAGTGCGAGTACTGCGACTTTTACTCCCTGTCGGGCGGGCGGACCAAGGAGCTGATGGACAAATATCTCCACGCCGTCACCGAGCACATCCGGGAGGCGGCGGCGCTGGCCCCCGAATACGTGGCCGACTCGGTCTACTTCGGCGGGGGGACGCCCACCTTCTTCGGGGCGGAAAATCTCAAGCGGATTTTCGCCGAGATCAACCGCCGCTTCCAGCTCTCGCGGGACTGCGAGATCACCTTCGAGGCCAACCCCGACTCGGCCACCCCCCAGACGCTTCGCAGGCTGCGCCGCGCCGGGTTCAACCGCATGAGCCTGGGCGTGCAGAGCGACGCCAACGAGGTGCTCAAGGCGCTGGGGCGGCCCCACAGCTACGAACAGGCGGTGCAGGCCATCCGCAGCGCGCGGGAGGCGGGGTTTGACAACATCTCGGTGGACCTGATGTACGGCCTGCCCAACCAGACGGGGGAGCGGTGGATGCAGACCCTGCGCAGCGTCCTCGACCTCAAACCCGACCATGTGTCCTGCTACGGGCTCAAGGTGGAGCCGGGGACCCGGCTGTACGAGTACCACGAGGGGGCAAATCTGCCCAGCGACGATACCCAGGCCGACATGTATCTGTACGCGGTGGAGACGTTGGAGAACTTCGGGTACGGACAGTACGAAATCTCCAACTTCGCCCGGGAGGGCATGGCCTGCCGCCACAATTTGAAATACTGGACCGGGGGGGAGTATTTGGGCTTCGGGCCGTCGGCGGCCTCTGATTTCGCGGGCAAACGGTTTACCATCGTTGCCGATTTGGGGCGGTACACCGAGGGCATTCTGAAGAAAAAGACGGTGCTCTCCGAATGCGAGCCCATCGCCCAGCGGGAGCGGGCCGGGGAGTATTTGATGCTCCGGCTGCGCACCGTCGGGGGCATTGGCAAGGAGGAGTATGAAAAGCGGTTCCTGCTGCCCTTCGAACCGGTGGAACGGGTGATGCGGTTCTACTACGCCCAGGGCTTTACCATAGAGGAGGACGGCCGGTGGCGGCTGACCGCCAGGGGGTTTTTGGTGTCCAACCAGATCATCGGGGCGCTGTTGGAGGCCCAGGCGGGGAGCGAACCGCTGACGCGGCAGGGGACTTGAACGCGGATTCGGGTTGAGAGCCGGGCGGTAGAAGCCGCGAGAAAACCGCCTGTGCCGCTTGACACAGGCGGTTTCCCGCTGGTATAATACCGGTAGAGGGCAGCTGTGCAGGCGGTCAGCCCTGAACAGATTAGCGAAATAAATCATTGACCGTCAGGGTTCCGGCCTGGCGGTCAACGCGCTTGTATGGAGCAGAGTGCCAGGATTGCAAGAATCCAGATCATCCGCATCGTCCAGCGCAAAACGCGCAGACGCCACATAAGCCTCACCCCCTTTCAAAAGGGAGTGACGGACCGCCTTTGTCACAGTGCCTTACCGCCCCCGCTTTGGGGGCAATTTTATTTTACCTGTGCAAACCAACTGTGTCAATCTTTGTCGGAAAACCGCATTTGGCGGCCGCTTTCACACCGGCGCGGGCGCGGGGCGGCGGATGACGGGCCTGGGTGTGCAAATACCAGGGCGGACAAGAAAATAAATATTGACAATTCGCACCCGTTTACGATATAATAAGGAACGCATTTACGATTTCGTAAGCTGCGGCCGCTGTGGGCGGCTGTTGAGCATTATGAACGCAGGAGGTGTACCACATGGCAACCGTTCGTACCTACCAGCCGAAGAAGCGCTATCGTTCCAAGGTTTGCGGCTTCCGCAAGAGGATGTCCACCGCCAACGGCCGCAAGGTCCTGGCCCGCCGCCGCGCCAAGGGCAGGGCGAAGCTCACCTACTAAAACCGGGAACCACGCGAGAAAGCGATCAATCAGGGGTGAATGGAAGGGATTTCTGTTCGCCCCGTCCGTTTATTTGGAGGTGGCCGATGCTCTATTCCCACTCCCTCAAGCAGAACCATCTCTTCCGGCGGCTCTACCGCAAGGGAAACAGCGCCGCCAACCGCTATCTGGTTCTCTACCTCCGGCGCAACGGCACCGGGGGCAACCGGGTGGGCATCACCGTGTCGGCCAAGCTGGGCCACGCGGTGGCGCGCAACCGGCTCCGCCGCCGCCTCCGGGAGATTTACCGGACCAACGAGGGCGCCTTCCGCCGGGGCTTCGACCTGGTGGTGGTGGGCAGGACGGCGGCGATGGAGGCCGATTACCAGAAACTGGAGCAGGCCTATCTGACCCTGGCCGGCAAGCTGGGCCTCCTGCGCGGGGAACGGCTGTGAAACGGTTCTTGCTCGCCCTCATCCGCGTTTACCGGAAGCGGATTTCCCCGGCCTTTCCCTCGTGCTGCCGCTTTTCCCCCACCTGCTCCCAGTACGCGCTGGAGGCGGTGGAGAAGTACGGCGCGTGGAAGGGCGGATGGCTGGCCCTCCGGCGGCTGCTGCGATGCCAGCCCTTTTACCGGGGCGATTACTTTGATCCGGTTCCCTGAGAAGGCGGGAAATCCGCGCAAAATTGGATTTCCTTTGGAAAGGATAACAACATGAACGTTTTTACCATCCTCGCAGACTGTATCCGGGTTCCCTTCGGCTACGCGCTCGAGTGGCTCTACCGGGTGACGGGCAGCTACGGCGCGGCGCTTATCATCTTTGCCCTGGTGGTCAAGCTGATTCTGCTGCCAGCGAGCATGAAGAGCAAGAAGAACATGATGAAGATGTCCCGCCTGGCGCCCAAGCTCAAGGCGTTGGAGATCAAGTACGCCTCAGATAAAAATAAGTATCAGATGGAGGTCATGAAGCTCCAGCAGCAGGAGGGCATCTCGGCGACGGGGGGCTGCCTCTGGACCCTGCTCCCCCTGGTGGTGCTCATCATCCTCTATCAGGTCATCCGCAGTCCGCTGGTGTATATGATGCACATCCCGGCGGAACAGGCAGCCGCCGCCGTGGAGGCGGTGGTCAAAAGCGGGGCCGAGCTGGGCGGCAACGCCTATTACCATCAGATGGTGATCGCCAGCCGGATGGAGGAGTTTCTCCCCGTCATCCGGGCGGCGGTGCCCGAGCTGGCCGGGGCCACCCTCACCCCCATCAACTTCACCTTTTTAGGGGTGAACCTGGGGGAGATTCCGACCTGGCGTTTCTGGCTGCTGTCCGGCTGGCCGCAGATCGGCCTGTTTTTGACGCCGCTGGTGTCGGCGGGATTCCAGTGGCTGTCCATGGTGCTGAGCCAGAAGTTTAACAGTTCGGTGTCAACCAACGAGAAGGGCGAGCAGGTGGAGGATTCCACGGCGGCGGCCAAGTCGATGAAGACCATGAACGTCATCATGCCCATCATGTCGCTGTGGATTGGCTACAGTATGCCGGCAAGTATGTCCATCTACTGGATCGCCCAGGCGGTATTCGGCGTGGGGCAGGAGGCCTTCCTGACCATGTACTACCGCAAGGACTACGACGCCGAGGACGAGCTGCGCCGCCAGATGGCCGCCGAGGAGGCCGAGCGGGAGGCGGAGCGCGCCCGCGTCCGGGCCGAAAAGCGGGCCAAGATGGGCGACGTGACCGACCCCAACACCTCCAAGCGCAAGCTGGCCGCCAAGGAAAAGGCGGAGCGCGGCCCCGTCGTCGAGGGCAAGCTGACGCCGGAGGAACGGGAAGCGCTGAAAAAGAAAAACGATTGCCTCTCGGGCATTGCCGAGCGCCCCTACTGCAAGGGCCGCGCCTACAAGGCGGACCGCTACGGAAGGGACGGGTCGGTCCGCTACGAGGAGGAGGCTCCCGAAGAGGAGACGGCCTTGGAGGAGGACGCCCTCCCCGTGGAGGACGCCGGGAGCGGCGAGGAAGAATAAGGAGCGATCACTACCATGGAAAAGTTCATCATCACCACCGGTAAGACGTTGGATTTAGCCATCGCCGCCGCGTTGGAGGAGCTGAAGCTGGACCGGACCAGCGTGTCGGTTGAGGTGTTGGAGCAGCCGAAGTCGGGTTTTCTGGGCTTCGGTGCGCAGCCGGCCAAGGTCAAGGTGACCTATGGCGGCGAGGAGCCCGCCCCGGCGGCAGCCCTGTCGGCGGCCTCCCGGAGCAAGCCCAAGCCTTACGTTCCCAGGACGTCGCGGCCCGAGCCGCTCAAGCCGGAGGCCCGGCGGGCGGAGCCCAGGGAGGGCCGCGGGACCGAGCCTCGCCCGCCCCGTCCGCCGAGGCGGCCCAGATATGAGGAGCCGCAGCAGTCCCGGGAGCCGCGGGAGGAGCCGCCCAAGGAGCCCAAGGTATACGCCCCCGCCGCCCCCGGGTCGGTGGAGGAGCGGATTGAGGGGTTCCTCAAGGGGCTGCTGGCCTGTATGGGCTCGGACGCCGTCCCCCACGCGGAGAAGGAGAAGGACGACCTGTACAAGGTGGATTTGACGGGGGACAACCTGGGCATTTTGATCGGGCACCGGGGCGAAACCCTGGACGCCATCCAACATTTGACCAACTACTCGGTCAACCGCGACGCGGTCAAGCGGGTGCGCATCAATGTGGACGCCGAAAACTACCGCCGCAAGCGGGAGGAGTCGTTGGAACGGCTGGCGCGGAAGGTGGCCGGCAAGGTGCTCCGTTACCGCCGGGACATTACGCTGGAGCCCATGAACGCCTATGAACGGCATGTCATTCACGCGGCGCTGCAGGATTACGACGGGGTGACCACGTTTTCCACCGGCACCGAGCCCAACCGGCGCATTGTCGTCGCCCTGGCGAAGGGAAAATGAGATTTTGATACGCGCTGCGTATGCGTGGACAAGGCGAAGGCCGAGGCTGCCCGGGAGGGGCGGCCCCGGCCTTTTTTGCGGAGGGAGAGGGCGGTGCGGCGGTAAAAATTTCAGTGGACGAGCGGGAACGCGCCGTGTTCCGCCGCCGCAGGATGTATCAGACCGATCTGCAATCGAATTTAGCCACCGCCGAGGATAGCGGAGGACGCAGAGGGGAGCGCAAGGGAAAAGCGATGCGAAGTATGGAGATTGCCCGAAACCTTTAGGACTTGAACTTGCCGCTCGAACAGATTGCCAGCGCAACCGGCCTGACCCGCGAGGAAATTGAAGGGCTGCGTACAGACGGCTGCGCGCAATATGAATAAAAACGCGCGTGCCGCAGATTTTTCGTCTGCGGCACGCTTTTTTGTTCAGGGGACAAATGGAACCAGTACGGGGGGCCGGGAAGCCGCCGTCCGCGTACGCTAAAGTGCGGCTCCCGGCGATTCGCCCCGCGGAACGAAAATCAGTTCAGGAAGGAACAGATCAGATCGGTGTAGGCCGTGGGGTCTTCCAAGGGGAGGTCGGCCATCAGCAGCGCCTGGGCGTGAAGAATCTGGCAGTACTTCTTGGCCTTCTCCTGGTCCTGGGCCACCGCCAACTGAAGGGCTTCAAAGACCGGGTGGGCCGGGTTGAGCTCCAGGATGCGGCCCGACTTCATGGCGGGCATTTCAGGGCTCATCCGCTGGAAATACTTCTCCATCTCAAAGCTCATGCCCTCCTCCGGCTTCATGCAAACCGGATGGCCGCCCAGCTCGGCGCTCAGGCGTACCTCCTTGACCGCTTCGCCCAACGTCTCCTTGACAAAGTCCAGGGTGGGCTTGGCGGCCTCGGTCTTCTGCTCGATGTCCTTCTTCTCGTCGTCGCTGCTCAGGCCGAGGTCGCCCGAGGCGATGTTCTGGAAGTCGTGCCCGTCGTACTGCCGGAGGGTTTGGGGAATGAACTCATCCACGTCCTCGGTGAACAGGAGAACGTCGTAGCCCTTGTCCTGGAGCAGGTCCATCTGGGGCAGGCGGTTGAGGCGGTCCCGGCTCTCGCCGGCGGCGAAGTAGATCTTCTCCTGCCCCTCGGGCATGGCGTCCGCATACTCGCGCAGGGTGACCAGCTTGTCCTGACTGCGCGACCAGAAGAGCATGAGGTCTTGCAGCGTGTCCTGATGCGCCCCGTAGCCCGAGGCCAGGCTGTATTTGAGCTGGCGGCCAAAGGAGGCGAAGAATTTCTCGTACTTCTCCCGGTCGTCCTTTTGCAGCTTTTCCAGCTCGGATTTGATGCGCTTCTCGAGGTTTTGGGCGATGAACTTGAGCTGGCGGTCATGCTGGAGCAGCTCGCGGGAGATGTTGAGGCTGAGGTCTTGGGAGTCCACCACGCCCTTGACAAAACGGAAGTGCTCGGGGAGCAGATCGGCGCAGTTTTCCATAATCATCACGCCGGAGGAATAGAGCTGAAGGCCGCGCTTAAAGTCCTTGGTATAATAATCGTAAGGGGCGCGGGCGGGAACGTAGAGAAGCGCCTTGTATTCCACCGTGCCCTCGACGCTCAGGTGTAACGACGCAACCGGGTCCTCAAAGTCGTAGAATTTATCCTTGTAAAACTGATTGTACTCCTCGGCGGTCACGTCCTGCTTGCTCCGCTGCCAGAGGGGGACCATGGAGTTGAGGGTCTCTACCTCGGTGTAGGTCTCAAACTCCGGCTTGTCCGAGTCCTTGGTCTCCTCGGTGGCGCGGCGCTTTTCCACCTCCATCTTGATGGGGTAGCGGATGTAGTCGGAGTATTTCTTTATCAGGCTGCGAAGCTCGTATTCCTCCAGGAAACGGCCGTACTTCTCGTCCTCGGTGTCCGCCTTGAGCTTCATGATGACGTCGGTGCCGGGGGCGTCCTTTTCGCAGGCGGTCAGGGTGTAGCCGTCCGCGCCGGAGGACTGCCACATCCACGCCTCCTCCGAGCCGTACTTGCGGGAGATGACGGTCACCGCCTCGGCCACCATGAAGGCCGAGTAGAAGCCCACGCCAAACTGGCCGATGATGTCCACATCTTCCTTGCTCTTCTCGTCCATGTCCTGCTTGAACTGAAGGGAGCCGCTCTTGGCGATGGTGCCGAGATTTTCCTCCATCTCCTCCCGGCTCATGCCGATGCCGTTGTCCGAGACGGTCAGAAGCTTGTTTTCGGCGTCCGTCTCGATGCGGATGGCAAAGTCGCTCCGGCTGAGGCCGACGTTTTGGTCGGTCAGGCTCAGATAGGCCAGCTTGTCGATGGCGTCGGAGGCGTTGGAGACGATCTCGCGGAGGAAAATTTCCTGATGGGTGTAGATCGAGTTAATCATCAGGTCCAAAAGCCGCTTGGACTCGGCCTTAAATTGTTGCTTTTCCATGTCGGTCATCCTTTATCACAATAAATTAGCACTCTCTATCTACGACTGCTAACAGTATTATAATGCAAAACCGGCAGATTGCAAGGGGGTTTACAAAAAATTTTCAAATTTAGGGGGACGGACTAGCCGCCGCTTTCCAGCGCGGGCCGGAGGACGCAGTACGCCTCGAACCGGGTGTCGCGGGAGCTGGTCAGAAAGACCAGGTGGTCGGAGAGCGGTTCCAGGGCCCCGGCAAAGGGGGCGGCGAGGGCGGACACCTGCGCGCCGTCGTTTTCTTTGAAAAAGATGTGGGCGGCGTAGGGGGCGAGGGCGGCGTTTTGGGTGGAGAAGGAGACGGCGATCCCATCCAGGTTGGCCTGTAGACGCCGGGCCGCCTCGGTGACGGCGTTGGCGGCGTCTCCCTTGTAGTAGATGGCGGCTCCGTCGGGGATGTGGAAGTCGTCGAAGACCACCTCGTCAAAGCCGAGGCCTTGCAGCTCCCGGGCGGTCTGCTCGAGATAGCCGACCACCTGGTCGTTGTCCGGGTCGAGCCAATAGCAGCCCTCGCTGTCCATCCACAGCGCGCCGCTGGGCAGGCTGAGGCCGCAGCTCTGATGGGCCAGGGCGTAGGCCGGGTCGCGGAGGGCGGGCAGCCAGGCGATGAGGTAGAGGGACGGGTTGGCCGCCAGCTCGCGGATGAGCGCTTCCACCGCCGTAGCGTTGATGAGGGTAGAGGTCTGCGCGCCGTCGAGGGCGGAGGGGTAGTAGAAATTGCCGTAGATGCTGCGCACGTCGAGCAGCACGGCGGCGGGGGTGGCGATGCCGCGCAGGGCGGCGCGAAGGCCCTCCGGGTCGGTGAGCATGTCGCTGTCGGCGTAATAGCCGGTGATGCGGGTGATGGTCTGGGGCTCCTTGGGGCCGGTGTCGGCCACCAGGCCCGCGCCGGGGATGGGGTCGGGCCGCTCTACCTGGAAGGTGGCGCCGAGGGGGGAGGCGGCGTCCTGCCCGGCGCTGAAATCCAGCCGCGCCCCCTCGGGGGTGTAGACGATGTAACGCGCGAGGTAGAGAAAGGCGCCAATGCCCAGCGCCGCCAGCACGAGGACGGCGATGAGGGCGCCGGTGAGCGCCCCGCGCAGGCGGAGCTTGCTGCGGTAGGAGATGTAACGCATGGCGGCCTAGTCCTTCCGGACGGTGGTGAGCTGGACCCAGTCCTCCTCGCAGCGGCTGCCGGTGACGCGGAGCCCGGCGCGGTCCAGCGCCCCCAGAACTTCTCCCTCGCGCATTTCCAGGATGCCGGAGCAGATGAACCGTCCTCCCTCGCCCAGCAGTGCGGGTACGGCGGGGGCGAGGGCGATGATGACGTCGGCCACGATGTTGGCGAGGACCAGGTCAAAGCGGCGGGCGGAAAGCGACTCCATCAGGGCGCGGTCGGTCAATATGTCGCCGGTGCGGGCCTGGAAGCAGTCGGACCGCATACCGTTGAGCTTGGCGTTGGCGCGGGCGACGTCCTCGGCCAGCGGGTCGATGTCCACGCAGAGGGCGGAGGACGCCCCCAGCAGCAGCGCCGCGATGGACAATATGCCGCTGCCGCCCCCCAGGTCGAGGACGGTATCGCCCGGACGGACCGCCTGCTCCAGCGCCTCGAGGCACATGCGGGTGGAGGCGTGGGAGCCGGTGCCGAAGATCATGCCGGGGTCGAGGAAGAGGGGAATGCGCTGCTCCGGGTTGTCGGGCCGGAGCCATTCGGGGACGACGAGAAGCCGCTGGCCGACGGCGATGGGCTGGTAGTGCGCTTTCCAATTGTTTTCCCAGTCCTCGTTGCGGCACAGGGCGGCCTTGACGGTGAGGGGGCCGAGGTCCTCGTCGGGAAACTCTTCGCGCAGGGCGCGCAGGGAGACGGCCAGCTCCTGCGCCTGCCGGACCGACGCGGGGCTGTCCTCCAGGTAGAGCCGGATTTGGGAGAGGCCCTCCATGCGCTGGGCGAGCGACTCGTCGATGTAGTCCCAATAGGCGCGGTTTTCGGCGATGAAGCTTTGAAAGTCCTTTTGATCGTCGATGATAAAGCTGTCGTAGCCCAGCGCGGTGAGGCGGGCGGTGACGGCTTCCACGCCGGGGGAGGCGGTTTTGATGGTCAATTCGAGCCAATCCAATTTGATTCCCTCCTGTTAGCCTGCAAGTACTTTGGATATGATAGAGTATAGTTTACATGATGCGTGGTCCAATGACAAGCCTTTTCTCGCTAATTTCACAGTTTCTTTTTGTGGAAAGGTATGTTATAGTATGGGTTAAGAAAGGATGGACGCAATGGTGAACAAAAGGATTGAGCTCCTGCCCGGCGTATTTTTGACCTGCGTGCGGAGCGAGAAATTTAAAACGGGGTGCCTGAGCGTCTCCCTCCTGCGCCCGCTGCGGCGGGAGGAGGCGTCGGCCAACGCGCTGCTGTCCACGGTGCTGCTGCGCGGGTGCCGGGACTATCCCAACATCCGCAGCATATCGGCCTTTCTCGACCGGCTCTACGGGGCCAGCATCGGGACGCTGGTGCGCAAGAAGGGAGAGGTCCAGACCACCGGGTTTTACGCCGACTTCCTCGAGGACCGGCTGGCGCTGGACGGGGAGCCGGTGCTGGAGCCCATGGCCGGCTTCCTCTGCGCCCTGCTGCTCGACCCGGTGCTGGAGGACGGCGTGTTCGCCGCGCGGTACGTGGAGGGGGAAAAGCGGAATTTAATTCACGCCATCGAGTCCCGCATCGACGACAAGCGCAGTTACGCCGTCACCCAGCTCTTCCGCGGCATGTGCGGCGGCGAGGCCTACGGCGTTCCCCGCCTGGGGGATAAGGAGGACGTGGAGCGGTTGGACGCCGCCTCCCTCTATGCCCACTATCGGGATATTTTAGCCACCTCCCAGATTGAAATTTTCTATCACGGCAGCGCTTCGTCCCAGAGCGTGGCCCGGATGTTCCGGCGGGGGCTGGACATGCTGCCCCGGCGGGAGACGGTCCCCTTCGGGTCGCGGGTGGTCAAGCGGGCCAAGGAGGTTCGGGAGCTGGGGGAGAGCCTCGACGTCACCCAGGGCAAGCTGGCGATGGGCTTCCGCCTGGGATGCACGGCGGCCGACCCGGAGTATCCGGCGGCGCTGCTGATGAACGCGGTGTACGGCGCGGGGGTGACCAGCAAGCTGTTTACCAACGTGCGGGAAAAGCTGTCCCTGTGCTACTACGCCAGCTCCTCCATTGAGAAATTCAAGGGGCTGATGGTGGTTGGGTCGGGCATTGACTTTGACCGCTTCGAGGAGGCCAAGGGGGAGATTCTCCGCCAGCTCGCCCTGACCGCCCAGGGGGAGATCACCGGCGAAGAGCTGGAAAACGCCCGCACCCATCTGATCTCCTCCCTCCGGGCCGGTATGGACAGCCCGGGCCGGATGGACGACTATTCGCTCGGACAGGTTCTGCTGGGCGCGCCGGGCGGCACCATGGCCGATCTGGCCGACGAGCTGCGCGGCGTGACCGCCAAACAGGTGGCGGCGGCGGCTAAGCGGGTGAGCCTGGACACGGTGTACTTTTTGGAGGGGGTGAAGGAATGAACGAGCGCAGCTTTCCCAACCTGGGGGAGACCTTTTTCGAGGAGCGGCTGCCCTGCGGGCTGCTGCTGCGGGTGACCCCCAAGCCGGACTTTTCCAAAACCTACGCCTTTCTGGCCGCCAACTACGGGGCCATCGACACCCGGTTCTATCTGAACGGGCGGCCCCGCGAGACCCCCGACGGGGTGGCCCACTATCTTGAGCACAAGATGTTCGACATGCCCCAGGGCAATGTGATGCAGGAGTTCACCCGCCTGGGCGGAAGTCCCAACGCGTTCACCAGCTACGCCATGACGGCGTATCATGTACAGTGTACCCAGCGGTGGGAGGAGAATTTGACCCTGCTGCTCCAATTCGTCTCCACCCCCTATTTCACTGAGGAGAGCGTGGAAAAGGAACGGGGCATCATCGCGCAGGAGATTCGGATGTACGAGGACAACGCCGACTCGCGGATGTATGAAAACCTCTTCTCCATCCTCTACGACCACCATCCGGTGCGAAAGCCCATCGCCGGGACGGTGGAGAGCATCGCCGCCATCACGCCGGAAATTCTGGCCGAGTGCCACCGGGCCTTTTACGACCCGGCCAATATGATGCTCAGCGTGGTGGGCCCGGTGGACCCGGAGGGAGTGGCCGACATCGCGGGGCAGCTTCTGCCCAAACGCGACAGCGCCGTCTCGGTCAGCCGCGACTATGGCCCGCCCGAAAGCCCGGTTCCCAAGGAGGGCCGGCGGGAGGCCCGCATGGAGGTGGCGATGCCCGGCTTTACCGTCGGCTTCCCCTGCGCCGAGTCGGCCAACCCGCTCCGGCAGGAGCTGGCCGGCGATCTGGCGATGGAACTGCTGGTGGGGGAATCGTCCGCCCTGTACACCCGGCTGTATGAGGAGGGGCTGATCGACTCCGACTTCTCGGCGGGCTGCGAGGGGGTCAAGACCCTCGCCATGCTGACGGCAGGCGGGGACAGCAAGGACCCCGACCGGGTGTGCGATGCCATTTTGGAGGAGGCCGCCCGCATCGGGCGGGAGGGGGCCGACCCGCAGCTTTTCGAACGGCTCAAGCGCTCGGCCTTCGGACGGCGGATGCGGGAGCTGGACAGCTTCGAGACCATCTGCTTCCGGATGTGCCAGAGCCATTTCGACGGGACCGAGTACTACGATTTCCCCGACCTCTACCGCGCCATCACCCAGGAGGAGGTGGAAAACCTGCTCCGGACGGTGGTGGTCCCCGAGCGGGCGGCGGTGTCCCTCATCTACCCGAAGGGGAGGGCGTGAGCCATGGGACCGATTTCCTTCCCCGGACTGGGCATCGAGGTCAACCCCAGCCCGGTGCTGGTCTCCTTCGGCGGCCTGTCCATCCACTGGTATGGAATTATCATCGCGGCGGGCATGATTCTGGCGGCCTGGTACGCCAGCCGCAGGGCCCCCGCCTTTGGGCTGACCGAGGACCATATTCTGAATCTGCTGCTGACGGCGCTGCCCTTTGGCATTGTTGGCGCGCGGGCCTACTACTGCCTGTTCAACTGGAAGCTCTACGCCGCCAATCCGGTGTCGGCCCTCTTCATCTGGGAGGGGGGACTGGCGATCTACGGCGGCGTGATCGGCGCGGTGGCCGGCGCCGCCCTCTACGCCCGGTTCAGCAAGACGCCGATGTGGCCGCTGGCCGACCTGGGCGGCCTGGGGCTGCTGATTGGGCAGGGCATCGGACGGTGGGGCAATTTCGTCAACCGGGAGGCCCACGGAGGGGTGACCGGCGGACTGCTTCGAATGGGACTGGTGGAGGGGGGCCAGGTGGTATATTATCATCCGACCTTCCTGTACGAATCGGTTTGGAACGCGCTGGGCTTCGTTCTGCTCCACTTCTTTTCCAAAAAACACCGGCGCTACGACGGGGAGATTTTCACGATGTATATCGCCTGGTACGGCCTGGGACGGGCCTGGATTGAAGGGCTGCGGACCGACAGCCTGTACCTCTTCGGCACGGGGCTGCGGGTGAGCCAGCTGCTGGCCATCCTGTCCTGTCTCATCGCGGTGGGCTTTTTAATCTGGAATCTCTATATCCGCCCCAAGGACCCCGACGGGATGTATGTGAACCGGCGGGGAGAAAAAAGGGCTTTATAGTTTTTCAACTTGGTGCTATAATAAGGAAAACCATTCCACTTTTATGAAAGGGGCAATCAACAATGGCAAACTTCAACGAAACCTTCGACAGCGTAAAGGACAAGGTGACCCAGGGCGCGCAGGCGGCGATGCAGAAGACGAGGGACCTGACCGCCATTGCCAAGGCCAATGTGGCCATTAAGACTGAGGAGGGCAAAATCCGCAAGGCGGAGGCCGAGCTGGGCAAGCTCTATTACGCCGACTACACCGCCGGCAACACCCCCAACGGGGAGGCCTACACCCCCTGGTGCGACAAGATCACCGAGGCCAAAAAGGCCATTGACGAGCAGAAAGCGGTGATCGAACTGCTGCGGAGCAAGAAGGAGGAGCCCCCCGCCGGGGAGCCCGACGGCGAGGTGGTGGTGGACATCACCGAGGACGACCTGATTGTCGAGGAGCAGGAAGAGAGCGCGGAGGAGGAATAAGACGGCGGAAGCCGTCCGGCCGCTACACAAAACAGGAGCTTTCCGGGATTGGGAAGCTCCTGTTTTTTTGGCCTCACTGCCGCTCGTAGTATTCGCCCCACGCGCCGGCGATGGTACAGCGTTCCCAGCCGGGGAGGTGGGCGCAGTAACGGCACACAAATTCCCGCTTCATCCGCGCGTCGGGAAAGCAAATCCGGCCCCCCTCACAGTGGACGCTCAGCTTTTCCTCCCATTTCCAGTAAGGGCAGATGTACACCCTAGGCATTCCGTTTCACCCCCTGAAGCATTCTCTCCACTGCCGCCCGCTCCTCTTCCCCGATTGGCGCGGTTCCCGCCGAACCCCATAAGGGCTTGCGCCGTTTCCCGCCGCCCCGCCATGCGGGAGAATAGAACATTTGTTCTTTATATTGATCTTGATCTTGATCTTGATCTTGTTCTTGTTCTTTCTCTTGCTTGTCCGCTGCTTCCGCCGTGCTTCCGGCCGAACGGGCCGCGCCGCCCGCCGCGCCGCTCTGCGCCTTTCGCCGTCCGGCGTCCAAAACCGGCTGGGCCGCCTCGAAGGCCATCGCCGCAGGCGGCGGCAGACGGTCCAGGTCGGGCACCGTCTCGTGGAAGGCGTAGGCGCAGATGGCGTCGTAGGCGTCGGCCCGGGCCGCTTTGCTCCGTATGTGCTGAATCGCCTTGAAAAAGCTGATGTAAAAGGTAAACTGTTTCCGCTCCATTCAGGCCACCCCCTCTTCATAGCCGCACAGCTCGGCCAGGTATTCCGCGCCCAGCGTCTGCTCCAGCATGGGCAGCAGGCATTCCAGATGCACCCGCCCTTCGTCCCCCGAGAAGGTCAGCTCCCCCTCGTAAATCTCGTCGCCGCACCAGGCGCACCGCCCCTTCACCGGCGGGTCGGCGGGCTCCAACGGCGGTTCCCGTACCAATGGTTCCATTGTGTTTCGCTCCTTTCGGGTTGGTTGTTGGGTCCAGTATAATCCAGTTTAAATGGATTGTCAATAGTTAAACTGGATAAAATAAAAAATTTCTTGCATCCCGTACAGTTATCCTGTATAATGCAGACAAATCACCCAGCGGGGAGGGATAGGCCATGCCGGAGGCCGGGAGCAGGCGGGTGTTTCAGCAGCGGTTCAACGAGCTGCTGCGCCGCGAGCGCGTCACCCAGAAGGAGGTGGCCGAAATCTGCGGCGTGGCCACCTCCACCGTCTCCACTTGGAGCAAGGGGCTCAACATGCCCCGGATGGATAAGCTGGAGCGCTTGGCGGCCCATTTTCATCTCCCGACGTCCAGTTTCATTGAGGAGCGGGAGCCGGAGCCGGGCTTTGACGATTTCACCTACGCCATGCAAAATGAATTTCAGGAGTTGAGCGAGGCGGACAGGCAGCTGCTGCTTTCTCTCGCCAAGCAGCTCAATCACGCGAGGAGAAAACGGGATGGAGAATCTGAATAATCTCCGCCAATGGCTGGAGGAACAGGGGGTTCTGCTCTTTGACCAGCGGCTCAATTTCTCAAACCAGGCGACCAAGGCGGCCACGCTGAAGCTGGAGCCGGGCGGCCAGGTGGGGATCTTTGTGGACCGGGCCCGCATGGCGGGCGGCGTGGAGGAGATGTCCTGCCTGCTCCACGAGGGGGGACACTTCGCCACCGGCACCACCCACCGCCTGTACAGCCCCTTCGACCTCGTGGAGCGCCACGAGTACCGGGCCAACAAATGGGCGGTCCAGCGCGCCCTGAGCGCGGCGGAGCTGGACGAGGCGGTGGCCGGGGGGCACACCGAGCTGTGGGACCTGGCCGACTACTTCGGCGTCACCGAAGAGCTGATGCGTCAGGCGGTGTGCTGGTACACCTACGGCAATCTGGCCGCCGCGCTGTACTTTTAGGCCTTGTTTGAAAAATCGTCTTTGGCGCCGGGACAGCGCCTTTTTCCGTCATATGTCCCAAAAATCCTCGGGAATCCACAAAGGATTCCCTGCGG
>JAAWHG010000065.1 GCA_022795735.1 Oscillospiraceae bacterium
CCGGCGCGTGCTTGTTGGTGGCCGCAGCCCCCAAGCCCCCGGATAAAGCCGCCTCCGGCGTCTGCTTGTACCAGCAGGGAAACGAACGGCGGTACACTGGAGGAGATGAAGCTACTCAAGATTTCGATTCTGAATCGCATTGCGGAAGCTCAGCGGGAATAACCAATCTTGCCTTTGTCTCTAAATCCCGCATCGCGGTTTCCAGAGTGGCCTCTGCTTCCTCGTAAGTGACATCGCTGTTGACAACCAGCGATGTCACTTTTTCTGCCAGCGCGGAAACTTTTTCACTCGGAATCGCAGGAATACGATAGGAACGGCTAAGCATTTCCCTCACCCCCTTTCTCCTGGGACACACGCTCGGTTTTACTAACTGTGAATTTTTCAGGCAAAAAAATATCTTCCAGATTTGCCCCTACTGTTTCCGCGATACGTCCTGCAACTTCATTAGGGATACAGCGATGCCCGTTTTCGTACATGGAATAGGTAGATATTGCAATTCCTACCTTGGAAGCTATCATTTCCTGCGTGAGCCCTTTTGCCACCCTCAGTTCTTCCAATTTGGTCAATCCTGTCACCTCCTGTTTGCATCATTATACTTTCACAGTTAGCAAAAGTCAAGAATAATTTTTACAAATTGTTAAATTCTATTTTCACGGATTGATAAATATGCTATTCTGTCTTTACGAAATGCGAAAGCGGGTGAGGAAATGGACCTTGCGGGTAGAATTAAACTACTGCGTGAACAAGCTCACTTAACACAGCTTGAACTAGCGCAAATTTTGAATATCAGTAATTCTGCACTTTCGCAGTATGAGAGTGGCAGCCGTGCACCAAGCGACGAGATGAAAGCTAAAATTGCAGATCATTTTGGGGTGTCTTTGGATTATTTGTATGGGAGAAGCAATAAGCCCGTCCCCGAAAATGGGGACGGGCTGAGCGAGGAACAAAGGGAGATTGTCAAGCTTTACGAGACTGCTTCTCCGACGCTTCGCGCGGCGGCTCTTGCGGTGCTAAAATCTTCCGAAGGGCAGGGTAAAGCTCCGGGTGCTTCTTCAACAGACGAATGAACTCTTCCAACTCTGCGTTCATGACAGCATTCCTTCCCGCCTTGGCGCCAAGGCCCTGTATTTGCGCGCGGAGATTATATCATAAGTTACCAAAAACGACAATATTAGACTTTAAGACACTTTTGGACATTTGCCTGAAATAGCCAATCATTGAGAAAGGAGCACTCACATGAACAACGAAGAAAGAATTTTAGCTCTCCTGGAGGAAATGTGCACAGACATCACCGAGCTCAAGGCCGGCCAGGAAGCGATGTCCGGCCGCCTCGACCGGCTGGAGGAACACCTGGACGAAGTGGACTCCCGTTCCCAGCGAACGGCGGTTATCCTGGAAAATGATGTTGCCCGGAATATCCGGCTGTTGTTTGAAGGGCACGAGGCCATCATGGAGAAGCTGGACGCCCTGGCTTCAAAGGACCGTGTGGAGGTGCTGGAGAGTGACGTTTCCTTACTGAAGGACGCAGTGAAGCTCATGCGTCAGGAGATTGACGAGCTGAAAAGAGCGCAATAAAAAACGCTTCAGAAAATCTCTGAAGCGGCGAAGGGGGAACCGGCATGAACGCAGCGGCCTATGCGCGGTACAGCACCAGCAGGCAGCAGCATAACAGCATTGAATACCAGCTGGCGGAAATCCGGCGGTACTGCAAGGAGCACGAGATCACCATCATTGCCACCTATACCGACGAGGAGGAGAGCGGCACCAACACAGACCGGCCCGGCTTTCAGGCCATGGTATCCGCAGCGGCCCGCGGCGAGTTTGAGGCGGTGGTGATCTACGACATCACCCGGGGTTCCCGTGATGTGGGGGACTGGTTCAGCTTCCGGAAATCCATGCTGATGCTGGGGGTGCAGGTCATTGCCGCCACCCAGAACCTGGGGGATATCACCAACAGCAACGACTTTCTGGTGGAGCTGCTTTCTGTAGGCATGGGCCAGCGGGAGGTACTGGAGACCCGTCAGAAGTCCATCAACGGCGTGGCGGTCAAGGCCAGGCAAGGCGCGTTCCTGGGAGGCACGCCGCCTTTGGGCTATGACATTGTGGACGGCGCTTATGTTGTCAACCCCGGCGAGGCCCGCGTCGTGCGGACGATCTTTGAGCTGTACGGGGCTGGAAAGAGCTACAACGATATTCTTGCCGCCGTGTCCGGCGCGGTTGGGAAGCGCGGGCGGCCGCTGGGGACGAACAGCCTCCATTCCATCCTGACGAATGAGCGGTATGTTGGAGTTTACACCTGGAACAAGCGGAAGGTCAAGCTGTTCCGGAAGTGGGCGGGGGGAGCGCCGAATCCGGCCTGTGTCCGTCTGGAGGGAGCGATTCCGGCGATTATAGATTCTGACACATGGGAGAGGGTGCAGAAGCGAATGAGCGATAACAAGCGGAATGCCAGCAACAAGGCGAAACGGACCTATCTGCTGTCCGGTCTGATCGAGTGCGAGGCGTGCGGCGCGGCTTATGTGGGGCACACGTCCACCAATTCCAAGGGGTTTGAAACCCGTTATTATGTCTGCGGGAACAAGTACCGCACCCGCACCTGCAAGGCGAAGAACATCAATGCGGACGAGCTGGAAGCCTTTGTAGTCCAGCAGCTGAAAATGTATCTGCTGGAGACGGACTTTGAGGCAGAGGCCCAGCGGATTGCAGACCAGGTGAATCACTCCGCGCCCGATCTGAAGGAGGAGCGGGCAGAGCTGGCCGATGTGACGGCGAAAATCAACAACGGGCTAAAGGCGATTTTGAACGGCATGGACATTCCGGAGCTGCGGGAGGAGATGGACAAGCTGCGGGTGCGGAAAAGTGAGCTGGAGGATATCATAGGCCGCCGGACGGCCAGCCGTGAGCCGGTCAAACCGGAGGACATTGCGGCAGTGTTCCAGTATGCAGTAGAGCGGTGGGATACGGATCTTCCGACCATTATCAAACAGCATGTGGGAAAGATATACGCCCACACCGACGGGTCCTGTTCCGTCAATGTGGGCGTACATATCAATGGTTGCGGGGG
>JAAWHG010000001.1 GCA_022795735.1 Oscillospiraceae bacterium
GCATAAAAAACTCACCGTTACCAGTTGATCTGGTAACGGTGAGCCAATAGAACTTTTTTTGTTTATTTCCCTGGTCTACCTTGACAGGGGCGGATCACAGCGCTGCATGGGGGCCTTTCATTCAAAATAATTGCCGCTTAATTTGCAATCAGAGCAAGTGCGCCATACAGAACGGAATCGTCGCCCAGGGCGGCCTGCTTCAGCTCCACCGTCGGACGGATCGAAGTCATGCAGTAGCGGTCCACCGCACCCAAAATTTTCTCCATAAAGATGCCGCCGCAAGCCTCAATGACACCGCCGCCGTAAATGACCATGTCTGGGCTGAAAATGTTAATCAAGCTGCCTGTTGCCACTGCCAGATAGTGGCAGGCGCGGTCCACCGCCTCCATCGCAACGGGGTCCCCGGCTTCCAGAGATTTTTTCAGCAGCTTACTTTTGAAGACGCCGTTTGCCATTTTCCCTTCCATCATACAGGAGCGGCCCCGGGAGAGCTGCTGGTTGATGTAGGCCGACATCCCCTTTTTGCTGGAGAACGCCTCCAGACAGCCCCGCTGCCCGCAGCCACAGAGGGGTCCCTCTGGGTCCAGAATGATGTGACCGCATTCGCCGGCTTTAAAACCGGTTCCCGTAAACAGATCGCCGTTGAGGATCAGACCGCCGCCGATACCGGTGCCGACAAAGAGGCCCACCACATTTTTACGGCCTCTAGCCGCGCCGTATTTGAACTCGCCTAACACGCCGAGGTTTACGTCGTTGCCGATGTGGAAGGGAACTCCGAACCGTTCCTCCAGCGGTGTGCGGATATCATAGTCGCGGAAGGGCAGGTTGGGGGTAAACAGGACGATTCCCGCGCCAGAATCAATTACCCCCGGGGCCCCGGCGGAAATGGCGTGGAGTTGGTCCTTTTTGAGACCGAAGGATTGGCGCATCTCCTCTACGACGCTGATGATGAGCTCCTCGATGTTTTCGGAGGAATTGCCCCCCGAGGTGGTCTTCTTTTTCAGGCGGTGAACAATGTTCCCGTCCTCGTCAAAAATTGCGCCCAGGACCTTGGTCCCGCCGATGTCCAGACAGATGTTGTAGGTTTTTCCCATACGATTTGTCCTCCTGCCGGAATTTTTTTCCTGATTCTATGTTCATCATATCATATTCCGCATAGGGATTCAAACAAAATGTTGGTAATTAACTAAAAAACTTGTCATATATCCCGAAGCCAAAAATGAACACAACAATCAGAGGCAGCACAAAGGTTAAATAGGGCCGCATCCAGCTGCGGACTTTCCAACCCTTTCCGGTGTTGGCTTCGTCCTGGAAGTTCTTCCATCCCCAGCCATAACGGGTCACGCAGAACAGCAGATAAACAAGCGAACCGAGAGGCAGGAGAATATTGCTGACCAAAAAGTCCTCAAAATCAAGTACCGCACCGCCGAAAATCGAAAAGCCATCCCAACTCCATAGATTGTAGCCCAACACGCAGGGCAGGGAGAGGAGAATAATCAGAATCAGGTTGACCAGGCAGGACTTTTTACGGCTGCAGCCGGTGAGTTCCATGCCGCAGCAAATAATATTTTCAAAGACTGCCAGCACCGTGGAAAAGGCCGCGAAGGACATGAACAGGAAAAACAGGCTTCCCCAAAGCCGGCCCAGGCCCATGTTGGCAAACAGATTGGGCAGGGTAATAAAGACTAGGCTGGGACCGGAGGTCTGGTCTACTTGATAGGTAAAGCAGACGGGAAAAATAATGAGACCGGCGGTGATGGCAACAAAAGTGTCCAGCAGCACCACACGGGCAGACTCTCCAAGCAGAGCGTGGTCTTTGCCGATATAGCTGCCGAAAATAGCCATAGCGCCAACTCCCAGGCTCAGCGTGAAAAAGGCCTGATTCATTGCCCCCACCAGGGTGGAGATAATCCCCACCTTCTGCATCCGATCAAAGTTGGGCAAAAGGTAGAAAGCAAGCCCTTCCTTTGCGCCTGGGAGGAAAAGGCTGTGGACGGCAAGGATTACCATGACGCCTAGCAGGGCCAGCATGAGAATTTTTGTGACGCGTTCCAGGCCATTTTGCAGGCCCTTAAAGCAAATGAATATGGCTACGACTACCACTACGACCATCCAAAAGGCCATAACTCCGGGGTTTTCCAGCATATTGTTAAAAACGCCGGCAACAGCATCCGCGCCCAGCCCGTCGAAACGGCCTGCGGCGGTGAGGCAGAAATAGTGAAGCATCCAGCCGGAGACGGTGGTATAGAACATCATCAGGAGATAGCAGCCAATCAGAGTGCAATATCCGTGAATGTGCCATTTCTGTCCGGGCTTTTGCAGCGCCTGGTAGGCCTTGACAGGGCTTTTTTGGCTTGCACGCCCCACGGCAAACTCCATGCACAGAATGGGCAGCCCCAGGATTGCCAAAAAAATCAGATAGAAAAGGACGAAAGCACCGCCGCCGCCCTGACCGGCCATATAGGGAAATTTCCAAACATTCCCGATCCCGATGGCGCAGCCCGCAGAGAGCAGAATAAAGCCCATGCGGGTTTTCAGTTTTTCTCGATTCATGAATGAGGACACCTCCAAGGTCAAATGACACAAGTTATTTTTCGTATTATAGCAGAAAAAAGACAAAATGAATAGCCCCATTATGCGAACTGCCGCGAGACCTGTTGAAAAAATAAAATAATTTTGTTATACTGAAAAAAACCAGCGCCTGAGAAGGGAGGGAATCGTATGGACGAGACCAGGAATCGAATCCTCAGAGCAACCTGTAAAGCGGTGCGCCAGTACGGCCTGGACGGCGTGCGAATCCAAAATATCAGTGAGCTGGCCGGCCTCTCTCCGGGCGCGCTCTACCGCTATTTTGACAGCAAGGAGACGCTGCTGGAGGCCTGTTTTGTAGATGTGGACAAGCGCGTGGCGGAGCTTTTTGACCGGATGGGCATCGACTGGGAGAAGGTGCTGGCAGATCCGGTGAATGCGGTGCGTACACTATGGCTGTCCTATTTCCGCTTTTGGATTGACAGGCCGGATGAGACCGTTTTTTATAACAGCTTTCGAAACACACCCGGATTCCATGCCTTCGACAGGGCGAGGGACACAAGCCACTTTCAGACACTGGCCGGTGCGATGGAACGGACAAAAGACATGTTTCCCGGGCTCCAGGAGATAAACCAGACAATACTCTATATTCATATACTTGGGACCACTGTCATGTACGCTAGATGTGTGGTGGAGGGCATCTTGCCGGACAATGAACGAACTGAGGAAGAGATATTCCGCCTCCTGATTTCCGGTCTGACCGGTTTCTTGAGGCTGGAGTGATATAGAGAGTCGTTGTTTTCGTCGTGGAATTGGCGGAAAACAACGGCTTTCTTTGATAAAATGTTCTGATTTGTTATTATTACCAAGCGGTTTTGTAAAGATTGCTATTGAAAAGACTTTTTAACTTTGCTATAATATCCGTTATTGAGAAACGGGGAGCTTTCAGGAGGAAAAAGCATGAGAAAACGAACCATTTACTGTCTCTGCGCGCTGGCCCTCTGCGCAGCCATGTTCACACCTGCCCTTGGTGCGGAAAAGGCGGCAAAAGAGACGGAGCCGTCTAAAGTCTCTTGGGAGGATTTGGCGGAGCGCGTCCGGACGGGGAGCTTCGGCGCTCTGGCTGTGTCGGAGCAAATTCAGCAGATTGAATCTATCGACTATGACAAGATGGAGAAGAACCTGCGCGATCAGATCAATGAGATCGGCAAGCTACAATCCCAGATTCTTGGCAGTGCCGGTGGAGGCGCTGTAGACGGTACACTGCCGCCGGCATCGCAAAATCCGGGCGATATTGTGAACGCAGCGATGAATGCGGCGGCCATGCAGGCAGAGCTTTCAGCCTCTATGAACGCGCTTGAGAGCGCGTATAATTCGCTTCGTCCAGTCTATGACGACCTGCGCAATGGAAAGACACAGAAGGAAAACACGGATACGGTGCGCTTACTTAAGGATGGGGTGGAGCAGATTGTCGCGGGCAGCCAGAGCCTTTATCTGAGCATCCTGAGCCTGGAGCAGACCTACGCGGACGGGCTGCGGGGAATCGAAGCCATTGATCGCAGCCTGACGGAGCTGCGGCTCCGTCAGCAGTTGGGCCAGGTCTCAAAGCAGACGGTTCAGGGACTGGAGCAGACGCGGGCCAACACCGTGACCCAGATGGCGGCGCTGGAAAGCAGCATTGCCACCTGTAAGGCTCAGCTTCAGTCGCTGATGGGCGAGGAGCCCAACGGACAACTGACCTTGGAAGGTCTGCCGGAGCTGGAGGAGGCCACCCTCGAAGCGCTTGACCCGGTTGCGGACCTGGAGAGTGCCAAGGAGAAAAGCGCCGAGCTTTTCAGCGCCGGAAAAACCTTGCAGGATGCCAAGGAGGAATGGGCGACGTGTGGCTTTGCGCCTGGAAACTTTCGCCGCGTGATGGCGGAGCACGCCTGGAATGCGGCGCAAATGACCTATCAATCCAAGGTTCAGAGCTTTGAGACCGGATTCCAGACCCTCTACCGTACCATCAACGACGACCGGATAGCTGTGCAAAATAAGACAGAGGCCGTCGACTATGCGGAAACCGTCCTTCAAAGCGAGAAGACCCGTTTTGACCGGGGCCTGATCTCCAAAAACAAGCTGGCCGAGGCCCAGGACAATCTGACCGCCGCCCAGTCTGAGTTGGATGGGGCGCGTCTGAAGCTGTTTCAGGACTATCACGCTTATCAAAACGCAGTTAACCTTGGTATCCTGAATCAGAGAGGTGCCCAATGAAAAAACGGCTTGCGCTTCTGATTTTTATCGCGCTCCTTCTGACGCTATGCGGCTGTGCAGAAACGGAGACGCCCGTTATGATGGACGCTACGGTTAACATCAAGACCACCGAGGCGGCCCGTGGGTCCCTGCAATCCGAATGCAGCTACATAGCCGCTATCTCTGCCGAAGGGACTGCGAGAGTCATTCCAATGGTTTCGGCGAACGTGGAATCCATAGAGGTTCAGGTGGGAGACCGTGTGACTGCGGGGCAGGCCCTGTGTAGCTTGGACGACACGTCGGCCCAACTCACGCTGGAGACGGCGAAAGCTTCCATTTCGGCGGCTGAGGCGGGGATTCTTTCCGCCCAGGCGGGGACCCAGCAGGCCAGCGCCGCTGTCAACTCTGCCCAGCAGAGCTATAACGCCACCCTCGCCCAATATGGCGGGGAGGGGAGAGAGTCGCTGCCGGTACTGGAGGAGCAGGTGCGTATGGCGGAGGAAAACCATGCAAACACCCTGGCCCTGTTAGAAATTGGCGCTGCCTCGCAGGTTGAGGTAGACCAGGCGTATCAGGCTATGATTTCGGCCCGTGCGGGGCTTCAGGCCGCCAAGGCCGGATTGAACGCTGCGCAGGCGGGCGTCGACCAGGCGCGGGCCGGTCTTGGTTCCACCACCGCCGGAAACGCAAGCGCGGAAGCCGGCTTAGAACAGGCCCAGGCTGCCGTGGCGTCGGCGGAGTACCAGTTGTCCCTCTACCATCTGACCAGCCCGATCGACGGCATGGTGGAAGCAGTGAACGTCACAGAGAACAACTTTGCCGCTTCCGGGACGCCGGCCTTTGTAATTACCTCCGGCGACAACAGAGCGGCAACCTTTTTCGTCACCGATAAAGTCCGCAAGACTCTTAAAGTTGGGCAGAGCGTGACTGTCTCGTTTGCGGATCAGACTTACGCCGGTTCGGTAAGTGAGATCGGCGGTGTGGTGGACGCCCAGACCGGGCTCTTTAAGATTAAAGCGCTGATCGAAAACGCCACGGAGCTGCCCGACGGGCTGAACGTGGAGTTGCGCACCGCCGCCTACGCCCAGGAGGACGCAGTCCTGATTCCCAGCGACGCCCTCTATTTTGAGGATGGCGGCGCATACGTTTTTCTGGCGCAAGATGGAAAAGCAGTCCGTACTTCGGTCACGGTGGGGCTGTACACCGCCGAAACCATCGCCGTCACAGAAGGACTGAAGGAGGGCGACCCGGTAATCAGCACCTGGTCGGCCAACCTGCGCGATGGCGCTCCGATTCGGTTGATTGAGGGATCGGAGGATTAAATGGGGAAGAGCTTTGTCAATATCATTCTGCGCCGCCCGGTCACGGTAGTTCTGCTGATTTTGGCCGTGGTGGTATTCGGCGTGTCTTCCATGTCCGGGATGCCGCTGGAATATATGCCCGATATTGAGATGCCCATGCACCTTGTCATGATGACTTGGCCCGGGGCGGACGCGGACAGCATCGACCGCCTGGTTACCCAGCCCGTAGAGGACGAGTGCGAAACCCTGTCCGGCATCGACGGGGTCAATACCTATACCCTCGACAACTATGTTATGGTCCAACTCTCGTATGCCTATGGCCATGACATGGACGAAGCCTATTCCGATTTGAAAAACGCCCTGGACAACCTGATGTCCGAGCTGCCCGAGGACTGCGGCGATCCGATGATAATGGAGCTGAGCGCGGATTATATGCCAACTATGACCATCTCCGCCGTGGCCCCCGAGGGAGTGGACGCCGCCTCCTATCTAGACGAGAGTGTGGTGCCGGTATTAGAGAGTATTTCCGGCGTGGCAAAGATTGATATCAGCGGCGCGCAAGACGAGTATTTGCGTATCGTGCTCGACGAGGCCGCTATGCGCCAGTACGGCCTGGGCATCAACGCCGTTGGTTCGGCTATTGCCAGTGCGGATTTTGATATGCCGGCGGGGAGCGTCACCCTAGGAAGCCAGGACGTCGCGCTGGGCGTCTACGGCAGCGTCAGAGCGGGACGCGATCTGCGGGGACTGCCCATTCAGACCCCCAGGGGGCAGACCGTCACACTGGGCGATATCACTACCTTTTGTAATCTCTACAGTAAGGACGCCGAAAGCGTCAGCCGCTACAATGGCAGCGACAGCGTCATGCTTCAGGTTACCAAGCAGGACAGCGCCGCTACAGTAGAGGTCTGCAACAAGGTGGAACGGGTTCTCGAACGTTTTACAGCCGATGATTTTCATTTCCGTACCATCTATAGCGAGGCGGAAAGCATCATCGAAACCCTGGGTGAGGTATTCAAAACACTGTTAATCAGTGTTGTACTGACTATGTTGGTGCTGCTTCTCTTCTTTGGGGATCTCCGTGCCAGCCTGGTCGTAGCGCTCAGCATGCCCCTGTCCATTCTGCTGGCGGTCATTTTACTGAACTGGGCCGGCTACGCCGTCGATTTGATGACCGGCACCTCATTGATTATCGCCATCGGCATGATTGTCGATAACTCCATTGTCATCCTGGAGAGCTGCATGCGTGCCAGGGAGAGCGGACTGGACCTGCGGGAAGCGGCGGCGAAGGGAACTGCAACCATGCTGCTGTCTGTTGCCGCCGGCACGTTAACCACGGTGGTGGTATATATTCCGCTGGCCCTGGCGGAGGGTATGACCGGTATGATGTCCGGACCGCTGAGCTGGACAATCTTGTTGACCATGCTGTCCTCTTTGGTGTGCGCCGTGGTGGTGGTCCCCCTGGCATTTATTTGGCTCAAGCCCCGCTCCAAGGAACAGCTGCCCATCAACCGTCTTTTGAACCGCTTACGTAGCGGATACAGAAGGATTATGCCCAAGCTCCTGCGCCGTCCGGGCTGGGTAGTGATGATCGGCGCAGCCTGTTTTATTGCGTCCATCGTTCTTTTGGGTCAGATGCAGTTTGTGCTAATTCCGGACAATTTCGACGGAAGTATTACCTTGTCGGCGACGTTCCGCTCCGGCACCAAGCTGGAAGTGATAGACGAGATGGCAAAACCCATTGAGGAGGCGCTGCTTGCCGACGAGAATTTCGATCGGGTGACCCTGGGCATTGAAGACGACACAGTTTCTTTCACCGCTTACGCCGTCAGTGATTGCAAGCGCGGCAGCGAAGAGGCCGTCGAGGAATATCTGACGCGGTTTGGTTCGATGCCCGGTATGGACGTGACCGTTTCGCCCACGGGCGCTATGAGTATGGGACAGATGATGTCCAGCGGAAACAGCAAGGAGGTCATTCTGGCCTCTGACAACATGGAAAGCCTGCGTGAAGGGGCAAACCAATTGGAGGCGGCAATCCGGGAGATTCCAGGCGTGCTGCGTGTGGAGAACGATTTCTCGGCCAGCCGTGTGAAAGGAAAGATCGTGGTCAACTCCCAAAAGGCTCTGGCCGCCGGTACTACAGAGGCCCAGGTGGCCGGACAGATTTACTACCTCCTCAGCGGATTGAACGCGACGGAGATGGAGATCGACGGGACCGAATACGACGTAATTTTGGAGTATCCCGAGGGAAAGTATGACGACTTCACGGTCCTGATGGACTATCCCATTGCCACCCAGTCAGGCCGCCAGATTGCCCTTCGGGACATCGCAGATCTGGAGTACGAAAACACCCTGCCCCAGATCATGCGCCAAGAGGGTAAGTATGTAGCCGCAGTGACCACTTCCACCACTGCGGCGGCCAAATTCGAGGTGGCAGAGTCCATCGACAACTTGGTGGAGACGCTGGACTTCCCTGAGGGGGTGGGCCGGAGCAGCAATATGATGGATGATCTCACAAATGATGAGATAAACCACTCGGTCAACGCTATCGTGACGGCCATTTTCCTGGTCTTCCTGGTCATGGCGCTCCAGTTCAATTCGCCGAGACTGTCCATCATGGTTATGCTCTGCATTCCGTTAAGCCTCATCGGTTCCATTGCGCTGATGTTCCTCTCCGGGCGTCCGATGAGCCTGATGGGCCTGATGGGCTTCCTAATGCTCATCGGCATCGCGGTCAACAACGGTATTTATCTGATTGATGGTACGACGCAGCTCCGGGAGACCATGCCCTTGGGCGACGCACTGGTGGAGGCCGGGGCGACCCGCCTGCGTCCGATTTTGATGACAACGTTAACCACAATCATCTCCATGCTGCCCATGATATTCTCCAATGACAGCGGCATGGGCATGATGAAGGACATTGCCTTTATCGTCATGGGCGGTCTGATTGCCTCGACCATCTTGGCGATGTATCTGATGCCCGCATTCTATCTTCTGATCCGCCGTGAGAGATTCGACGGGACAAAGAAAGGGAGAAGAAAAAAAGCAAAGGCCTAAATACAGCCCCCGGTGCGTCCGCGCCGGGGGCTTCTTGAACGAGCGGCTTCCTTGGAAAGGAGAGGGCGAATGATAGAGTTTTTGAAAGAGCATCCCTTGGCGTTGATTGGAGTTAAAATTGCCATCATTGCGCTGCTGACTTATGTAATTGCATGGATTGCAAAAAAGATTTGGCGACGCAACGCCAACAATCAACAAAATCTGTTCCGCAAGTTCATTTTCCACATCATCCGCGCGCTGATCTATCTGACAGGTCTGCTTTTATGCATCGGGCAGATTCCGCAGCTCTCCAAAGTGCTCAGTACCATTCTCGCCGGTTCCGGCATTTTGGCCTTGGCGCTGTCGCTCTCGGCGCAGGAGTCGCTAAACAATGTCATCAGCGGCATGTTTATCACCCTGTTCAAGCCCTTTGAGATTGGAGACCGGGTGACCTTAGCCAGCAGCGGCCTCACTGGGACCATTGAGGATATCACCCTCCGTCACACCATTGTCAAGACCTTTACCAATACCCGCGTCGTGGTTCCCAACGCGACTATGAACAAAGAGATCATTGAAAACAGCAACCTGATCGACGCCCGGGCGTCCAGCTTTGTGGATGTGGAAGTCGCCTATGAATCGGATATCGAACAGGCGATGGAGCTTATGGCGGACGTTATCGCCAGCCACCCGTACTATTGGGATGTCCGGACAGATGAGGAAATAGAGACCGTCCCTAAAGTCAAGGTCTATATCCGGTCGCTCGGGGAGAGAGGGGTCTCCCTCCGGGCCAATATGTGGACCAAAACCGTGAGTGAGAATTTTGAGGCGTGCAGCGACGTTCGCCTTGGAATCAAACGAGCCTTTGACCGGGCGGGGATTGAAATTCCCTATACAAAGTATACTATCCTGCACCAGAAATCGAAGGTTGAAGAACTAGACAGAGAGGAAGAGGAGGAAAAAGCGTGAGAAAAACGATAGGGATTCTAGGCGGCATGGGTCCGCTGGCAACAGCGGACCTGTTTCGCAAAATTGTCTTGCTGACCGACGCTGGGAGCGACAACGAGCACATCCGCATTTATGTTGATAATAACATCCGTATTCCGGACCGCACGGCGGCAATTCTTTCAGGCGGGCGGGACCCGGTGCCGGAGATGGCGGCGGCCTTGCGGAATCTGGAGGCCTGTGGCGCGGACTGCATTGTCATGCCCTGCAATACGGCCCACTATTTTCTGCCCGAGCTCCGGACGATGACGCAAACCCCAATCCTGAGCATGCTGGACATCACGGCGGAGGTCTGCGCAAAGACCCGTCCCGGAAAGCGGGCCGGAGTTTTGGCGACCCGAGGAACACTTGCGACGGGGCTGTATAACCAAGCTCTGTCAGCCCAGGGTGTGGATTGTCTGCTGCCCGACAAGCCAGGGCGCGATCTGTTGATGGCAGCTATCTATGACGGCGTTAAAAAGGGCGTGCCGCTTACCCCGATGCGAGATGGCCTTGTTTCGCTTGTGGAGGATATGACCAACCAAGGGGCGGACTACTTCTTGCTGGCCTGCACTGAGCTTCCCATCGTGCGGGAGGTTTTGGACCTGCCAGGAGATTTTGTGGACCCCACTACCGAGCTGGCCAAGGCGGCAATTCGCTTCTGCGGCTACCCGCTACGGGAAAGCGGCGCGGGCAAGGAACAATAGAAGGATTTACAGATGGGGAAGGTGGACCCGATATTGGCGAAGCGCTTCCTCATTTTGTGGGTCGCATACCCTCTCGAGCGCCGAGAGCATTCGTTCCCGGTCGTCGGGGAGCCGGCCATGGACCTGTACGGCATTGGAAGCGCCCAGCATCGCAAAATCAACGGGGATGTCCAGATACCGGATTAATGTCATGACCTCTTCTAATTTCTCAAGCTCGCTTTCTTCCTCCCAATTGCCCGCTTGAATTTCCTGATACAGTTCCGATTCCGGGAAAATTGTCAGCATGGACGAGCCGATCAGCTTTGGGTGGGTTTGGCTGAAGAGCTGCGCGCTGTCGAACGCTCCTTTTACGCCCCGCCCGTTGCCGGAGATTCCCGCGAGATAGAAGAAGTTGTAGGAAATGCCGGCTTCATCCAGCCGTTGGGTCTGCTCCAAAATTGCCCGCGCAGGATAACCCTTACGCATAAAGGCGAGCGCGTCGCTGTCTCCTGTTTCCACGCCGATGGTCAGACCGTCATATCCCAGGCGGCGAAGAGCCTTGAGTTGTTCGTCCGTCTTTCGGGAGATGTCGGTTACACGGGAAAAACAGCCGATACTTTCACATTCCGGAAAGTATTTGCGGACTGCCCCGGCAATTGCTTCCAGTCTGTGAAAGTGCAGGATAAACGGGTTTGCGCCAACCAGAAAGACCCGGATGATGTTTCGGGATGGGACGCCCAACAGATTGTCCCGCAGCTTTCCCAGCGGAGAATGAAGCAGCATCTGTGCCTCCGCCAAATCCGCGTCTATCGTTTCCATTGGGGTCATGCGGAATTGAAATGGCAGCCCGTCGTATAAGGTGCAGAATTTGCAGTTGTGGTGGGTGCAGCCCGCCGTGACCTCAAGCAACAGGGATTGCGCCTCATAGGGCGGACGCCAGATAGTTCCAGTGTAGTGCATATTGTCAGCTCCTTTCTGGCAATATGCTACAACGTCTGCGATTTCTCCGCAAGAACTGTCTTTTTTTAGTAATACGATTCTTTTTCGTACTATCTATCTCAAAAGAACCTATCTTGCTTTTTCGCGGAGGTCTGGTATAATTCAGATACTGGGAGGCGGGTGGCAATGGCGAAAAACAAATTCCAAAATGAAAAGACAATGGCGCGGTGCGTTCCCATGAGCAGCCTGCAAGCCGTGCTGAGCGGCAAGTGGAAGATTCTGATACTCTGGTATGTCTCATTTTATAAGGTCGAGCGGTTTGGCAGCCTGATGCGGCGTTTGGACGGCATTACCCAATCTACTTTGACCAAACAGCTCCGGGAGCTGGAACAGGACGGATTTCTCCACCGGACGGTTTATCCCGAGGTCCCCCCAAAGGTGGAATACACCTTGACCGGCCTTGGGGAAAGCTTTGTACCCGTTTTAAACCAGATGATGGCATGGAGCGAGACGCACCTCTGTCCGCCAGGTTATGTGAATCCGTACAAAGAGCAGGGAAGTCTTTAGCTTTCAGGAAGGACTTCGGTTACTTCGACAATAATATCGCTGAAAAAGGCTTGGATTTCCTCCGCTGAGCCGCAGGTGAACGGCTCATAATTTACAAAAACACCGGATGCGGAAACGGCATGATTTTCACCGGCGGTGAAGGTTACGGCTGCCGGAACAGCGTTATCATAAGTGTACAGATAGATTACGTTTTTATCAGCTTTATCATTAACAAACGTTTTTCCAGCTGTACATAGGCTGGTCGCGGCTAGGTTTTCAGCGCCGCCCATCGCGTTGATTTGCGTCATCAAGGAGCTTAGATATCTCTGGGTGAGGAAGGACCGGATTTCTTCCGAGACATGGCCAAGATTATTCAGTTCTGCCATAGCCGCCAGGGATTGATCGGGAATCGTAATCGCGTATACAGCTTTTGGCGTTGTGAAATCTCCGGCGCTTATGTTTTGAAGAATAGACTTTATTTCGCTGTCGCTGGTATAGGCGGCGATATACGCTTCCGACTGTGTCATTTCGGACATAAGCTGAATGATTTCCAAGCCCTGGTCATATAGGGATTGTGCGTTTCGCTTATTTTTTTCACAGGAAGCAAGGGCGAATACCGACGCATAGATACCAACAATGATTGATATGGATAAACACAATTGATTTACTCGTTTCACAGCGGCTTCCCTCCAAATAATTCTTTGTTTTTCAAATCTGATGATAGGCAGCGTGCCCTCTCCGCTTGACAGGAACGGAGAGGGCACGCTGCCATATCGGTCAATCTAACAGCGGAATGGCCGACATCATCTTTAGCCCGCCTTGGCGCAGAGCGTCCAACTGAGCAAAGGGAAGGGGAGCGGTGACATAAGCGCCCGGCTGCCCATCAACGGACTCGGTGCCGTTAAAAGGACGGTCTGTCCGGACGTACCAGCGCAGAGGCAGCGAGGAAAAGTCGCCGGTCTCTTCTGGCTTTGCCTCTTCCCACTCAATTTCCCGCCGGGCTTCATCGTGCAGGAGGCAGTCCACAATGTCGCCTACCGCTGCGCTAGCTGTGGGCAGCTTTCCGGCGCCGCGCCCATAGAACATCACGTCGCCCACCGCGTTGCCGCGAATTTGCACAGCATTGAAGACGTCCTCAACGCTGAAAAGGGGGCTGTTGCTGGCTACCAAATGGGGGGAGACGTAAAGGGTCAGCTTTCCATCCGCCCGCCGCAGCGCGCGGCCCAAAAGTTTAATTTTCCGGCCCAGCGCCTCGGCTCCCGCCACATCCTCGGCGGAAACGTCCCGAATACCTTGGGTAAAAATTTTCTCCGGGTAGACGTGCTGGCCAAAAGCCAGGGCGGACAAAATACAGAGCTTCCGGCAGGTGTCAACGCCGTCCACATCGGCGGACGGGTCGGCCTCGGCGTAGCCTCTGTCCTGTGCGTCCCGGAGCACCTCGTCAAAGGTCAAACCCTCCCGAATCATCTTGGTGAGGATATAGTTGGTGGTGCCGTTGATAATGCCGCAGACCTCTTCAATCCGGTTGCCGCAGAGGCAGAAGGTCAGAGGCCGCAGCACCGGGATGCCGCCGCCGACGCTGGCCTCAAAGAGGAAATTACAGTTGTGCTCCCGCGCGAGGTTGAGCAGTTCCAGGCCGTGCGACGCAACAAGCGCCTTGTTGGCAGTGACGACATGCTTACCGGCTTTCAGCGCGCGGGTGGTGAGGTCCAGCGCCGCGCCGCAGCCGCCGATGCACTCCGCAACGACCTTCACCTCTGGGTCGTTTTCAATGACGGAGAAATCCTGGACCATGCGGTCACAGTAAGGGCTGCCGGGAAATTCCCGCCGTACCAAAATATATTTGAGCTCAGCCGGTTGACCGGTCCGGCGGCGGATATCCTCCTGGTTCAGGTCCAGCACCTCCGCTATGCCGGAGCCGACGGTGCCGAAGCCTAGAATCGCAATTTTAGCCATGGTGGTCACTCCTTCTTGAGATTGCCGTCACTGCGGATTGTTGGCGGCGGCAAAAATCATGCGCATATCGTCCCGGTCCAACACCTGAAAGGTGCCGATGGTCCGTGTCCTCTGAAAGCTGCACAGGTCGGCCAGCTCATCAATGACAGCCTCTTCCTGCTTGCCGGCCAATTTGGCCAGACTGGTGGGCATTCCCAGAGAACGAAAATATGCCTCCGACGCGGTGATACCCTGCTGTGCGGCATCCTCGTCTGAGGAGCTGTCGCCGGTGCCCCAGACGTTTCTGGCGTACCGGGCAAAACGCGCCGTGTCGGTCTGGCAGACATAACGCGCCCACGAACCCCAAATGGCCGCGAGACAGGCTCCATGCGCCTTATCAAATTTTGCGCCCAACGCCTGACTAAGCTGGTGAGGGGCGAAATCCTTCTTTCCGCCCAGGCCGGTCAGCCCGTTGTGGGAAAGGCTGCCGCACCAGTAGATTTCGCTCATGGCGTGTAGATTGCCGGGGTCCTTCACCACCTCCCGTCCGTTGCGAATTACAACGCGGAGCAGGCCTTCGGCAAACTCGTCGGTGACTTCATTATCGGTGAAGGGGTTAAAATAGCGGTCCAGGGTGTGCATCATGATGTCGGTTACACCGCAGGCCGCTTGGTAGGGAGGAAGGGAAGCGGCAAGGGCCGGGTCAAGGATGGCAAAACGCGGGCGGTTGAGCTGGGTAGTCAGACCGCGCTTGATGCCGCTCTCTTCGTCGGTGAGCACCGCAGAGTCGCTGGTCTCACTGCCGGCGGCGGGGATGGTGGTGACCGCGCCGACAGGAAGAGAGGTGGTCAGCTCCGCGGGCTTGAGCCAGATGTCGCGCCAGATGTCCTTTTCCGGATTGACAGCGCCATGTGCAATCGCTTTTGCGGTATCAATGGTGCTGCCGCCGCCGATGGCAAGAATAAAGTCGGACTTCCCATCCATAGCCTTACGAATGCCCTCTCGGGCCAGAGCGACGCGTGGGTTGGGCTGAACGCCGCCCAGGGTTTCGACGGCGAGGCCGTGCTCCCGCAGCTGCTTGCAGATCCGGTCGAGCAGCCCGGATTTTCTGGCGCTGCCAAGCCCATACACCACCAGGACGCGGCTGCCGCCGTATTTTTCAACATACGCGGAGACCTGATCCGCTGCGCCGGCGCCGAAGACCACCTCTGTGGGAACGTGATAGGTAAATTCTCTCAATGCAATCTCTCCTTATCCGGCGACGATTTCAGCTTTAACAACGCCCTGCTGGCCGGTAATTTGTTTGAGAAGCTCTTCAACGGGGCATAAAAGATCTGTGGTCTCGGCGGAGATGGTGACCATCGCCACGCCGTTGTTGGGAATGGACTGATTGATGGTCAAAATGTTCGCGCCGTTGGAGGCGAAGATGGATAGAATCCCAGACAAATGACCCGAACGGTCCATCAGGAGCACCTGAAAGGTGATAATCCGTCCGGACATCAGGTTTTGAAAGGGAAGGATGCTGTCCCGGTATTTGTAAAATGCGCTGCGGCTGATGCCCACAGCATGGGCCGCGTCGTTGACGGTGGACGCCTCGCCGGTCTGAAGCCTCCGTTTGGCCTCTGCCACTTTCAGAAACACGTCGGGCAGGGCGGAAGCCTCTACAATATAGTATTTCGGCAACTTTTTCAAACCATACACCTCGTTACGCAGACAGATTGTCCGTTTGCTGTGCGCAACTGTGCGCCATAGACGTTATCCTAACATAAATTTCTGCAAAAAGCAACACTTTTTTAGGAGGGCGAGAAAATGAAAAAAACGCAGCTCATCCGTCTTGCCCTCTGGACTGTGGGCGGAGCGGCGGCGGTTTGGCTGGGGGTTCGCTTTCTGCTGCCGCTGCTGCTCCCATTTTTGGTCGGGCTGTTGGCGGCGCGATTGACGCTGGGGCCGGTGCGCTTCCTCCGGCGGCGGGGGAGATTGCCCAACTGGCTGTCCTCCGCCCTCGTCATTTTGGGAATCTATTCCCTTCTGGGACTGGGGCTCTATTGGCTCTGCCGGCTGGCCTGTGGAGAATTGGCACGCTTTTCCCAGGAACTGCCGCTGCTGCTGCAATCCATGGCAGAACCAGTTGGACGTCTCCACAGTTGGATGAACGGTCTAATCAACTGCGCGCCAGAACTTTTACAGCAGACGCTGCGGGAGAGCGTTGACAGTTTCTTCTCCAGTGGCAGGCTTTTGGCGGAAAAGGGGTATTCCTGGCTCTTCTCCCTTGCATCCGGGGCTATAGCGGGATTACCAGACCTGGTGCTGTTTTTGGTGACCATGGTGGCATCCAGCGTTATGTTCTCCAATCAATACGACGCACTCGGGGATCTGGCGATAAAAAAACTGCCCAGGACCTTTTTGGATAAATGTGAAATGATTTCCGCCGGATTAAAAGGGACTTTTTCGGCCTGGCTAAAGGCAGAGCTTCAACTGCTGGGCATTATTTTCCTGCTGCTTACCGCAGGCCTTATGCTGCTGCGAGTAGGCTATCCGCTGCTCTTTGGCGCGCTGATTTCGGTGCTAGACGCTTTACCAGTCTTCGGGGCGGGAGTCGTGCTGCTGCCGTGGAGCGGATTTTGCTTCCTGCGAGGGGAGAGCGGGCTAGGGACGGGCCTGTTACTGCTCTGTGCCGCCGCCTATCTAGTCCGCACAACGCTGGAACCCCGTATGGTGGGGCGGCAGGTGGGGATGAACCCGCTTTTGACTCTGCTGGCCCTGTATGTTGGCTATAAGTTGTTGGGTGTCCTGGGGATGCTGATTTTCCCTGCTGGGGCCATGCTTGTCAAGCAGCTCTGGGATCATGCTGGTCCCGAAAGCTGGCGTAAAAAGTAAATATAAGTTCAACCTCTGACTGACTGTTATTGGGAACAGAAGTTTGCTAAAGATCGCGTTTTATTAGGAAAACACACTGTCAAAAGAATTTGATGCTTTGGCGGGGGGACAGCCCATCTCAACAGTGTCAGCGGTTTTGATTGCAATGCATCCGGCAATTCTGTGGCACTCGTCTGCAAACTTGAAATGAACAATGATATTGCTGTTTTTGTAAACCGTGAGTAATGAAATGAGATAAGCTGCCATAATACTACCTTTGATAATTTGTTCTGTCTTATCTTTCTATCCTTTCTTGTTTTTTGTTTCTAAAAAGCAAGACAAGTACAACGCAGGCAGTTAGCCCTTCTCCTATTGAGTGACAGAGCCAAATTACTTTTCCGCCAAAAATAACTGGAAGAATAAAAATTAGTATTGGTGGAAATATAAGGCTACGAGAAAAAGAAATTAAAAAAGCCTTTGTCGTCCTTTGAGTTGATTGCCAGTAGGAAATCATCAAGATATTATATCCAGCTAAGAAAAATCCACAGAAATAAGGGATGCTCTTGCTGGTCATAAAATCAATAAGTTTTGTGTCTTCTGGAGTGAAAATAGAGAAAAAATAAGAAGAGAAAAACAAAATGAACAGGTAGAACAGGACACCAATACTTAAAAAAATTTTTGCTGCGAAACGGCGTATATTTTGGTTTCTAGTATCTTCACCTGTTCCTGTAAAGTAGCTAAAAACAGGTTGTAGTCCCTCAGCCATTCCCAAAAAGATAGTAGAAATAATCAGCATCAAGTACCCCAGAGCCTTATTCAATGGTGTGTTTACCATTGTCAAGCGATGTTTTGGTTACTGCTTTTATTTTTTCTCTTTGATTAGTTCAATTGCCTCTTTTCCGGTAATATGGTCAATACCCATTTTCAGCATACAGAGCGACGTCCATTCTCGGTCAATCGCATGTTTTCGTCCAATGGCTGTATCTTTTGGAGCATACTTGATTGCCAGCTTTTCAATAGCTTTGAGCTTTTCCTCTTCGTCCTTTATTACCTCTACTCGTCCAAAGGCAATTACACTTCTAAAATAGCTGGTGTATTCATCGGGAACAATTTTATCCTGGTCGATAACACAGAAGGAAACCTTTTCGTTTTGTTGTATCGCATCCAATTTGTGTCCGCTTTTGGCACAGTGGAAAAAGATTTTCTCCCCATCATATACATAGCTGATAGGAACCGCATAAGGATAATTGTCATCGCCAGACAACGCCAGGACCCCGGATGTTCCTCTATTGAGAACGGAAGAAATTTCTTCCGTGGACAATGCCTGCCGTTTTCTTCGCATTTCTCGAAACATATTAACACCTCACTCAAAAAATAAAACGCCTATATCCCATTCCTTCAATGGCCTACTGGAATGGTTATAAGCGTTTACCCGGCGGTAATATAGAAAGTATAGCAAACCCTATGCAGAAAGTCAACCTTTTTTCGTGCCTGAATAAAGGAGTGCACAAACAGTAAGCAATTCAGGTGTGTCCACACTCCAAAATCTTTGCTGAGCCAGGGCCAGAAAAAATGCTTGTCGAGACGCAGTTTATTTTGTTTTGAAGTCAGTATGTGACAATTTAGACTTTGCGTGTAAAATGGCCGGGGTCTGTTGAGGGCTGCCTTGTCAACTGAGGTACAGTAGTCCACAGTGGGCCCCGGTCATATCATGCAAAAAAGCCGTCCCATCTTCGAGGACGACTTTTTGCGTAATGCGATAGTTTCAATTCATTTTCGTATTTCTAACAAGAGTTAATTATATGGCTGTAATATTGCTTGCCTTTCCTTATACTGCAAACCGGTCATACGCCTCATAACAATCTGGGCAAAGTTTTTCTTCGCCATGTAGGTGAATCCAATTAGAACCAGTGGATTCGCCGCAGCGGTCGCAGGTATAAGATTGAAAGATACGGGCAGGTTCAGGAACGGTCAGCTTTGTCTCCTTAATGTCGAACAGCTCCTGCGGTTCATGGCTCTGAAAGTAAGCAAAGGACGCATCGCGAGTCATGCCAGCTGGCTTTTCCCGCAGAATTAACCGGACGGATTTTCCAGTTTTTCGGTTGAAAAAAGAAAATGCCTGTTTGCCGGTCATGTGAAACAGTAAATTTCCTTTGCCGATGCTGCACCCCAAAATAGCTTGAATTGCATCGACGCAGCAGGCGTCGTTCTCCGAGATACAGACCACCTGTTCATCATCGGAAAAGGTCAAATCCAGCAATTCGATGGCATAGAGCGACGCTTTATAGCCGATGGTCAGACCGCCGCAGACGTGGCCGTGAAAGGCCGCGGCTTTTTCCCAAAGCGCATTTGCATCAATCATGATAAACACTCCTTTTCATTGGGGGACAATTAACGTTTGTCCACGATGTTGTATAATGTCAACCTCCATACGGTAAACCTGCCGGATGGTATCCGGCGTCACGGTGGAGATATCTCCGTGAGAGAAGACGTGCGTGTTGTGAAGGAACAGGAAACGATCACAGTAACGCACTGCCAGATTGAGGTCGTGGATGACGATGACCACGCCGATTCCGTGTGTTATCGCAATCTCCCGAACCAGCTTTAACATCTCATGTTGGTTCCTCGGGTCCAGGCTGCTGGTGGGCTCGTCCAGCAGCAGATACTGCGGCTGCTGCGCAAGAGCCCGAGCCAGCATGACCTTCTGACGCTCTCCACCGGAAAGGCAGTTTAAAAACCGTCCGCGTAAATGGGAAATTCCCAACCGGTCCATTGACTCATGAATGATTTTATGATCTTTTTCTGTAAAACTCCATTTCATATAGGGCTTTCGGCCCAGCATGACAATGTCGTGCACGGTCATCTGCGTATTGGGAACGCTCTGTGCCACAAAGGCAATTCTCTGCGCAAGTTCACGGCCAGATAGGCGGGACAAATCAACGCCATCCATACTAATTCGCCCACCAGACGGTGTCAGAATCCGGTTAAAGCATTTGAGCAAAGTACTTTTGCCCACGCCGTTATTTCCTAAGATCGCAAGAAACCGACCGTCTGCGACAGAAAAACTGACTTCATTTAAAACCGGCGGCCCGCTTTTGTAGCGAAAGCTCAGATTTTCAACCGTCAGCACTGTGCTTCCCTCCTTTAAACAGGAGATATAAAAATAGAGGTCCACCCAGGATGGAAGTAATTGCTCCAATGGGCAGAATGGCCGGACTGATTGCAACACGCGCCAGCAAATCTCCCAGCAGCAGCAACAGCGCCCCCGCAATGGCGGAGCCGGGCAGGAGATAGACGTGATTGTTTCCCACCACCAGCCGGACAACGTGGGGCGCTACCAACCCGATAAAGTTGATGAGTCCAATATAGGAGACAATCATGGAGGATGTCAGACAGCATAGCACCATATTAATTAGTGTCAGCCGCCGGACATGAATCCCAAGACTGATCGCGGTCTCCTCTCCACTGAGGAGGGCGTTGAAGTCCCAGCGTTTCAACATGAAATACAGACTGGCAAACAGAACCATTGCCGCCATGCGGCCAACATCGCCCCAATCCGTGTTGCCTAGACTGCCGAAGGTCCAGAATACCAGCGTGTTCAACTGAATCTCGTCAGCAAAATACTGCATCAGCGTTGTGCCGCCGGTGAACATAAAACTAATTGCCACACCGGCCAGGATGATTCCTTCCGGCGAAACCTGCCGGAACCGGCTAAGACCCAGAATGACCAATGCGACGGAGACGCTTCCAATAAAGGCGCAAAGTGGAATTGCCATGGTTCCCAAACCGCTGGCAGAGCCCATCTGCAAAACAATGATGGCAAAGGCCGCGCCAAAGCTTGCGCCCTGGGAGACACCCAAGGTTGAAGAGGAAGCCAACGGATTTCTTAGAATGGCTTGCAGCACGCAGCCGGTGATTCCAAGGCCCGCGCCTGCGACAATGGCAGTACAAATACGTGGAAGACGGTTGCTGCGCACCACAAGGTTGATCTTACTGTCAGCTGCGTGTCCAAAGATGCCTTTGATGAGTTCCAGTGTGGGCGTTTTGTAGGAACCTGCCCGCAGTGAGAGCAAAATTGCGACAATTAACATTGCAAACAGTATCAGCAGAAAGCTTTTGCTTTTTAGCTGGTTCCGGCGGTACGCGGCAGCGTCGTTATTCACCGAGGCGGATTTCTTTAAATTCATATCCAGCTTCCTTTAAGTCGTTATAAGGGTTGCTCCCAAGCAACTCCTGAAAGATTTCCCCGGCCTTTTTTTCAATGTCTATGTCAGAAAACTGGTTGGGATACAGAATGGAGGCCCCATAATAGGCATCCGCTAAGGCGGTCTCTAAGTTGGAGGCAAAGGAACGGAAGGAAATCTGTGAGTAAACCTTTCCTTCCTGAACGGCAGTGAGACTGTCGTAATAGTCAGTGTTTGTTATGTAATCCTCGCTAATCAGCTCCATGCCGTTGAAATCCAGAAAGATGACATCTGGATTCCATTCCAATACCTGCTCTAAATCAATGTCAAACGCTCCACTCTGGCCTGTTGTATTTGCCAGATTCTTTGCGCGGATCAGCTCAAAGGGCCCGTAAAATGCCTCTGTTCCCTCAAAACCGTGTGTGGCCTTGAAAGAAACACCAGCTACATACACACTGGGTTTTTCTTCTTCCGCTATGCCCTCGGTCCGGCTAGATAAATCCAACTCAATACTGTGGAGGTATTCAGTTAATTCCTCAGCCCGGCGCTCCATCCCATATAACTCACCCATAATGCGTATGGTCTCATAGGCTTTATCATCCAACACGGTGTCGCTGCCAGGAACCACGACTACTGGGATTTCTGTTTTGCCCTGTAATTCATCCGGGTCAACCTTTGCATAGGAGGACATGACAATAACCTGGGGATTTACATTGATAATTTCCTCGACAAAGGGTTCCCCGTTCGTTCCAATAACAGGTAAGCCGCTGAATCTGTCATAATTTACGTAATTATACAGACGGGACATGCCGGCCTTCGTCTCATAGTCCTCTACACCTACCACGAGATCTTGCCCACCCGCATAGCAGGTATATCGCAGTGCCCCGACGCCCACGCAGACGATGCGCTCGACCGTTTTCGGAATCTCCACCTGGCGGCCATTCCCGTCCACAATGGTACGAAAGCCATTTTCTTCTTCCGTAACGGGTTCCCGGCTCTCCGGATTATTTGTGTTGTTTTCCGGCGATGACAGTTGTGAGGTTTCTGTGTTTGTCCTGCTACATCCAGTCAGCATCCCAACTGCTGCACAACATGCCAGCAGCAACGCGATTATTTTCATTTTCATGCTACATTCGTCCCTTCTACTTTCGGAAGGAACATAAATCATAACAGAACCTTCCTTTATTGTAATTGCGGCCGGTGCTCCCTGCTATTGGCGCCAACAAACCGGGGGAGCTTTTTTATCATAGCAAATGCCGGCACCCTTCGCAAGCCGGGGTGGGGGATATAATTTTAAAATTCCTCCACAAATATACTTTTTGCATAGCTAGGACATTGAGAGTAGAAAATAGGGGAGAGGTGATGAAAATGTCAAGAAGAACCGATCTTGCACTGGAAGAGAAGGAGATTTATGAGGAATCAGTTGGAAAAACAACGGAACTGCCCGGAGTCCTGGCGCGGGAAGGGGCGCGGGAGGGAATCTCTGTAACACTAGTACGGATATTGGATGAGCAGGGAGAGCAGGCGCTTCATAAGCCGGTTGGCGCTTATCTCACACTTGACCTTTTACCCCTGCAGCGCCGCGAACAGGATGCCTTTCAAAGGGCCGCCCGGACGTTGGGAGAGGAATTGCGCAGCCTGATGGACCTGAAACCGGGAATGAGCGTCTTGGTTGCCGGACTGGGAAACCGCGCCGTTACACCTGATGCCGTGGGGCCAAAGGCCCTGGACCATCTTCTAATCACCAGGCATTTGGTGAAGCAAGCTCCCTCCTTTTTTTCGGAATACCGTCCAGTTTCAGCTATTGCGCCCGGCGTTTTAGGAATTACGGGACTGGAGAGTGCGGAGGTCATTCAAGGTGTGGCCGCACAGATTAAACCCGACTGTATGATTGTCGTTGACGCGCTGGCAGCGCGAAGTCTTGACCGTGTCTGTACAACAATTCAGCTCACCGACACCGGCATCGTACCTGGCTCCGGTATCCACAACGCGAGAGAAGCGTTTGACCATAAGCGTTTCGGCTTCCCTGTCTACGCGGTTGGTGTGCCGACAGTAGTTGACGTGGATACACTTTTTGAGGACTTTTCTCTCGACACAGCAGCTGGAACAAGCAAAGAGAGAAAAAGCGGTCCACTGATCGTTACGCCGCGTGATGTGGACGCGCAGGTAGATCAAATTGCAAAGCTGGTGGCCTATGGAGTAAATCTTGCTCTCCATGAAGGATTGGATATAGAGGACATTGCATATTTTGTTGAATAAAACAAAATGAATTATGTAAACTATTTTTCCCGATTTGTTAGTTTGCTTTCTTTGACAAGGCTGTGAAAGAATCTGTGGACAATGTGAACAACTCTTAAGTATACAAGGATTTTTTTACCTCCATCGCCAGATAATCAACGACGTTTTCCATATGGTTTAACTCCAAAAAGTTTAAATAGGGGAGTAAGAAGGAAAATTATGTCGCTTGAATAGTAAATCAACATGTTTCCTCGGAAATACAATTTATACTTGACCTTTTGAAAAAAAGGACGTATTCTCTACCTTTATAGCTGAATCATTAGGGAGCCGTTGATTCTGCCCTTGCATGTCAATTGAATAACTGGTTCCTGAATTAAAGAGTGGAGGATATCCTGATGGCTGTAAAGCATATATTTGTGACCGGCGGCGTGGTATCTGGTTTGGGTAAGGGGATCACGGCCGCCTCATTGGGGCGGCTTCTGAAAGCGCGTGGCCTGCGGGTGACCATTCAGAAGCTGGACCCTTATCTAAACGTAGACCCTGGCACCATGAGTCCCTATCAGCACGGTGAGGTGTTCGTCACCGACGACGGGGCTGAGACAGACTTGGACCTGGGCCACTACGAGCGTTTCATCGATGAAAACTTAACCGTCCACAGTTCGGTTACCTCCGGTAAAATCTACTGGAACGTCCTGAACCGGGAACGAACCGGCGACTTTTTGGGTGGAACGGTTCAAATTATCCCTCATATAACCGCCGAAATCAAACGGTGTATCTATGCGATGGAAGAGGAAGATACCGATGTAGTTATCACCGAAATCGGTGGAACGGTTGGCGATATCGAGTCCCAACCCTTTTTGGAGGCGATCCGTCAGGTGGCTTCTGAGGCAGGGCGGGGGAACTGTCTCTTTCTCCACGTCTCTTTGATTGTAGCAATCCCGGGGTCTGGAGAGCTGAAGTCAAAGCCGACCCAGCACTCCTGCAAGGAACTGTTATCATTGGGCATCCAGCCCGACGTTATTATGTGCCGTTGTGACCGTGAGGTCCCGCTGGAAATCAGGCAAAAGATTTCTCTTTTCTGCAATATACCGGTGGAAAACGCCATTCCCAACCTGACGGCGGACATCCTCTACGAAGTGCCGCTGATGCTGGAAAAGGAGGGTCTGGGCGGAGTCGTTGTCAAGCGTCTCGGACTGCCCAGCCGCGATCCAGATTTGGTCCACTGGGCACAGATGGTGGAACGGGCAAAGCACCCGGAGGGGGAAGTGACGATTGCGCTGGTGGGAAAATATACCGCCCTCCACGATGCCTACCTCAGCGTGGTTGAGGCTTTGACCCACGGTGGCATTGAGAACGGCGTTCGGGTTTCGATAAAGTGGATCGAGTCTGAAGATATGAACCGTGAGACTGCGCAAGCACTGCTGGAAGGCTGCGACGGAATCCTGGTCCCCGGCGGCTTCGGAGACCGTGGCGTAGAGGGAATGATCTGCGCTGCGGAATACGCCAGAACACACAGCGTTCCCTATTTCGGCATCTGCCTGGGAATGCAAATGGCGGTGGTAGCGTTTGCCCGTTACGCCTGCGGCATGGAGGATGCCCATTCGCGGGAATTTGCGCCGTATAGCACGCATCCAGTGATTGATTTGATGCCAGAACAAATTGGCGTCATAAAAAAGGGCGGGACAATGCGTCTCGGGGCTTACCCCTGCCATGTGACGGGACATGCCTTGAGCGCCTACGGCTGCGGCGAGATTTCAGAACGTCATCGCCACCGGTACGAGTTTAACAACGAGTACCGTCAAGTATTGACTGAAAGGGGGATGGCTCTAACCGGCTTGTCACCCGATCATAGCCTGGTAGAAATTGTGGAGCTGCCAACGCATCCTTGGTATGTAGGCGTTCAGTTCCACCCAGAACTCAAGAGCCGTCCTAACCGTGTCCATCCTTTGTTCCGCGAGTTTATCAGAGCGGCAAAGGAGGGATGCAAATAACCGCACACGACCCACCGCCGATGCCCCAACGCGGAAGGTAAAAATTCTGTTTCCTATTTTTTACTTGGCGGAATTGGTTTCTCCGGCGTATCAAATCCGTTTCCCGGGAAATACTGACAGGCAGTAACAATTTCTCGGAGGTAAACGGATGCAGGGCAAAGTTGAAATCTGCGGCGTGAACACCGCGAAGCTGAAAACCTTAAAAAACGACGAAATGGTGGAGCTTCTGCACAGGAGCAAGCAGGGCGATATGGATGCGCGGCAAAAGCTGGTGGAGGGTAATCTCCGGTTGGTGCTTTCGGTCATTCAGCGCTTTCTGGGACGGGGAGAAAACCCGGACGACCTTTTTCAGGTGGGCTGTATTGGACTTTTAAAGGCGATTTCCAACTTTGACGAGACAAAATTGGTACGCTTCTCTACCTATGGCGTCCCAATGATTGCGGGAGAGATTCGCCGCTATCTGCGGGATAACAGCGCCATCCGGGTCAGCCGTTCGGTTCGTGACACCGCTTACCGGGTGCTCCAGTGTAAAGAACAAATGACCGCTGAAACCAGTCGGGAACCTAGCCTGGAGCAAATCGCCGCGCGGCTGGAGCTGCCCCTGGAGGACGTGGTCTACGCGATGGACGCCATTTCGGCCCCAGTCTCCCTCTATGAGCCGGTCTACTCCGACGGCGGTGATCCTTTGACGGTCATGGATCAAGTGCGGGATGACAAAAATACGGACGAGCTCTGGGTTGAGCGCATTGCGCTCCGGGAAGCGATTGGCCGGCTCAGCCCAAGGGAGAAGCATATTTTAGCTCTACGATTCTTTGACGGCAAGACACAGATGGAGGTAGCGGGGGAGGTTGGAATCAGCCAGGCTCAGGTTTCCAGGTTGGAGAAAAATGCTCTCTCCTCCATTCGGAAAGATATTGCTCCCTCATAATCTGGCGGCGCTCCGCATAGGATGTTAGAAAAAGCATCCTTAAAAGGAGGGCACGTCATGCAGCAGCGCTTTTCTGAGCTCCGGTGCAAAGAAGTTATCAACATCTGCGACGGCGCGCGGCTGGGCTATGTGGACGATCTGGTGCTGGAATTGCCGCAGGGGCAGGTTATAGCCCTGATCGTCCCTGGTCCCAGCTGCTTTTTCGGCCTGTTCGGACGGGAGTGCGACTACTATATCCCGTGGCCCTGCATCAAGCGGATGGGAGATGATATTATCCTGGTGGATGTAATTCCGGAGCAAATTAAACAGCCAAAACACAAAATGAAAAAGAAAATATTATAAAAATTGAAATATCCTCTTGAAAATTTTCTTGAAATAGGGTACAATACCAGACGTTGTGCGATACGCACATTCACCACACACACCTGGAGATCTTCCTGTCCGGTGCCCGCATTGCGGGTTTCAGGAGGAGATGATCGGGGTGGCGGTAAAAACTTTATTTCAGGAGGAAACTAAAATGGCAGTCGTATCCATGAAGCAGTTGCTGGAGGCCGGCGTACATTTCGGTCACCAGACCCGCCGTTGGAATCCCAAAATGGCAACCTATATCTACACGGAGCGCAACGGGATCTACATCATTGATTTGCAGAAGACCGTGAAGAAGCTCGAAGAGGCCTACAAGTTTGTTCAGGAGCTGGCCGCCAGCGGACAGTCTCTGCTTTTCGTCGGCACCAAGAAGCAAGCTCAGGATGCCATCCGTGAGGAGGCCGAGCGCGTTGGTCAGTTCTATGTCAACGCCCGCTGGCTCGGCGGCATGCTGACCAACTTTAAGACCATGCGCACCCGTATTGACCGTCTTGCCCAGCTCCGCAAGATGGAGGAAGACGGCACCTTTGCGATGCTGCCCAAGAAGGAAGTCATCAAGCACCAGGGGGAAATTGCCAAGCTGGAGAAGTATCTGGGCGGCGTTAAGGATATGAAGAAACTTCCGGGCGCGCTGTTCATTGTAGACCCGCGTAAGGAGCGCAACGCCATCGCTGAGGCCCGCAAGCTGCACATTCCGATTGTTGCCATCGTCGATACAAACTGTGATCCCGATGAGATCGACTACGTCATTCCCGGCAACGACGATGCGATTCGCGCCATCCGTTTGATTGCCGCCACCATGGCTAACGCCGTGACAGAGGGCAAGCAGGGCGAAGACGCCGCCGCCGAGGAAGAGGCTGCGGTGCAGGAAAAAGCCGCTGCTGAGGCTGAATGATATCAATTTTAGATTGACCGGACGCCCGCCCGGACGAATAGGGCGGGCGTCTTTTTACGAATGAAATAGGAGGACGATTACTATGGCTTTTACAGCTGCGGATGTCAAAAAATTGCGTGAAATGACCAATGTTGGTATGATGGACTGCAAAAAGGCGCTTACTGCCTCTGAAGGCGATATGGACAAGGCCGTCGAGTGGCTGCGCGAAAAAGGCTTGGCCGCCGCCGCCAAGAAGTCTGGCCGTATCGCAGCCGAGGGTGTGGTCAACGCTGTCGTAGAAGATGGCGTAGGTGCAATTGTCGAGATCAACGCTGAGACCGACTTTGCCTCGAAGTCTGACAAATTTATGGAACTGGTCCGTGACGTGAGCAGCGTCATTGTTAAGGAAGCACCCGCCGACATGGACGCTTTGATGGCTTGCAAATACCCCGGCTCTGATCTGTCCATTGAGGCCACGTTGCCTGAGAAAATTTTGGTCATCGGTGAGAACATCAAGATTCGCCGCTTTGAGCGCTATGCGTCAGGCGTTACTGTGTCCTACGTTCACATGGGCGGCCGCATCGGCGTACTTGTAAATATGGAGGTTGAGGGCATCGCGCCTGAGGCGGTGACCACCCTTGGTAAGGATATTTGCATGCAGGTCGCATCCATGAATCCGGCTTTCTGTGATAAATCTGAGGTGAGCCAGGATACGTTGGATAAAGAAAAAGAGATCCAGATGGCGCAGATGGCCAACGATCCTAACATGGCTAGCAAACCCGAGAGCGTCCGCGAGAAGATCGTCATGGGTAAGATGAGTAAATTTTACGAGGAGAACTGCTTGATGCAGCAGGACTTCGTAAAGGATGGAAGCCTGACGGTTGAAAAGCACGTCGCTGCGGTAGCGAAGGAACTGGGCGGAAAGATCAAGGTTGTGAAGTTCGTTCGCTATGAGAAGGGCGAGGGCATTGAAAAGAAGGCTGACGACTTTGCTGCCGAAGTTGCCGCCGCTGCTGGTTTGAACAAGTAATATTATGTTGATATAGGACAGGGCCCGTATGTCGCAAAAAGGCTGCGGGCTCTTTTCTTCATTCATTTAACATATAAAGCTCGTCAAACCAAATCAATACTCCCTAATATTTTTAAGAATGATACACATGCTATAGAATGAAATCTCTTGCAATTTGTAGATTTTCGTGCTATGATACAAAAAGTAAATTTGATTAGGAGGTCCTTTCATGGCTACGCAGATTACCAAAGAGACCATTATCGGCGATATCCTAGACATTGCGCCCGAGGCGGCGCCGCTTTTCCTCTCCATCGGTATGCACTGCCTGGGCTGCCCGTCCTCCCGTGGTGAAACCGTCGAGGAAGCCTGCATGGTCCACGGTATTGATTCCGACGCATTTTTGACCCAGCTCAATCATTTTATTGCTGCCAGTCAGGCGGCAAAGTAACAAGATCACCCGTAAAGGGAGGCGTGAGCCTCCCTTTTGTCTGATATATGATGAAAATACCAATTTCAAAGCGGCTGTTATGCTGTGTCGGTCTTGTACCGCCGGGAGGGCGGGTAGCTGATGTGGGCTGCGATCATGGCTATCTCGGCATTTACCTTCTGCGGGAGGGTCTGGCGGACTTTGTAATGGCCATGGACCTTCGCCATGAACCATTACAGCGGGCCAAGGTTAACGCCGCCCGTTTTGGGACCGCCAGCCGTATGCGTTTTTATGTCTGCGATGGGCTGCAAGCTCTGGAGCAGGGGAGTGTAGATACCGTGGTCTGCGCCGGCCTTGGCGGGGATGCCATTGCCAAAATCTTGGACGATTGCCCTTGGTCGAATGATGAAACCATCACTTGGATTCTACAACCCCAGACCTCGGGCAATGATTTGCGGCGCTATCTGGGAGAACACGCATTCTCCATCCGCCGGGAGGTTTTGGTTCAAGACGGAGGATTTTTATATGCGGCCATGGAGGTCAAAAGCGGCGGAGGCCGCCCTCTGTCGCCCGGAGAGCAATACATGTCTTCCTCTTTGCTGAAGGAGGAACCAGAACTGGTCCGTGCCTATTTTGAACGGGTCATCCAAGGGACAAAGCGGGCAGTCGAAGGCATTCGCAGGGCGAAATCTCCGACGGAGCAGTGCCGGTTGGACTATTATGAGACTGCTCTTACAGAACTTTTAAAGATGAGGACAGCGTATGAGGACAGTAAATGAAATTAAGACTGCGCTTTTTGAGCTTGCGCCCGGGTACATGAAGGAGAGCTGGGACAACGTAGGCTTGTTGTGCGGTAGAGGAGATCGGGAGGTAGAGACCGTTCTGGTTGCGCTCGATCCTTTTCCAGAAGTTGCGGTGGAAGCCAAAGAACAAAAGGCGCAACTTCTCGTAACACACCATCCGCTGATTTTCCCGGCTGCCGGCAGTTTTAACGCCGTAAACGACGAAAGCATTGTCGGACGTACAATTTTGGATTTGGCTGAAAATAAAATCGCGGCGGTCAATATCCACACCAATTTGGACGCAGCCCCTGGCGGTGTTAACGATGTGTTAGCTGAAATATTGGGGCTCAGCAACATACAGGTTTTGGTTCCAGCGGGAGAGGACGGGCAGGGGAGACCCTATGGACTCGGGCGATATGGCAATGTCACGCGTTGCAAACTGTCATCCTTCCTCCCACTTGTGAAAGAACGCCTCTTTTGTGGTGGACTGCGCTATGTGGACGGAGGTAAACCGGTCGAAAAGGTGGCAGTAGGCGGCGGTTCCTGCGGCGAGTTTTTAAAGAATGCGGCCAAGCTGGGTTGTGATACCTTTATCACAGCCGACGTGAAATATAATCAATTCGCCGACGCAAAGGAGTTGGGCATAAACCTGATTGATGCCGGACACTTCCCGACAGAAGCCCCGGTCTGCAAGTTTTTGGCAGCATGGCTGCGAAAACAATTTCCGGAACTGCAAATTTTGGAGTCAAAGGTCAATCGGGACTGTATACAATTCCTGTGATGGATGGAAAATAGTTGTATTCCCAGCCAATTTATGCTACAATAAGATAAATCATTCATCGTGTTTTGAAAGGGAGAATACCATGTCAGGACATTCCAAATGGCACAATATTCAAAAGACTAAAGGCGCCCAGGACGCCAAACGTGCCTCAGCGTTTACAAAGATTTCCAAGGAAATGATTGTTGCGGTCAAGGAGGGCGGCAGTGCCGACCCCGCGAACAACTCGCGCCTTGCGGCGGTCATTACGAAGGCTAAGGCCGCCAACATGCCAAATGACAACATTAAGCGAGTTTTAGAGCGTGCTTCAGGTGCCGGCAGTGGGGAAAACTATGAGAGCATCACCTATGAAGGTTATGGTCCCAGCGGTGTAGCTGTAATCGTGGAGACGATGACCGACAGCCGCAATCGCACGGCAGCCAACATGCGCCACTTCTTTGACAAGTACGGTGGAAACTTGGGCGCCTCTGGCTGCGTGGCCTGGAGTTTTGATAAAAAAGGTGTTTTAATCATTGACAACGAGGAAGAGGAACTGGAAGAGGACAAGGTCATGGAAGATGCACTGGACGCTGGTGCGGAAGACTTCTCCAACGAAGGGGAGTGCTTTGAAATTACCACCACGCCTGATGATTTCAACACCGTAGCCGAAACTTTGTCTGTTAAGGGTTATACCTTTGTCTCCGCTCAAGTGGAGATGGTTCCCCAAAACTATCAAAAGCTGGAGAAGGAAGAAGACATTAAAAATATGGAAAAGCTTCTCGATATGCTCGACGATGACGATGATGTGCAAAACGTCTGGCATAACTGGGACAACGATTGAGTTTGCATTCCATAAACGATTCTCAGAGCAAATCCCCCTCTTCAACGGGATTTGCTCTGTTTTTTAAACATAAGATTACCTTTGTAGTTTGTATTGCTGTCATAGACCACGCAATCTAATGAATTAGAGTTGGGAAATCTAATCTATTAGACTGATTTTTTGACTTGCATCTTAGTGTATGAGGAGGGAATTGCCATGTTTCGATTGTTGAAAACGGAAGGCGCTGCGAGGCGCGGTGAATTTACCTGTCCACATGGGACGGTCCAGACGCCAGTCTTTATGAATGTTGGCACGCAAGGTGCGATTAAAGGAGGACTCAGCGCAAAAGATCTCAAGGATATTGGCTGCCAGATTGAGCTTTCCAACACCTATCATTTGCATCTTCGCCCCGGTGATGAATTGGTTCGTGATCTCGGCGGCCTGCATCGGTTCATGACATGGGACGGTCCAATCCTTACCGATTCGGGGGGCTTCCAGGTATTCTCGCTTTCCAGCCTTCGAAAAATTAAGGAAGAGGGCGTCTATTTTGCTTCACATATTGATGGGCGGAAAATTTTTATGGGACCGGAAGAAAGTATGCGCATTCAATCCAATTTAGGCTCTGACATTGCGATGGCCTTTGACGAATGCGTAGAAAACCCCTCGCCCTATGAATACGTGGACGCCTCCTGTGAACGGACCTATCGCTGGCTGCTCCGCTGCCGAACTGAGCTGGAACGACTCAATAGCCTGCCAGGAGCGGTCAACCCAGGACAGGTGCTCTTTGGCATCAATCAGGGGGGAGACTATGAAGACCTTCGTGTGCGCAATATGAAACAGATTGCCGCACTGGACCTCGCCGGCTATGGCATCGGCGGCCTGGCGGTAGGGGAGCCCACCGAGGTCATGTACCGCATTCTGGAGGCGGTGGAACCGTGGGCGCCTAAGAACCGCCCCCGCTATCTAATGGGGGTGGGGACGCCGTCCAATATCATTGAGGGAGTAGCCCGGGGCGTTGACTTCTTCGACTGCGTCATGCCTGCCCGCAATGCCCGCCACGCACGTCTGTTTACTTGGGAGGGGGCGCGAAATTTAAAGAATGCAAAGTATGAACGCGACGAAGAGCCCATTGATCCCCTGTGTGACTGTCCAGTCTGCCGGCGTTATTCCCGTGCTTATTTACACCACCTTTTTAAGGCGGAGGAAATTCTATCTATGCGTCTTTCTGTGATGCACAATTTATATTTCTACAATCAACTGACCGCCCGTATCCGCCAAGCTCTGGACGAGGGCCGATTTGCTGCATTCCGTGCGGAATACACAGAGAAATTGTCCAGAAAAATTTGACAACGGCCCGCTTGTCCGTTATAATAGGAGAAACTGAAAAAATGGAGGAACCGTAATGACCGCAATACCCATTTTGTCTGCCGGGGGAGCCCAGGGCAGCGGAAGTATGATGCCATCAATCATGATGATTGTCATTATGATCGCGATTTTCTACTTCCTACTCATCCGCCCGGAGAACAAAAAGAAGAAGGCCATGGAGTCTATGCGCAATGCGTTGAAGGTGGGGGACAAAATTACCACCATTGGCGGTATCGTCGGCGAAGTCGTCCACGTCAAGGATGAGAGCATCGTAATTGAGACCAGTTCTGACCGCGTTCGTATGGAGCTTGCCAAGTGGTCGGTCAGCTCTAACGAGACAGCCGAAAAGGCTGCGGCCAAAGAGAAAGAAGCCGCGCTTGAAGTCATTAAGACCAAAAAGGCGGAAAAGAAAAAATAGACAACCTGCAAAAGCTGCGTGATAGCCAACTATCACGCAGCTTTTTTTGCCGTCATCATTCCTTGGTGAAAAGCATACGCTTGTACAAAGCCGAAAAGGGGAGTGGTATCCATGCCAAAAAGAGCCTCCAAAAAAAGAAGCAATCCACCGCCGGCGAAAGCAGCTCTCCTGGGACTCCTGCTTTCCCTGGCAATCATTCTGCTGTTGGCAACTGTGGGAGGCCTGCTGATTGCCAAAGGCACCATTCCGGAGAATGCGTCTGGGATCATCGGGGCGCTTGGCGTCTTTCTGGCCGCCGCTTTTGGCCCGCTGCCATTGCTCCGGGCCACCGGCAAACGGACGCTGCCAAATGTCTATTTGCATATGGGGCTGCTGCTGGCCATGCTTGCGATCTGTAAGTTAATCTTTTGGCCTGGTGTGCCCTATGGCAGCTGGGCAGCCTTATTTGCTGCACCAATCGGTGCAACCCTTTGCGGGTTGGTACAGGCCAGGCGAGGGAAGGCCAGACGCTAAGCGCATGAAGGAAATCCTGCAAAACGTTTTGTCGAGTTTGACGAACACAAGAAGCGAGGATTGCAGGATTTCCTTCATTTTTGCTTTTGACGAGAAAACGTGCCCTTTATCCTACGTTTACAGCTTCTTTTGGCACAATTGTTAGCTGTGCAACGGCGGCTGGTATCTATAATTGACATAATATAATTAACATAATATTCGTCATAATTAACAAATTTTTTGAAAAAGCTTCTTTTCCCTTGCAATTTGGGCCTTTTTGGATTATAGTAGGTTTGCTGGAACATTCCGGAAGAGGTAGAAATAATCCACAATTTATGCACAAGGCTTTTCACAGCATGATTTCCTCTAGCGGGGCATAGGTTGTCCTGGGGGGATCAAAATGCAAAAGACTGCTGCAAGGAATAGTTCATCAAAATCAGGTGTGTTTTCACGAATCTGGCTGGTCAGCTTTTTGACGGGAGCGACGGTCGGCACATTAGCCGCACGATATTCTGCTTCTGCTATACCTGACGCTGCCGCGGAACTCTGTGTTCTGGCAGGGGACAGGCTTTCTGCTTTCTCTTTGCTTAGCAGCACAGCTATTTTCCTGGTGATGTTAATCTTACTTTCACAACTGCCTGGCGGGAGCATTTTGATTTCACTCCTGACAGCGATGAAAGCCATGTGTATGGCTTTCGTGCTCGGCCTTTTTTATCAATTTCGGCTCCTCATGGGGTTGGACACTGCGATGTTTCGTCTTACAGTCCATATGGCGTTGCTTTTGCCGGCCTGCTGTGCGCTGGCCAGCCACTGTTGTGCGGTACGTGCTGGAGAGGGGAAGGCCCTACCTTTGGTTCTTCCTTTTCTTTACCTTCTTATGGTAGCCCTACTGGAATTTTTAAGTTGGGGTACTGGTGTGATTTGATATAAATGATTTTGATTTTTATCCAGTGGACCATTAACCCGCTGGACGAACAAAAGAAAAGGAAAATGCAGAAATGATGAATGTGATTGACCGGTATGAGGACTTTTTAGTCCACGTAAAGCACGCCTCGCAGAACACCATTGCATCCTACATGCGCGATATTCGTCAGTATGCCTCCTACTTAAATATAGTGCCTCGCGTTGCCATCTTAGATGTGGACCGAGAGACGGTAAGCCAGTATACCAGCCATTTGACAGAGCGCGGCAAATCTTCCGCAACTATCTCGCGTTCCCTGGCGTCGCTGAAAAGCTTCTACAATTTTGCTGTTTCTGAGGGCGTCAAGGACGCCAACCCTGTCTACAATATCCATGTGGAAAAAGCGGAGAAGAAGCTTCCCCAAATTCTTACGGGTAAGGAAGTCGAACTCTTGCTCTCGCAACCAAAATGTATTGATCTCAAAGGGTATCGCGATAAGGCCATGCTTGAGTTACTCTATGCAACTGGCATTCGCGTTACAGAGTTAATTTCCCTCAATGTTGACGATGTAAACCTTTCCGGCGGCTTTATCAAGTGTGAAAACAGTGATAAACTTCGAATCATTCCGCTCTATCCGGCTGCAATTCAGGCGCTTAGCGATTATTTAAGCGACATTCGGCCTAAAATGATTGCTGATCCAAACGAGCAGTCTCTATTTGTTAACATAAACGGCGGGCGCATGTCGAGACAGGGCTTTTGGAAAATTGTCAAAGTGTATCAAGAGAGGGCCCAGATTGACAAGGATATTACCCCACACACCCTACGGCACAGCTTCGCAGCTCATCTGCTGGAAAATGGCGCTGATTTGCGTTCTATCCAAGAAATGCTGGGACACAGTGATATCTCTTCGACCCAGATTTATGCACAGCTGGTTAAACAAAATTTAAAATCGATTTATAATAAATATCATCCCAGGGCGAGATAATAAATACATAGCAAAAGCGCTGCAAGGTTTTATCCTTACAGCGCTTTTGCTATTTCAAAATCTTAGGCATGAGTCAAAGCTTTCAAAACCTTATATTGCTGCTCTGAGAGGGTCCGTTTCATGGACAGTCCCTCCAATAGGTCCACATCAACCAGCGTACCGCGTACCGTGCAAATCAGACGGTTGGTCTTTCCCTCGGCAAGGGCTTCCACGGCCTGATAACCCATCCGCGTGGCCATAACGCGATCGCGGGCGGAGGGACAACCGCCGCGCTGAATATGGCCTAAAACTGTGACGCGAGGGTCAATGTGAATTGCGTCTTTGATCTCCTGCGCCACATTAAAGGCGCTGGCAGCGCCTTCCGCCACCACAATCATGTAATGTGTTCTGCCGCGGAAACGCGCGGCGCGGATACATTCCAGTACGTCTTCCTCAAAGTTGTACGGCTTTTCAGGCACCAAAACTGTCGTAGCGCCTACAGCAAGTCCAACATACAGCGCCAAGTGACCGGCATTTCGGCCCATGACTTCCACAACTGAGCAACGTTCATGCGACTGCATTGTATCGCGCAGCTTGTCGATGGCATCTACCGCCGTATTGGAAGCTGTGTCGTAGCCCAGTGTGTAGTCAGTACAGGCGATGTCATTGTCGATGGTAGCCGGGATGCCAACGACGGAAATTCCATATTTGGACAGAGCTTGTGCTCCCCGGAAAGTTCCGTCTCCGCCGATGGCTACAATACCATCCAGCCCCAACAGCTTACAGGAATCCACTGCCTTTTGCTGTCCAACTTCGGTTTTAAATTCCTCACTACGAGCCGTGTACAGGATTGTCCCACCGCTGTTGATAATACGGCTGACACTGGGGGCATCCATGCGCAGGATGTCGCCGTGGATCAAGCCGTTGTATCCACGGCGGATCCCGATGCAGTCAATGCCGAAATACATGGCGCTACGGACCACTGAACGGATGGCGGCATTCATGCCTGGCGCATCGCCGCCGCTTGTTAGTACGCCAATCCGCTTTACTGCTGATTCCATCGTAATCACCCCATGCCGACCGCAAAGCGGCCTGCAACAATATTAACAAACATGTGCAGACAAGCGGTCGCCTTTCTTTTTTAATTTTTGTTGAAACGCTTTTTTATCAACTGCTGGTCACAAGCACATATGGCTTGTCGCTCTCAACGTAGACACCACGCTCCTTGGACCAGCCTACGTTGAAGCCCAAGGTCTTGCCCAGTGTACGGAGCCGGTAGTAGGTGTAGCCGCCGCCTGAATCACTGGTCAATAAAATTGCGGTCAAATTGGAGACTGCACCGTCAACAACCGTCGGGTTCTGGAGACTGGCATAAGGCCGGCTGCCAGAGAAAGGGGTCTTCATTTCCGAGCCGTTGGCGATATAGGGGGTTCCGGTCTCAATGCTGACCGAACCATTCCAGCCCACGTTGAATTGGGCAGCAGTACCGTTTAGAATCTGTGCAATATCACGGAGTTTCACATAGTTGGTGGGATTTCCATTCTTGTCAATTACAGCGTACATCTGAAACTCAATAGGGACGCCGTCTACCTCGACGGTCTGGGTTGCCGGAATTGCAAGTTCCAGGTCGGTGGGGGGCTCCTGAATGGCCACCCCTTTGGGCAACTCAAAAATACCATACTTGCCATCGCTTCTGGACAGATAGCCCACAGTACTCTTCGGAAACAGATCCACAACCCCAAAGTCAGGAGACAGAACTTCTCTACCATTTTTGTCGATAAAACCATAGCTTTTGCTTCCGCCAGCGCCTATGGAAATTACTCTAGCGTAACCATTGGCAAAGCTTCTAACGCCATTGTAGGCTAGCGGCAAAACTTCTTTCCCAGTCTTGTCAATAAAACAGGCATTTTGTCCTCCTTCGGCATCCAACTGCATCACCAGAGCTAGTCCTTCAGAAAAGAGCAGCGCGCTGTCATAAGTAATCGGGATTACAAGTTCCCCGCTTTTGTTCACAAAACCATATTTGGGATTATTCTCCTCGTCCAGTTTCATTACAACGGCCAAACCGTCGGAAAACCCGCTGGCGTGGTCAAATTGCAGGGGAACGGCTAGCTCCCCATTTTCATTGACAAAGCCATATTTCTTGCTCCCATATGCGTCACGTTTGACCACTGGAGCAAAGCCCTCCGAGAAAGACCCGGCGCCAGAGTAACGCAATGGAACGACAACCTCTCCCGACTTGTTTACAAAGCCCCAGCCGACATTTTTTTTCATCACCAGAGCCAGCCCGCCAGAAAAGCTCTCCGCAGCGTCGTATTCCATGGGAATGGCAACCTTGCCACTTTTGTCCACAAAACCGTATTTTTCTTGCCCGCCAACATCCTTCTGCATGACCAAAGCCATGCCTTCACAATATGGTTCAGCAGCATCAAAACGCGGCTTCACGATGGTTTTTCCATTTTTTAAGACAAATCCGAATTTTTGATTTCCAGACTTATCTAATTCCATAACGCGGGCAAGGCCGTCGGAAAGACTGGAAACTTCAAGGTAGGGGAGAGTGGTCTCTTTCCCGTTTCGGTCAACAAATCCAACCTTAGTACGCCCATCTTTCACCCACGACACCCAGGCAACACCTTCAGAAAAATTGCCTGCCGCCTTGTAACGCAACGGTATGACGATCTTGCCCTTTTGATCGACATAGCCGGCCAAGTTATCCTTGGCTACCAGAGCAAGGCCCTCGGAGAAAGGCTCGATTGCTTGATATTCCGTTGGAAGAATCAGACGGCCATACCGGTCTGCAAGACCATAAAGCGCATCCCCACTGTTGTTTTTCTGCCGCACTACGATGAGATCATTTTCATGAAAAGAATATGTAGAATCCCCGTAAAGGTCCGCCGCCACCTCCACACCGTCTGGAAGCCAGCGGGCATTGACCTCTCCGGGCACAGCACCAGAAAGGCCGGTCAGAAGGCCCAATAGAAGGGCTGAGATGAGAAGCAAGGTAATAACCCTGCGTTTCATTGTAACGCCTCCTTACATTGCCAGGATCATTGGATACGCCATTGTACCAATTATTATTCTATCGAATGTACGCCAGAAAATCAAGACGCAAAGCCGAAAAAATCAAATACTCCTAATTTGTTCTTCCAGACTCTTGCAATTTCTTTGGAAACGATATACAATGGTGCCACATCCCGGAAACCTTTGGTATCAGGGATGACGGCAGGGAAGGAGTATGCGTCAACGTGCCATGTCTGGGAAGGAAAATGGCCCACTAAAATTAACGCAACAAAATAAAAATTTTGTTGCGTTGGAGGGGTGCGAAAACGCATTGCTTATATGAATCACTATCACGACTGTCCGGCTGTGCTTCGAGAGTTTCTTAGCTACCACGAAAATATCCGAGGCCAATCCGCCAAAACGATTTCCGAATATTATTTGGACCTACGTATGTTTCTCCGTTTTATGAAGCTAGTAAAGCTGGAACTGCCATACCAAACTCCGCTGGATTCTATTACAATTCAAGACGTAGACATAAACTTTCTCGCGTCAATTACCGTGACTGACATCTACGATTTTCTCTCATACCTCGCAAATGACCGCTCCAGCGAGCGTCATGAAAGTCCTGGCATTGCCGCCTCTGCCCGGGCAAGAAAGCTGTCGGCCATCAAGTCCTTCTTTAAATATTTGACGGTACGGACTAAGTTGCTGGAGGAAAACCCGGTTCAGGACCTGGAATTTCCCAAGCTCAGAAAGTCTCTGCCCAAATACCTGACTCTGGATGAATCCAAACGGCTGCTGGAGGCGGTCCAAGGCCCCAATGCCAAGCGCGACTATGCAATCCTGCTGATCTTTCTCAATTGCGGTATCCGACGTTCCGAGCTGGTGGGCCTCAATCGCAGCGACATCTCTGAAGACCGTATCCGTGTGGTCGGCAAGGGAAATAAGGAGCGCATCGTCTATATGGGCTCTAGCTGCAGGAAAGCCATTGATGATTATCTGATCGAACGCAACAAAATATGTCTTTCCGATGACCGCGCTCTCTTCGGCTCCCGGGACGGCAACCGCATTAGCGTCAGTGCCGTCCATCGTCTGGTTAAAAAGCACTTGCTGGCCGCTGGACTTGACCCAGAGCAATTCTCCGCCCACAAACTACGCCACACGGCGGCTACACTGATGCTCTCCAATGGCGTGGACCTCAAAACACTGCAAGAAGTTTTGGGCCATGAGCACCTAAACACCACTCAGATTTATACCCACGTCGAGAGTACCGAACTTAAAATTGCCGCTGAAGCCAATCCCCTATCCAAACTGGAAAAGCCGTCTGAGAAAATAACCGGAACGAATTGACATTTCAGCGTTTCTAATGGTATAATTAGACTTAGACGTGCTTGGCTGCGAAACAATTATCAAAATTATGGAGGAATAAGTGATGAAAAGAAGAAGTAAACTGTCCTATTTTCTTTCTTTCATGCTTTTTATTACATTAATTGCGTGTATATCCACTCTTGCCTCGGCAAAGCAGTATACCACTGATATAGAGGATGAGGAGATCATAAGATGTACCACAGATGACACTGTGCTTGTCCAGATAAACTCGTCCTATGATACATATCGGTGGAGTTGGAATGACGACGACGATGCGGCGGACATTCGCGAGCGGGACTATGATGTGCTGGTCAAACCGTATCGCTCCGGCGTCGTCACGGTAAAAGCCAGAATTGACTGGTATGGCGATGGGGACTATGAAAGCTACGAGTGTGAAATCATAATCTCTGATTATGATGATGACTACGATGATTACTTTGAGTTTTCCAAGAGCGCCTACGACGTAGACGCGGGCGATAGCATAAAGCTAGACTATGATTACGGTCCGTCTGGCAGTTCATCCGGCCTGGAATTCGCCTCCTCGGACACTTCAATTGCAACAGTCTCCTCTACTGGCAAGGTAACTGGAAAAAAGGCCGGTACGGTGACCATCACCGGATGGTATGGAGATGCCAAGGATACCTGCAAGGTGTATGTAGACGATGACAGTGGCTCCCTGATCCTCTCCCCTTCCAGCGTCACGCTGGAGGTTGGCGATGAAAAGCACATCAAGGTTGATTCATGGTATGACGACGAGCTTCGTTGGACCAGCAGCAATGAAAAGATCGCAATCGTTGATTCCGACGGCTATGTGACCGCGAAAAAAGAAGGCACCGCTACAATTACCGCCGAGGTTCGGGGGGATTCCAGCGATTATGGCACCTGTAAAGTCACGGTCAAGCGTAATTACACAGGCCGTATTGACTATGCGGTAGCGACCAATGGACGGCTTAACTTTGACCTGGGTAAGTTTAATACCTTCTCTCAAAATCTGTGCAGTTCCGACATTGACTGCATTCGGTTCACCACCCTGCCCTCCACAACGCGTGGTACGCTCTATTATCGCTATGACTCTACCAACGACAAGAAGACTGTTTCGACAAAAGAGACCTACTACGCTTCCGGAAGCAACAGCATCAGCGATTTGACGTTCATTCCGCAGTTGAATTACACTGGCAGAGTGGAGTATGAGTTTACTGCCGAAAGCAAAAACGGCAGGAGTTTGTCCGGTACTGTGCGAATTGATGTCTCGACGCCGAAAGAGGCGGCAACCATCATTTATACTACAACTGGTACCCTTCCCGCAAGATTCAAATTCTCAGATTTTGAAAAAGCTTGCTCCGCTCGCAATGGAGGTCCCCTCTCTTCTGTCCGCTTCACACTTCCGAGCAGTAGCGTCGGTATGTTGTACTATAACTATCTAAGCCCTCTCAGATATACGGCAGTCAGTTCAAACGGAGATTACGGACTGACCGGCAATCTGATTGATGGCGTGTCTTTTGTTCCGGCAGCCGGTAGCTCCGGCAGGGTGTCAATTCAATACACGGGTACCGATAAAAATGGCGCTGCTTACAATGGTACCGTTGAGATTGCCGTTTCAAATCCCATGAGCAATATCAGCAAGTTCAATGATGTAAGACAAACCGATTACTTTGCGCAGCCGGTGAGCTGGGCCATTGAAAAAGGTATTACCAAGGGAACGAGCGGCACGACCTTCTCACCGGACGCCACCTGCACCCGTGTGCAAATTTTGACCTTCCTCTGGCGGGCCTATGGCAGTCCGGCGCCTACGATCACGAACCCCTTCTCCGATCTGCCAAACAACAAGGACTATCAATCCGCTTCGATGTGGGCTTTCCAAAAAAATTTGATTTCATCCACTAAGCTGAATCCAGACGCCCCCTGTACCCGTAGCGAGGTTGCACGTTATCTCTGGATTTTGGCTGGGCGTCCGGCAGCACCTACAACGCAGTTTGCAGATGTTCCAGCAAACTCCAATTATGCGCAGGCTGTTTCCTGGGCCTATACGCAGGGTGTGACTGACGGTACCAGCGCTTCGACCTTTACCCCATCCGCCACCTGCACGCGCGGTCAGATTGTGACCTTCCTCTGGCGCTATGTAGGACATCAAGTATTATAGTAGGCAATGAAAAGGGCACCCCACCACTATTTCAATAGCGGTGGGGTGCCCCATACAAACGAAAGAAACAACCGGGCCCCAAGGGGTTTCATTCATACCACCGGCATAGCCAGTGAGTATACCTTCTTACATCATACGTCCATCGCGGGATTCATAAAGTAGACATTTTTTTCATTCAGCTTCTCGCGAAGCAGCTGTAGCGCCTCGCCAAAGCGCTGGAAGTGTACGATCTCGCGTTCCCGCAGGAATTTTATGACATCGTTTACGTCTGGATCGTCGGAGAGGCGGAGAATATTATCATAGGTCTTTCTGGCTTTTTGCTCGGCAGCAAGGTCCTCCGTCAGGTCGGCAATTGGGTCGCCGGCGCTCTGTATACTCGCGGCGCTCCATGGCCAGCCGGAAGCCGCAGCCGGATAAACGCCAACCGTGTGATCTACAAAGTACTGGGCAAATCCGTCGGTACGAATCTGCTCCTCGCTCAAATCACGCGTCAATTGATGGACAATGGCGCCGACCATCTCCAGGTGACCAAGTTCCTCAGTCCCAATATCAGTGAGCAAGCCCTTTAGCTCCGGGTAAGGCATGGAAAAGCGCTGGGAAAGGTAACGTAGCGATGCGCCGAGCTCTCCGTCCGGACCGCCGTATTGTGAGATGACAATGCTGGCCAGCTTCGGATTGGGATTGGCGATCTTGACCGGATACTCCAATTTTTTCTCGTAAATAAACATTACTCCGCCCCTCCTTCATACTCCCAGGGCCACGGATCGTTCAGCCAGTGATAGCGGCCGTCCGATACCGAATCCGATTGCAGAAGCGGGCCATATTGGGCTGAATAGGCCGCCTGCCCCTCTTGATAAAGCTTGGCGTACTGCTCAAAGAGTTCGGCGGCCTCGGTATCGTTCATATGGGTGTCCAAATAGAGGCCCAGCTCCTTCATTGCAAACCCCAGTGCCATTAGCTCGCCCAAAGGGGTGTTCTTTTCCTCCCGATTCACCAGCCCCATAAAGGGCAGGTCCAGTCCCGGAAACAGTGTTCCGCGAATGAGTGCCACCGGTGCCTCATAGATTGCCGCATTCTCCGGCTGGAATGGGACATACGGATTCGCCAGCGGCCCGCAAGCCGGCAGACAGCCGTAGCCGTCTTGGCAGCAGAGCTCATTTTGTTGTTCGTCCAAGATTGCGTCCTCCTTTATTCGGTGTTAGGGGCCCTTCCCCTCTTTCAATCTATGTCACAGGCTTTCGACAGGTTCCATGGCGCATCTTTGTCCACTCCGCGCATATGCTTTTTCAGGAGGCGATGGAGATGAAAATCAAAGTATACCGGCGCGTCCTTCTGGCGGCGCTGGCGGCGGGCGCAATATTTTCTGGCTTGATATCCCTGCTCCGGTTGCAGCAAGGGCGCAGTGTCTCCGCTTTTGTTACACCACCGGTTACCGTAGTGGTGGATGCAGGACACGGCGGCGAGGATGGCGGCGCGACCTCTGGGACCGGCATCCGGGAAAGCCAGCTCAATTTAGAGATTGCTTTGCGGGTGGATGACTTTTTAAAGCTCTGCGGCCTTCCCACTGTAATGGTTCGACAGAGTGATTTGTCAATTTACGACGCCTCGGCGTCCAGCATCAGTGAAAAAAAGGTCTCTGACCTTCGAAATCGGGCAAAGCTGGTCAACCAGACTGCGGGTTCAGTCCTTCTGAGCATCCACCAAAACCATTTCTCTGACGGACGCTATGCGGGAGCGCAGGTCTTTTATGCGCCCACCGAAGGCAGCAAAACTTTGGCTGAACGAACCCAGCAGGTTTTAATTGATGCGGTAGACCCCAGCAACCACCGTCAGGCCAAGCCGGCGGAGACTGTCTATTTAATGAATCATATTCAAAGTCCGGGTGTGCTGATCGAGTGCGGCTTCCTCTCCAATGATGCGGAGGAAAAAAAACTTCAGGATGCGGGCTATCAAAAGAAACTGACCTTGGCCATTGTCTGCGCTCTGACAGAGTGGCTGGAGGAGGAGGCAGAGACCAGTGAAGTCTAAAACCATCTATTTTTGTACAGAATGCGGCGCCGAAACCATGAAATGGCAGGGGCGCTGCCCCAGCTGTGGCGCGTGGAACACCATAGAAGAGCGCAAAGAAAAGCCCTCGCCTGTGGCGAGAGCGCAAAAAGGTACCGCTGGTTCGATTCGGAAGCCCCGAACATTGCGCGAGGTAGATGACAGCGAGGAAATTCGTTTCTCCACTGGCTCCATGGAATTGGATCGGGTCCTGGGAGGCGGAGCCGTCAAAGGTTCTCTGGTTCTGGTAGGTGGTGCGCCGGGAATTGGAAAATCGACACTTTTACTACAGATTTGCCGGGAAGTAAGCAAGACCTGTTCGGTGCTCTACGTATCCGGTGAGGAAAGTGAGCGGCAGCTTAAACTCCGGGCTCAGCGTCTTCATGTTGACGGAGATGGCTTGTTGGTAGTGTCGGAGACCGATTTGGCGGAAATTCTGGCATCGGTGGAGGCACTGAAGCCAGATGTGCTGATCGCTGACTCTATCCAAACTCTCTATAATCCAGAGAACACCTCCTCCCCTGGCAGTGTCTCTCAGGTTAAGGACTGTACGATGACACTGATGCAGTTAGCCAAGACGATGGGGCTGACGGTATTTGTGGTAGGACATGTCAATAAAGAAGGGGCCATCGCAGGCCCCAAGGTGTTGGAACACATGGTAGACTGTGTCCTCTACTTTGAGGGAGAACGAACCACCAGTTACCGTCTTTTGCATGCGGAAAAAAATCGCTTCGGCTCCACCAATGAGTTGGGCGTCTTTGAAATGGCCCAGGATGGCCTGCGGGAGGTTCCCAATCCGTCGGAGCTTCTTCTCTCAGGCCGTCCGCTGAACACACCTGGTACCTGCGTTGCCTGTGTAATGGAGGGCACCCGTCCCGTCCTGGCGGAAGTACAAGCCCTGGTAACCCATACCAGCTTCAATGTCCCCCGACGCACCACCGATGGCTTTGATTTTAACCGTTCCGCGCTGCTTTTGGCGGTGCTGGAAAAGCGCGGCGGCCTAAAGCTTGGAAACTGCGACGCCTACATCAATGTGATCGGCGGCTTGAAATTGGATGAGCCCGCTGCGGACCTGCCAGTGGCGATCGCGGTTGCCTCCAGCTATCGCGATCAGGTGGTGGACAATTCTTTGGCCGCCGTCGGTGAGGTTGGCCTGACCGGAGAAATCCGCGCCGTGGCCAATTTGTCTCAGCGGCTCAATGAAATAGCCCGCCTGGGCTTCCGTCGCTGTGTAATTCCCCGCCAGGGAGCCGAGAGACTGGATGCACCAGAGGGGTTGGAACTGCTGAGGGTACGAAATATCCACGAAGCCATTGAAATCGCACTTTGAGAGGGATTTAGAAATGGAACTATATACAAAACGGTTACTTTTGCGTCCTTGGGACCAGTCAGACGCTGTGGATTTATACCTATATGCCAAGAACCCCGCCGTCGGACCGGTCGCGGGCTGGCCTGTCCACACTAGCGTAGAGAATAGTCGTGAAATTATCAAAACCATCTTATCTGCCCATGAAACCTACGCCGTATGTTTCAAAACAGACCGAAAGCCAATTGGCAGCATTGGGCTTATGATTGGAAAAAACAGCAATCTCGATCTGTCAGAGCAAGAGGCTGAAATCGGATATTGGCTCGGAGAACCGTTTTGGGGGCAGGGCCTCATCCCGGAAGCCTGCTTGGAACTGATTCGCCACGCATTCGAAGATTTAAAACTGGAGAGACTTTGGTGCGGATATTTTGACGGAAATGAAAAATCAAAACGAGTCCAGGAAAAATGCGGCTTTGTTTATCACCACACTAACAAGGATGTGCTTTGGAAGCAGACAAATGATATCCGTACCGAACACATCACATGTCTGCAAAGAAATCTTCCCATCTAAACAATGTTGTAACGGCTTCCTTTCGTTACTACTCCCCTATCGGTGGCAAATCCAAATCCAGAGGATAACGGTCCAAGAGTGTAATTTCCTTTAGCTCATCAGGAAATCGCGCAAAATTACGTACTGCTTTCCGGTAGATGCCGTCTTCCATGGATTCCGGCAGATGGTATATATACGTTTTCTCTACCGCCTCATTCATCAAACGGCGAGTTTCATGATGTGAAAGATATATTGCGTTGAAAAAACCGTAGTCTATGTGCCGTCCTGCCAGGAAGGCCCGATGCGCGTCAGGGTTCAGTTCCGCATCGGCGGCAAGATAGACCGTACTTCCCCCAGCAGACAGCAAGAGAACATAGTGTTTAGCCCAGGTATAGCCGCATGGCGTGTGCTCAAAATATTGATATTCCACTGTAAATCCGCCAGCCTTGATAAAACCGTGCTCCAGCGTCTCTTGTAAAGGAAAAAAGGTCTGAATTCCAGGATGCCGTTGTAAAAAAGCATTGTTTCTGTCCTGGTCATAATGATCTGGGTGCAGATGGGTATAAAATAGCCCGTCTATCCTCTGGTAAGGCGCCTGTCCTTGAATCAGATATTCCGCTGTCTCGTGCGAAATAGCCTTAAAGCTCCGAAAGGATTGGTTGAGTGTGTCAACCAATATCGCGGAGTCACCGCAGTGAAAATAGAGTCCGGCGTTGCACAATAATCTCGCTTGCAAGTGGCTCATAGCTGTACCTCATAAAAAATTCCGAAGGACGACTCCTCCGGAATTTATTTTAGCATCCCCTATGTGCAATTGCAAGCCTAGAGCTTCAAGTCTCCCTCTCGAATCCAACGCAATCTCCGGCACAGCAATCCTAGCAGCCAGCAAATCACGGCTGGCAGCACAAAGCTGACAAGAATGAGACCCATCCAATGGAAGGCAGAGGGCGAAATCGCAGCTGCGCCATTGGCCAGGGCCTTCTCGCTTGGAGCCAGCCATCCAGTCCAAACGCCGATCTGACCCACCAACCCACAGGTGCCCATTCCGGACGAGACCGGCGCGCCATTCATCTCCAAACGGAACAAGCAGGTCGCAACAGGACCGGTGATAGCGGAGGTCAAAATAGGCGGAATCCAAATCCCCGGATTTTTGACGATGTTGCCCATTTGGAGCATGGAGGTTCCGATTCCCTGGGAAATCAGACCACCCCAGCGGTTCTCTCGAAAGGACATGACCGCAAAGCCAACCATTTGCGCGCAGCAGCCCGCCACAGCCGCGCCGCCTGCCAGACCAACAAGGCCAAAAGAAGCACAGATAGCCGCCGAGGAGATTGGCAGGGTCAATGCGATACCGACAGTAGTGGAAACCAGAATACCCATCCAGAAGGGCTGCAGCTCGGTAGCCCACATGATAAAGTCGCCCACCTTCATAGCACCCATGCCAATAGCCGGAGCGATAAGCTTTGCAAGCGCAACGCCAATCAGGATCGTCACCGCCGGCGTCACCAAAATATCTACCTTTGTCTCCTTTGAAACGGCTTTTCCGAATTCACAGGCAACAATGGCAATCAGCAGAACAGCAAGCGGACCGCCGGCCCCGCCCTCCGCGTTGGCCGACCATCCGACGGCGACCAGGGAAAACAGTACCATCGGGTCCGCCTGGAGCGCGTAGCCGATGGCGACCGCCATAGCTGGACCCGCCATGTCGGAGGCATACTGCCCGATGTCGATCAAAAAGGTTACGCCAAGCTGCTGTCCCAGCGTCTTGATGATTGTTCCAATTAAGAGACTGCAAAACAGTCCCTGTGCCATAGCGCCCAGTGCATCCACGCCGTAGCGTTTTGCGGAAAAGACAATATTTTTCCGCTTCAGAAAATTTTTCAATTTGTCCCCAGCTTTCTCATTGTGTCATGATATGTGACAAGACATATGTCGTGACCATTATAGCAAGGTTACGGCATTTGTCAAGTCCTATTGTCGAACCCCATAAAAGAATCAAAATTTTTTATATTTGACAAGCGGATCAATTGGCTATAGTATAGAAATAGAAAGAAGGGATTTGCATGAAAGGAGCGGACCGCCGCCGGGAGATCGCGGCGCTGCTGCGAAGCAAACAGCCCATCACTGGCGCAGAGCTCGCCAAACGGTTGGGCGTGAGCCGGCAAGTGATCGTGCAGGATGTGGCGCTGATGCGGGCCGAGGAAAAGAATATTCTATCTACCAGCCGGGGATATCTGCTCTACGACCCCACCGACTACGCCGGGAGCTGCCGCCGCGTATTCTATGTCCAGCACACGACGGAGCAGTTGCGCGACGAATTGCTGACCATCGTTGAGCTGGGTGGCTATGTACTGGATGTCAGTGTGGAGCACGCGCTCTATGGAGAAATTCGTGCCGATTTGTTACTTGGTACAACGCAAGATGTTGAAGACTTTTGTGTCCGTCTCCATACCTGCGGCGGCGCGCCCCTGAAGGTCCTCACTAATGACTGCCACTATCATACCGTCCAAGCCAGCTCAGAGCGGCTTTTGGACTTAATTGAGGGTGAACTGGACAAAAAAGGGTATCTCTCCTCCCCCAACGAAAGCGAAAAGAACCCCGAATAAAAAACGTTGTATGCCTCTTATAAAGAAAGGAATCGTTTCCAAGCGCGTCTGTTGCGCTTGCAACGATTCCTTTTTGTTTTTATTGCAGCATATCCAAAAATTCTTGCTCGCTCAGCACCGGGACGCTCAGCTCATTGGCCTTGCGGAGCTTGGAACCGGCATTCTCTCCCGCTACCACATAGGTGGTTTTCTTAGATACAGAGCTCGCTGCCTTACCGCCAAAATTTTCAATTTTTTCGGTAGCTTCCTCGCGGGTGAACAGGTTCAGCGCACCGGTGAGGACAAAAGTCTTGCCTTCAAAACGGCGGTCGGTGACTTGGTTACGGCTTTCAAAGTTCACACCCGCCTCTCGCAGACGGGCAATCAAGTGTTGGGACTGGGGATTTTGAAACCAAGCGGTTAAGCTCTCCGCTGTAATCGCGCCAATATCCCGTAGCGCTGTCAATTGCTCAACATCCGCGGCCATCAGCGCGTCAAGATTTCCAAACGCTGCGGCCAGCACCTTTCCCGCCTTTGCTCCCACCTGCCGAATCCCGAAGGCAAAGAGAAGCCGGCTTAAATCATTCTCCTTACTGGCCTCGATTGCGTTCATTAAATTCTCCGTGGACTGCTTACCCATGCGTTCCAGCGCAACCACCTGTTTTGGGTCCAGATAGTATAGGTCTGCTGGAGAACGAACTAAGCCGCTATCAATAAGCTGTTGTACAATGGCCTCCCCTAGGCCATCAATGTCCATCGCGTCCCGTGAGACGAAATGGGTGATATTCCGTGCCAGTTGGGCCGGACATTCCGCTCCGGTGCACCGGAGCGCCGCACCGTCTTCATCCCGTTCCACAGGGCTGCCGCAGACCGGGCAGTGGTCAGGCAGGACATAAGGGGTTGTATGATCCGGACGTTTATCCGGCACAACCTCCAAAATCTCCGGAATAATCTCTCCCGCCTTTCGAATGCGCACCGTGTCGCCGATGCGAATATCCTTGGAGGAGATAAAATCCTGGTTGTGTAGCGTGGCGTTGGTCACCATGGTTCCGGCCAGCCGCACAGCGCGGACCGTCGCTTTTGGAGTCAAAACGCCAGTTCGACCCACTTGTACTGTAATATCGTCCACAACGGTCTCCTTGACCTCTGGCGGGTATTTATAAGCCGCCGCCCAGCGTGGAAATTTTGCAGTGCTTCCCAATTCCTCCCGCTTTGCAAGATCATTTACCTTGACAACCGCACCATCAATGTCGTAGCCAAACTCGTAGCGCCTCTCATCAATGACGGCAATCTGCTCCTTGACTTGTTCTATTGTGTCGCAAAGAGTGTATGGGATCACTTTAAACCGCTTCTCCCGCAGATAGTCCAGTGTCTGCGAATGACTCTCAAAAGACAATTCCTCAATCAATTGCAAGTTAAAGACTAAAATATCCAACTGCCGTTCCGCAGCAATCTTGGAATCCAATTGACGAAGCGACCCAGCGGCGGCATTGCGGGGATTGGCGAATAGACTCTCCCCTGCCTGCTCACGTTTTTCATTGAGCGCGTTAAAAACTGCCTTGGGCATGAAGACCTCGCCCCGGACAATCAGCCTGGGCGGCGCATCATCAATGGTCATAGGAATGGAACGGATGGTCTTTAGATTTTCTGTCACATCCTCTCCAACCGTACCGTCTCCTCTGGTCGCACCCCGAACAAAGCGCCCGTTCTGATATTCCAGCGCTACAGAAAGACCGTCTACTTTTGGCTCAACGGTATATATGATGTCCTGCCCTGCCTCCCGGACGCGTTGGTCAAATTCCACCAATTCCTCCATAGAGAATACATCCTGAAGACTCTCCAGAGGAACTTCATGGCGCACCTTTTCAAACTGGACTAGCGCCTCTCCTCCCAACCGGCAGGTGGGAGACAGGGGCGAGGCCAGCTCCGGATATTCTGCCTCTAATTCCTCCAGACGGCGCAGCTTTTGATCGTATTCATGATCCGAAATCTCCGGGTTATCCATAATATAGTAGAGAAAATTGTGCCGCTCCAGCTCTTGAATCAGGGCGGCGACTTCCGCACGTGGTTCCATATCTGTCCCCTATTCTGTCTTTTTTATTCATTCACCGCCAAATAGCTGTACGGCACCGCGCCAACAATGACCGTTTCGGCTACTACCACCTGGGTAGAGACGTCCAGTTGCTCGGTCCCGACCGGAGTGAGGATGGTCATTTGGACCGCCACCTCCATGATTATTTGGTGCAGAGTTTGGTTGATACCAGCCTGAGAAAATTGATTGTGAAAGCTGGCATCCGACGAGGAAATGTACAACACCCGCACAGGAAGCAGCGGCCCGCTTCCTGAGAAAAACACTGGAAAAAACAGGCTCCCTAAAGGTACGCCGATTTCGTCCACATCCAACTCAACGATCTCTTCATTTACGATGTCCAGAATCAGTGTCTTTAACCGGTTGATTTCTCCGATGTTGGTTTTTAACGCCGTAACCTTACCGTCCAAACCCTTTTCCAGAGATACCATGCTCCCGTAATCAACAGCTCCGCACTTGATCTGCTCGTCAATGGCATCGTTAATCAAATTACCGGTTCGGTTGGTTACCTGGGTGACTGCCAAATCTCTGGCCATCGGATAAAACCGCAGCCGCGCAGTCACCGCCAAGGCTGCCAACAGAAATAGGAGCAGAAGCGAGAACGCCCGGAGACGTCTTTTCCGGCGCATGGACACCACCTCAATGATGCCTATGCGCCGTAATCTCCAATTATGATAGTTTTTTCATATGTGCGCTGGCTGTCCTGGCCATCAAACGTTTGGTACCCACTTCGTCAAAGGCAACCTCCAGCAGCGCGTCGTTCCCCATCGGCAGCACAGAGAGAATCATCCCCTTACCAAAAGCCTTGTGCCGGACCATCTCCCCCTTTTGAAAATCCGGCATTTCTGTCAAGAGAGAGGAAAAGGTTTCGCTGAGTGGTCTGGAAGAAATAAGACGCGGCTTCTGCCTGGGCTGCTGCTTAGGGTCTGGAGCGCTCCGTGTGGCAAAGCACGACGGCGGAATCTCATCGACAAAACGGGATAGCCGGTTGGATGTTGTCCTACCGTAGAGCATGCGCTGCCGGGCACAGCTTAAAGTTAATGTCTGTTTGGCCCGGGTCAGCGCCACGTAGCAAAGCCGGCGTTCCTCCTCCATTTCCTCCTGCTCTCCGATGGCACGCGTGCCTGGGAAAAGTCCATCCTCCAGTCCCACCAGAAAAACGTGGGGAAATTCCAGTCCCTTTGCCGAATGAATGGTCATCATCACCGCCGCGTCAGCGCCTTGGTCATACTGTTCAATATCTGTGTAGAGTGCAATTTCTTCCAAAAACCCATTCAGACTGGGCTCATCGGCATCTTCCAGATAGCTCACGATGCTGGACCGCAGCTCACGGACGTTTTCAGCGCGAGTGCGGCTTTCCACGTCGTCCTTGCTTTCCAACATAGACAGGTATCCGGTACGAATTAACAGTTCCTCATAGAAATCGGACAAATCCATAGTTTCCAGGATTTCGGCACATCCCTCAATCAGTTGAACAAAAGCTGTCAGCTTTCCCGCCCCGCGTTCCAGAGCCGGGTATTCTTTTGCATTCCGAATAATCTCAAAAATTGGTACGCCTTCGGCCTCTGCCTGGCGGGCCGCCATCTCCAACGTTTTGCCCCCGATTCCCCTGGCCGGATTGTTGATAATCCGGCGCAGGCGCAGATCGTCGGCTGGATTATTAATCACGGCCAGATAGGCCAGCATGTCCTTGACCTCAGCGCGGTCAAAGAACCGCATTCCGCCAATAATCCGGTACGGGATGCCGCTGCGCTTGAACGCGGTTTCAATCGCGTTTGATTGGGCGTTTGTGCGGTACAGCACCGCATAGTCGGCAAACCCCTTTCCTTTGGAACGGCTGATGATCTGGCTTGCAATATAGTTCGCCTCGTCTGTCTCACTGCTGGCTTCATAGAGCTTGAGCTTATCTCCCGCACCATTTTCTGTCCACAGGTTCTTTCCCTTGCGGCCCCGGTTGTTGGCGATCACTGCGTTGGCCGCATCCAGGATGGATTTAGTAGACCGGTAATTTTGTTCTAACCGGATGACCGCCGCACCCTTGTATTGCTGTTCAAAGCTCAAAATATTTTCAATCGTCGCCCCCCGGAAACGGTAGATGCTCTGATCGTCATCCCCCACCACGCAAATATTCTCATAACCGCCTGATAGCAGCTTGGCCAGCAGAAATTGTAGATGGTTGGTGTCTTGGTACTCGTCAATTAAAACATAGTGAAATTTCTTCTGATAATATGCCCGCACTTCCTCGTATTCTTGCAATAGACGGACGGTCAAAAGGATGATGTCATCGAAGTCCAGCGCGTTGGCCTCTTGAAGCCGCTTCTGATATGCCCCATATGCCTTTGCAATACGATTCAAACGATAGTCGTCAGCATTCCGGGAAGCAAGCTCAAATTCCTTGGGCGTCTGCAACCGATCTTTTGCCTTCGAAATGATGCTCAGGCAAAGACGCGGCGGAAAGCTCTTGTCATCCAGCCCCATATCCCGAATTACGTCCTTCATGACCCGGTCGGAATCGGCAGTATCGTAAATTGTAAAGTTTCGGTTGTAGCCTAAGCGGTCGATATCCCGCCGGAGAATGCGGCAGCAGGCCGCATGAAAGGTCATAGCCCAAACGTCCAGCCCCTCTGGCCCCAGCATTGACTCCAAGCGTTCCTTTAATTGGTTCGCTGCCTTATTTGTAAAGGTAATCGCGATAATATTCCAAGGGGCCGCCGGGCGAAGGGCGCACAGCTTTTCCACCCTCTCCTGGTCGTCGGGGGAAGGGGACTTCACGTACCGCTCCAAAAAGGCCACGTCATCTTCTCCCACAAAAACGGGAATCTCATGGGAGTCTGCTCCGCAACCGTAGCGGAGGAGATTGGCAATTCGATGGATTAAGGCCGTGGTTTTGCCCGAGCCTGCCCCGGCTAACAGCAGAAGCGGCCCCTCTGTAGTTAGTACTGCCTCTCGCTGCTGCGGGTTGAGGTCCATAAATTGCAGTGCTATGGCCTCCCGGCGCAGCTCTAAAAAACGTTCCTCGAGTATAGTCGTCATAGTGCCACCTATTCTAACAGGATAACACTATTTTAGTATATTTTTCTCCATTTGTCGAGTGCAACTTTCGAAAAAACAAACTTGACATTTTGCTATCTAATGGTGTAGACTATAGGTAATCTAATATATTAGATAGGTGATATATTGTGGAAATACCAAAAATATTTGAGAGCGAATACCGGTTTTGCCTGCTTCTATGGGCAAATGAGCCAATAAAGAGCGGCGAATTGGTTAAGCTCTGCCGCGAAAAACTCAGTTGGAAACCGAGCACCACCTACACAGTGATAAAACGGCTTTCCGATCGTGGGGTCCTGCTCAACCAAGAGTCCCTGGTATTCTCTCTGGTGAGCAAGGCACAAGTACAGGCCGCGCAGATGGATGAACTGCTGGAAAAAACTTTTGAGGGTTCCCTTCCGGACTTTGTGGCTGCCTTTACAAAGAGCCGGAGGCCATCATCCGTAAAGGAGATCGAAGCGGTACAGCAGCTTTTGGAAGCCTACCGCTCCGATCTGGAAATTGAGAAAGTCCATAAAATGGTCTACGGTTACTGGGAAGAGAGCAAGGACGGCAATTCTGTTTGAACAATCAGTCTCAAAAATACTCTCGAAGCGTTTGCAACGCCTTTTTTTCGATTCTGGATACCTGCACCTGAGAAACCCCTAATATTTTTGCACTCTGATCCTGGGTCAGTCCATGGAAGAATCGCAGATCAATCACCAGCCGTTCACGCTCCGGCAGTTTGGAGATAGCCTCCCGGAGCGCAATGTGCTCGATGAGACGTTCCTCCTGGTTCCCATCGGAGAGAACGTCTTCCAAGGTAAAACCCTCTTCTCCGCTCTCACGCTGTATGGATTCTGCGGCAGCGGTGGCGCTTTCGGCGGTTGCAATCTCCTCCGCCGTAAATCCGGTCTCGGAAGACAGCTCTGAAAGGGACGGCTCCCGGCCCAGCGTAACAGTTAGGCGTTGCCGTGCCTGTTTTATGGTAGCCGCCCGTTCTTTGACCCCGCGGCTGACTTTGATTGCACCATCATCCCGCAAGAAGCGCCGGATCTCCCCCGCTATCTTTGGGACTGCATAGGTGGAGAACTGCGTACCGTATCCTGTGTCAAACCCGGCCACCGCCTTGAGGAAGCCGACACAGCCCAGTTGATAGAGGTCGTCCGGGTCCACGCCACGTCCAAAATAACGCCGGGCCACCGACCAGATCAGTCCTGAATTGTCAACCACCAGCCGTTCCTTGGCATCCTGGTCACCGGCTTGAGCACGTCGTAGCAGTTCCTCCAGGCAGGACATCAGCTCCGGTCTCCCCGCCGGACAATCTTTCGCTTCATATGTACCGTAGTCCCCTTCCCTGTCTGAGAGTTCACCTTGAGCTCACTCATAAAGCTCTCCATGATGGTAAAGCCCATACCGGAGCGTTCCATGCCGCCAGTCGTATACATAGGCTTGCGGGCCATTTCCACATCCAGGATGCCCCGCCCCCGGTCCTTGATAACAATGTCCAGAATGTTGTCTGGCAGGATTCTGGCCCGAACCGTAATATCACCAATTTCATTGGGATACGCGTGGACAATACAGTTGGTTACAGCCTCCGATACTGCGGTCTTGATGTCACCAAGCTCGTCCATTGTTGGGTCCATCTGCGCCGCGAAGCAAGCGATAGCTGAACGCGCAAAGCCTTCGTTGACCGACTTACTGGGAAAACTGAGTTGGATTTGATTTTCATACTTCATTTTGTCACGGGACTCCTTTCCTGTATCTGCGTAATTTTTTCGATGCCCGCCGCCTTCAATACCTTCAACGGCTGCGGCGGGATATTCTCAAGTCTCACCTTTCCGTCCAGCTCACGCATCCGGCGGACGGTGTGGATTACAATGGCAATGCCACTGGAATCCATAAAGCTTACATCCCGAAAATCCAGGACGCATACCAGGGGCAGATAGAGGTCAATCTTTCCCCCGACCTCCTGCATCGTTGTCTTGGCACTGTGGTGGTCGATCTCACCGCACAGCGCAATGGTGAGCTGCTTGTCCTGCAAAAAGCTGGTCATGCCCACCCCCTCCTCTCTCCAGAAAAAATAAGCGCATATGGAGCAAGCCGCTTCATATGCGCTTATTATAAAATTATTCGTAAAATTTTCCTGTCGAAGCCGGTTCGCCGTCACAAAAAATAAAAAATAATTTGAAATATTTCACATCTTACTTTATTTTAAACGGCTCCTAGCCTCAGTAAGCTGGTCAATCAACGCCCGGGCTTTCTCCGACTTTTTCCGTTCAGCCTCCACTACATTTTCGGGGGCACGGGCAGTAAAGTTCTCATTTTTCAGCTTGGCCTCCAGGGAAGCCAGATTTTTCTTTGCCTTCTCAAGCTCCTTGTCCAGCCTAGCCTTCTCCTTCTCCACATCTACAAGCTGGTCCAGCGGCAGAAACAGCTCGGCATCCGGGGTAACGCAGCTAACCATCCCCTCATGCCCATCTGGGGCCTTCCCACTGACAATCACTTGATCGGCGGAAGCCAGACGGCAGATAATCGGAACGCCGTGCTCAAAACATTCTTTCAGAGCGGTTGCCACATAGAGCGTGGACTTGCGGGACTGGGGAACGTTCATCTCGGCACGGCGATTTCGCACCGCACGAATGGCATTCATGATGGACTCCATTTCCCGCTCTTCCGCCTGGAAGGCCAAATCCTCCCGGTATTTCGGCCAATCCTGAACCATGATGCTCTCACCCTCATGCGGAATGGCCTGCCAGATTTCCTCGGTCAGGAAGGGCATAAAAGGATGCAGCAGCTTGAGGAACTGATCCAGCACGTACAGCAGCACCTTTTGCGCCACCAGCTTTGCCTCCGGGTCCTCCGCATACAACCTCGCCTTAGTCAGCTCAATATACCAGTCGCAATAGCTGTCCCAGATGAAATCGTAAACCTTTTGCACCGCGACCCCCAGCTCATACCGGTCCAGGTTTTCGGTCACTTCGGCGATCAGCGTATTCAGCTTGGAGAGAATCCATTTGTCCGCCGGGTCCAATTCGGAGAGCGGCGGCAACTCGTTCCGCTCCACTTGAAGATTCATCAAAACATAGCGGCTGGCGTTCCAAATCTTGTTGGCGAAGTTTCGCATCGCCTCGCAGCGATCGACATAAAACCGCATATCGTTGCCTGGTGAGTTACCGGTAACCATGTTCATACGCAGAGCGTCCGCGCCGAACCGGTCCGCCATCTCCAAGGGGTCAATTCCATTGCCGAGGGACTTGGACATCTTACGGCCCAGCTCATCCCGAATTAACCCATGAATCAGCACCGTATGGAATGGAGCCTTTCCGGTCTGCTCACAGCCTGAGAAAATCATACGGGCTACCCAGAAAAATATGATGTCATAGCCAGTGACCAATACGTCGGTAGGATAGAAATATTTGAAGTCCTTGGCGCTTTCGTCGGGCCAGCCCAAAGTCTCAAAGGGCCAGAGAGCTGAGGAGAACCAGGTATCCAGCACATCTTCGTCGCGCGTGATGTTTTTGCCGCCGCACTTTTCGCAGGACACCGCATCCTCTCGGGATACCGTCACATGGCCGCAGTCGGCGCAGTACCAGGCCGGAATCTGATGGCCCCACCAGAGCTGGCGGGAGATGCACCAATCGCGGCAATTCTCCATCCAGTTGGTGAAAATTTTTGTGAACCGTTCTGGCACAAATCTTGTCTCGCCATTGCGGACCGCCTCCAGCGCCGCCTTAGCCAGCGGCTCCATTTTTACAAACCACTGAGCCGAAATGATGGGTTCCACATCGCTGTGGCAGCGATAGCACGTGCCGACATTGTGGGAATGGTCTTCGATTCGAATCAGGTAACCCTGCTCCTCCAGGTCCGCAACAATCTTCTTACGGGCCTCATAGCGGTCCAACCCCTCATATTTTCCGCCTAGTTCGTTGACCTTGCCGCTGTCGTCCAGAACCCGGATAACCTCCAGATTGTGACGAAGGCCCACCTCAAAGTCGTTGGGATCGTGGGCTGGGGTCATCTTGACGCAACCGGTGCCAAACTCCATGCTGACGTACTCGTCGGCTACAATGGGAATTTCCCGCCCCACCAGCGGCAGTATGCAGGTCTTCCCTACCAAGTCCTTGTAGCGTTCATCATCCGGATGGACAGCCACGCCGCTGTCGCCCAGCATGGTCTCAGGACGCGTGGTGGCAACAATCACCTCACCAGAGCCATCTGAGAGCGGATAGCGCAGATGCCACATATGACCTGGCTTATCGACATACTCAACCTCAGCGTCTGAGAGTGCGGTGATGCAGTGCGGACACCAGTTGATAATCCTGCTGCCCTTATAGATAAGCCCCTTGTCGTAGAGCCGGCAGAAAACTTCTCGGACCGCCTTGGAACAGCCTTCATCCATCGTGAAGCGGGCGCGGTCCCAGTCACAGGAGGAACCTAGCTTCTTTTGCTGTTCCACAATCCGGTCCCCATACTTGCGCTTCCAGTCCCAGACTTTCTCGAGAAATTTTTCGCGGCCCAGGTCGTAACGGGTCAGCCCCTCCTTGCGTAGTTCCTCCTCAACCTTGATCTGTGTCGCGATGCCTGCATGATCCACACCCGGAACCCACAGCGCAGCGTAACCCTGCATCCGCTTGAAGCGGATTAGCACATCCTGTAAGGTGGCGTCCATCGCGTGGCCCATGTGAAGCTGCCCGGTTACGTTGGGGGGCGGCATTACAATGGTAAAGGGTTTCTTCTCCGGATCGCGCTCAGCATGGAAGTATTTCCCGTCTTGCCACATCTCATAAATGCGCCTCTCCACCTCTTGCGGCTCATACACCTTTGACAATTCTTTTGCCATTCTTTCCACTCCTCTATAAATTGAAAAAATGTCCCGACAGCCAACACTGTCGGGACGAAAAAATTCCGCGGTACCACCCGGCTTCTCCCAGTGGGAGCAGCTCTGACCCCTGTAACGGGAGGACCCGGACCGGCTTACTTATTGGTTCAGCCGACCGCTCAAGGGCGACATTCAGGACCGGAACACGCAGACTCACACCAACCGTCTGCTCTCTTGGCTGCTCCCAGCCTCTACTCTTCCCTATCATTGCGTTTCACAATTTATTTTACGATGATACACAATTTTACTCAGTTTGTCAAGAAGGAACTCATAATAGAAACCACATACGTTACTCACACGTCCTCTATAATCGGCGACGGCTTTTTTTCCTGCGGATTGGTCAAGGCTGTAAATTGGGCGTGGGAATCCTTGACCTTGGCAAGGGCCTCGGCAATGCTTTCCTCCGTCCGCTTGAGGGCTGCCTCCACATAGGTGTTGGTAACTTGCTTGAGCTCCTGCACTTTAACCTGAGCCTGCTTCAGGATCTCGTTGGCCTCTTGCTGCGCCTCCAAATAGACATTCTCCTTGGAAATGAGCTGCCGCGCGCGCTGCTCGGCCTGTCGGGTCACGTTTTCCGCCTCTTTTTTGGCGTTGGTAATTACCTCGTTACGCGACTCCACAATAGTCTTTGCCTGCTTCAGTTCCGCTGGAAGCTGGTTGCTGATCTCGTCGAGCAAGTCCAGCACTTTATCTCTCTCCACCACGCACTTTTCGGTACCCAAGGGCAGGCTCCACGCACTCTGGATCATATCGTATAAGGTGCCGATGACCTCTTCGATCCCATTCGCCATGTTTTTTCCTCCTAATTTCGTCTCATTCTCTTGGCGCAATCCGAAAGAATGGCTTCCGGAAGAAAATCGCTGAGGTCCGCGCCATGGCTCCCCAGCTCTTTCACCACACTGGAGCTCAGATACATGAACTGGTGTTCCGACGTCAAAAACATCGTATCCAGCCCGGGATTGAGCTTGTGATTAATCAGGGACATTTGAAATTCCTTTTCAAAATCGGTAGCAGCCCGTAGCCCCTTGACAATTACATTCACCTCATGCTGACGCGCGTACTCAGCCAGAAGTTCACAGGAGCTGTCTGCTTGTACATTGGGCAGATCCTCCGTTACGCGGCGAATCATCGCCACCCGTTCCACCGACGCAAACATGGGCTTCTTATCTACATTAACCATTACGCAGACGATTAAACGGTCAAAAATGCGGGAGGCGCGCTGTATGATATTGAGATGGCCTTTGGTAATCGGGTCAAAGCTGCCGGGATAAATCGCCGTCGTCATAATGAGCCCCCAATTCTCCGATAAAGCGTCAGGATGGTCTTTCCATAGCGGTGGTCCTTTTCGGTCTCCAACCCCGGGAAATTACCGGGATGGGGACTTTCGGACGGCCTCTCGCAAAGTATTATACCACCCTCTGATAAAATGTCAATTTCCGATATGCAATTTAACGCAGATTTTAAAGAATTTGTGGCATAGGGTGGGTCGAGCAGGATTAAGTCGAAGCTGCGGGGGGCGCAACGGGAAAGAAAACTGATGGCGTCGCCCAGTATGGTCTCGGCGCGGCTTGCAAGACGGGTCCGTTTCAGGTTTTCCCGAACCAGCGCCATAGCGTCTTTCCGCTGTTCGACGAAAACAGCTGATTTTGCGCCCCGACTGAGAGCCTCAATGCCAAGCTGCCCGGTGCCGGCAAAAAGGTCCAGCACCCGCCGTCCCTCGATCTCAAACTGCACCATACTAAAGGCCGCCTCTTTGACCCGCTCCGCAGTAGGCCGGGTATCCTGTCCGTCCGGCGTCTTTAATCGTACCCCTCGGGCACTCCCCGTAATTACGCGCATCTTTTCTCACTCCTCCGGATGAAAATACCGGTATACCGCCCCAGCAGCATTTTCCGGCAACACCTCACGCAGTTCTGCCATTGAGGCGGCCCTGATCTTCGCCATGGACTGAAATGTTTTCAGTAGCGCCGCTTTCCTCTTTGGCCCCACGCCCGCAACATCGTCCAGCTCCGAACCGCGCATCCGGCGGCTTCGGAGAGCCCTGTTGTACTCAATGGCGAAGCGGTGGGTTTCCTCCTGAATCCTGCCCACCAGCGCAAATACCGGCGGCGTGGCAGAAATTCCAATTTCCCGTCCCCCGGCCTTGACCAGCGCGCGAGTACGGTGGCGGTTGTCCTTAACCATGCCATATACGGGAATGGAAATCCCCATTTCCGCCAGCTGCCGTTCCACAACTTCTGCGTGGACGCTGCCACCGTCTATGAATAGGGCGTCCGGGCGGATGTCAAATCCGGCGTCGCCCTGTAAAAAGCGGGTAAACCGCCGCTCTATAATCTGACGCATTGAGCCGTAGTCGTCCTGGTCTTCCAGTCCTTTGAGCTTAAAACGCTTATAGTCCTTTTTCAGCGGTTTCCCCTCCGCGAAGACCGTCATGGAGGCCACGATATCGCTGCCCGCCAGATTGGAGATGTCATAGGCCTCAATGCGGTCCAGCCGTTCCAACTGCAACATAGCGCGAAGCTGGCCCAGCGCACTCTGCACCCGCTCCTCCTTAGAGGTAACGCGTTCAGCCTCTTCCCGCGCGTTTATATTGGCCATGTCGACCAGACGCACGCCGTCCCCACGCTGCGGAAAACGGATGCGGACCCGTTTCCCATAGTTTTCACTCAGAAGCTGTTCAAAGAGATCGCTGTCCTCCATCGGGACAGGCAGCAAAATCTCTTTGACCGCCCCTTGCTTGGCAAGGTAATACTGTTTGACCAGACTGGAGACCGCCTCCTCTGGGCTGTCGGCGGTGGGAAGGAGTTGATAGTCCTTTTCCAACAGGTTTCCGCCCACATAGTGCAGCACCGCAAAACATGCCCTTGCCTCGCTCTGATAGAAACCCACCACGTCAGTCTGGGCAAAGGAAGAGGCCGTCACAAGCTGACGCTCCCCCAGAGATTCAATGGCCCGAAGCCGGTTCCTGAGGTCGGCCGCCTGTTCAAACCGCAACTGCTCCGCCGCTTCCAGCATCCGTTCTTTGATTCCGGAAGCTACGTCCTGATACTTGCCCTCCAGTAGCAAAACCGCCTGCTTCATGGTTTCCTGGTACTGCTCCTGCGTCCTGTCGCTCCGGCACCAGCCGTCACAGTTGCCCATGTGATGGTTTAGGCAGGGACGTTCCTTGTCTAAATCGCGGGGGAACTTTTTATGACAGCCAGGCAGCTTGAGGGTCAGACGGATTGTGTCAATGACGTTCTGCGTCACGTTCCGCCCGCCAAAAGGGCCAAAATAGGCGGCCCCATCATCCTTGACCCGGCTGACCATTTCCATCCTTGGATAGTCTGCCCGCATGTCCACCCGGAGATAAGGGTAGCCCTTATCGTCTTTCAAAAGAATGTTGTACTTGGGCTGGTGCCGCTTAATCAGCGAGCACTCTAACACCAGCGCCTCAAACTCTGAGCGGGCGACGATCGTGTCAAAGGAATCAATTTTGCTGACCATCAAACGAGTCTTGGCTGAGTGATTCGCTGATTCCTGAAAGTATTGTGACACACGGTTTTTCAATTTTTTCGCTTTGCCTACATAGATGATTTCCCCATGCTTGCCGGACATTAGATAAACGCCCGGCTCATAAGGCAGGGACAGGGCTTTGTCCTTCAGCTCTTCCTTGGTCATGACATCCTCCGGGATATAAAAATGGCTGCCTCCGTGTGCCCGGAGGCAGCCATGCCCTTTCGAGATTTGCTTTTTGGGTACTTTAGATGTTGTCCTTAGCCAACATCTCGGACAGGACCTTCACCGCTTCCTGCTCATCCGAGCCCTCGGCAATGATTAAAACGCGTGTGCCCTTGATGATGCCCATGGAGAGGACTCCCAGCAGACTCTTTGCGTTGATCCTGCGCTCTTCAACCTCCATCCAAATGCTGGATTGGAACTCATTGGCCTTCTGAATAAAAAAGGTGGCTTGCTTGTTGTGCAGGCCGGATTCGCATTGCACGACAGACTGCTGCATGTACATATGGCTGTCACTCCCTAAATATTTTACGCTGTTATCTATAATAAATATAAAGTAAAACCGGCAAATTGTCAACACGCTTTGCCGCCTGATATTGACAAAGAAACGACGGAATATCACCGATCCTTTGTGTACTTTTCCGCATAGGCTTTACAACTCCACAATGGTGACACCATCCTCCCCTTCGCCGAAGGTTCCAAGGCGGAATCCCTGGATTTGACGGTTGTGCCGCAGACGGTCTTGCACGGCTTTACGAAGGACGCCGGTCCCTTTTCCATGGATGATGCGCACCGAGGGAAGCTTAGACAGGATTGCCGTATCCAGAAACTGGTCGAGGGTATTGACCGCCTCAATGGCGTCCATGCCCCGCAAGTCAAGCTCACTGGCGGCTGGGGTGGCGCGCAGGGCCCGGTCGGCTTTCTCAATAAACGCCTTTGCGTCGGTCCTGGGTTCATTTTCCAACAGATAGATTTCATCCGGCTTAGCGGTAATCTTCATGATCCCGGCCTGGAGTTGGCAGCTTCCGTCCTTGTTCACAGCCAGGACGGTTGCCTTAGTGCCCAACCGCAACAGCTCCACCGTGTCGCCTGCCCGGATTTCCCGGCTGGGCGCGGGACGCTCTGGCTGTTCCTGCCTGGGGGCCAGCCGCCCCTCGGCCTCGTTGAGGGTGCGGCGAAGCTGGGCCTGCTGCTCGTTGACCCCTTGCGCGTCGGCTACATCGTGCATCCGCTTGCGGAGCTTGCGCAGCTCGTCGTTGACGGCGGCGGCGGTACGGCGGGCGTCGTTCAAAATCTCCTGCGCCTCGGCCCGTGCCTTCTCCATGGCCTTGTCCCGTTCCCGCTGAATCTCGGCGAAATAGGCGTCCGATTGCTCCTTCGTCCGCTCCATCTCCTGGCGGAGCCGTTCCTGTTCCAGCTTGGCCTGCTCCATTTGCTGACGCTGCTGCTCAAGCTGGGCCAGCACGTCCTCAAAATTGCGGTCATTCTCACTGACCAAATCACGTGCCTTTTTAATAATTTCATCAGAGAGCCCCAACCGCTGTGAAATGGCGAAGGCGTTGGACTTGCCGGGGACGCCGATCAGCAGACGGTAGGTGGGCTTTAGGGTTTGGACGTCAAACTCACAGGAGGCGTTGACGATGCCCGGCGTCCGCATGGCGTAAAGCTTGAGCTCGGCATAGTGGGTTGTGGCAGCAACCTTTGCGCCGGTCTTACGGCAGAAATCCACCAGCGCCATAGCCAGCGCCGCACCTTCCGCTGGGTCGGTGCCGGCTCCCAACTCGTCAAACAGCACCAGGGACTTGCCGTCGCACTGCTCCACAATCTGCACAATATTTTTCATATGGGCTGAGAAGGTGGACAGAGACTGCTCAATGGACTGCTCGTCGCCGATGTCGGCAAGGACCGCATCGAAACAGGAAACAAAGCTTCCGTCGTCAGCCGGAATGTGCAGGCCACATTCCGCCATCAGAGTCAGCAGACCGATGGTCTTGAGGGTGACGGTCTTACCGCCGGTATTGGGGCCTGTGATAATTAAGGTGTCGAACTCTCCGCCCAGCCGAACCGTGACGGGGACAATTTGCTTGCGGTCAATCAGCGGATGACGCACATTTTTCAGCTCCAGACAGCCGTCGGTCCGCAGCGCCGGCTCGACCGCTTTCATCGAAAAAGATAACTTTGCCTTGGCGAAAATCACGTCCAGGGCCACCAACAGCTTGTAGTTCTGGCCGATCTGCTCCTTGAAGCTTGCCGCCTCTACGGAGAGCTCGGAGAGGATGCGCTCTATCTCCTTCTGTTCCTGAAGCTCCAGCTCACGCAGCTCGTTGTTTGCGTTGACAGCCTGGATGGGTTCGATAAAAAAGGTTCCGCCAGACGCCGATACGTCGTGGACCAAGCCGGGAATGTCGTTCTTGCATTCACTCTTCACCGGAACCACAAAACGTCCGGAGCGGATGGTCACAATGGGCTCGCGCAGCGCCTTGGCATAGAGCGGCGAGGCGATCACCTTTTGCAGCGATTCGCGGATTTTACTGCTCTGCTGCCGGATGTGACGGCGGATGTCAGACAGCTCCGGGCTGGCGCTGTCTGCAATCTCCTCCTCGGAGATGATCGCGTTGGAAATTTTGTCCTCCAGATATTTGTTGACCGTCAAATCCCAAAAATAGTAATCCAAGCAGGAGGAGACCGCGTCGGTGTCGGCGTAGTTCTTTACCGCTCTTGCCACCCGAAGGCTGGCTGCGATTCTTAAAAGCTCGCCGGGACTCAGTACCCCGCCTCGGTCAGCCCGGTCCAGTGGCTCGCCCACGTCCCGGATTCCGCCCAGGCTGGGGGAACCCTTCAGGGAAATCAACCGGCAAGCCGCCGAGGTCTGCTCCAAAAGCCTGCGAACCTCTTCTACGTCTGATTCAGGTTTGATTTCCCGGCAGACCTCCTTCGCCGCACCGCTGACGGCCTCTCCGGCCAACAGTTCCAGCACTGAATTCAGCTCCAGCTTATTCAGCGATTTTTCATATAAGCCGCTCATATTGCCGCTCCTTTATCTTGTATCAGAGATTTATAAAAATCCAATGTGGAAAAGCCCCTCTCCAACTGCATCGCCAGGTAGGTCTCAGCCACGTCGGAGAGAGCCCGAAGGCTTTCTCCCCCGAGGCGGAAGGAAAAGGGGCGTTCCCCGCCGGCAATGTGCCGCATTGCCGCTAAAGTCCCCGGCAAGACCGGCATCCGCAGCCCATCCGAACCGTTGTTACAGCCCTCACACAACAACTGGCCGTCTGAAACATTAAAATACTCCGGACTCTCCCGGCCACAGACGGCGCAGCCGGAAAGGTCAGGCATAAAGCCAGCGAGGCAGGCCGCGCGCAGCTCAAAAACCGCCTTGACCAGCGCCTGCGGCCTGCCCAGTTCATCCAACGTATGAAAGCTTTGCAGCAGCAGTTGAAGCAGTTGTGGGCTGGGGCTGTCCTCTTGGGACAACAGCTCTGCCACCTGGGCAAAATAGGATGCTAGAGCCAACAGCTCCAAATTGGTCCGCAGTGAGGCGAAAAGCCGTTTCGGCTCTGCTTCGTCCACCGTCATTTTACCCCGGTTTTCAAAGATCGTAAACTCCGAATAGGCCAAAAGCTGACAGGAGGGCTTCAATTTGCTCTGCCTGCTCCGGACGCCCCTGGCACGGAGGGTCAGCTGTCCCTGGTCGAACGTCAGTACCGTCAGCAGTTTGTCTGCGTCCCGGTACGCGGTCTCCCGAAGGACAACGCCGTCTGTCGTAAAATACATATCCAGTCCCTCTTATGTAGAGAGCGCCGCCTCAAGTGGGCGGATGCTCTCCCAAGGAGTGTTGATAGAGTACGTATAGCTCCGGCGCGCCGGTCTCATAGAACAGGTTCCAATAAAACTGTGCGTCCATAATAAATCCTCCTTGCAGCTTGCTGCAGGGTTATGATTCACACAACCCACGCTCAATATGCCAGGAAGTTTATAGGCAACACTGCAAGTCAAACGGAATCATTTTACTAAAGCAGAAAATCCTCCGGCTTGAACTCTTCTACGGACTTTGGCTTCGGACGTGGGGGGACCCGCTTGAGCGGATCGTAACGAAAACGCTTACAGCTTCCCTCCACCGATACAATCCCCCGTTTTGGACAGATCATTTTCACATTGTCAATCTGTCCGGCACGGGTGCAGTAGGCGCAGAGGGGCTTGATATTCTTTCGGTACAGCATAGCAGGCTTTCCTTTCAGCGCGCCAGCGCATAATAGCAGAATCTATTATACCCGATACGCGCTTCTTTTTCCAGCTGTTTTGCGAAATTTTGCGAGAAGGGCCATCAGGAACAGCAGCAGCACACACAACGCAATTCCCATAACCCCGCCCCGTACCAGAAAAGCCGACAATATGCCCTGTGAAAGTTTTCCCTTAAAATAGGGTCCCATGGCAATCCCACGCTCGCCACACAGAGAAATAGCCTGGCAGTGGACGCACAGTCCCCCCCATCCCAACAGGAATGCTGCAATGGATAGGGCCGCCCCTCGTGGACAATCCGCCCCGGTCAGCGTTGCCATACCGTGTCCCAACTCCAAAAAGCCGTCCGGCAACGCCCGGGCCGTATCCGCACCCAGCCCAAAGACGGTTTCCAGAATGTGTACCGGGACGCTCCAAACCGGCGTTGTCCGTAAAAATGCAAGTATGACCGAAAAAAAGACCAGAAACGCACATACATTTAGCATGGCGGAGGCGGCGTCGCGGATTGCCGCGACAAAACTCTGGGCAAAGGGTTCCTCCGCTTCCCCACCCTGCCATGACGGGGCCGGGGCGGTCATCCCGGGCACATCCTTCCAGAGATGGAGAACCGCTCCCACCAGGAGGGCGGCGGCAAGATGCGTCACATAGAGCAAAAGGCCAACCTCTGCGCTGCCAAATAACCCAAGCCCTACGACGCCGAAGATAAACCCTGGACCGGCATTGTTGCAGAACGCCAGCAGACGCGCCGCGTCCATCTCCCGCAGCTCTCCCCGGTCACAGAGCTGAAAGGCTGTGGCTGCGCCAATGGGGTAGCCTCCCACCGCCCCCAGCACAAGCGCTCCAGCAGCCTCCGCCGGAAGGCCGAACAGCGGCCCCATCGCCGGTCTGAGCGCGGCGGCGGCATACTGCTGATATCCGCGCCGGACGAAGAGATTGGACAGCACAAAAAAGGGAAAAAGAGATGGTATCATCACCCTTACACACAGGGAAAGCCCTGATGAGACGGCTTCAGACACCGCTCGAGAGGAATAGAGCCAGGTTCCCAGCAGCAGCGCAAAGCCACAGAAGCCGAGGAACGACCGGCTGGACGACCATTTTTGTTTGCCGCGCAATGCACTCACCTCGCAATGATTCTATGCCGGACACGCTCGGGCATAGAATCATTGCGAGGTGATCGTTATGAAACCGCGGAAGCTTTTGGAACAAGCGGCGGCCCGTCTAGACCTGCCTAGCGAGGCCGCAGGACTGCCCAAGTTGGAGATCAACGGCTTTTCCCGGCTGTCGGTGGAGCAGCACCGGGGCGTTTTGGAGTACACCGGCGAAGCGGTGACCGTCGCACTGGCCGACGGACGGGTACGGATAACCGGCTGCCGGCTGTCCATCACCGTGATGAACCGCAGCTTTCTGACCCTGACCGGCGAGCTTCGGGGGATTGAATTGATCCCGGAGGGATGCCCATGACCGGGTTGGTTCGCCTCCTGGCCGGTTACTACCGTATTCGCGTCCGGGGGGCCGCGCCTGAGCTGGCCCTCTACCGTCTGACCCAGGCCCATATCCCCTTCTGGGACATTGTGCGGACGGATGACTTTGCCAGCGACATTTCTATCCGAAGAAAGGACTGGGATCAGGTTACCGCAATCGCGTCGCGTGTGCAGGAGGGTGCGGATTTGCTGGGCGAGCACGGGCTGCTCTGCCATTTTCGGGGGCTGAAAAAGCGGAAACTCTTCGTCCTGTCCGTCCTTCTCTGTCTCGGGCTGGCCTATCTGCTGCCCAATTTTGTCTGGTGCCTCCATGTGGAAGGAAACGTCGTCGTACCAGAGCAGCAGATTCTTCGGGAGCTGCAAGAGCTCGGCGTAGGCTTTGGGACCTGGGGGCCATCCATCGTACCGCAGGACTTAAAAAATCAAATGTTAAACCAGGTCCCCGCGCTGGAATGGCTGACTGTCAACCAGTCGGGCGGCCTTGCCACGGTGGTGGTCCGGGAACGGCAGCCCGCCAGCGCCATCGTGGACCGGCGGCAGGTGACCAACCTCATCGCCAGCCGGGACTGCATCGTTACGAAGATGGAGGTCTTCTCCGGTCAAGCCGTCTGCAAAACCGGCCAGAGCATGCGGGCGGGCGAGCTTTTGGTTTCAGGCTACGCGGACTGGGAACACTGTATTCAGGCGACACGCTCTCTGGGCGAAATTTACGGCCGCACCTGGCGGCAGCAACGGGCGGTCATACCCGCCGATTGGGACTTTCAGTCCGATTCAGGCGGGACCCACACGCGGTACGCCCTGCTGCTTGGCCGCAAAAGAATAAATTTCTTTCAAAACAGTGGAATTTGGTACCCGGAATGTGATAAAATGGTAATGTACCGCCAGTTGACTTTGCCCGGGGGATACAGCTTCCCCCTGACATTGGTGGTAGAAACCGCCAGGGAGCGGACCGTGACCGCCGGCGAACTGAAGCAGCGAGAGGCCGAGGACACCCTCAAAACGGGGACGGCGGCGGCGGCCCGATCCGATATGGTGGCCGGTGAGATTGTCCGGGAGGATTTAAAGGTCCGGCGCGGGAGCGGCGTTTACGAGCTGACCGGCGTCTATGAATGCCACGAAATGGTCGCTCGAACGGCGCCTGCAATTCTTATGGAAAGCGAAGACAACAAATGACAGAACGAATGATTAATGCAGAGCGGGTCGAACAGATTATCAGCGTCTTTGGCTCGTTCGACGAAAACATCAAGCGTGTGGAGGACGCCTTTGGGGTACACGTAGTCAACCGGGGCACCGAGCTCAAAATTCAGGGCGAGGACGTTGAGGCCGCCGACAAAGGGGCACGGGCCGTGGAGGCCCTGCTGTCCCTGGCCTCCAAAGGAGAGTCCATTGATGAGCAAAAGGTCCGATATCTCATTGGCCTCGTGGACTCGGGCAACGACGACAAGGTTGGCGAAATCGCCAAGGACGTGGTCTGCGTCACTGCCAAGGGAAAACCCATCAAGGCCAAAACACTCGGCCAGCAGAAGTATCTCAAGGCGATCGGCAAAAACACCGTAACGATCGGCGTCGGTCCGGCCGGCACCGGCAAGACCTATCTGGCCGTCGCGATGGCGGTAGCTGCTTTCCGGTCCAAGACAGTCAACCGAATCATTCTGACCCGTCCGGCGGTGGAGGCTGGAGAGCGGTTGGGCTTCCTGCCCGGGGATCTTCAAAATAAAGTCGATCCCTACCTCCGGCCCCTGTACGACGCCCTTTTTGACATGCTGGGACCCGAGACCTACGGCAAGTATCTTGAGCGCGGTAACATTGAGGTTGCTCCCCTCGCCTATATGCGCGGGCGGACGTTGGACGACAGCTTTATCATCCTCGACGAAGCGCAGAACACCACCCGGGAACAGATGAAGATGTTTTTGACCCGCCTTGGTTTCGGCTCCAAAATCGTCATCACCGGCGACGTGACCCAGATCGACCTGCCGCCGGACAAGCTCAGCGGGCTAAAGGATGCCGTCCGGGTTCTGGAGGGGGTGCCCGACATCGCCATCTGCCGCCTTTCCGCCTCCGACGTCGTGCGTCACGCCCTTGTCCAGCAGATTGTGGCGGCCTATGAGCGGAACGAGCAGAAAAAACCGCCTGTCAATGGCAGGCCCTTCAGCGGCAAGAAATTTACACGAAAGAGGTAGCGCTATGAAACACCAGATCAGCCTTGTCTTCCAGGGGAACGCCGTCAAAAAGTTCATCCTGGGCCGTCATCTGCGCAGGTGCATCCGGGCCGTGCTGGAATCCGAAGGTGTAAACGTCCCCTGTGAAATCAATGTCATGGTAGCCGACGACGCAACCATCCGGGCCATCAACCGCCAGACCCGTGACATCGACCAGCCTACCGACGTGCTCTCCTTCCCCATGTTCGAATATACTCCCGAGGCCTTCCCTGCGGACGTGAGCGCCGACATTGACCCTGAGACCGGCTTGCTTCCATTGGGCGATATGGTGATCTCTCTGGAGCGGTGCAAAGCCCAGGCGGCAGATTATGGCCACAGCCTCAAGCGGGAATTGGGTTATCTAGCCATCCATTCCACCCTGCATCTGTTGGGCTACGACCACTTGGACGAGGGACCGATGAAGCGGCAAATGCGGGCCAGGGAGGAAAAAATTCTGGCCGACATCGTGCTTCCGAGACAGGAGGTACACGAATGATTGAAAAAACAGCCATGATTACCATCGCGGGACGGCCCAACGTGGGCAAATCCACCCTGCTCAACCGCCTGGTGGGTGAAAAGGTCGCCATTGTCTCCAACAAGCCCCAGACCACCCGCAACCGCATCTGCGGTGTGGTGAATCAGGGCGAGACCCAATTTGTCTTCTTGGATACGCCGGGATTCCACCGCCCCCGTACCAAGCTGGGCGATTACATGGTCGGCGTGGTCCGTCAGTCGGTGGCAGATGTGGACGCGGTTCTGCTGCTGGTCGAGCCCATCGCCAGCATCGGGCCGCAGGAGCAGCAGCTAATCGAACAACTCAAGTCGGTGCAGGCCCCGGTGATCCTGGTGATTAACAAGATTGATTCGGTGGAAAAGGAAACGCTGCTGTCGGTCATGGCAGTTTACAGCCTGGCCTATCCCTTCACGGCAATTATCCCCATCTCAGCTAAAACCGGCGATGGAGTGGACGAGCTGCTGACTGAGGCCGGACATTTCTCCCAGGAGGGCCCCCAGCTTTTCCCCGACGGCATGGTCACCGACCAACCTGAGCGGCAAGTCATCGCGGAAATTGTCCGGGAAAAGCTGCTCTGGTGCCTGGAAAAGGAAATCCCACATGGCACGGCGGTAGAACTGACGAAATTTTCCGAGCGGGACGACGGTATCATTGAGGTGGACGCAACCATATACTGCGAAAAGGCCAGCCACAAAGGCATTATCATTGGCAAGCACGGCGCGATGCTCAAACGGATTGGCGAGCTGGCCCGGGTGGACTGTGAAAAATTCATGGGTGCGAAGATTTTCCTCCAAACCTGGGTCAAAGTTAAGGAAAGCTGGCGGGATAACCCCAACTTAATTCACAATTTTGGCTTTGACCTCAGAAAAGAATAGAAGAAGCGGACGTCGAAGGATTTCTCTTACCCTAACGTCTCCTCTTTAAAAAACCTTAGACAGCGCCGCACGCAGCCTCTTCTGTGTGCGGCGCTGTCTAAGGTTTGAATATATTGACAAAATAATTTTGCTGCCGTATAATAAAAAAACAAAGCGCATAGTCCATAAAAATTATGCGAATCTAAATGAAAAGAGGGGGGAAAACGGCATGAGCGACATAAAAATGCGCGTTACCGGAATTGAAAAATCATTTCCAGGTGTAAAAGCGCTGAGCGGGATTGATTTTGCCGTGCGAAAAGGGACTGTCCATGCGCTCTGCGGTGAAAACGGCGCTGGAAAATCCACGCTGATGAAAATCATCATGGGATTGTATCAGGCGGACAAGGGACAGATCTTTCTGGATGAAAAGCCCGTCACAATCCGGAACCCGATTCAGGCCAGAGAGCACGGAATCTCTATGATTGCCCAGGAACTCAATTACGTGCCCGAGCTGTCGGTGGAAGAAAACCTGTTTCTCGGACGGCTGCCGGTCAACAAGTTTGGCAAGGTTCAGTGGAAAAAAGTGCGGGAAGATGCAATTGCCTTTTTAAAGGAGGAAAATCTGCCTTACCGGCCTGACCAGAAGCTGAAAACTCTGACAGTCTCTGATATTCAGATGTTGGAAATCATCAAGGCTGTTACCAACAACGCAGAGATCGTAATTATGGACGAGCCCACCTCCTCCATCTCGGATAAGGAGGTCCGGCAGCTTTTTGCCAAGATTGCCGAGCTGAAGGCCCGCGGCGTCGCCATCATCTACATATCTCACAAAATGGATGAGGTTTTCCAGATTGCCGACGATATTACCGTCCTGCGCGACGGCGCGGTAGTCTCATCCGACAGGGCTGCGGACCTGGATTTGGACACTGTCATCTCCCGTATGGTGGGCAGAAAGATCTCCAACGTCTACCCCAAAGAAGCCGTCCCCATCGGGGAAACAGCTCTGGAGGTCAACGGCTTCGCACAGGACAATCTGTTTGAGGACATCAATTTCTACGCCAAAAAGGGCGAAATTGTAGGCTTTGCAGGCCTTGTTGGCGCGGGCCGCACCGAAGTCATGCGTGCTGTCTTTGGTCTGGACCCCCACCGCCAAGGACAGGTGAAGATCAACGGAAAGGAAATCCACGCCAAAAGCGCCGCAGACAGCATTGCGAACGGTATGATTCTGCTCTCCGAAAGCAGGCGCGAAGACGGCATCATCCCGGTTCGGAGCGTTGCGGAGAACGCCACCCTCGCCGCCCTCAAGAACTATATCTATGGCGGTTACACCCACAAGGCAAAGGAACGGGCTGACGTGACCGAAATGTTCGAAAAAATGCAGGTCTCGACCCCATCCTATGAGACGGAGATTTCCAAGCTCTCGGGCGGCAACCAGCAGAAAGTGCTGCTGGCCAGATGGATGTTGTGCAGCCCCGACGTCATGATTCTGGACGAGCCTACGCGCGGCATTGACGTGGGCGCCAAGTTTGAGATTTATAAGTTGATGACCGACATCGTGAAGGAGGGAAAGTCCATCGTCATGGTTTCCTCTGAGCTCCCAGAGCTTCTCGGGATGTGCGACCGTATCTATATCATGTGCCAGGGCCGGATCACCGGCTGCATCGGGCCGGATTCGTTCTCCCAGGAGACCATCATGCGTTATGCAACGGGACTCATGGACCATAATCTGGAAGGAGAATCGCTGTGAAAACAAAACGTTCGTTTGATTTCCAAAAGTACAGCATTTATATTGTCTTGGTTGTGCTGTTTATCGCCTGTAGTTTAATCAGTCCCTACTTTCTGCAAAAGAACAACCTCGTCAATGTCAGCCGTCAGCTCTGCGTCGGCATCCTGATCGCCTACGGCGAAATGCTGTTGATTATCAACGGCCACCTGGATTTGTCGGTCGGCTCGGTGCTGGCCCTGTCAGGCGTCCTGTCGGTTTCTCTGTTCAAGAGCACCAACTCCATGGCGCTGGCCATTGTGGTCGCTCTTGCGGTCGGTGTGGCCTGTAATCTCATCAACGGTCTCTTTGTGGCCCGGTTCAATGTACCCGCATTCATCGCTACCCTGGGTATGCAACAGATTGCCCGCGGCATCGCGCTGTATTACACCGGGGGCAAGAATATCCTGCAAATCAGGAATTATGTGAATATCGGTCAGGGCATGGTAGGACCCATTCCGGTTCCGGTGATTATCGTTATATTTGTGACGGTTATAATCTGGTATATTGTCAATCACACCCGGTATGGCCGCGCCATCTATGCCATTGGCGGAAGCCGCAGCGCGGCGGAGGCCAGCGGCATCAATGCCCGCAAAACCATTTATACCTCTTACATCATCAACGGCATTCTGGCCGGTCTGGCCGGTGTGATTTTCATGGCCAGAAACAATTCCGGTCTTCCCAACGGCGCGGTAGGCTACGAGATGACCGGCCTTACGGCTGCAATTGTCGGCGGCACCTCTTTCTCCGGCGGAATTGGAACTGTCAGCGGCACGGTGGCCGGCGCGTTCATCATTGGTTTTTTGGAGAACGTCATGAACTTACTCGGCGTCAACGCGCATATCCAGTCCATCATTGAGGGCGCCATTATTGTGTTGGCCGTCTGCTTCGACGTGGTTAGCAAATCCAAAAAGACAACAAAAGTGATTTTAGCGAAGGACGCCGCCAAGAAGGAAGCATAACCTGCAAATTGTCTGGTCAATTCGTACCTCTTGTGTGCGATGCGATAGGGGCGGACCTCCCCAGACCGAATCTCCCATACCGTAGTTGTTCCCATCCCCTCGTATGCTGCCGCCGGAGTTCGGACTGCGCCGTAAGCGGGCCATACGTGGAGCCCTCGCTTCTCCTGCGGAACGGGGGATAGATCAAAAGGGTCCAATCACCTATATTAATAAGGAGGATTTATCATTCATGAAGATCAAAAAGTTTCTTGCACTTGGGCTTGCCTTGCTGATGCTTTTCTCACTGGCAGCTTGTAACAGCACCGAAAAAACAGCCGAGCCCGCACCCGCCGCAACTCCCGACTCAACACCCGCGCCTGACGCAACCCCCGACACGGATGCCGCTCCTGATTCCGCACCCGCCGCTGAAGAAACCTATCAGGTCTGCTTTGTGGCCCGTGCCAGCGCCGATACCTTCGCCGCATGGCTCACCTCTGAAATGCAGAAAAACGCCGCCGCTTACGATGAGATCGAACTGACCTGCGTCAGCGGCGAGGCCGACGACAACACCGAGAACGGCCTGCTGGAGGACTGCATCACCAAGGGTTACGATCTGGTCATTGTGCAGTCCAACAACAACGCCGCTCAGGCACCCTATGTTCAGCAGTTGGTCGATGCCGGTATTCCCGTCATCACCACCAACCCCACCACCCACCAGGGGGATCTGGACGGCAGTGACGACACCTCCGTCATGGCCGGCACCGGCACCGTGGACGCCGACCCTGTCGAGCAGGCTGCCGTGGGTGCGCGCAGAGCCGTTGAGGAAGTGCCCGAAAACGCCAATGTAGTCGTCCTGCGCGGCCCCTCCGGCAACTACCATGCCGAAAAGCGCCGTGAGGCTTGGGACACCTATTTCTTTGCGGAGCGCCCCGACGTCAACATTCTCTACGAAGATTACGCCAACTGGAACAACGACGAAGCCATGGCTCTGATGGAGACCTGGGTTCAGTCCGGCACCCACATCGATGCCATCATCTCCATGAACGACAACATGGCTGCCGGCGCGATTGAGGCGGTCCGCAACGACACCGACTATGTCGCCGCCGACGGAACGACCAGCTTCTTCGCTTACGGCGTTGACGGCACCGCACAGGGTTGCCTCCTGATCCGGGAAGGCCTGCTCACCTGCACCGCCTTGCAGGCTGCCTCCGATATCGCGAAAATGAACATGGATTACGCCGCCAAGGTCCTCAAGGGTGAAATTGCCATCACCGATGTCAACGACTATGTTGACGCACCCGAAATCAACGCGGAGAATGTCGATCAGTACATCCAAATGTACATTGAAAACGGCGAACTCACCGAGGCCGACCTCCAGTAATTCCTTCGGCAGTCCAAAACTCTGTGCCCGGCAAGCCTGTGCCTGCCGGGCACACTTTAGAAAGGATGAATACGATGGCTATGCAAAAGGCCGCCTTTATGCGCGGCGTTGACAATATGATTATCAAAGAAATTCCCATTCCGGAGCCAGAAGCAGACCAAGTATTGGTTCAGCTGGAGTATGTCGGCATCTGCGGCTCAGATGTGCACTACTATCACAGTGGGCGCTGCGGATCTTATGTGGTAGACCAGTCACAGGATTATATGCTCGGTCATGAGTGCGCCGGTACTGTGGTCAAAGCTGGTAAGGACGTGAAGCATCTGGCCGTAGGTGACCGGGTCGCGCTGGAGCCGGGCGTTACCTGTGGGAAATGCGAGTTCTGCAAAACCGGACGCTATAACCTCTGCCCCGACGTGGTCTTTCTGGCCACTCCCCCGGTGCAGGGCTGCTACGAGGAATACATCGCCTATCCCGAAAATATGTGCTTCAAACTGCCCGACAACGTTTCCACAAAGGAAGGCTGTCTGATCGAGCCCCTATCCGTTGGCTTCCACGCGGCCAATCAGGCCGATGTGAAGGTCGGCGATACCGTGGTCATTCTCGGAGCGGGCTGCATTGGTCTCGTCACCCTTCTCAGCGCAAAGGCGCATGGAGCGGGATGTATTATCGTCAGCGACCTGGAAGACGCCCGCCTGAATAAAGCCAAGGAATTGGGTGCAACCCATGCGCTTAATGGGAAGAATTGCGACGTTTTGGCGGAAATCAAAGCGCTTACCGGCGGAAGGGGCGCGGACGTGGTTTTTGAGTGTGCGGGATCGCCCTTTACCATTGCCCAGACCCCCTCTATCGTAGCCCGGGGCGGTACCATCTGCCTGGTCGGCCTGTCCGCACAGGAGGAAATCAATTACAACTTTGCGCAGATTATGGATAAGGAAGCCACAATCAAGTCGGTTTTCCGTTACCGCAACATCTATCCCAAAGCGATTGCAGCCGTAGCCAGCGGAAGCATCCAGCTGGACGGAATCGCCACCCACGAATACGATCTTGACCACATCAAAGAAGGATTCGACGAGGTTGTGCGTGGCAGGAGCGACTTGGTCAAAGCAGTAATCAAAATTCGCTGAGCCCGTTTCCGTTTGCTGTGGGCGCAAAGCGTTTACTTTGTCCACAGCTTGAGAGTGGGCGCTGCAGGATTTTATCCCGCAACGCCCACTCTTCCGCTATACACACAAATTTCTAATCCGTCTCTTCCGCGAGATAATTCCGGATGATATAGTAGGACTCCCGAAGTCTTTCCTCCGTCTCGGCGTACTCCCAGTTATTCCAGGTAAAAGCGGCGCTCCCCTGGTCACCGTCGGGTGTGACAAGACCGATGGCAATTTCATCAATGAACACCCCGCCCAGCTCGCCGGTTTCCGCAAAGTCCCCTTGAATCTCTTTACGAGACGGGTCCCGGAAGCCAAGGAGCTGCCACGGGATTCTGGCTTCGAAGACACCCCCTTTATAGCAGAAGTCAGCCAGGGAATCATAGCTGCTGCTCTCCTTGTCGGATATTCCATATCGAAGCAGCCCGGTTTCCCGCCTCTGTACCGGTATGGTCTTGTCGGAATAGGGCAAATACATCGCACGATCCAGAATTAAATAGATCGGGACAAATTTGTCCTCGCTCGCCGCAATCGCCTCTGAAACAAAAGGATCTTGCTCTCCGAACAAATAATGGTAAATGTCAGAAAACTCATGCACCAGGATGCGCGTCTCATCCTTCCCGTTGATCGACAGAATAAAGTCTGCCGCGCGGCTCAGCGGCATTCCTTGAAATACCTCGCCGCCATGCGCCGGGGATATATCAAAGTACAGCTGATTTCCGGGCCCGTCAAAATCCGCGTTCTCATCTTTGACCATCAAATAAAAATAGGTGCTGTCCGTTTTTGCATAAACCTTCGCGCCGTTCTCGCATTCGAGCATCAGTTCATTGTCGGTCCATTCCTCCGCTCTGCCATCAATTACAGGGGTGGGTCCGTTTTCAACCGAGACAAATTCCATCAGACCAAAATGCTGCTCACAGGTCTGTACGTCGCACCAAAACGGACGCCGCTCTTCATTATTATATTCCATGGTATTCCAAGTTCGTTTAAACCATTCATCCTGCCAGATAAACAGCAACGCTCCGGCATACCCCGTTTCTCGGATATCTTGGAACATATCAACCAGCTTTTCGCCCTGCTCCACCTCTGTCAAACCGCCTTGATTAAATTCGGTGAGCGGGTTTCTGTGCGTGATGCCGCGGCTGACCGGCAGGCCAAACTCCGCCACCAGAACGGGGCAGGTATGATATTGAATCAGGTCCTCTAAATAGGCACGATATGTGTTGATATTCCCCTCTTTATCCACATAATTTTTGTATTTTTCATCTTCAAACATAAAGTTGGGGTAATACGAATAAATATGGTAGCTGGCAAATAATCCAGGCTTGAACTTTTCACCTTCCCGGAGGTCCTCGACATTCAGGGACACCTTGTCTTCCATTTCAAAGAGCGGCTCGTCTGGATGGCTCATCACGTCGGCGGAGGGCCAGTTGGTAAAGCTCACCATCCGTTGGGTTCGGTAGGACCGGTCCTCATAGGAGAGCGCGTAGTCGCCTAATTCGCACCAGAATGTTTCAAACGGCTGTACATTTTCGCAGGTCAGGTATTCCCCGTCGTAGCTTGTCTTGTCCGGATTGTTTTCATTGGTGGCCGTGACCATATCCGCGTCCGGCTCAATGCCCATAATCCAGCCCGCGACATAGTTGGAAATATCTCGGGTATAGACGCCGCTGGCATGACCCGTTCTCGGCTGTATATTCGCGTTGCCATGAAAAATATCTATCAGGTCTTTTATATCCCGTTTCGCTTCGTCCAACGTCATATAGGCGTCTCCGTGTTCCGCAAGGATTGTCTCATCCAGCCAGCAGCCCTGAAAGAGGTAGAGCTTTTTTTCGTGCGACCGGTTGTAGATATAAAAGGCATCATAGAAGTCGGGAGAAAGCACCGTGTAAATTCGAATACTGTTGGCGTTCATAGCGGCAATCTCTTCCAGCCATTTCAGATACTCCTCCCTGGAAATGCTCATTTCACCGGGAAATCCGTTTGGCTTTCCGCTTCCAATGTTGACCCCCACTGCGTAAAACTTTTCAAATTCGCTGCCGTTGTAGCGTTCGAAGTATTTTCCCGCTGTGCGGAACCCATAGGAAACCCCGCCCTCCTCATACATCGGCTGAGGCACGACGTCGTCCATCACCGTCAGCGCGGTTGATTTTGCGGACTCGCCGGCGGGCGGCTTTTTTTCGATCTCACCTTGGACATCAATCCTGGCGCAGGATGAAAATCCCACAAGCATAGCTGCTGCCAGCAGCAGCGGTACAAGCTTTTTTTTCACTATAGATTCCCCCATTTCTTCTATTACTCTTTGCCGGCCGTCCGTCTCCCCTGCTCAGTACTCCGCCGTAAATCCCTGATCCAGCGGACAGTATGAAAAGCCCTTGCTGCTGCCGTTCACTGTGATAAATACCTTCTCCACCTCATCCAGGCTCGTCAGCGTCCGGGACACCGACCGGACAGTCCGCAGCTCCGCCGCCGCATCGCCGGCCACGGACAGGAATCCCTTTGAAAAGTCCACTCTGCACACCCCCTCCGATAGAGTCACACTCTGCACAGAGGTCTTTTCTGGCAGCGGCGGCCAAAGGTCATTGACCGGTTTGAAGCTAATCAGACGCTGCAAAAGTTGCTCTGGCATGGAAATTTGTGAGTTTTCACGCACAATGACCGGAACAGGTGCCAGACGTTCATCGTCCCAGCAGCGGACATAGAGGGTAGCGTCGGTCTCATTGAGGTCGGCCCGAACCTTGCCGATGGCTGACTCGTCCCGCTCATAGCTGCGTCCCAGGTTCATGTGATAGTACGCGCCCAACGGCTCTCCCTCCACCAGAAAACGCACCTGGCTGATCTGCGGAAGCTCCGTCAGAGAGTCTACGACGGCCAACACTGTCATGCGTTCGGAAAGATCGGTGTCTGGCTTGTTGAGCAAAAACTCGGATGAGAAATCGACAGTGCAGAGTCCGTCGCCGTCCACGGTCACCCCTCGCAGCGCCGTACCCTCTGGGAGCACAGCCAACTGGCCCTGTTCAGTGGGACCGTCGATGAGCTGGGAGACGACATAGGCGGGGATTTGGCTCTCATCGGAAAAATACTGCTTCCGCTCGGCGGCTACCAGATAACGTCCATTGCTGTCGGAGAAGTAGAGCCGGACGGCGGTCTCGGTGTTCACAGCTCCCAAATCCTCTAAAATAAAATCCCTTGCGTACAGGGTAGCCGGCTCTTCCCCGCCCTCCGTCCGAAGACGGACGCCGTCCACCTCGCCGAATTGCGTCAATGTACGGACCAGGCAGGCGGTCGCAATGCTGCGGTCAATTCCCTTCAGACTGTCAAACTCCTTGCTCAGACTGACGGTCAGCACCCGGTCTATCACAGAGGTAGATAGGCAGGATAACCCCTTGGGGAAAGGCGATTCCAGCGCTGGGTCCAGCGGGGCGGCAAAATAGAGATCAAACAGCTCGCTGTAGGTGCTGGGAGTGACATCGCGGCGCTCAAAGCCAATGGCCCCGTCCGCCGTGCCGAAGGGGATATGGCCGTCCCTGCCTGGCGCGTCCCGATAATAGAACCGCAATCCTTCCTCCCTGGTCCCGCCGGAACATGCGGTCAGAAGCAGGACAACGGCCAGAAAGCATAGCCAACGCCTCATTCCTCGTCCTCCAGTCCAAAATAGGGAAACGCCACAGTAAAACGGCTCCCCCCCTCCGCTCTCGGCTCGGCGGAGACTATGCCATAATTTCGCTCCACCAGATCGTGGACGATGGACAGTCCCAGCCCACTGCCGCCGGCCTGACGGGAGCGGGCCTTGTCCACCCGGTAGAACCGCTCGAAGATGCGTTCTCGTGCCTCCTCCGGGATGCCAATGCCGGTGTCCTCCACAATGAGGACCACGTCGTCCCCTTCCCGGCGTAAGGTCACATCCAGGCGGCCGCCGTCGATGTTGTATTTGATGCCGTTCTCCACAAGGTTAAAGGCAATCTGATAGATATCGTCTTCCCGCGTAACCACCGTGCAACCCAGCTCCAGATCGGCGGTCAAACGGATATTCCGCAGCTCAGCCATCGGTGTCAACAGCCGGACCGCCTTTTCCACCACTGGCTTGGCCTCCATTACGATCAAGTCGTCGCTGGGCGCGTCATCCAAGCGGTTGAGCTCCAAAAGCTTTTGAGCAATGCGGGTCAGTCGGTCGGCCTCATTTCCGATATCGCCGACGAATTCATAAACCGTATCCATATCCATCTGGTTTTGGAGCACCGAATCGGAGAGCAGCTTGATCGAGGCCAGCGGGGTCTTGAGCTCGTGAGAGGCGTCGGAAACGAACTGACGGCGGCTTTCCTCGGAGACGCGCAGGCGGTCGGTCAGCTTATTAAACTCTTCGGCCAAAACCGACACCTCATCCTGCCCGCGGATTTTGATTTTGTGACTGTACTCCCCCTCCCGGAGCAGTTGGATGGACTGAAGAATCAGCCGCACACGCCGGGAGAAGGCCAGCGCGAAGATCAGGGAAAAGAGCAGCACCACCGCGCCCAGCACCAAGCTGATACGAATCAAATTGGTTTCCAGCGCCGCGATGATGGCTCCCTGGCCGGTGTCGTATTCCATGAGATAGATTGCGCCGATGGTGCGGTCCCGGCTTACAACAGGCATGCAGGCGCGGCTTTCCAGGGCTCCAGTACGGTAAAAACTGTAGAAAACGTCGTTGCCCGTCAAGGCCTCGAATATCTCCGATAAAAGGATGATGCGCCCGGTGGCGTTATCATTGGTCAGGGAATCATACAGGGCCCGCCCCTCCTGATCGGTGACCACAACGCGGTCCGCCCCCAAATCGCCCAGAAGCGTGATGACCTGGGTTACATTGTCGGGATTCAGATGCTCCAGGCCCGACATGGACGAGACCACCAATTGGACTTTACTCTGCATGGAGGCGTCCTTGGAACGAAATACCATCTCCCGGGTCGTATTGGCCGAATAGATGTTAAGGGACAGCAGTGCGGCGGCGGTAATCAGCACATAGGTCAGCGCGTAACGAATCTGCGAGCTACTGAGCAGCAGAGACAGCCTTTTTTTAAGCCTTGAAATAGTAGCCCACTCCCCACTTGGTCAGGATATACTCCGGCGAAGCCGGGGTCATCTCCAACTTCTCACGCAGACGGCGGATATGCACGTCCACCGTGCGGATGTCGCTGCGGTATTCATAGCCCCAGATGGTGTCCAGCAAGGTCTCGCGGGAGTAGACGCGGTTCGGATTGCGCATCAGCAGCTCAATCAGGTCAAATTCCTTGGCGGTCAGTTCCACTGCCGCGCTGCCCTTGTACGCGTTGCGGCTGGCGGAGTCTATAGAGATGTGTCCGCAGCTCAGACGCGGCGGCTGCTCCGGCTGCCGCGGCGCGGCGCGGCGCAAGAGGGCGCGGACCCGTGCCTTGAGCTCCAGAATGTTAAATGGCTTGGTCAGGTAGTCGTCAGCCCCCTGCTCGAAGCCCATGAGCTTATCCATATCGTCGGCCTTGGCGGTCAGCATAATGATAGGCACGTCTGAAAACTCCCGGATGCGCGCACATGCCCCCAAACCGTCCAGCTTAGGCATCATCAGGTCGAGAATGATAAGGTCCGCCTGCTGTTCCTGCGCGAGCGCCACCGCCTCCTCCCCGTCATAGGCCGTCAGCACCTCATAGCCGTCGTTCTCCAAATTAAATTTTATGCCCTTGACCAAAAGGCGTTCGTCATCCACAACTAAAATCTTCATACTCTATCCTCCGACTACAATCCGCGCGCGAATCTTCTCCAACACCTTTTCTCCAATGCCGCTCACCTCGCACAGCTCCTCCACTGTAGTGAAAGGGCCGTTTTCCTCCCGGTAGGCGACAATGCGCCCAGCCAGCTTGGGACCGATTCCCGGCAGGGTCTCCAACTCCTCCAGGCTCGCGGTGTTTATATGAACTGGGCCCTCTTCTTCCGCAGTCCCCGAAGGAGGCCTCTCCTCTGGTATTTGTTCCATCTGCTCGGGCTGTTCCAACTGTTTTTGTACCGCCCCAGGGGCCGTCAAGGCAGCTTCCTGGGCAGGCGCGCTGCGTTCAGTTACGACGGTGGCGGCCACCCCGGGTGAAACGGTCGCGCGTCCCAGAAAATAACCGGCCGCAGTACATGCGAGCATGAGAACCAATACGGCGGCAACTACACCCATCTTCCGTTCTTTCAAGGCCGCCCCTCCGATCCGCATTGACATCAGAAAAATTTATGGTATAATTCTTTTATTGTATTATTATAACACACGGACAGCCGCCTTCGCAATGCCGAAGCCTTCTTTTTCCAAAAAGGAGTCGCATATGAAAAAACTCTGGAGTCTTCTTTGTATTCTCTCTCTGCTGATCTCTCCCGCCCTGGCCGCTACCGAATCCCCGGAAGACGCCGAAAGCGCAGACCAGCCCCCCGCCGAAACGGTTCCCTCCGAAAGAGCCGGGAAGGAACCCTATGTGGTCCCTGGCGCAGCCTACACCGTGCAGGCCAAATCAGCTATGCTCATTGAAATGGGCACCAATCAAATTCTGTTTGAGCAGAATGCCGACCAACAGGTTTACCCAGCCAGTCTGACCAAGGTTATGACCTGCATGTTGACGCTGGAACATGGAAACCTGACCGACACAATCACGGTTTCGGAGACCGCTTTGCAGGGACTGAGCGAGGCCGGCAGCACAGCGGGCCTTCAGGCCGGCGAGCAACTTACTTTGGAAGAGCTGCTTTACTGCATGATGCTCTCCTCGGCCAACGAAGCATGCAACATCGCGGGAGAATATGTGGCTGGCTCGGTGGACGGGTTTGTAGACATGATGAACGAGCGCGCCGCAGAGCTGGGCTGCACCGGGACACACTTCAACAATCCGCATGGTTTACATGACGAAAACCATTACACTACCGCCCGTGATTTGAGCCTGATTGTTCGTGAAGCCTTGAAAAACGAGACCTTCCGCACCATCACCTCAACGGTCACCCATGAGGTCCCCGCCACCAATCTCTCGGAGGCCCGCAGCCTTTCCACCACCAACCTGTTGATTACACCCAGCTCGAGATACTATTATGAACCCGCCAGGGGCGTCAAAACAGGCTTCACCTCTCCCGCCGGTCTCTGCCTAATCTCCACCGCCAGCAATGGCCGGATGGAGCTGTTGAGCGTTCTATGCGGCGCTAACTATATTTTTACAGAGACCGGCGAACAGGAAAACCAGAATTTTACGGAGACCAAAGCGCTCTTTGAGTACGGTTTTGCGAACTTCTCCTACACCAAGGTCCTGACCACGCTTTACCCCATTACCCAGGTCAAGGTTTTGGCCTCTGGCGGGCCGGAATACTCCCTCCTGGCCCCAGACCATGAACTCATCGCCTTGTTGCCCGCCGATTATGAAGAGAAAGACATCGTGCAGGAAATATCTCTGAACTCCCCGCAGGGGGTTGAAGCACCAATCACGCAAGGTCAGGTGCTGGGACATGTAAAGGTTTCCTATCAAGATCATATGCTGGGCGAATCGGATTTGGTTGCCATTACAGATATTCCCCGCTCTGCCATCACGGTGCAGACAGAGGAAACAAAGACCTTTCTGGCGGTAAATTGGTGGAAGATTTTGTTTTTCTGTCTTCTGGGCTTTGTGCTGCTATACGCAACGCTAGTCGCCATCAATCGTTTGCGCGCGCGCAGACACCGGGCCGCACGGGCCGCCCGCCGGAAAAAGGTCATCGACCTACCGGACGACCACTGGGGCGGGGACGATTGGAGCGGAGATGATCTGTTATGACACTGAATGAGGTGCGCGCCGCCTGTAATGTCTGTACCCAATGTCCCCTGTCGGTCACACGAAACAGCGTGGTTTTTGGCGTTGGTCCGGAAAAGACGCCGGTCATGTTCGTCGGCGAGGGACCGGGACAGCGTGAAGACGAGCAGGGTGTCCCTTTCGTCGGTCCCGCCGGAAAACTCCTCGACGAGATGCTCAGCATTATCGACCTCAGCCGTGAAAACTGCTATATCGCTAACATTGTCAAATGCCGGCCGCCCCAGAACCGCGACCCACTGCAAACCGAGCAGGACGCCTGCATCGGCTGGCTGCGCAAGCAGGCCGCGCTGATTTCGCCAAAAATTATCGTCTGTCTGGGCCGGATTGCGGCCATGCGGCTGATCGACGAGGGCTTTCGCATCACAAAAGACCATGGCCACTGGGTTCAAAAGGGCGGAATCTGGTTTATGGCGATATTCCACCCCTCTGCCCTTCTCCGTGACCTGACCAAACGCCCCGACACCTTTCGGGATCTCAAGAGTCTCCAAGCTAAAATTAAGGAAGTCTGTCCAGACTTCTACAACAATTTAGAATAGGAGTGAACAACATGAAAAAACTGCGAACTGTAACCATTTTCCTCCTATGCAGCCTCCTGCTGTGCACCACGCTGTCGGCTCACCATCACGCTGTCAGAGCCCATCATAGTGGCCACCACGCCGGACTTTTTTCCGACATTCCCGCAGGAGCCGGCTACTGCGCGGCGGTTGACGCCCTGTATGACGCCGGCGTCATAACTGGAGACGGCAATGGCCGCTTCAATCCACAAAATCAGGTCAGCCGGGCGGAGGCCGCCGCAATTATCTGTAGAATGCGCGGACTTGACGACACAGCAAAGGCCTATTGTGAGACATCCTTTGCCGACGTACCGTCCACCCACTGGGCTTCCGGCTATATCGCGACGGCCTGTGATCTGGGTATTGTCAACGGCTACGGCGGTGGAAAGTTCGGGCCTGACGACCCGGTTTCTTATCCGCAGATGGTAAAAATGCTCCTCTGCGCAGCCGGACACGCCGACGCAGCGGAACAGGCAGGCGGTTTCCCACAAGGTTATATCTCCGTCGCCTCCGATCTTGGAATCTGCTCCGCGGACCTTTCCTATACGCAGCACTGTCCACGCAGCGATATGGCACAGATGTGCTATCATACCGCCCTTGCAGCCGGCAATTGCTACTGCGCCGGCTGCCAAAGGATTTGCGGCGTCCGCTAAACCACCACAAAAAAGCCATCTGACACCGGGACAGTCTGGTGTCAGATGGCTTTTTCTAATATTTCGAAATCTTTACGGCGGCAGGAAGGAATCCATCCCCGTCGCCATTGTGACCCTGAACCGGGGCAAGCCGTGAAAATCACTTCCCACCTGAGCAATACCATCTTGGGTCAAGGCGGTGACCGGGAAGAGAGCGTTAATCAACGCCAAAGCACTTCGTTCCGTAACGCCAAACGGATAAGCAAAAAAGGTAGGGGCCTGGCCGACATTTTCCGCAATCAAATCATAGCTCTTTTGTATGTCGTCCAAAACCCGCGCCTGAAAGGATTCGTAGGACTCATTCGGAGCCCGTTGGATTCCATTCACGCCATCGGAAATCACCAGGCCCTTTGTGTCCAGATTGTGGAGCGCATAGGTGTGGGACCCAATTTCCACCAGCCCGGATTCCGTCATCTCCCTGCACATTTCCCAGTCAATATAGTGCTTGTCGTCACGGTCCGGCATGCAGGTAATAACCGAAATGACCGCCTTCATCTGCTCCGCCTGCAACGCAGGATAGAGCAGCTCATAGTTGCTCAGATAACCGTCGTCAAAGGTAATCATCACAGCTCGTTCAGGCAACGGTTCGCCGGCAGCCAGCTCCCGGGGAAGTACCGTTTGATAGCCATGGGCCTTCATCCAGTAGAGGTCCTTTTTCAGACGGCTGATGGTAACCGTCATGTCATTGCATTCCTCGCCATCCTCTACCACATGATGATACATCAAAACATACAAGTCATGCTTAGGAAAGAACATAGCCTGCACAAGAACCAAAGAGAGAAAACACACCAGGACGCCAACCCCAATCAGGAACAGCGTCCGCCTGTTTAAACATTTTCTAAGCTTCCGAGCCATGCCGTTTTCCCTCCTCACATGTGCCGCCGCTGCAAAACATCCCAGCTTTGCAGCGGCGCTACAGGCTTTTTATTTGATAATTACATTGACCAGCTTGTTTTTAACCACAATAGTCTTCACAATCGTTCCACTCAGCTTTTCCATCTGACGCTGTACGGTTGCCGAGGAATGGGCCAACTTGGTCACCGCGTCGTTGTCCAGGTCTGCCGGGGCCTGCATGGTGCCGCGAAGCTTACCGTTAACCTGAATGGCCATCTCCACCGTCGCATCTACCGTCTTGCTCTCATCGTATTCTGGCCAAGGCTGCTGGCAGGCCATTTTACCAGTCTCCTTGGCAAAGCCCTTTAATTCCCAGAGCTCCTCGGCAATGTGGGGCGCGAATGGACTGAGCAGCAGAAGCAGAACGCGGAAGTCGCCCTTGGAACAGCCGTTCTGGTACATGGCGTTGACCAAGGTCATCATAGCGGCTATGGCGGTATTCATTTTCAGCTCGTCTATGTCGGAGCCGACCTTTTTGATGGTCTTGTGGAGCAACGACTCGTTGGCAGGCGTCAGCGCTTCGCTGTCGGTGCAGGCGTCGGCCATGTTCCAAATACGATCCAGGAAGCGCTTAGAGCCCTTGACAGCCTCGTTGGACCAGGAGACCGCCTTCTCAAAGTCGCCAATGAACATGATATGGAGGCGCATGGTGTCGGCGCCGTACTGGTCAATGATATCATTGGGGTTGACCACGTTGCCGCGAGACTTGGACATCTTCTCGCCGCCCTCGCCCAGGATCATGCCGTGGCTGGTGCGCTTTTGGTAGGGCTCCTTGGTGGGAACAACTCCGATGTCATAAAGCACCTTGTGCCAGAACCGGCTGTAAAGCAGATGGAGTGTTGTGTGTTCCATGCCGCCGTTGTACCAATCGACGGGCGACCAGTAGTCCAATGCCTCTTTGGAGGCCAGCGCCTTGTCGTTGTGGGGATCCATATAGCGCAGGAAATACCAGCTAGAACCAGCCCACTGGGGCATGGTGTCCGTCTCACGTTGGGCAGGACCGCCACAGCAGGGGCAGGTGGTGTTGACCCAATCGGTCATTTTGGATAGCGGGCTCTCGCCGGTGTCGGTCGGCTCGTAATTCTCCACGTCGGGCAGGAGCAGCGGAAGCTCCGACTCGGGAAGCGGAACCCAGCCGCACTTGGGGCAGTTAACCATCGGAATTGGCTCGCCCCAGTAGCGCTGGCGGGAGAAGACCCAGTCGCGCAGCTTATAATTGACCTGTTCGCGGCCAATTTTTTTCTCCTCCAGCCATTGAATGATGGCGGGAATTGCCTGCCGGACCGTCAGTCCGTTGAGGAAATCAGAGTTTACCAGAATACCGGTGTCATCCTTGGCGGTAAAAGCCTCTTTCTGTACATCCTCGCCGCCGGCAACCACCTCGACAATTTTGCAGCCAAATTTCTTGGCGAAAGCCCAGTCTCGGGTGTCGTGAGCCGGAACGGCCATTATCGCGCCGGTTCCGTAGGAGGCCAGAACATAGTCCGAGATAAAAATGGGAATCTCCTGTCCGTTGACCGGGTTGACCGCCCGAACGCCCTGAAGCTCGACGCCTGTTTTCTCCTTATCGGCGGTCAGCTCGGTGCGTTCAAAGTCAGACTTGCGGGCGGCTTCGGCAACGTAGGCGTTGACGTCATCCAGGTTTTGCAGCCGGTCCGCCCACTTTTTGACATATTCGTGCTCCGGAGAGATGACCATATAAGTCGCGCCGAAAAGGGTGTCGGGCCGCGTGGTGAAGACCACAATGTCGTCGTCGGTAGTAGCCTTAAATGTAACCTCCGCGCCGGTGGATCGGCCAATCCAGTTACGCTGCTGAAGCTTAACCCGTTCAATGTAATCGACGTCGTCCAAATCGTCGATCAGCCGCTGTGCGTACTCGGTAATTTTGAGCATCCATTGGCTCTTTTCCTTGCGCACGACCGGCGCGCCGCAGCGCTCACAGACGCCCTCCACGACCTCTTCATTGGCGAGGACGCATTTACAGGAGGTACACCAGTTAACCGGCATAGTGGCCTTATAGGCCAGACCCTTCTTGTAAAGCTGGAGAAAAATCCATTGGGTCCACTTGTAATAGCTGGGGTCTGTGGTGTCCACACAGCGGTCCCAGTCAAAGGAATAGCCCAGCATTTGCAGCTGTTCCGTAAAGCGTTTGATATTGTTCTCGGTCACAATGCGAGGATGGATGTGATTTTTAATGGCATAGTTTTCGGTGGGCAGGCCAAAAGCATCGAAACCGATGGGAAACAGCACGTTATAGTCCTGCATCCGTTTTTTACGGCAGATGATGTCCATAGCGGTAAATGGCCGGGGGTGGCCCACATGCAAACCCTGTCCCGAGGGGTACGGAAATTCAATGAGTCCGTAAAATTTGGGACGCTTATCTTCGGTGACTGCGGCGAATGGCTTTTCCTCGCGCCATTTATCCTGCCACTTTTTCTCGATGGCGGTAAAATCGTACTTCATTCTCTATGCATCCTTTTGTCGATCTAATTTTCAAGCGGGACCGGCGTCGCGTCGGACCAAAGCCGCTCCAGGTCGTAAAACTGACGGCTCTCGTCGGTAAAGACGTGGAGAACCACGCAGCCAAAGTCCAGGAGGACCCAAGAGCCGCTACGGTGCCCCTCTCTTCTCAGGGCCGGCTCGCCCAACTCGTCCAACGCTTTTTCCACCGCGTCGCAAAGCGTCTTGACATGGGTACTCGAAGTTCCGGTACAAATGAGGAAAAAGTCGGCCAGGGAGGTGACGTCGGTGACAGCAAGCAGTTTAATATCGACGCCTTTCTTGTCATCCAGCGCTTTGGCGGCGGCCAAAGCAAGTTCTTTCGGTGTATACAAAATGAATCCTCCTTCCAGATTGTTGGTTCGGTTGCTAATTTTTATTCAACGGCGCCGTCAGGTTTTTCCAAAAAGCCGCTGTCTTGCGGCGGTGTAGACGGCGTCGGGTTTTCAACGCTGGCCGCCGGAGGCGGTTCCACAACCGTATTTCCGGACGTGTCAAAGGGGTTCGGGGGTAGGTCGGGTTCAACCGGCTCCTCGGTATCGGAAGGCGCTGGCGGATCTGTGACCGCCGGCGGGTCAACCGGTAGATTGGGATCAACCGGCTCCTCTGTATCAGACGGTTCAACCGGGTCAACCGGTTGCTCCGTGTCCGGTGGCAGATTCGGATCGACCGGCTGTTCTGTATCGGGTGGGAGCGTCGGATCGTCTGGCTGCTCCGCGTCAGATGGGAGGTTCGGGTCTTCCGGCTCCTCCGTCTCATTTTCATCGGGAAGCTCCGGCTCCTCCGGGACCTCCGCCGGTTTTTCCGGTACGGCGGGCTTGGCAGGGGTAACAACCGGTTTACTGGATGAAACCGTCGGCGTGCTGGAACCGCCTCCTCGGATGTGGAAGCTGCTCAGCGGAATGTCGGTATCGTAGGGATTAAAGTTTTCATTGACGATCTCCTGTACCTGACTTGGGGAGAGGGCGTAATAGGAACCGCCCCTGATCCAGACGCCCTCGCCGGGAAGGGTAAACGTCTCCATCTTGTCGAAATCGCACTTCATAAGCTCTTGGGCAAAATAGAGCAGGTTTCCCAAAGAAAGATCAGTCTCAACATACTCCATCGCGATTTCCACCATGGGCTTAATTTTGGCAATACTCTCGAAGGAAATACATTTTTTTGCAAGCGCCCGCAAAAAGTCCTGCTGGACGGCGGTACGCTTGATATCGGCCTCCGCGTAGGAGCGGAAGCGGACCAACTGCATCGCGTGTTGGCCGTCCAAAAGCTGTTCGCCTTCGTAGAGGTCGATATACAGATTCTGAGTCGGGTCGGTGTAGTACATCCGCTGGGGAACATAGAAATTAACTCCGCCCACCAGGTCCACCAGCTCGACAAATGCTTCCAGATCGACCAGCGCGTAGCCATTGACCTCAATACCGAGGATGGAGGCAAGCTGCTGCTTGAGCGCGTTGACCCCCTTCTCCCCTTTTCCATTGCCTCCATAGACCGAATTGATCTTGGGAACGGAGTAATTGCCGTTAATCAGCGTGTCACGTGGAATGCTCATCATGGCAACGGTGTGATCGTTGGCGTTCAGGCGGGCAACGATAATGGTGTCGGTGCGGGTGCCGTCGTTGTCAACGCCAACGAGCAGGATATTGTAGAAGCCTTCCCGGACGCTGCCGGGACGTTCAAACTGGAACTCGACCTCTTCTCCCTTGTCGTCCTCATAGCGGATGGGCTCCGGTATGACCGGATTGGACGCGACCGGCGTCTTATCTTTCGGGTCCGCAGGTTTGGCGGGTGAGAAAATAGCCGGCTCTGGCGTAAGATCGGGCGGCTTTATCAGCATTTTCCCAACGGCCAGCACCGTTCCGACGAGCACAAGAAACGAAAGGGTCAGTAAGATCAATCCGCGCTGCATCCCAGTAAGGCTGCGCCAAATACGTTTATGGCCGTCGCTGCGGGGCTTTCGCTTCCGAGGCGGGGTATTGTTTCTGTGTTTTCCGCTAAAAAGCTTCATACTTTGGTCCTTTCGCCAAGCAGGAAATCACGCGCTTCCACGGTGAAGCGGTCCAGGGGCTTATTTTCGCTCTTTAACAGGTCAATGGACATTTCAAAGCCGAGCAGGAGCGCCCCGTCCAGGTCGGTCTCGGTCAGCTCCCGCATTTTCCGCACGCCGTCGAAATTCCGGTTCGGCTCCATATAGTCAGCAATGTACAGAATTTTTTCCAGCAGAGCCATATTTGCCTTGCCGGTGGTGTGCCAGTAGATCGCGTCCACGACCTCTCTGCTCTCGCCGAAGATATGCTCCGCAATGGCGGCGCCAGATCTGGCGTGGAGCAGCTTGTAGTGATTCCGCTCAAACTCAGTGGTCATGATACCATATTTTTCACACAATAGCAACTGTGCCCTTTTTCCCAGCGCCTTCGTCACATCATGAAGAATACCGGCACGGGCAGCCAACGTCTCGTCGCACCCCCAACGGAGCGCCAAATGAGACGCCGCTCCACAGCAGCCGATCACGTGGGGAACCCGCCTGGGGTCGTGCAGGGCCAGGCTTGCCTTACGGAGCTGATCGAAGGGCAGGCAGCGCAAATCCTCCTCCACCCCGTACAGTCTATGGGCCCAGATATAATCCAAGACATATTTGTTAAGGTAGGACTCGGCGCATTGGAAGCGGAGCATCCGCCGCGCCTCGGTGGACGACATCTCCAAAACGCGGTTGTCCAGCACGACGGTCTTCGCGCCATAGTTTTTTTTGAGCCGTTCGGCCTGCCTTTCGAGTTGAGAGAGGGAGTCCGTCCCGGCGCGGCGCACCGTGACCAAGGTGGCGTGCTTGCAGATTTTCTCCGGCTTATACCACTCGTGGAAGCTGAGAAACATGTCGGTTCCCATCAGGAAATAGAGCTTATCCTTGGAATACCTTTCGTGCAGAGCCTTGACGGTATCCGCCGTGTAGCTGGGGCCCTTCCGGCGCAGCTCCAGACCGTCCACCTCGACCCCTTCCATTCCCTCCGACGCAAGGCGCAGCATTTCCAGCCGCTGTTCCCCCGACGGGGAGCCGTCCGCCATGTCCTTATGGGGCGGGGTCGCCGCCGGAACCAGCAGGACGCGGTCCAATCCTAACGCCTCCGCCATTTCCCGCGCCGCCAGCATATGGCCCAAATGCGGCGGGTTAAAGCTGCCGCCGTAGATGCCGATTTTTCCCATCCTGAACACCTCCGAGGTTGCTCTTGGCTTCTCTTAACGGTCCTTTTTCTTATCAATGGCCGCTTGGATTGCAGCCTGTTTGAAATAGGCGTTACGCGCCTCCCGTTCTTCTTTGGCCTTTCGCCGTCTTGCCTGCGCACCGGCGCGGACTGGATTAACCCGCTTGGGTCTGACGGCCATAGCCTTTCGCTCGTCCTCGCATTTCTGAGAAAAACGGTAGATGACAAATTTCGACCCCACCGTCTGTACGCCGTCCGCGCCAGTGGCCTCACAAATGGCGTCGCAAGCCTCCCGGGCGGTGAGAAGGGCGCTCTCTAAGACCTGTCCCTTCACCAACTCCTTGGCGGTCAAAACGGTATCCGCCTCGGCAATCAAGCTCCCGGAAACACCCCCTTTTCCCACTGTCAAAAGGACGGGCAGCTGGTTTGCCCTGGCGCGCAGTTCAGCCCTCTGTTTACTGGTCAGCATGGCTCCACCGCCTCTCGAAATTTCTCCGCAAACGCCCGAAGCGCCGCGCCTCTGTGGGAAATCTGGTTTTTTTCCTCCGCCGAAAGCTCTGCAAAGGTCTTGCCCAGCGACGGAACCAGAAAAACCGGATCGTAGCCGAAGCCCCCCTGTCCCCTGGGCGCGTCGGCGACCACACCTTCGCAGCTCCCCTTTGCAGTAACCGTCCTGCCATCCGGCAGCCGGCAGGCGATGGCGCTCACAAAGCGGGCCGTCCGCTTTTCCGCCGGGACACCCTCCAGCTTTTCCAAGAGCAGGGCGGTACGCGCCGCATCGCTCTCCTTCCCGCCAAAGCGGGCCGAATAGACGCCGGGCGCGCCGTTCAGCGCGTCCACAACCAGACCGCTGTCATCTGCAATGGCGGGAAGCCCAGATGCCTTCATCACCGTGTCCGCCTTCAAAAAGGCGTTTTCCTCAAAGGTCGTCCCAGTCTCCTCAACCTCCAGGTCCAGCCCTACCTGGGACTCCAGCAGGACTTCCACGCCCAACGATCCCAAGATTTCCTGGAGTTCTCTGAGCTTGCCCGGATTTTTGCTCGCCAATACCAACTTCATGACGTCTCTCCTTGCAGTAAGGCGTCGACAAACGCGCGAGGTTGAAACGCCATCAGGTCGTCCATCTGCTCGCCTACGCCAACGTATTTCACCGGAATGCCCAGCGTGTCGGCCACCGCCACCACAATACCGCCCTTGGCTGTGCCGTCCAGCTTGGTTAACACAAGACCGGTAACGCCGGCAAATTCCTGGAATTGCTTCGCCTGAATGAGGCCGTTCTGTCCGGTGGCGGCGTCCAGCACCAAGAGAATTTCCTTGTCTGCGTCCGGCAGCTCCCGGTCCACGATTCGGGCGATCTTGCCCAGCTCGTTCATTAGATTTTGCTTGTTGTGTAGCCGCCCCGCAGTGTCACACAGAATGACGTCGGCTCCTCTGGCCCGGGCAGCTGAAATGGCGTCATAAACCACCGAGGCGGGGTCGGCTCCCTCATCCTGACGAATGATTTCGGTGCGGCTGCGCTGCGCCCAGATTTCCAACTGGTCGGCCGCCGCAGCGCGGAAGGTGTCCGCCGCGCAGAGCAGCACCTTTTTTCCCTCTTCCCGCAGGAGGTTGGCCAGCTTCCCAATGGTGGTCGTCTTGCCGACGCCGTTGACGCCGATGACCAGTACCACAGAAGGCTTCGTCCCCATGCGCAAGGTTAAATCATCCGTCTCCAACAGCTCGGACAAAATATCCTTTAGGGCCTCCCGGACAGCTTCTGCATCCCTGAGCCGTTCTCCCCGCACCCGCTCGCGCAGGTGCTCCACCAGCTTTTCCGCTGTCTCGACGCCCACGTCGGCCAGAATCATACGCTCTTCCAGCTCGTCGTAAAAATCGTCGTCAATCGGCGACGAAAAGATGCCGCCCAAAGACATCGCGTTCCGCGTCTTGGTCAATCCGTTTTTTATCTTATCAAAAAATCCCATATCTGTTCTCTCCTATTGTATCCCAAGCTGCTCTTCCATTTGTCCCAGGTCGATGTGCAAAATCTTGGAAACGCCCTGCTCCTGCATAGTAACGCCGTAGAGCACATCGGCCTCCTCCATGGTGCCGCGCCGGTGGGTAATGACGATAAACTGGGTCTTATTGCAAAGGTTGCGAAGGTAGGCGGCAAACTTCCGTACATTGACGTCGTCCAGCGCCGCGTCAATTTCGTCCAGCAGGCAGAACGGCGTGGGCCGTACCCGCAGGATTGCAAAGTATAGGGCAATGGCTACGAACGCCTTCTCCCCGCCGGACAGAAGCGTAATGGTCTTAACCTGTTTGCCCGGGGGCTGCACGCGAATTTCTATGCCGCAGCTCAAAGGCTCCTCTGGGTCGTCCAATTGCAGAAGCGCCTTGCCGCCGCCGAACATCTCTTCAAAGGTCTGGCCAAAATACTCGTTAATCCGTTGGAACTCCCGAATAAAAATCTCGGTCATTTCCTGGGTGATAGAGCGGATAATCTTTTCCAGCTCCTGCTTGGAGGAAAGCACATCATCCCGCTGCACAGCCAGATATTCGTAACGCTCATTGACCCGGGCGAACTCTTCGATTGCCCCAAGGTTTGGCGTACCCAGCGAGGAAATTTTGCGTTTCAAGGTCGAAATCCGCCGGTTGGCCTCCGGCATGTCCAGCTCCTTTTGACGCAACGACGCCGCTGCGGTCGGGGTCAGCTCATAGGTGTCCCAAAGTTTGTCCAGGAGTTGTTTTTCCTCCATAGCCGTTGCGTTCTTTTTTTGCTCCAAGCGGGCGCTCTCGCGCTCCATCAGGAGGATGTCCTTGTTTTGGTCCTGCGCTCTCTTTTCTGCTTTTGTCTTTTCCGCCTCCGCCTGCGCCCGTTCACACAGAGCGTCCCGGAAACGTTCTTTGATCCGGCCCAACGCCTCGTTCATGGCCTCAGTCTCGCATGTCAGCGCGTCAATACGCCCATTCAAGACCTCGCTCTCCTGGCGGCACCGCTCTAACAGCGCCTCGCTGGCGGCCCGGTCGCCCTTCATAGCGTCCTCCAACTCGCGCAATTGCTCTAGCGAATCCAGGGTGGCGGCCTTTTCCGCATCGGCGGCGGCGGCGGCCATTTTGACCGCAGTCAAACGCTCGCCAAGCGCGGCATTTTGCGCATCGAGCTCCGAGCGGTCTTGGGTGTGGGCTTCCAGCTCTTCCGTGAGGTCTTTAATCTTTTTCTCCAGAGACGCGATCTCACCACGCAGGGTCCCGCTCCGGTCTTCGGCTCCGGCGCTGCGCTGGTCTACGCTCTCCAATTCAGTCCGGCAGGTATCGGCCTGACGGCGTGCCGCGTCCAGAAGCAGTTGGCGCTGGCGGTCGGCGCTCTCCAGGCTTAGCACCTCGTCCTCCGCTTGGCGAAGCTCTCCCTTAGCCGTCTCAATCTGAAACTCCACCTCGGCGGCCGACCTTGTAGCTTCCGCCAAATCGCTCTCCAGGCCTTCCTTTTCTTGGGTCAGTTGAACTACTTGTTTCTCCAGACGCGCCAGCTCGTTGGCTCTCGACAGGATACCGGCGCCCCGTATGGTTGAACCGCCTGTCATGGAGCCGCCGGCGTTGAGCACTTGCCCATCCAGCGTCACAATACGAAAGCGGTTGGAATACTTTCGGGCCATTGTGATGGCATGGTCCATTGTCTCGGTTACGACGGTCCGGCCCAAAAGGTTCTGAAAGATCGCGTCATACTTCGGGTCGTATTCCAGAAGATCCGCCGCGATGCCCACAAAGCCCGCCGTACCCGCCACGCCTTCCTCTTGCAGCCGGCGGCCCCGAATGGTACGAATTGGCAAGAAAGTGGCGCGTCCCGCGTCCCGGCGCTTGAGCATTTGGATAGCGGCCTTGCCGTCCTCCTCGGAGGAAACGACGACATTCTGCATCGCCGCGCCCAAAGCCGTCTCAATGGCAACCGTGTACTGGTCCTCGACCTTTAGGAGCTTGGAAATCGGCCCATGGACGTTTTGCAGTGCTCCGCGTCCCGCCTCCTGCATCACAATCTTGACCGCTTTGGAAAAGCCCTCATATTCACGCTCCATGTCACGATACAGTCTCAGCTTGGAACCGGCAGTGTCCAGTGCCACACCCGCTGCGCTGGCGGCATGCCGAAGGTCATCCCGCTTTCTGGCTCTGGCCTGCAGGCGAAGCTGGTAACCGGCGATCGCGTTGTTTGCTGCATTGACCTGCTCCCTGGCCCCCTCCAACCGGGCCGCGCTCTCCTTCTGGTCGGAAAGAGCCTTCTCCAACGAGGCGTTGGCTTCCTCCGCCTGCTGTCGAAGCGCTTCACGGCGTGCGGCCTGTTCTTCCAGCGAGAGAGATAGCGAGGAAAGCTCCATTTGCTTACGGCTGCAATCGGCGGCGGCGGCCGTCTGCTCGGCCTGGATGGATGTGAGCGCCCGGTCTTTCCCCTCGGCGTTCCGGCTCAGCTCGGCGCTCCGGCGGGATATCTCCTCCAATTGTGCCCCGGCTTCTCTGCGCCGCAAATCCAATTCCTCTACCCGCGCTTCCAACTGCTCAATCTGGGCATGGATGCCGCCGCTGCGGTTTTCCTGTTCCTGTCTCTCCGCCGCGATGCGGGCCTCGTTCTTTTGATTGTTCTCCCAATTGGCCCGCAGCACCGCAAGGTCGCTCTCACGGTCGTGGATGCGCTTCTCCTGCCCCGCGATTTCGCTTCGGATGGATTCCAATCCCTCGTCGTGCTGCCGCAGAGCTTCTCCCAATTGCTCCGCCGTTTTGTATAACGCGTCCAAGCCATCGTGGGCTTGCTCCAGCTGAAAGGCGGCGGCGTTATAGTCCTCCTCCGTCTTCTTTGCGGCGGCCGCGAGCCGCTCCAGCGTGTCCAGCCAGACCGAAATCTCCAGCGTTTTCAGTTCATCCCGAAATTCCAAATACTGTTTTGCTTTTTCCGCCTGATGGCGGAGGGGTTCTACCTGAAGCTCCAATTCAGAAATCTTATCCCCAATGCGGGTCAGATTTTCCTCAGTGCTGGAAAGACGGCGTTCGGTCTCCTCTTTACGGTGCCGGTATTTGGAAATGCCGGCGGCCTCCTCGAAGACCTCACGCCGGTCGGTACTCTTGAGGGACAGAATCTCGTCAATACGGCCCTGTCCGATGTTGGAATAACCTTCTCGTCCTAGGCCGGTATCCATAAACAGCTCGTTGATGTCCCGGAGACGGGCAGACTGCCTGTTGATATAGTATTCGCTCTCCCCACTCCGGTAATACCGCCGGGTCACCATAACCTCATTAGTATCAATGCGAAGCTCGCCGTCAGAGTTGTCCAAAAGCAGCGACGCCTCCGCAAAACCCACCTGTGGCCGCTTGAGGGTGCCGCCAAAGATCACATCCTCCATCTTCGCGCCGCGCAGCGCCTTAGAGCTCTGTTCGCCCAGCACCCAACTGATGGCGTCGGAGATATTCGATTTTCCGCTGCCGTTGGGCCCGACAATGGCGGTGATATCGTCTCCAAACTGCAGTACGGTCTTGTCTGGAAACGATTTAAAGCCCTGAATCTCCAAAGATTTTAGATACACGATGTTCCTCTTTCCCCTTATTTGCTTTTAAAAGTTCTCGAAACGCCATGTATTCTATCTTGTCTCCCGATGCCTTTAACCTTGACACCTCGAATTATCTTATCTTCAAGCGTATCCCGAACAGAGTTTTTCGATAGGCTGGATTGGCCTGCTGCCCTTCCTTAAGACGGCAGAAAATGGAATCTGATATAACAACTTATTTTAGCATATCAGACACTTTTTTTCAAGGGCCTAAAATGAAATTCAGGAATTTCAGGCTGTTGCGAAAATAACGGACTCATGCTATAATAAGTCTAGTTTTAACATTGGTGAAACTACCGTAGTTTCTCACTCCCTGACCAAATATGACAGCGAAATACTGACGAGGGTGATAGATTTGAATATATGGGTACGGCTGATGGCTATCGTTCTGGCAATTCTTTGTCCGGCTTGCCGCCTTACAGAAAAAGACCTGCCAAACGGCCAGGAATATACTTCGGATACCCTCTCCACGGAGGGAAGACACAGCATTTTTGCTTGGGATTTATATCTTTTTAATGAAGGCGCGTTTCCCTCGCTCTCGAAAGTCCTGACAGCATATGAAATTGACCGGGTCTATCAGGCGATCCCGGCTGTATACTTTAACAGCTTTGAAGTATCCTCTATGGTAACAAACTGCGCCGCAATGGACATAGAGGTCGTGGCGCTTAACGGGGACCCTAGCTGGCAAAGCGAAGGTCTCAACGCGTACTACGCGTGGATTGACGCGCTTTGCGCCTATAACCAATCGCATCCGTCTGAAGCTATTCGCGCGGTGGCCCTTGATGTGGAGAGCCATACGATGGAATCCTTTCAGGAAGACATGACGAAGGGTTTTTCCAGCTATGTTGAGCTGATGCGGGAAGCCTATCTGTACGCTCACGAACGGGGACTTTCTGTCGTACAGGTGATTCCCACAATGTTTGATAAAATCGACATAGATAAATTTGAATGGTTTATCCAGAACTGCTGCGATGAGCTCTCGGTTATGAACTATGAAAAGGACGGCGCTGTGAACAATATAAAGGACGAGATTCTCCTCTGCAAAAAGAATGGCGTCAGAATTGAGTCCATTTTCGAAACGATGCCCATCAGCGACCCCCACCATGTCACAGCGGCCAATACTTATTTTGATGAAGGAGAAGCAGCCCTGCGCTCGGCTGTGAAGGAACTCCAATCGACCTATGGACCATCCCTCGGCATTGGCTATCACTATTTCAATACGTTGTACTATTTATATAGTGGCGAGTATTTGGCGGAGATTTATATATATGCCGATCCTGACAACCCCTACTCCGATGTAAACTCGCAGGTTTATGTTGGAGAAACGGTTCAATTGAAGAGTGAAAATGGTGATTCCATTGCCGCGTGGGTATTTAATCCAAACCGAAACATAGACCGGCAGGAGTATTGCTATCTGGCTGTCGGCGTCCATACCGGCTTACAGTACCACCTGCAACTTGAAGATGAGACATTCACCGTATATTCACCCAAAACATTTTCTTTCCATCCGGAATATGGAAAAATTATCTTCACAGAGGCAATCGGCGTAAGATCGTAGTCACCTGCCTCACACCGTTCTGTAGTCAAAATAAAAAGGAGAAATGCACCCGTGATTAAAATCTACGATTCCGGCGTCTACCTCGTTGGTGGCCGCGACATCTATACAGACCCATCTGAACTAGCTACCAAGACCGGCCGGCAGCACAACCCCGCAGACGCCGCGAAGGGGACGATAGCCTATTCAATCCTGAAGTCCCACAATGTTGGAGATGATATGGCGCACCTCAACCTGAGGTTTGACTCGCTGACCAGCCATGATATCACCTATGTCGGCATCATCCAGACAGCCCGCGCCTCCGGCCTTACCGCGTTCCCTGTCCCCTACGTGCTGACCAACTGTCACAACTCTCTGTGCGCCGTAGGCGGCACGATCAACGAGGACGATCACAAGTTCGCCCTCTCAGCGGCACGAAAATACGGCGGCATCTACGTCCCTGCCAACATGGCGGTCATCCATAGCTACAATCGGGAAATGATGACTGGCTGTGGGCGAATGATTCTGGGCTCCGATTCCCACACCCGCTACGGCGCGCTCGGAACCATGGCCGTCGGCGAGGGCGGCGGAGAACTTGCCAAACAGCTCCTGGGCCGGACCTATGACTTCGCCCGTCCCCAGGTGGTTGCGGTCTATCTGACCGGTACGCCCAGACCCGGCGTCGGTCCCCACGACGTAGCTCTGGCACTCTGCGGCGCGGTTTACGAAAGCGGATATGTCAAAAACAAGGTCATGGAGTTTGTCGGTCCCGGCATCGCAAATTTGCCGGCGGAATACCGCAACGCCATTGATGTTATGACGACGGAAACGACCTGCTGGTCTTCCATCTGGGAAACCGACGGAAAGACAGAAGAATACTTTGCGATTCACGGGCGGCCAGAGGCATACAAAAAACTGAAACCCGATGAGGTTGCTTATTATGACGGCTGCATCACGCTTGATCTTTCCGAGGTGGAATGCGCCATCGCGCTTCCCATGCACCCCAGCTACGTTTATTCGATCCATGCGCTACAAGCCAACGCCGGGGATATCCTCCATATGGCGGAAGAACGGGCCAACGGTCAGATTGCCGGAGACGCGCGCATGGATTTGATGAGCAAGCTGCACAGCGACGGTCAGATTTATGTAGACCAAGGCGTCGTGGCAGGCTGCTCTGGCGGCACCTTTGATAATATCATGGCAGTAGCGGACATTCTCAAGGGAAAAAGCACCGGAAACGGAGCGTTCACCATGAGCGTCTACCCCGGCTCCATGCCAGCTTGGCTGGAGCTCTCCCGAAACGGGGCGCTGGCTGAGCTGGCCGCCGCAGGGGTGATTGTACGGGAGTGCTTCTGCGGCCCCTGCTTCGGCGCGGGCGACTGCCCGGCCAACGGCGAGTTTTCCATCCGCCACACCACCCGCAACTTTCCCAACCGCGAGGGCTCCAAGCCGGGAGAGGGACAGATGAGCGCCGTCGCCCTGATGGACGCTCGTTCCATCGCCGCCACCGCCGCCAACGGCGGCAGACTCACGGCGGCAACCGATCTGCTGGACATCGAATACCGCACGCCCAAGTACTTTTTTGAAAAAGCGGTCTACGAGAAGCGTGTTTTTGACGGAACAGGCAATCCCGAACCGGAAACAGCATTGCGTTTTGGTCCCAACATCAAGGACTGGCCTGAGCTGCCAGCCCTGACCGACGATCTTCTCGTGAAGGTCTGCTCCTATATCACCGACCCGGTGACCACGACGGACGAGCTGATTCCATCAGGTGAAACTTCCAGCTACCGTTCCAACCCGGAGCGCCTCTCGGAGTTTACATTGAGCCGGAAAGACCCGGACTATGTACCCCGAAGTAAGGCAGTCCGCAAGTTTGAGCGGGACCGTCGGGCAGGGAAAAAATTGCCTGACGAGATTAAGGCCGTTTATACTGCCTTAACCAAAGCAGGCGTTGCCGCTAATCCGGAAAACACAGAAATCGGCTCCACTATCTTTGCCAATGCCCCCGGCGACGGTTCGGCGCGGGAGCAGGCAGCCTCCTGCCAACGGGTCGTGGGGGCGGCGGCCAACTTCGCCACACAATACGCCACCAAACGCTACCGCTCAAACTGCATCAACTGGGGAATGATTCCCTTCCTGGTTCAAAACCCCGGCATCTTTTCACTGGACGATTATATCTTTGTCCCAGGTGTACGGAAAGCCGTCTTGGAAAATACGGAGTCTTTTCCCGCTTATGCTGTTAAGCCGGACGGAACCGTTATCCCCTTCCTGGTCTCCATTGGCCCTCTGACTGGGCCGGAACGGCAAATCATCGCCGACGGGTGCCTGATTAACTACTATCGAAAACACTGACGGTCTGAAATGGGCCTTTTGTTTCAGGTCTCTGGAATCGAAAGGCCCATCCTTTTCTTTGAAACGCCATTTTTGCGTTTAAGAAGGTGTGGTTAAGCTGCCATCTGCCGGAATTGCCTCCAAAACAGCGCGACCGTTGCAATACAAGCCAACGTATCGGCCACCGGCTCCGCCAAATATACAGCCCGCACCGCATCCGGCAAAATTTGTGGAAGCAGCAGAATAAGCGGAATGAGCAAAAATATCTTTCGCACAAGGGCAAGGAACAGAGAAACCTTTGCGTTTCCCAATGCGACAAACATTAGTTGACAGCATACCTGCGCGCCCATAACCCATAGCATAGCAAAGAAAGTTCGAATCATTGAGCTGCTATAGGCCACCAGCTCCATCCTATCTGCAAAGATACCCGGAAATAAAGCGGGAAATATTTGAATCGTCAGCCATAAAAGCACAGAGTATGTCAACCCCGTTTTCAAAACCAGTTTACAGCACGCCCGAACCCGGTCCGGCTGTCCCGCGCCGCAGTTATAGCTTATAATCGGCAGCGCGCCGTTCGCGATGCCAGCCAGCGGCAAGGTAGAAAATTGCATGACTGTGGCAAAAATCGTCATTGCACCTACTGCCTGGTCTCCTCCATACCGTAAAAGCAAGCGGTTAAAGAATACGGAGGTCAAGCTTTCCGTTAAAATTTGTACGAAGGGTGACAACCCCAGCGCCAACGCGGGCAACAGCATTTCACTGTCCAATCGAAGATAACGAAATCTCAGACGGACCATCCCGCGCCGCCCGAATAGAAAGCCCAATACCCATACGCAGGAGACGGCTTGCGAGAGTACGGTAGCAATGGCAGCTCCTTTTACGCCCAGGCCCAGCGTGAAAATAAACAGCGGGTCCAGCAAAATATTAATTCCCGCCCCCAGAAGCACTGTAATCATCGCGGTGCCAGAACGTCCTTGGGCCGTGATAAAGAATGCAAGGCCAGTAGCCAACTCCACAAATATAGTACCCGCCGCATAGATGGTAAAGTAGCTTTTCGCGTAAGGCAGTGTATTGACGCTGGCGCCAAACAAAAGCAAAATCTTTTCCGAGCAGGCCAGCGCCAGCGCAGTCAGCATAACGCCAATCCCCGCCGCAAATAATGCGCATGAGCCCAACGTCCGTTCGGCAGATTCCCGATCATGCGCCCCCCCAAATAGAGAGACTCTTGGCGCGCCGCCAAAGCCGGCCAGTTGTGCAAATGCGGAGAGAATAATGGTAACTGGCATGCAGACACCCAGACCCGTCAGCGCTATATCACCCATTATGGGTATATGTCCAACATAAATTCGGTCAACCATATTGTAAGCCACTGTGACCAATTGAGAAATTACAGCGGGGATGACCATTCTTACAAACAAGCGAGGTAGCGGCTCTGTTTTCAGCCCGTCTCCCTGTTTGGATATTTTGATAGCGGATTGTATTTTCATACCCGTTCGCTCCTTTCGACATTTTAAGCGAACTATATCATGCCGCTATTTTAGGCGGAACCCCCCACGGGGGATATTTTACTGAACACTAAATCTAAATCGTAAAAAGTTCTGCACACATGCCAGACAACATGTACAAAACTTTCTGAAAAATGGAGACGGTTACTTTGCAGAAAACGAACAATCGAAAAACAGACCGTCGGACGCTATATACCACAGCGGTTATTCAGGAGGCAGTTTTGTCGCTTCTGAGCAAGAAAGAATACACAGAAATCACCGTTTCAGCCATATGCCGCGAGGCGGAAATCAGCCGTGGAACATTTTACCTGCACTATAGAAATATCCCCGAAGTGATTGACGCGCTATTTGATAAAGCCCTCGGCGGCACACATTCGATGCTGGCGCAAATTGGCTGCGCCGCAATGAAAGACGAGAGATGCGCTTATCCGCTCTGCCATTTTCTGCGGGAAAATACCAAATATCAGTCGCTTTTTTTCTCTGATTCTCTACGCAGCCTTGTGATTGACAGAATAGCGGCTCATGGTTTTCACCATTTTGCCGAACATGTGAAGCATCAATCCACTTATTCTGAGGAGGAACTGTTTTCTCTCTTTTGCTTTCAACTCAGTGGCTGCTTGACCGTCATCAAACATTACCGAAATATTTCAGACGAAGCGTGGACAGGCATTCAATGCACAATTGACAAACTTTTGAAAGTTGGATTTCAAGGCCTATAAATTCGCATGATTTGCGTAGCAAAGGGATTCGTGGCGTCGTCTCCACGAATCCCTTGTTTGCATATAGCCGATAACTTGAAATTTTGCAGATCACTCTACCCAAAAAACTCTGCCTTCCCTGCGCTTTGCGGGTTTTGGTATATCCCCGTCTACGTAGCCAACCGCGCAGTGGCCCACACCCTCCCATTCGCCCTCCACGCCAATTTCTGAAAGAAATGCTTGCCATTCTTTTTTCTCAAACTCCTCTTTCGCTCTATGAATCCAAATGCTTCCGAGTCCCAGGGCATGCGCCGCCAGCATCATGTTCCCCATAACAAGGCTTCCATCATAAACATGATTCGCCCAATTCTTGTCTGCCAATACAATCAAAATCGCGGGCGCGCCATAGAATGGATCAAATCCCTCCTCCCAGTTGCCAATCCTACAATTGATCGCAGAAAGCCTGTCCCTGACTTCTTTGTTTGTAACGGCAACTGTTATGGCCGCCTGTTTTCCCATTCCACTGGCCGCATAAAGCCCCGCCTCAATAATTTGTTCCAGCTCTTCCTTCGCAGGCATATCCGGCTTAAATTTACGGATGCTTCTGCGTCCTTTAATTGCCTGAATGACCTCGTTCATTTCCTACTCCTCCATATTAATTCTTTCAATTCTGATATTGTAACAAGGGCATTCCCCAGACTCCGGGTCTGCACAATATTGAGTTTATAATTCAGGATATAGCTTTTTATCAATTACGGTCACTTCTACTTTATATTTCATATATACCTCCCCAAATAATGTACCGGGGGCTGCGGCATCTTGATCCGCAGCCCCTTTTTGTTCTATTACAGCTTAAACTTTGCCATTAACTTTTTGAGAATCTGCGCCTGGCTGTCGAGCTCTTCGCTTGCGGCGGCGCTTTCCTCGGCGGTCGCCGAGTTGGTCTGCACAACTTCGGAAATCTGATCGATTCCGTTTGAAACCTCCGCGATAGCCGCAGCTTGAGATGCCGAAATTTCAGAAATCTTGCGCACAGCGTTGGCGGTGTCCGCCGACATGGCAACAATCTGTTCCAGAGAAGCGGCGGTCTCTTCGGCAATCTCCGCGCCGTTGTGCACCGCCTTGACCGACTTCTGAATCAGCTTTGCCGTACTCTGCGAAGCGTCCTGACTCTTGTTTGCAAGATTGCGCACCTCATCAGCCACCACCGCGAAGCCCTTACCCGCAATCCCGGCCCGGGCAGCCTCCACTGCAGCGTTGAGCGCAAGAATGTTGGTCTGGAAAGCGATGTCCTCAATGGTTTTAATAATTTCCGCAATCTCGTTGGAACTTTCCTCTATTTCGGTCATAGCCTCTATCATCCGGCCCATCTGCTCCTTGCCGGCCTCAAGCTCACGAGCGGTGTCCATCGCGTGTTGGTCGGCCTCAAGGGAGCGCTCCGCACTTTCGCTGATCTGGTTCGAAATGATGTTCACGCTGTTGGAAAGCGCATCAACGGTAGAGGCCTGCTCGGTGGAGCCTTGGGCCAGCCGCTGCGCACCGCCGGAAACCTGATTTGCGCCGGAAGACACTTGCTCGGAGGCACTATTGATGTTGCTGAGCAAATTCTCCAAGTTCTCTTGGATCATGTCCAGGCTCTCCTGAAGAACCGCGAAATCGCCAATGTAAAGGTGGTTGTTCTTCCGGACGTCCACGGTCAGGTCGCCTTTTGCGATGGACCCAAGCACACGGTTGATGTCGCTGATGGTAGCCTCCAGCGTATCGGTCAGACTGATGGTGGAGGTGGCAATTTTGCCCACCTCGTCGTTTCGTGTCCGGTATTTGTCCAGATATTCGTCGTGGGCTAGCTGAAGCTTGCCCAGACGGCGGATAGAATACTCCAGAGTCAGGAGGCTCGTACCCACATTGCGGAGTTGGAGCATACTGACGAAAACAATGAGACCCGCCATCAGCACAAACACAAATGCTGTAATCACCCGGACCATACGGACGTCAGAGAAAATCTCATTGGAGCTGCCCTCAACCATGAAAGCCCAACCCCTGGTGGAGAGGTTCGTATAGATGGAGAAAACGCCGTCGGAGCTCTCATGCGAACCAGACGCGCCGCCCTCTTTGATCTGCTCCATCACCCATTGGCAATTCTCGGTTTTCGCCTCCGTGTTAAGCAGGCTGGCGTTATGATGGTAGAGGTAGACGCCGTTATTGGCGTTCAGCAGCGTATAGGTAGCGCTGGGTAAGCCCTCCAGAGGCAGATCACTGATTACGTCCATAATTTGATCTGCATACACCGCCGCGCCCACATAGCCGATACACATATCCGCATCGTCGAAGAGCGGATAATACATAGAAATGACCATGTTGCCGGTGGCAGGAGACTCCATGATCCCCACATTGGTGATACTGTGGGTCTTCATCATGGTATTCTGAAATTCCATCAGCCGCTGGCCCGTACGGGTGGGCTTTCCAACGACCGACTCGGTGATATGGGTGAGGGGGACTGTATTGGTGTCGGCGATGTACAAGCCCTCAAAGATGGGCTTGGCAGCTGCTGATTCCAGCGTGTACTGCTGGGCAATCGCCAAAGCAACCGGGTTGTTCTTGTTGGTGAGAACGTTTCTGACCGCATTGCCCAGAGAGAAAGATTTTAGATAGTCCTCTGCGTCAGAGACATAATTTTCTATAATCAGAGCACGAGCCTTTGCCGCGTCAATCATCTGGTTAGAGATGTTGGTGCGAATCATATTGGCGGTGAAGACGGAGGTCATAATCCAAAGGGCGATCATACCCAAAAAGGTGATGAGCGCTATGTATACGCCAATTTTAGTGGCGAGATGTTGGCTTCTGGAAGCGGTCTTCTTAAAAACAGAAAAGCCGCCTTTTTCGCGACCCTTTTTTGCTTCGCGCTTGTTCATAAGATGTCCTCCATTCTCTTTCTTCTTCATGATTATATGGAAATTCTATCATGATTCAAGGGAAAAGTCAACATGGATACAGCACAATTGCCAAGCTTGAAAACGGCAGAATCAGGAATTCGGAATGAGGAACGCTTGACGCGGCATCGTTCCCTATTCCGGATTCCTGATTTCTCTCATCGTTCGCCGGGGAAAAGCCGGTCGATGGCAGCCTCAGCGGCAGCCTGTTCGGCGCGTTTCTTACTGGTTCCACTGCCCGCGCCGACCGTCTCGCCGTTCAAACTGACCTCCACCCGGAAGGTCTTGTCGTGGTCCGGCCCCGACTCCTCCAGCAGCGTATAGGTCAGGCACTGGTTTTTCTTCCGCTGCACCAGCTCCTGAAGCGCCGTCTTAAAATCAGCGTTTCCGCCCCTTTCCCCCGGCGCGCTCGCCAAAATCAGCCGCTGCACGATTCCGCGCGCCGCCTGGAAGCCGCCGTCCAGATAAGAGGCCGCGATAACAGACTCCACCGCATCGGCATTGATGCTGCTGCGGCTTCGTCCGCCCCCTTGCTCCTCGCCCCGGCCTAGCAGAAGATATTCCCCCAGTCCCAGCCGTTCGGCCGCCCGGGCCAAATTGGTCTCACAGACCAGCTCGGCCCGCATCCGGGTCAAATCGCCCTCCGGATGGTCGGGGTACTGGCGGTACAGCTGTTCCGCCACCAAAAATCCCAGGATGGAGTCCCCCAGAAATTCCAGACGTTCGTTGCTGGTAAGGCTGTTCTTCCACTTCTCGTTGGCATACGAACTGTGGGTGAGGGCGCGCTCCAGCAATGACTTGTCCCGAAACTGGTAGCCAATGTTCCCTTCCAACTCACTCAACATTTGACTGCTCCTTTGTAATGCTCATTTGATTAATTTGATCCCGAATGGTTCCGGACAGGTCGTGTTGCACCGCGTCTATCGCTTGACGTACCGCGTGGAAGACAGCCAGATCGTCGGAGGAGCCATGTGCCTTGATGACCGGCTTGGAGATGCCCAGCAGCGGGGTCCCGCCCACCGTGCGGTAGTCGCTCATGGCTTTCAACTCCTCCAGCCCGGATTTACAAAACACAGCCCCCAGCTTGGTCAGCAAGTTTTTGGTAAAAATCTTTTTCAGCTGCTGTGACATGAACTGGGCGGTTCCCTCGATGCTTTTCAGCAGCACATTTCCGGAAAACCCGTCGCTGACCACCACATCTGCTCCGCCAAGGGGGACGGCACGCGCTTCAATATTGCCGGTGAAGTGAATCAATCCGGTCCGGTCCAGCTCCTGCAAAAGCCCATAGGCCGCCCTCTGTACAGGCGTCCCTTTGTTGTCCTCGTCGCCGATGTTGAGCAGCCCCACCCTTGGATTGGCAATGCCCAGGCTGCTCTTGGCAAAAAGAGAACCCATACAGGCGAACTGCGCCAAAAATTCAGGCTTGCATTCGACGGTCGCCCCGCTGTCAATCAGGACGCAGCGCCCCTCCGCAGTGGGAATCACCGGGGCCAGCGCGGCGCGGCGGATACCGGGGATGCGCTTGACAATCAGCGACGACGCACTCAGCAGCGCGCCGGTGCTGCCGGCTGAAATGAACGCGTCTCCGCTTTTTGCCGCCAGCATTTGCAGCCCCACCACCATGGAAGAGTCCCGCCGCCTGCGAATCACCGTAGAAGGGTCGTCGTGCATATCCACCACGTCTTCGGCGTTGGCCACCTCCATACCTTTGGGAAGCGTCGCAATATTCAACCGTTTCAGGGCCTCCAGAATCTCCGCGCCCCGTCCCACCAGAACCAACTCGGCGGCAAACTCATTTGCGGCCCGCACCGCCCCCAGGATAATGGCGTCCGGCGCGTTGTCGCCGCCCATGGCGTCCAGAATAATCCTCATCGCACGCCCTCCTCTCTCTTCTCTTCTTATTCCGTATCCAACGTTGGCAGCAGCCCGTCTATCGCGGCAAGGGCTCGTTGGGCCAGCGCCAGGTTTTTATTCGCTTTTCCCTTTACCCGGTAGCCCAAAGGGGGCAGAATGCCATAATTTATATTCATCGGCTGGAAGGACCCGGCGGCGCTGCCCCGGCTGACATAATATCCAAGCGCGCCAATGGCGGTCTCCTGTGGGAAATGGGGCTCGGCCAGCCCCTTTACCTTTGCGGCCATCGCCACGGCGCTGAGAAAGCCCGAGGCGGTGGACTCTACATAGCCTTCCACACCGGTCAGCTGTCCCGCAAAGGCTGTCAGCGGGTCGCGGCGGCTGGCGTAATACCGGTCCAGCAGCTGAGGCGAATTGAGAAAAGTATTGCGGTGCATGACGCCATAGCGCAGAAATTCGGCCTGTTTCAGTGCTGGAATCATGGAAAAAACCCGCTTCTGCTCCGGAAATTTCAGATGGGTTTGAAATCCCACCAGGTTGTAAACACTGCCCTCGGCGTTGTCCTTGCGGAGCTGAACGACAGCGTAGGGCTCCTTCCCGGTCTTGGGGTCTTTCAGTCCCACCGGCTTGAGAGGACCGTAGCGGAGGGTATCCTCTCCCCTTCTCGCCATCACTTCCACCGGCATACAGCCCTCGAAGACAAACTTGTCCTCAAAGCCGTGGACCGGGGCTTCCTCCGCCGTGCGGAGGGCAGCTGCAAAGGCGGTGTACTGCGCCTTGTCCATCGCGCAGTTGATGTAGTCGGCGGAGCCCCGGTCATAGCGAGAGGCAAACCATGCCTCCGCCATGTCAATGGAGGCCGCGTCGATCAGCGGCGCGGCCGCGTCGAAAAAGCTCAGGTATTCAGAACCGCCAAAGTAGCTGCGGATTGCCTCACTCAGCGCTTCGGAGGTCAAGGGACCGGTCGCCACAATAACCGGTCCCTCCGGCACCTCAACCGCTTCCTTGGAAATCACCTCAATCAACGGACAGCTGCGGATTCGCTCGGTCACCAGCCCGGAAAAACGCGCCCGGTCCACCGCCAGCGCGCCGCCGGCCTCCACTCGGGTCTTTTCCGCGCAGGCCATCAGAAGACTGCCGCAGCGGCGAAGCTCTTCTTTCAGCAGTCCCACCGCGTTTTCCAGCCGGTCGCCCCGCAAAGAATTGGAGCATACCAACTCAGCAAAGTCTGCGCTGTGGTGGGCGGGACTCATTTTCTCCGGCTTCATCTCCCACAGCTCAACCGGGACACCCCGTTTTGCAAGCTGCCACGCGGCCTCGCTTCCGGCCAAACCCGCGCCAATCACCTTGACCGGTCTCATGTGGATTCCTCCGCCTGCTTCTTGGACATAGTCTTTGTTTTGGATTTGGACGCCGTCTTAGATGCGGTCTTTGCCGTCTTCCCGGCGCTCTTTGTCTTGGGCGTCTTCTCATCCTCCGCCCCGGCTGAGGCGTCCTCTTCCTTCTTGGCTGTTTTGCGGTAACCGCGCTTTTCCTCGGGCAGGAAGTTGGAACAGGCTTCGTTGATACAAAACGGCTTCATATGCCCCTTGCCCGACTTCTTAAACATGGTCTGTCCGCACTCGGGACAATCAAACTCGGTTGGCACATCCCATGACATGAAGCCGCAGGCCGCGCCGCCCTCACAGGCGTAATAGGCGTAACCCTTCTTGGACTTGCGCTTGAGCATTCCGCCGCCGCACTTGGGGCAGCGGCCTGGCATGTGCTCGACAATGGGCTTGGTGTTCTTGCAGTCCGGATAGCCGGGGCAGGCCAGAAAACGGCCAAAGCGGCCCGCCTTGATGACCATCTTCTTTCCACACAGTTCGCAGACTTCGTCCGTCTCCTCATCGGGAACCTTTAACCGAACGTCCTTTAACGCCTCTTCGGCGGAGCTCAGCTCCTTTTGAAAGCCGTCATAGAAGTCAGACAGCACCTGCTTCCAGGGCAGCTTCCCCTCCTCTACCTGATCCAGGCGTTCCTCCATGCCAGCGGTGAACTCCACGTCCACAATATCCTGGAAACGGTCCATCATCAAGCCGTTGACTACCTCGCCCAGGGGGGTTGGGGTCAGCCGCTTGTCCTTTTTGAGCACATATTCCCGGTCCTCAATGGTTGAAATGATGGCGGCATAGGTAGAGGGACGGCCCACTCCCTTTTCCTCCATCGCCCGGACCAACGTGGCCTCGGTATAACGGGCGGGCGGCTTTGTAAAGTGCTGCTCCTGCACCGTTTCGGTCCGTTCTAAGGGCTCGCCCTCCTGGAGGTCGGGCAGCGGGGACTGTTTTTCTTCGGCCTCGTCATCCTTCCCCTCCTCATAAACCGCCGTAAAGCCGGCGAAGCGGAGACTCTGGTGATTGGCGCGAAAAATATGGTTTCCGCAGGCCACCTCAATACCGGTAACGTCGTAGACGGCATTGGCCATCTGACAGGCGACAAAACGATCCCATATCAACTTGTAGAGCTTGAATTGGTCCTGACTCAGATCATTTTTGATCCGCTCCGGGGTGAGCAAAACGTTGCTGGGCCGGATGGCCTCATGGGCGTCCTGCGCGGCGTTCTTAGTCTTGTAGACACGTTCACCGGCGTAAAATTCCGCCCCGTGCCGCTGCCGGATAAAATCCCGGACCGCCCCCAAGGCGTCCTCCGACAGACGGGTGGAGTCGGTACGCATATACGTGATAAGGCCCAGCGTTCCCTCGCCGCTGACCTCCACGCCTTCGTAGAGCTGCTGGGCGATGGCCATAGTACGCTTAGGCGTCATATTGAGCTTGCGCGACGCCTCCTGCTGAAGGGTCGATGTGATAAAGGGCGGAGCCGGCGAACGCTTTTTCTCGCCGCGCTTGACGCTGGTGACCGACCAGGTCAAGCCCTCCATTGCGCTCAAAATTTCCGCCACTTCCGCCTCGCTGTTCAGCTCCCTCTTTTTGGGGTCGCCGTAAAAGTGCGCGGTAAAGCTGCCTAGGCGGCCAATCCGCTCCAGCCCCACATCCAGCGACCAATACTCCTGGGGCTGAAAGGCGCGAATCTCATTTTCCCTATCCACCACCAGCCGGGTCGCCACCGACTGCACCCGCCCGGCCGAAAGGCCCCGGCGGACCTTTTTCCACAGCAGCGGGCTGAGCTGATAGCCGACAATCCGGTCCAGAATGCGCCGGGCCTGCTGGGCGTCCACCAAATCATAGTCGATCCCCCGCGGCTCCTGAATGGATTTGACCACCACATTTTTTGTAATCTCGTTGAAGGTAACCCGGAAGGTTTTGTCGTCAGGAATCCCCAGCAGTTCTTTCAAATGCCAAGAAATGGCCTCTCCCTCGCGGTCGGGGTCGGTCGCGAGATAGACGCGGTCGCTGTCTTTGGCGGCCTTTTTTAGGTCGGTAATGACGGTTTCCTTCCCCTTCATGGGGATGTAATGGGGTTCAAAGTTATTTTCAAAATCGACGCCCATGGTGCTCTTGGGCAGGTCCCGCAGGTGTCCCATGCAGGCTTTGACCTCATAGCCTGTTCCCAGGTATTTTCCAATGGTCTTGGCCTTGGAGGGGGATTCCACGATCACCAGGTTCGTCTGTTGCTTGGACATTGGGCTTCCTCCTACTATGAAACAGTTATGACCACTATTTCTTTTTTCTCGCCAGCTCATACCGGTTGCTCAAAAGCCGGACGACATATTTTTTAATTTCCAACATTGTCAGGGAAGCAAGTACCGCCCCAGGCCCCACGCCGCTGGCGTCGATCAGATCGTCCAAGAGGCGCGGCCCGTCCTGTAGAACGGTCAGGATTTTGCGCTCATCCTCCGAAAGACCGGGCAGGTCTTGTACGACAATATAATCCGGCTGCTCCGGAATGTCAACGGCTTTTTTGTCGAAACCTGGTTTCTCTTTGACGCTTTTATTCACCGGAACGCTTCTCTCCACCGGCGGCAGATTCCTGCGCATCTCGTCCGTCGAAAGGGTGATGGCCTGTCCGGCCCGAATCTTTCGAATCCGCTCTGGAAACAGCTGCTGATATTCACGCATAACATCCCAGCCGGACTCCACCAGCGCCGCGCCCTCCTTCAAGAGCTTATTACTGCCGGCACACGACTTGACGTTGGCGTTGCCCGGAACCGCGAAGACGTCCCTTCCCTGTTCGAGCGCGAAGTCGGTGGTAATCAGCGTCCCGCTCCTCACGGGGGCCTCCACGACGACGACCCCCAGGCTCAGACCGCTGATAATGCGGTTGCGCGCCGGAAAGGTATACTTGGTCGGCGTTGTTCCCGGCGGGTACTCGCTGATGACGCAGCCCCGCCGGACGGTATCCTCATAAATGTGCCGGTTGCAGGCCGGATAGACGATGTCTACGCCGCAGCCCAAAACGCCAATTACAGGACGCCCCGCCGACAGCGCGCCGGTCATGGCCATGCCGTCGCCGCCCTTCGCCATCCCCGACACCACAATACCGCCGCAGCACGCGATCTGGTAGCCCAGCCGTTTGGCCATGGAGAGGCCAAAAATACTTGACTCCCTCGAGCCAATCACCGCCACCAGCGGCTCGCTGTCCACCGGCGGCAGATTTCCTCTGTAGTAGAGGACGGCGGGCGGGTCTGCAATATTGCGGAGCCGTTCGGGATAGACGGCGTCCTGCATCGTCAGGATACGAATATCTCGTTCCGCGCAGTCCTCTATAATTCTGCGGGGGCCTTCCAGGTCTTTGTCCGCCAGGGCCGCGCACTCCTTCTCTGTCAGTTTGGCCAGCCGATACGCTTCCTGATTCGCCTGAAAAGCCGCCTGCGGCGCGGAAAAATATGTGAGTACCTTCTGCACGCCTCTCGGGCCAAGACCTTTGCGGGTGGACAGCCAGAGCCAATACTGCAACATGCTTCTCACCCTTTCTTTTTCTGTCAATCTCGCGAGGCGCGCATCTGCCAAAGAATGATGGTGGCGGCAACCGCAGCGTTTAACGATTCGCATCGGGGGTTCATGGGGATCACGAGCCGCCCGCTGGCGCGAGCCAAAAGCGTTGGCCCCACGCCTCGCCCCTCGCTGCCGATCACCACAGCCGCGTCGTTTAAACCCAACGTCCGCAGATCGGTGGCGTCCGCAGTCAACGCCGCGGCAAACAGCTCAATACCGTTTGCCGCGCAGTAACCGGCCGCCTCCTCTGCGCACGCGCGCTGCGGCACCGTCCGAAAAACCGCTCCCATAGAGGCGCGCACCACCTTGGGAGACCAGGGGTCGGCGCAGCCCTCGCAAAGCACCACCGGCGTCTCCAACGCATCGGCAGTACGAAGGATCGTGCCCAGATTACCTGGGTCCTGAATGCCGTCCAGTATCAGCGCGCCGTTTGGAAAGCAAAGCGGTGCGGCCTCCGGCAATGCGCAGGTGAACAGAACCCCCTGGGGCGACTTCATCAGCGAGACGCTTTCCATGACGTCGGGCGGGGTCCGTACCAGACGGACATGTTCCGGCAGAGGCGGGAGCGCCACGCCGTCCGACGCAATCACCGTCCGCAGCGGCGCGCCCCATCGAATGGCCTCGTCGAGCAACTTGATTCCATCGGCGGCATATACCCCATTCTCCCGGCGGCAGTCTCCCGAGCGCAGAAGCTGCTTGACACGCCGGAGCAGCGGGTTTTGCCGGCTTGTAATCCGTTCCTCGTTCAACTTGCTTGCAGCCGGGAAAGCTGCTCATTGGAACCCAGCACTATAGCGACGGTCCCAGGCCCCACCGGCTCTTCGGGACCGGGCTGAACGTTCAGCCTGTCCTCTTTTCGGAAAGCGAGTACCGTCACGCCGTATTTTGCCCGGATATTCAGCTCCCGGAGCGACTTTCCCACCCAATCGGCGGGAACCGAGAGCTCGGCAATACCATAGTCTGGTGAGAGCTCAATAAAGTCCAAAATACTGGAGCTGGTAAGATTCTGGGCCAGCTTGACCCCCATCTCGCGCTCGGGAATGACCACCCGGTCCGCCCCTACCCGCTCCAACGCCCGTTTATACCCCTCGTCGCTGGCCTTGCAGATTACCGCCGGGACGCCCAAATCCTTAAGGTTCAGGGTGACGAGAATGCTCGCGGCCAAATCGCTGCCAATGGACACAATGGCACAGTCGTAGTTTCCCACACCCAGGGCGCGCAAAACGTCCTCGTCGGTCGCGTCGCCGGTCACAGCATGGGTGACGCGATCGGCGATATGCTGAATGCAGTCGGTCCGCCTGTCTATAATCAGAACCTCGTTACCCAGCTCGTAGAGCCGGGTCGCCACAGCGGTCCCAAAGCGGCCCATTCCTATCACGACATAGGTTTTCATTCCGTTTCTCCTATCCAATCAAAACTTTCGTTTCCGCATATTGGAAGCGTTCCTCCGCCGGGTCGCCGAGCAGGAATCCGAAGCTGATCGTCATAACCCCCACGCGTCCAAAAAACATAAAGACAATCAGCAGCAGCCGGGAAGCCGTCCCCACCAACGGCGTAAGGCCGGTACTCAGCCCCGCCGTGCCGAGGGCGGACGCCGTCTCATACAGGCAGTCCAGGAAGGGCAGGCCGTTCGCCGCGCTGAGGAACATGCCGCCAAAAAAGGAAAGCATCAGCATCAGGCCCATGACCGTCATAGCCTGCCGGATTTGATCGCCGCTGATGCTGCGGCCAAAAATGGTCAGCCTTGACCGCCCCCGCGCCGCGCTGAGCACAGAGAGGAACAGGATCCCCACCGTAACCGTTTTAATACCGCCCGCCGTGGAACCGGCTGAGCCTCCAATGAGCATCAAAAGCGTGGACAACGCCTTGGAGGATTCGGTCAGCGCCCCCTGATCCAGCGCCGCAAAGCCGGCGGTCCGGCAAGTGGCAGACTGAAACGCGGCGGCCAGCAGCTTGTCCCCTGCGGAGAAGCCGCCAATCGTATCCCCGTTGTCCCACTCCAGACAGGCAAATAACACCGTCCCGCCCACCAGGAGAACAACTGTAATCACCAGTACCAGCTTGGTATGAACCGAGAAGCGCCCCCCACGAAACCGCTTCCCCAATTCGGTCCAGACATAGAAGCCCAGACCGCCGATCACAATCAGCGCAATAATCGTCAGATTTACCACCGGGTCACGGACGAACAGCCCCAAACTGCTCCCAGGCTGCAGCTCCCCGAAAATATCAAACCCAGCGTTGCAGAAAGCGGAAATGGAGTGGAAAACGCCCCACTTGACCGCCCTGGACCAGCCGTACTCCGGCCAAAAACGCAGCGCCAGAATCAGCGCGCCCGCCAACTCGATAACCGCCGTCCAGATCAGAACGGTCCGTACCAGCTTGACCACACCGTCCACATCGTTTAGACTGAAGCCCTGCGCCATAATAAGCCGCTGCTTGAGTCCGATTTTCCGATGCAGAAGGAAAAAAAAGACCGAGATCATCGACATGAACCCCAGACCGCCCACCTGAATCAGGCAGATAATCACCACCTGCCCAAAGGACGACCATTGAACATAGGTATCGGCCAAAACCAGCCCGGTCACACATGTAGACGAGGTGGCGGTAAACAGGGCGGTCAAAAAGCCGGCGCTCTCACCGCTTCTGGACGCGACCGGCAGGGTCAGCAGCACCGCACCCAGCAAGATCAGGCCCAAAAATGTCAGTACAATCATCTGCTCCGGCCGCAGCTTGCGGGAGTATTTGGCGCGGCGAAGCAGGAAGGTATAAATCCACTTTCTCAAGGGAAGCCTCCATCGCATACATAAACAGTCTTTCCCGGATTATAACAGGTTTTTCCTGTCAATGCAAGAGCATATCTAATGAAGGGGACGCATAGCGTATTGTAAGGAGGCGTATGGAATGGATAAGGAATGGACTTTTGGACTGGAATACGAAGGAGAGCCCTGCGGCAAGGCCCGCGTCTGTCAAAAGGGGCTCTATATGACGGTAGACTGTGACTGTTCCCCTGTAACCGATCAAGTGGTGCGGGTCTATCTTCCGACCGAGGGCGAACCCTGTTGCCTGGGCGTCCTTGCCCCGGAGGACCGGCGGCTCCGTCTCAAACGGCAATTCCCGGCCTCGCGTTTTCCAAAACCGCCCTTCGGAACGGCGGTTGTCTCACAGACCGGCGAGCTCTGGAGTCCCTGGTCCGGCAGCGCCTGCGGGGTCGAAATTACCGGCGCGCTCTCCAAAAAAGAGGGCGGCGTGCAGATTGTGGCGCTTCCCTGGTCGGCCGGAGAACCTTTTGCCTGGATGTCTCTTGCCCTCCGCTGTACCCCCCGAAAGATTGGGGAAAAGCAATATCTGACCCTCCCGCTGCGAGAGGGCTAAAACAAAGCATAGGCGGACAGCGGCGTCCGCCTATGCTTTGTTTTAGCCGGTCGTATCCCCTTGCTGACATCCATTATGTATGAGGATTATTATCCTTTATATTAAGGGAATATTATCCCCATGCGCAGACCGTTGTGACCTTGGACAGCTTGCTTTGTACCGGCCTCTTTCTTTACAGATATGCACAAAAATCAACAGCCGCAGTCTTTCCCGATTTTTATGATTTTTCATTGAATTTTTTCCATCCATATGGTATGATACTGAGATAAAGTGGAAGTGTGTTTATCGGTCTGTCATTTCCCCAAGCGGCAGACAGAACTGGTCACGCTGAAAGAGAGGGAAAACCACCATGGAAGAAAAGAAAAAACGCATTTTTTCAGGAATCCAGCCCAGCGGCGATTTGACCCTGGGTTCATATATGGGCGCGATCAAGAATTGGGTCGCGCTACAAGACGAGTACGATTGCCTTTACTGCATCGTGGACATGCACGCCATTACCGTCCGCCAGGTCCCCGCTGATTTACGGAAACGGAGTCTGGAGCAGTTGGCCCAGTACATTGCCTGCGGCCTCGATCCGGACAAAAACATCATGTTTATCCAGTCCCATGTCCCGCAGCACGCCGAGCTCTCCTGGGTCCTGGGCTGCTACACTCAGTTTGGCGAACTCAGCCGCATGACCCAGTTTAAGGATAAATCCCAGAAACACGCGGACAATATTACCGCCGGCCTCTTCACCTATCCGGTGCTGATGGCCGCCGACATTCTGCTCTATCAGGCCGATCTGGTCCCGGTGGGGCAGGATCAGAAGCAGCACGTCGAGCTGTGCCGCGATATCGCCCAGCGCTTCAACGGCGTCTATTCAGACACCTTTACCCTGCCCGAGCCCTTCATTCCCAAGATGGGCGCGCGTATCATGAGTCTGGGCGATCCGTCCAGCAAGATGAGCAAATCCGACCCGGAGGGCTGCGTCTACCTGATGGATTCGCCCGACGCCGTTGCCAGAAAGTTTAAGCGGGCCGTCACCGACTGTGAAACGGCAGTTCGCTTTGACCCGGAGCAAAAGCCCGGGGTCTCCAACCTGTTAACCATTTACTGCGCCGCCACCGGCAAAACCCTTGCCGAGACTGAGTCCGCCTTTGCAGGTCAGGGCTACGGCGTTTTCAAGCCTGCGGTGGGCGACGCGGTCATTGAGCTGCTCCGCCCCATCCGTGAGGAGGCCACCCGCCTGCTTGGCGATAAGGCCTATCTGGAGAGCGTCTACCGTGCCGGCGCGGAACGCGCGGCCAGACTCGCCGAAAAGACGCTCCGCAAGGTCTACAAAAAGGTTGGCTTTGTGGCAAAATAGCAGACACAGAGAGAGGAAATTCCGTCATGCAAGGTGATTTCAGCCTGGTCTTCAGCATTCTGTTCTCCCTCCTGGCGGCGGCGGTGCTCAGCTTCGGAGCCACGCCGCTGGTCAAGCGGGCCGCCTTTAAGTTGGGCGCCATCGACGTGCCCAAGGACGGCCGGCGAATGCACGATCACCCCATCCCCCGCCTGGGCGGCCTCGCCATTTTTCTGGGTTTCATGCTCAGCGCCCTGCTCTTCGCGGAAATGGAGCGTCCGGTGCGCGGGCTGCTGATCGGCGCGGTTATCATCGTCATTCTGGGCGTGCTGGACGACATTATGACCCTCCGCGCCCTCCCCAAGTTTATCGTGCAGATTGGGGCGGCGTGGATCGCCGTCCACCACGGCAATGTGATTCAGTACCTTTCCAACCCGATTCTCACCAGCACCGAACGCTTTATCGACTTGGGAAGCCTCGCCGTCCCCGTGACCATTCTCTGGATTGTCGCCATCACCAACGCCGTCAATTTTATCGACGGCCTGGACGGCTTGGCGGTGGGCGTTTCGGCCATCTCCAGCGCCACCTTGCTGGTCACCGCCATTCTGGTCTCTGAGGGCAATGTGGCTGTCATCATGGCCGCCCTGCTGGGCGCCTGCCTCGGTTTTATCCCCTACAATATGAACCCCGCAAAGATATTTATGGGAGACAGCGGCTCCACTTTTTTGGGCTATGTGCTGGCCGTAGTTTCCATCCAGGGGTTGTTTAAGCTCTACGCGATTATATCGTTCGCGGTGCCCTTTCTGATTTTGGGCCTGCCTATCTTCGACATCTGCTTTGCCATCCTCCGCCGCCTCGCCCGCGGCGAGAATCCCATGCACGCCGACCGAGGGCATGTCCACCACCGGCTGATCGACATGGGCTTCAATCAGAAACAGGCCGTAGCCATCTCCTATATCATGACCGCTATTCTGGGCCTGTCCGCCGTGGTGCTGACCTCGTCGGGAGCGCTGCGGGCACTGTTCCTGATCGGCGCGGTCTTTGTGGTCGGAGCCATCGGCCTGCGTCTCATCTTTTCCGGCCACGGAGAGGAACGTCATGAGGGGCCCATGGTAGAAGATTCGTCCCACACAGAGCGGCTCAAGGCTTGGGAGCCGCGGCGGGCCAAAACAGAAGAACTCCCCAAAGAAACACAAACCGTGGAGCAACCCTCTGAAGAAGCAGAAACGTTGGAAAACGGAGAGGAGGACAACGATGCGGAAGTTTAAAGTTATGTCGGTATTTGGAACGAGGCCGGAGGCCATCAAAATGGCCCCCCTTGTGCGGGAACTGGCCGCCCGCCCACAGATTGAAAGTCTCTGCTGCGTAACCGGCCAGCACCGGGAGATGCTGCGCTCGGTCATGGAAACCTTCCAGTTGCAGGCAAACTACGATCTGGACATCATGGAGCCGCAACAGACCCTCACCAGTATCACCACCAAAACCATTCAAGGCATGGACAACGTGTTGGAGCAATGCTCTCCCGACCTGATTCTGGTGCATGGCGACACCTCCACCACCTTTGCCGGGGCTTTGTCCGCCTTTTACCACAAGATTCCCGTCGGCCATGTCGAGGCCGGACTGCGTACCTATGACAAATACTCTCCCTACCCCGAGGAAATGAACCGCGTGCTGGTCAGCGATATGGCCGACCTTCATTTCGCGCCCACCAAAACCAACGCCGAAAACCTCCGCCGGGAGGCCATTCGGGGCCGCATTTTTGTCACCGGCAACACCGCCATCGACGCGATGAGAACCACGGTGCGTAGCGACTACCGTTTTACCACCGATATCCTGAACCGGCTGGATTTCCGCACCCGGCGGGTCATCGCCCTCACCTGCCACCGGCGTGAGAACTATGGCCGCCCTATGGAGAACATCATGCGGGCCATCCGCGACCTCATCTCCAACCGCCCCGACGTGGAAGTGGTCTATCCGGTACATCTGAGTCCTCGTGTTCGCGAGTGCGCCTTCAGCATTTTGGGCCACGTGGAACGGGTCCATTTGATTGACCCGGTGAACGTCGAGGAGATGCACAACCTCATGGCCCGCTGTTATATGGTGATGACCGACTCCGGCGGCCTTCAAGAGGAGGCCCCCGCCTTGGGCAGGCCCGTGCTGGTACTGCGCCGGGAGACCGAACGGCCCGAGGCGGTGGCGGCCGGTACGGCGCGGCTGGCCGGCGTGGAGCGCAGTAAAATTGTCGCCATGTCCAGCGAGCTGTTGGACGATCCCCGCGCCTATGCCAAAATGGCGCACGCCGTCAACCCCTATGGAGACGGCCATGCCTGCCAGAGAATTGCGCAGGCCATTGAATGGCACTTCGGCCTCTCTCAGACCATGCCGGAGGATTTTTCACCTTAGTTTTCAACGACCGCAGCCATCGGGGGTGAGCACATGGGCAGGAAAAAGGGTCGTCTCCGCATGATTGGTATCGTCACGGCGGCGGTCCTCCTAGTATCCGGACTGCTGCTTGCCGCAGTGCTGTCCACCATCCGCAGCGGAATGCGCAGCACCATCATCCTCCCGGACGGTCCTCTGCCCGCCCCCCCTGAGCAGGAGGGCGCGCCGGTGGGGGACCTGTTCATTGAGGTAGAGCGGGAGAACATTCAACGTATTCTCTCCGCCATGCAGCGGCCGGAGCGCTATCATCAGGTTTTGACGGTCACCCGCTTCTGGCATGGCGGCTCTTCTTCCAGAACGGTGGAAATCTACCGCAGCGGCGAGCTGGCCTTTGCCACCATCTCAGGCGAAGGCCGTGACCGCAGCCTTCTCACCGACGGCGCCGCCGTCTGGCTTTGGTATTCGGACGAGAACCAGGTCCGCACCCTCTCCCCCGACCCGTCCGTCACCTTCGACGATCTGACCGGTATCCCCACCTATGAGGCCGTCGCCGCCCTGCCCCTTGATTCCATCGCCGAAGCGGGCTTTGTAACCCTGGACGGGGCCAGTTGCCTCTATGTCTCGGCCCGCGGCGGCGCGTCCGAGGAACGCTATTGGGTGGACGCCTCCACAAGCCTCCTCTGCCGCGCCAACGCGCTCGAAGGAGATCAGTTGACCTATCAGCTCCGCCAAAGTCTCTGGGAGGTCCCCGACGAGGGGGCGCTCCAGGACGTCTTCCGCCTTCCCGACGGGACCAAAATTGGAAGCTAATGCAGAAGCAGATAAGCCGCCGCCGCCAAAACCGCGATCTTCGGGTCCTCCTCCCGCAGCAGCAGGAACAGAAGGGCCAGAATCAGCAGATCGTCCGGTTCCAGCCCCAGCGCCGACAGCCGGAGCGGGTCGGACCGGCTGGGTTGGGGACAGGCGCGAACCGGCCTCTCCGGCGTCGTGGGTCCCACCGTCTGCCGGATATACCCTCCTTCCGCCGACGGGATGTAGCGGTTATACATGGGCTTCCCCCTCCTTCTCTTCCGATTCGCCGCGCAGAACAGCTCCCGCCATCCTCGCAAGGCGGAGCGCCCGTGCCGCCCGGTCCACCTTCTCCTGAAGGTCGGGCTCCAGCAGCGGGCGCAGCGCCTGGAGCAGCGCGGACTGCGCGTCGTCCGCCGGCCCGGCTTCCCGCGCCGCAGCCACCAATCCGGCCAGCTCGGCGGGGTCGCCAAGCAGCTTATCCAAGGAAAACTCTTCCATTGTCCGCCTCCTTCGGGCTTTCCAGTCCAAGCCCTTTCACAGAATTCAGGCTTATTGACGGTATAAAACAGCCCCGCTATTATCCTATGCAGAGGAATGTGATTTTGTGACAAAACTATTGGTCCTTTCTGACTCCCACGGCGTGACCGGCACCATGCGCTCCGCAGTCGAACGCCAACAGCCAGACTACATTGTCCACCTCGGCGATTATGAACGGGACGCCAAGTGGCTGACCGCCGTTTTTCCAGACCTGCCGTTAATCTCCCTTCCGGGCAACTGCGATCGGCCCATGCCAAATGTCATTCAGACCAAACTCCTGGACTTTGAAGGGGTCAAAATCTTTATGACCCACGGCCACCTCTACGACGTCAAGCACGGACTTTTAAAGCTCGAGCTGGCTGGTCGGGAGGCCGGCGCAAACATTGTTCTCTTTGGACACACGCACCAACAGCTCTGTGTGGAGAAGGACGGTCTGTGGCTGCTCAACCCCGGCTCCTGCGGCGAATGGTTCCCCAGCTGTGGCCTGGTTTCGCTCCAGAATGGAAGCGCCCAGTGTTCCCTGCTGGATTTGTCCAATTGAGGAGGGGTTCCGAATGCTGTTGGCCATCGACGTGGGCAATACCAATATGGTCTTTGGACTCTTTGAGGGGGAAAAGCTTCTGGGAAGCTTTCGCCTCCGCACCGCGCCGGGGATTACCTCCGATGAAATCGGCATCCTGGCCTGTGAATATTTCAGCCGGTTCAGCCACGCGCCCGAATCGGTAGACGGCGTCATCATCGCCTCGGTAGTGCCCCAAATCATGTATTCTCTGACCAGCGCCATCATCAAGTACTTCGGCTGCGAGCCGCTTGTGGTAGACGTAGATGTGGACGCGGGGCTGCGTTACGACCCGAAGCTGCTGACCGTCCGTGAAAAGTTGGGTTCCGACCGCTCGGTCACCTGCATCGCGGCCATTGAAAAATATGGGACCCCGCTGATTGTCATCGACTTCGGCACCGCCACCACCGTGGACGCGATAGACAGCCAGGGCCTATACCGGGGCGGCACCATCGGCGCGGGCCTGCGGGTGAGCATGGACGCGCTGATTCAACAAACCGCCATGCTGCCCCGGGTTGAGCTCTGTATGCCCGAGCGGGTAATGGCGGGCAATACCATTGAACAGCTCCAGGCCGGCGTGGTGGCGGGCTATGTGGGCAACATTGAATATTTGATTACTCAGATCAAGCGGGAGCTGGACTGCGGCGTGGTCCGCGTGGTTGCAACAGGCGGCCTTTCCCGCCTGGTCTCGGAAAACACACCGCTGATCGACATCGTGGACAGCCAGCTTACCCTGGACGGCCTCCGGCTGATCTACGGGCGGAACCGGATGCCGCAAGCTCTGGTGAAAGGAGAATAACCAATATGGGAGACTTGAAACAGGTCCTGCGCCGTGAGGAGCAGGCTATTTACCGCCTGCGCGCCCTCTACCAGAGCTTCGGATACCGCCCCTATAAAATGAATAAGTTTGAGGAGTACGACCTGTACGCCCACAACAAAAGCTTTTTACAGAGCGAGCAAATCCTCACCTTCACCGACACCGACGGGCGGCTGATGGCCCTCAAACCCGATGTAACCCTCTCCATCATCAAGAACGCCAAGGAAACCGCCGGCCTCCAGAAGCTCTGCTATAGTGAGACCGTCTACCGTCCCTCCGGGGCCTACGGCGGCTTCCGGGAGATTATGCAGGCCGGTCTCGAGTGCGTTGGCGACCTGGATTTGTTTGCGACGGGCGAGGTAACGTTGCTGGCCGTTCAAAGTCTGGCCTCGGTCGCCGGACGCTATCTGCTCGACCTCTCTCATTTGGGCGTCCTCACCGGCGCGTTGGATGAGCTCACTGGCAGCGAGCAGGCGAAACGTGGAATTCTGCGCTGTATTGGGCAGAAAAATCCCCATGAGCTGGCCGCCGTCTGCCGGGAGGCCGGACTCTCTGAAGACGCTTGCAAACGTCTGCAAGCGTTGGCAAAGCTCCACGGCCCGCTGCCCGAAACCATCCCGGCCCTTGGAAAGCTTTGTCCCAACCAAAGAGCCGAATTGGCGGAGCTGGAGGGCCTGCACCGGATGCTGGAAACCGCCGGCGCGGCGGAGCATGTTGTGCTCGACCTTTCCATCGGAGGCGACATGCGCTATTATAACGGCCTTATCTTCCAGGGATTTGTGGACGGCGTCGCCGAGCCCATCCTCTCCGGCGGCCGTTATGACAGTCTGGTAGCCAAACTGGGCAAGCGGGGCGGGGCTGTTGGGTTTGCGGTCTACCTGGATTTACTGGAACGTTTCGACCGCTCTCCCGACTATGATGTGGACGTGCTGCTGCTCTATGGGGACGAATGCAACCCCGCAGCGTTGCACAAAGCCGCGTCCGGCCTCAGAGATTCGGGGCACACGGTTCGTGTTGAGCAAAGCCGTCCAAAAGGACTGCATTACCGTCAACTCTACCAGTTCAAGGAAGGGAGGCTGGAGCATTTTGAAGAATCTACTTAACATCGCCCTCCCCAAAGGCCGTCTCGGCAGCAACGTGCTCGGGTGCTTTGAGAAAGCCGGTTATCCATGTCCCGATATTCATGCCTCCACCAGGCGGCTGGTTTTTGAAAACCCGGAAGCGGGGGTCCGTTATTTCTGGGTCAAGCCCTCCGACGTGGCCATTTACGTGGAACGCGGCGCAGCCGATCTCGGCGTCGCGGGGAAGGATATTCTGCTGGAGTATGTCCCAAAGGTATATGAACTTTTGGACACCGGTATGGGGGTCTGCCGCATGGCGGTTGCCGGGCCAAAGGACTTTCGGGACGACCCGTCCCGCACCCTCCGGGTCGCGACCAAGTTCCCACGCATTGCCCGGGACCACTACGGCGCAAAAAGCCGGGAGATCGACATCATTCACTTAAACGGTTCCATCGAGCTGGCTCCCATTTTGGGCCTCTCCGACGTGATCGTGGATATCATTGAAACCGGGACCACCTTGCGGGAAAATGATTTGGCTCCGCTGGAGGACATCGTCCCCGTCAGCGCCCGGTTGATTGCCAATCAGGTGAGTTATCAGTTCAAGCATGCGGAAATCGACAGGCTGTGCCGCGATTTGGACCAGTTTTTGGCGCAGCGGCAGGAGGAAAAGAAATGATTCGTATCCTGGCCTTTGGGGCCGTTCCCAATGAGGAGATTTTTTCCCGGATGGAGTCCGCCGCCGACGTTTCGGCTGTGGTTGGGGAAATCATTGCCGATGTCCGGGCGCGGGGCGACCAGGCGCTTTTGGAATATTGCAGGAAATTTGACCGCGCCGAACTGAAAAGCCTGGAGGTCTCGCAGCGTGAGCTGGACGCCGCCGTTGAAAGCGTTGGTCCCGAATTGATGCGGGTTCTGGAACAGGCGGCGGACAATATCCGCGACTTTCACCGGCGGCAAATACGACAAAGCTTTGTCATTGCCGACAAGGAAGGGGTTGTCCTGGGACAGCGCGTCCTTCCTCTGGCGCGGGTTGGGCTGTATGTTCCCGGCGGGACGGCAAGCTATCCGTCCTCCGTTCTGATGAACTGCATCCCCGCCAAGCTGGCCGGCGTTCCGGAAATCGTCATGACCACTCCGGCCACCGGCGGACAGCTCAATCCCGCCATCCTTGCCGCCGCCCGGGTTGCGGGGGTGGACCGGATTTTTCTGCTTGGGGGCGCGCAGGCTGTCGCCGCCCTCGCCTACGGCACGGAGTCGGTCCCCCGGGTGGACAAGATCGTCGGCCCCGGCAACGCCTATGTCGCCGAGGCCAAGCGGCAGGTCTTCGGTCAGGTTGCAATTGATATGATCGCGGGACCGAGCGAAATTTTAATCGTTGCCGACGGTGGCTGCAACCCCCGTCATTTGGCCGCCGATCTGCTCTCCCAGGCCGAGCATGACAAGCTGGCGTCGGCTGTGCTGGTCACCGACAGCATGGAGCTGGCTAAGGCCGTCGCCGGAGAGATTGAAGTCCAGCTCGCCAAGCTGCCGCGCGAGGAAATTGCCCGGGCCTCCATTGAGAACAACGGGAAAATTATTGTCGCGCCGTCTCTGGAGCAGGCCGTCGAGGTTTCCAACGAGCTGGCCCCAGAGCATTTGGAGCTGGCCGTTGAAGACCCCTTTGCTCTGCTGCCCAAGGTCAAAAACGCCGGCTCGGTCTTCCTGGGCCGCTCCTGCCCCGAGGCGCTGGGCGATTACCTGGCCGGGCCCAATCACACCCTGCCCACCATGGGTACCGCCCGCTTTTCCAGTCCCCTTTCGGTCGATGATTTTGTCAAAAAGTCCGCATTTACCTACTACACCCCCGCCGCGCTCAAGGCTGTCGCGCCAAGTATCGCGGCGTTTGCCAGAAAAGAAGGACTGGAGGCGCATGCGCGCTCCGCTGAAATCCGTTTCGAGGAGGGAACAAAATGAGCCGGTTTCTCGCGTCTCGCCTCGCCTCGCTGGAGGCCTATGTCCCCGGCGAACAGCCGCAGGACCAGCCCTATATCAAGCTCAACACCAACGAGTCGCCCTTCCCTCCCTCACCCGGTGTGATAAAAGCGATCTCCCAAACGGAGACCTCCCGGCTCAACCTCTACTCCGACCCCGAATCAAAACGGCTGGTGGAAGCTCTCGCCGCCCATTACGGCGTGGGAGCAGACAATGTTTTTGTTTCCAACGGGTCCGATGATATTCTGAATTTTTGCTTCTGGGGTTTCTGTCAGGACGGCGCGGTCTTCCCGGAAATCTCTTACGGCTTCTATGAGGTCTTCGCCAATCTCCACGGCGTCCCCTTTGAAAAGCTTCCCATGAACCCGGACTTCTCCATTGATCCCCTCGCCTATCACAACGCGGGAAGGGCCGTCGTGCTGGCAAACCCGAACGCGCAGACTGGGCTGGCCCTGTCCCTCTCCGCAATCGAGGGCATTGTCCGCTCCAATCCGGCGCATGTGGTGGTGGTGGACGAGGCCTACGTGGACTTCGGCGGCGAGTCGGCGGTGGAGCTGACAAAGCGGTATGACAATTTGATTGTCGCCATGACCTTCTCCAAGTCCCGTTCGCTGGCCGGTGCGCGGCTGGGCTTCGCCATTGGACCGGCGGAATTGATTGCCGATCTGAAAAAGCTGCAATACTCCACCAATCCTTACAACCTCAACCGGCTGACCCAACTGGCCGGAATCGCGGCGCTGGAAGATCAGGATTACTACGACAAAGCCAGCCAGCGCATTCAAGCCACCCGCCACCGGGTCCGGCAGGCGTTGTTGCAGCTGGGCTTCACCTGCACCGATTCGCGGTCCAACTTTGTGCTGGCCTCTTCTCCGCGCATTGCCGGCGGCGTGTTATATCAAAAGCTCAAGGAGCGGGGCATTCTGGTGCGCCACTTCTCCGACCCAAGGATTGAAAACTACGTCCGCATTACCATCGGCACCGATGCGCAGATGGACGCCCTGTTGGAGGCGGTCCGGGCGTTACTCCCCTGAAAGGAGGCTTTTCCATGCGTACCAGTGAAATCATCCGTAAAACCGGCGAGACCAGCATCCGTCTCGCCTTGAATCTGGACGGCTCCGGAAAGAACGAACTGGACACCGGCGTCGGCTTCCTCAACCATATGCTGGCCTTGTTTGCCCGTCACGGCCGCTTCGATCTCTCGGTCCGCTGCGACGGAGACACCGAGGTGGACGACCACCACAGCGTAGAGGACATCGGCATCTGCCTGGGACAGGCCCTCCGGCAGGCTTTGGGAGAGCGGCGGGGCATCCGGCGCTATGGCGATATTTTGCTCCCCATGGACGAGGCGCTGATTCTCTGCGCCGCCGATCTTTCAGGACGCTCGACGCTGTGCGCCGAGCTGCACATCCCGACGGAAAAGATCGGGACCTTTGACACCGAGCTGTGCGAGGAATTTCTGTTGGCCTTTGTCCGCGAGGCGGGGATCACGCTGCATGTCCGGCAGTTATCCGGTTCCAACAGCCATCACATTGTGGAAGGGGTCTTCAAGGCCCTGGGCCGCGTTTTGCGGCAGGCGGTCTCCATTGACCCGGAGGCCGCCTGTGAAATCCCATCCACCAAGGGGGTTTTGTAATGCTTGCAATCGTTGATTACGGTGTGGGAAACCTTTTTTCCCTGCAATCCTCTCTGCGCTATTTGGGATACGAGGCGGTGGTCAGCGGCGAGCCAGACGTTCTAGCGCGGGCCGGTCATTTGATTCTCCCCGGCGTCGGCGCATTCGGCGACGCCGCGAAAAAGCTCTCGGACACCGGCTTGGACAAGGCCGTCCTCCGCCACGCAGACGCTGGGAAGCCGCTACTCGGCATCTGTCTCGGGATGCAGCTTCTGCTGGAGCGCAGCTTTGAGTATGGCGAGCATAAGGGTTTGGGCCTGATTGCCGGCGATGTGGTTTCCATGGAGCCGGTAGTGCCGGAGGGGTACAAAATTCCCCACATCGGGTGGAACATCCTCCACTTCCCCGCCGGTAAGCCGCGCTCCCCCATTTTCCGGGGCTTCTGGGAGGGCGGAGGGCACGTGTACTTTGTGCACAGCTATTACGCCGACCGCTGCCCCGACGTCATTGCCACCACGGAATACGGCGCGGAGCTGACCGCCGCCGTGGGCCGTGAAAACGTCTTCGGCTGTCAATTCCATCCGGAGAAAAGCGGCCCGATTGGCCTGCAAATTTTGAAAGCCTTTTGTGAACTGGAGGGACCGTCATGCTGATCTTTCCCGCCATTGACCTGAAAGACGGACAGGTGGTCCGGCTGAAAAAAGGCGATTTCTCCACTGTGCATCAGGTCGCCAGCGATCCGGTAGCCGTCGCGGAGGCGTTTTACGCCTCCGGCGCCCGTCATCTCCATATGGTGGACCTGGACGGCGCGCGGGACGGCAAACGGAAAAACAGCGAAATTGTCCGGCGGACCGCTCAATGCGGACTGGCCGTCGAGCTGGGCGGCGGCATCCGTTCCATGGAAGATATTGAGGCCGTTTTCGCGCTGGGCGTACACCGGGCGGTCATTGGTTCCGCAGCGGTCAGCGACCCGGACTTGGTCAGAGAGGCCGTCTTACGTTGGGGCGGAGCGCGTATTGCCGTCGGCGTGGACGCCAAGGACGGCAAGGTCCGTACCGCCGGCTGGGAAACCGATTCCGGGTTGGATTACCTGGAGTTTGCCCGCTCGATGGAGGCGCTCGGGGTTTCCCATCTGATTTTCACCGATATCGACACCGACGGCCTGCTCTCCGGCCCGTCCTTTTCAATGCTCGACGCTTTGAAGACCGCCGTTTCCTGCCGGATTACGGCCTCCGGCGGCGTTTCCTGTCTGGATGATATCGTCCGGCTCCGGAATCGCGGCCTCTATGGCGCCATCATTGGGAAAGCCTACTATGCCGGAGCCGTTGATTTGGCCGAGGCCGTGAGAGAAGGGGGACCGCAGTGATTACAAAACGCATCATTCCATGCCTGGACGTCAAGGACGGACGGGTGGTCAAGGGAACCAATTTTCTTGGATTGCGGGACGTGGACTCGCCGGTGGAGCTGGCCTCTTACTACTACGACCACAACGCGGATGAGCTGGTCTTCTACGACATCACCGCCTCCGCAGAGGGGCGCGCGCTGTTTACCGACATTCTAACCCAGGTTGCCTCCACCATCTTTATCCCGCTGACCGTAGGCGGCGGCATCAACTCGGTGGACGACTTCGAGCGGGTCTTGCAGTGCGGCGCGGACAAGGTCAGCGTCAACTCGGGCGCGCTGCGCGATCCCTCGCTGATTGAGGCCGCCGCCAAAAAATACGGCAACCAATGCGTCGTCCTCTCGGTGGATGCCAAACGGGTGGATGGACGCTTTGAGGTCTTCGCCAAGGGCGGACGCGAGGCCACCGGGCGCGATCTGCTGGACTGGGTGCGCTTTGGCGTGGAGCACGGGGCGGGGGAAATTGTTCTCAACTCCATCGACACGGACGGTGTGAAGCAGGGCTTCGACATCCCCATGCTGTCGGCGGTGTGTGAGGTGGTGAACGTACCGGTCATCGCCTCAGGAGGCGCGGGCTGCGCGCTGGACTTTATCACCCTCTTTGAGACGCTGCCCAAGGTGGACGCGGGTCTGGCCGCCTCAATCTTCCATTTCGGACAGGTCGCCATCCCCAGACTCAAGGAAATGATTGCCATGTGCGATATCCCCATGCGGCAGTAATGCATTTGAAATGAATTTGTGGTGATTTTATGTTAACAATTGATTCGCTGAAATTTGACGAAAAGGGACTGATTCCCGCCATCGTCGTGGACGCTGTCAGCCGTAAGGTGTTGACGCTGGCCTATATGAACCGGGAAAGCTTGGAAATCTCCATGAAGGAGGGCCGGACCTGTTTCTGGAGCCGCTCCCGTCAGGAGCTATGGCGCAAAGGCGAGACTTCGGGCAATGTGCAGCACATTGTCTCCATCACCGCCGACTGCGACCGGGACGCGCTGACCGTTGTGGTAAACAAAGAGGGGCCAGCCTGCCATCTGGGAACCGATTCCTGTTTCAGCGACTTGCTTTATGTCAATCCCGAGACTTCCGACTTCACGCTGGAAGGGCTCTATGAATTGCTGCAAGGGCGAAAGAAGGACCTCCCCGAGGGCTCGTACACAACCTACCTTTTCCAGAAGGGTCTGGACAAGATTCTGAAAAAGGTGGGCGAAGAGTGTACCGAGGTCATCATCGCGGGAAAGGCCGAGGATAAGGCCGAGACTATCTATGAAATTGCCGACCTTTGCTATCATGTTATGGTACTGATGGTCCAGACGGGGATTGGTTTGGAGGACGTACAGAAGGAGCTTGCTTCGCGTCATGTCATTGACCACAAGGTCAAACAGGAAAAAATGGTTTAAATTCTTTTGATCTCCTCCCCTCGACGCCGCGAAAGTCAATTTTGCTTTCAAAGAATCCCCCTCCCGGATTGCCGGGAGGGGGACCGTTTCCCTTGGAATTGAGAGGAATCGATCGGAGAGGTGTGTCAGGTGGTTGTCACCTGTTTCTCGTTTGCCTGAAATACTGCCAGCGCCAGCACGCTTTCAAGAACAAAACTTGAAAGCGTGCCTTACTTTTACGGAGCATTTTTCTCCTGTAGGTTATTTTTCGTACCTCGAGGTTTTTTCCATTGAAATAACATAAAAAAACGAGTATAATTAGAAATCATGAAAATAAGGAGTGCTGGAAATGATTCGGGACTATGCCAAAAAGTATTACGGGGAGCAGAATCGCAACTGTGCCGAGTCGGTCTTCCTGGCGGCAAATGAGGCGCTGGGACTTGGCCTGCGGGAGGAAGACGCCAAGCTGATTGCGGGCTTCGGCGGTGGACTCGGCTGCGGAAGCCTCTGCGGCGCTCTGGCCGGCGCCGTCGCCATTCTGGGCCGGGTCATGGTTGGTGACAAAGCCCATACCGCCGCCGGTTTCAAAGATGCCTGCGCGGCCCTCAAGAAGGACTTCGAAACACGGCTTGGCAGCATTCTCTGCGCTGAGATTAAGCCCAACAATTTTAAAGAAAAGGACCGCTGCCTCTCCACCGTTCTGCTGGCCTCCGATGTATTGGAGGACGCGCTCCGCGCCGCCGGGGTACAGCCGGAAGAGCCGTTGAGCGCCGATGAGATCAAGCGGGTCAAGGGGCTCGGCTTCCTCCAGCAGCGGGGAACCCGGCGGTTCAACGGACGGGTCATCACCCGAAACGGCAAAATTACCGCGCTGGAAATGCAGCGCATTGCCGAGGCCGCGCAGAAGTTTGGGACCGGTGAGATTGCCATGACCACCCGTATGACCGTCGAGGTCCAGGGTATTCCCTATGAGAACATCGAGTCCTTCCGCGCCTATCTCGCCGGAGCCGGTCTGGAAACCGGCGGCACCGGGAGCAAGGTCCGCCCAGTGGTGAGCTGCAAGGGCACCACCTGTCAATACGGCCTCTGCGACACCTACGATCTCTCCCGGAAGCTGCATGATTTGTTCTACCAGGGCTACCGCGACGTCAAGCTGCCCCACAAGTTTAAAATTGCGGTGGGCGGCTGTCCCAACAACTGCGTCAAGCCTGATCTCAACGATTTTGGCGTCATTGGACAACGCGTCCCGGTGCTCGATGTTGAGACCTGTAAGGGCTGCAAAAAGTGCGCGGTGGAATTGGGATGCCCCATCGGCGCGGCGAAGGTTTCGGATGGTAAGCTAGTCATTGATCCAGCGGTGTGCAATCACTGCGGGCGTTGCGTCGGCAAGTGCGCTTTCCACGCGCTGGAACAGGGTACTTATGGCTACAAGGTCTACATCGGGGGCCGCTGGGGCAAAAATGTCGCGCAGGGCCGTACTCTACATCAGATTTTTACCTCCGAAGCCGAGGTAATCGAAGTGCTGGAAAAAACCATTCTGTTGTTCCGCGACCAGGGAAATACCGGTGAACGGCTCGCCGAGACCATCGACCGGTTGGGCTTTGAGAACGTCGAGGCACAGCTTTTGGGCGACAGCCTGCTCAAACGCAAGGCGGAAATCCTCGGAGCGGAAAAGCATCTCGTCGGCGGCGCAACCTGTTAATCAACCGTCCGGGTTGGCTCGATTCTTTCGCAGTGTTTTCAATATAAAATAGACCCGCCACCAAACGGAGTGCCGTTTGGTGGCGGGTTTTTTACTCAACATTTAGTACAATGTTTTCACCGTCCGAAGTCAAGCTGATGCTCGAAATCGGCGCGTTGAAGCTGTCAATGATACGCTCGGCTACCTTATCTTCAATCTCCTTTTGAATCGTGCGGCGGAGGTTACGCGCGCCATAGGTCACCGAATAGGATTTCTTGGTCAGCAGATTCATCACGTCTTCATCCCAGTTCAACGCAATACCACGCTCGGTCAAAGCCTTTTTCAGGTCTTCCAGCATGATGGCCGCGATCTTGCGGAAGTCTTCCTCTTTCAGCTTATTGAAGCTGACGATCTCATCCACGCGGTTGAGAAACTCGGGACGCAGGAACTCCCGCAGGGCCTTCATCGACTTCTCCCGGCTCTGCTCGCTGACCGAGCGGTCAAAACCAACCGAGCCGCCCTTTTGGTCGGAACCGGCGTTGGAGGTCATGACGATGATGGTGTTCTCAAAATTCACTACCCGGCCCTGGGCATCGGTAATTCTGCCGTCGTCGAGAATTTGAAGCATGATGTTGAGCACGTCCGGGTGGGCCTTCTCCAATTCGTCGAACAGCACGACGGAATAGGGCTTCCGGCGGATTTTCTCAGTCAGCTGCCCCGCTTCATCGTAGCCAATATAACCGGGAGGCGAGCCGATCAGCTTGGAGACAGAATGCTTTTCCATATACTCAGACATATCCAACCGAATCAGCGATTCCACCGAGTCGAAGAGCTCATCGGCCAGGCAGCGGACCAGTTCGGTCTTGCCAACGCCTGTCGCGCCGACAAAAATGAAGGATACAGGACGCTTCTTCACCGCGATACCGACGCGGTTTCTCCGGATGGCCGCGCCCACGGCGGAGACGGCTTCATCCTGTCCGATGATGCGCTTTTTCAGCCGGTCCTCCAGGCTGCGAAGCTGCTCAAACTCCTGGGCCTGAATCTTACTGGCCGGAATCTTGGTCCAGAGCTCAATAATCCGCGCCAAGTTCTCCATGGTCAGCACCGGCTTGGGCTGGGCGGTCAATTCCTCGATCTCCTGCTCCACCTGAAGGCACTGGCTGCGGAGGTTGGCGAGGCGCTCATAATCCTCCGGCGCGGTCTGCTCGCTGAGCATGTCAATTTCCAGATTTAAATCGTCCCGCTCTTTTTTCAACTCGGCCATGCGGCTGATAGACGCGCTGCGGAGGTTGAGGTCCGAGCATGCCTCGTCCAGCAAGTCGATGGCCTTGTCGGGCAGGAAGCGGTCGGTAATATATCTCTCCGAGAGGATAACGGTCTGCCGCGCGATCTCCAATGGAACGGTCACGCCATGGAACTGCTCATAGTAATGGGCGATGCCCTTGATGATCTCCACCGCCTCTTCGATGGTGGGCTCCACCACCGTCACCGGCTGGAAGCGGCGCTCCAAGGCCGAATCCTTTTCGATATATTTGCGGTACTCGTTGAAGGTGGTCGCACCGATCACCTGGATTTCGCCCCGGCTCAGGGCGGGTTTGAGAATATTGGCGGCGTTCATCGATCCCTCGGCATCGCCTGCGCCCACCAGGTTGTGGACCTCGTCGATGACCAGGATGATATTCCCCAGCTTTTTGATCTCCTCAATCAAGCTCTTCATGCGGCTCTCAAACTGGCCGCGGAACTGGGTCCCGGCCACCAGGGCCGTCAGGTCCAGCAGATAGACCTCCTTATCCCGGAGCTTGTAGGGCACGTCGCCCCGGACAATCATCTGGGCCAGCCCCTCCGCGATAGCGGTCTTGCCGACGCCGGGTTCGCCGATCAGACAGGGATTGTTCTTCTGCCGGCGGTTGAGGATTTGCACCACCCGCTCGGTCTCCATCTCACGGCCAACAATCTGGTCCAACCCCTTATCCCGGGCCTTCTGGGTCAGGTTCAGACAGTAGGTGTCCAGAAACTTCTTTTTCTTGTCCCGGCGTTTTTCAGCCCGTTCCGGTTTCTCCTGCTTTTCGGTCTTCTCCGGGCCTTTGGGCGGCTCGGCCGGCTGCGGAAGTTGGCTGTCCCCGCCGCCGAACAGCTTGCTCAGGAAGGGGAAGGTCGCCGTCCGGCTCATCTCTTCCTCTTCCTCGCTGTCCTCCTCGGATGTGGAACGCTCACTCTCCGCACTGTCCAGGAGTCCCATCATCTCTTCGGTCATGGTCTCCAGGTCCTCTTCTGTGACGCCCATGCGCTTCATCATATCGTCAATCGGTTTGATTCCAAGCTGCTTGGCGCACTTGAGGCAAAGACCTTCGTTAATCGTCTCTCCATTTTCAATTTTCGTGATAAAGATCACGGCAAGATTCTTCTTACAATGGGAACACAAGGTTGACTGCATCACATATATCTCCTTAGTCACGGTTCTCTCATAACATAATAACCATCTTTGCGGGAAAAAGCAATCACAATTTATAGGCCGCCGTCTTTCAAGGTAAATATAGCCGCGCGGAGGAACCCCCAATCAGCAAGGTTGTGCCGTCGCGCCGGACCTGACAGTGGGTTTCTCCTGCAACCTCGGCCGTCTCATAGTAGGGAGTCAGCTCCCCTTTAAATACCCGCAGGCAGCCGGCGCTGAGCGCCGCCACATAGCTCCCCGCTGCAGAGAGAGACTGAATGCCGTCATCCAGCGTCGTTCGGGCCGACGCCGTCCCGTCAGGCAGTACAGAAACCAACTCGCACCGGCTGCCGGACTGAAAAGGGCTGAGGCAGAGTATCGCGTGGCCGTCGCCTTGGAGACAATAATCTTTTAGATGCTCTCCCGCATAGGCATATTCTCCCAGTTTGGCCCCCGTAGTATCGAAAAATTGTACGCTGGACTCACCTACCGCACAGACCACGTCTCGGTCCAAAAAATCCAGGTCATAAATCCATTGTCCGCCCAAGGAGATATCCACGCCGGCCTGCTCGCTGTCGGTATGGAAAAGCTGAAGGCGGCTTTCAAAAGTGCCCTCCAGTCCCCCCACAGACACCGCCGCCAACAGGGCCCCGCCCTCCGCGATGGCGCACAATGGCATGTAGCGGCTCGACGATAGCCAGCGGTACCGTTCCTGTTGGTCTGCATCCAACACGGTAATTACCGTTCGGTAGCCATCCGCCGCAGAGGCGTAGCAGATTTCGCCGCTTTGCGAAACATCGGCGTCCAACAGGGGACGGTCCAAACTGAGGTCCAGCACCTGTCCACGGTCCGGGCGGGCCGCCGCCAAGGTTGTCCCTCCGACATCCCAGAGCAAAGCTAAATCTTCCCCTGCCGAAACGGCGGGCACACGGACCGAGGCGGACACACTGGCCACCTCCTCGCCGGATGGGCCGTAGAGATCCAAACCGGCCACCGAAGCCATCGCCAGTCCGTCCCCCACAGCGGCGTAAGCGTTCGCGCTATGGGCGTCAAAGACATAGACGCCATAGGAATCGGAGTCCCTCGACCCCAGGTAGCGGAAATAACGCCGTACACGGTCCAGGTCCAAGTCCTCGCGGAACATGTAGAGCGAGAGGCCGGTCATCATCAATACAAGCAGGACCACAAAGGGAACCAGAAGCTTTTTGAGTCGGAGGCGTTTCATCCGGCTGGGATAGAGCTCTGTAATCTTCGCCTGTCCTTTAGGCATCGAAGACCGCCTCCCCGTCGTCATACCAGAGGTGCGAGAGATAGAGTCCGCCCGGCGGGACCGTCGGACCCGCCGCAGTTCGGTCGCCGCGCTCCAAAAGGGTTCCAATCTCCGACGGGGCGATTTTGCCCTCAGCACAGTAAACCACCGTCCCGGCCATGGCCCGGGCCATGTTGTAGAGAAAGCCGTTGGCGCAGACCCGCAGGGAGATCAGCGGTCCATCCCGCTCTACCTGATAATAGTATACGGTCCGGACGGTAGTCCTGGTCACAGTGCCGACGCTCCGTACCGCCGCAAAGTCGTGGGTCCCCACAAACTGCGACGCGGCCTCCTGCATAACGGCCTCATCCAAATGCTTGGGGTAAAACCACGCCCGATTTACATAAAACGGGTCGCGAATCCGGGAGTTATAGATGAGATAGGTATACTCCTTGCGGACGCAGGAACCAATGGCGTTGAATCCCTCGTGGACCTCGCGTGCGCTTGTCACCACTATGTCCTCGGGTAAATGCGTGTTGAGGGCATAGGGCAGGCGGTCTGTGGGAATGGACGAGGCGGTGTAGAAATTGGCGACGTAGGTCTTAGCGTGGACGCCGGCGTCGGTACGGCCACAGCCGGTCATTTTCACCGGATGACCTACCACACGCGCCGCAGCGTTCTCCAGCGTCTCCGCTACCGTTACATCCCGCTTCTGTACCTGCCAGCCGTGATAGGCCGTACCCAGATACATCAGGAAAAGGGCGATATTGCGCAAGGAATCCACCTCCCGCAGAAATGAATTACATCAAAAGCCCAACACCCGCAGTACAATCACCGCCGCAAGGAGCGTCAAGCCCAGAACCAACGCCAGAATATCCCGCCGCACATACTTGAGCTGGCGCATCCGAGTCCGGCCCTTGCCGCCCTGGTAGCAGCGGCACTCCATCGCCACGGCAAGCTCGTCGGCCCGGCGAAACGCGCTGACAAACAGCGGTACCAGAACCGGAATCAACGCCTTCACCCGGCGGAGAATGTTGCCTGACTCGAAGTCTGCGCCCCTGGCCTTCTGCGCTGAAATAATTTTGTCGGTCTCCTCGATGAGAGTCGGAATAAAACGCAGGGCGATACACATCATCATGGATAGTTCATGGACCGGTACCTTGAGGTGGCGCAGCGGCCCCAACACGCGCTCCATCCCGTCGGTCAGCGCGATGGGCGAGGTGGTATAGGTCAGCAGGAAGGTGCCTGTCACCAGCATCATAATTCGCCAGACCATGAAGAGCGCGCTGACCACCCCTTCCTTTGTGATGGTGATGCCCCAAAACTGCGCCAGCGGTTCGCCGGGCGTGAAAAACAGGTTTAATATTCCAGTCAGGCAGATGATGAGCAGCAGCGGCTTGAGCCCTTTTAGGGCAACAGCGGGCTTGATTCTGGCCGCGGCATAGGCCGCCGTCAGGAAAATAAAAACCAGCAGGTAGCCGGCCAACCCCTCGGCAACAAACAAGGCCGCAATATAGACGACAACCAGAATGAGCTTGGTGCGCGGGTCAAGGCGGTGGACCACGGTATTGCCCGGGAAGTATTGGCCCAGGGTGACGTCCTTCAGCATGACGTTCCTCCTTTCCGCAGCGCCATCAATGCCTTTACCGCCTCGCCGGTCTCAAAGGCCGTGGCATCCACGTTCAGTCCCAATTCCCGGAGACGGGTCAAAATAGCCGTGACACCTGGGACGTCCAGCCCCATACGGGTCAGCTCGTTCGCATGGGCAAAAATCTCCCTCGGCGTGCCCGTCATGGCCGCCCGGCCATTGTTCATCACCAACAGCCGGTCCGCGTTGGCAGCCACTTCCTCCATCGAATGGCTGACCATCAAAATCGTGGCGTTCTGCGCCTTTTGGTAGTCGCGGATATTCCCCAGAATGCTCTCCCGGCCTCTGGGGTCTAGGCCGGCGGTGGGCTCATCCAAAATCAGCACGTCGGGCTCCATGGCGATCACACCGGCGATGGCCGCCCGGCGCTTCTGTCCGCCGGAGAGATCAAAGGGAGATTTTTCCAACGTGGACTCGTCTAGCCCGACAAAGCCGGCGGCACGCAGCACCCGCCGGCGGACCTCCGCCTCATCCAAGCCCATATTCTGCGGTCCGAAGGCCATGTCCTTATACACGGTCTCCTCAAAAAGCTGGTACTCCGGATACTGAAACACCAGCCCCACCTTGAAACGAAGCTGACGCGTAAACGCTTTGTCCTTCCAGACGTCCTCGCCATCGAAGAGCACCTGCCCCGAGGTTGGGCGCAGCAGCCCGTTTAGATGCTGAATCAGGGTGGATTTGCCGGAACCGGTGTGGCCGATGATGCCGATAAACTCGCCGCGCTCCGCGGAAAAGTTTACCTCGTCCAGGGCCACACTGCGAAAGGGCGTTCCCTCGCCGTAGACATGGGTCAGTCCCTTTGTTTCTATAATAGGCGCCAATTGTCTGTTCTCCTTCAGGAAGATTTGATAGCGCGATAAATTGCCTGCGCACAGTCCTTGATGTGGAGCGCGTCCAGCGGCACGTCCAGCCCGGCCTGTCTCAGCCCGTGCAGCAGTCCCGTGGTCTCCGGCACGTCCAGACCAACTGCGCGGAGCAATTCCACCTGGGGGAAAACCGCTTTCGGGGTCCCGTCGGCCACCACCGCGCCCTCGGACATAACCACCACACGGTCGGCGTCGATGGCCTCCCGCATATGGTGGGTAATCAGCACCACCGTGGCGCGTCGGTCACGGTTGATGCGCCGGATGGTCTCCAGCACCTCTCGCCTGCCCCGGGGGTCCAACATGGCGGTGGGCTCGTCTAATACGATACACTGGGGGTCCATCGCAATGACACCGGCGATGGCAACCCGCTGCTTCTGCCCACCCGACAGAAGATGGGGCGCGTGGGTCCGATACTTGTACATCCCCACCAGCTTGAGGGCCTCGTCCACCCGCCGCCGAATCTCCTTTGGCTCCACACCCAAATTCTCCGGCGCAAAAGCCACGTCTTCCTCGACCACGTTGGCGACAATCTGATTGTCTGGGTTTTGGAAGACCATGCCAACCTCCCGGCGGATGGGGATTAACTGTTGCTCGTCGGCAGTGTCCTTTCCATAGACGTAGACCTTGCCGCCCGAGGGCAGGAGAATGGCGTTAAAATGCTTGGCGAGGGTGGATTTGCCGCAGCCGTTGTGACCCAGAATCACAACAAAGCTCCCCTGCGCAACGGTTAAATCCAGATTTTCAAAGACTTGGACGCCTTTTCCTCCCTCTTCCTGGGCCGGGTAGAGATAAGAAAGGCCTTTTGCCTCGATTGCGTGTTCCATGTTTAAACCACCGTCTATCTATTCAGCCGTCCAGCGGCCTGTCGCGCCGCAGGGCAGTACCAGACCGCTTTGGGTGACTGGAAGGCCCAACTCATCCGACACAGCCTGTCCGCCAAATCTCTTGGAAAGCAAAGTCTCCAGCATATAGGTCAATACCGACGGGGCCAGCCCTGTGGTATAGGAGTTGAGAATCAAAAAGGATGGCCTCTCGGAGAGGACCCCCGCCACCAGCTCCAAAAAGGCATAGAGGTCCTTTTCCAGCTTCCAGACCTCCCCTGACGGCCCCCGGCCATAGGAGGGCGGGTCCATAATGACCGCATCGTAGCGCCGGCCGCGGCGCAGCTCCCGCTGGATAAATTTGGCGCAGTCATCCACAATCCAACGGATGGGCGCGTCCTCCAGCCCGGAGGCCTTCGCGTTTTCCCGCGCCCAAGAGACCATACCCTTGGCCGCGTCCACATGGCAGACCTCCGCTCCGGCGGCGGCGGCGGCCAGCGTTGCGCCGCCAGTATAGGCAAACAGGTTCAATACGCTGAGCCTCCGCCCTGCCCCGGCAATTTGCCGTTGGACAAAGTCCCAGTTGGCCGCCTGCTCCGGAAAGACGCCAGTGTGCTTGAAGTTCATGGGCTTGACTTGGAAGGTCAGGCTGCCATAACGGACCTGCCAGCGCGCGGGAAGCTGATTCTGTGTCCAGTGCCCGCCTCCGGATGGGCTGCGGACATACCGCGCATCGCATTTCTTCCAGCGTGGGTCCTCACGGGGCGTAAACCAAATCGCCTGCGGGTCGGGGCGCGCCAGAATATACTTCCCCCATCGTTCCAGCTTTTCCCCGCCCGAAACGTCAAGCGCCTCGTAGTCCTTCCAATTGTCAGCTATCCACATAGGCGGCTCTCCTTATCCGGTTGGAGCCGGTTCGCTGTTTTCCGGCTCCGTTATGGTCTGCTCAAAGGGGTTGGGCGGCAAAACTGGGGGCTGATTCTCGTCGGAGCCCTCCGGTTGGACCGGCGGTGTGTCTGGCACCGGCTGTTCAACCGGTGCCTCGGGTTCCGCCGGTTGCTCTGGTTCCACTGGCTCGCCGGTTTGTTCCGGATTCTCCGGGATATCGTTCTCCGGCGACTGTACCGGCTCTTCCGGTTCCTCTGGCTCCAACGGCTCCATATCCCGCTCACTATGGATGACACATATCTCGCCCCGCCGGTCGCCGTTCGGACTGACCGCGTTGTAATAGCCGCTGGGCAGGCGTCCCGCACTTTCAATCACATACTCCTGGTCCTGCACCACCAGCCCCGCCTGTGGGAAGATACGGTCGATGTCCAAAAGGCTCGCCCGGTGTGTCTTGTTTCCTATGGCATGGCTGCAATATTGGTTGGCAATCTGATTGGAAGCGTCGCAAATCTCCACCGCCTTGTGGGTGGCGCAGTAGGTTTGGGGCGCGTCCTCCAGGGCCAGATAGCCCTGGACTGTCCGGTCGCCCCGCGGGTCGGCTTTGCATGCCTCGGTGGCAAGCAAACCACTGTCGCGGCAGTAGTTGCACTTTACAACATCGCCCGGCTTGCTGAAGTCCTGGTAGGTCATCCCCTCGTGGACGCCCGCCATGACCTGCTGCCAGAGGGTGATGGCCGGATTGACGCCGCTCTCGGTCAGAATGACCTCCTCGGGCAGGTCATAGCCGCACCAGACGGCGGCAGTGTAGAAAGGCGTATAGCCGCAGAACCAGCGGTCCTTGTCGCTGCTAGTGGTACCGGTTTTACCCGCCACCGCCATATTTTCCAGTTGTGCCTTTACGCCGGTGCCCGATTGAACGGTGTTCTCAAGCATATAGGTCATATACCAGGCCGCCTTTGTCCCCATCGCGTTTACCGAACTCTGGGTGTTGTCCAGGAGCAGCTCTTCCCTGTTGCTATTGGTAACGCGGACAACCCTGGTATAGGTTCTGGGTTCACGGTAGACGCCCTGATTGGCCAGAGCGGCATAACCGGCGGCAAGGTCTTTTACTGTGACGCCGTGAACCAGACCGCCCAGCGCCAGACGGTACAGGGCAACATCGGTATAGGCCTCTCCGTTGACAATTTCCCGGTCTACCAGCGTGCCAAGGCCCATCTTTTCCTTGGCGAAGCGATAGCCGGTCTCGGGCGTCAAATCGTTGAGCACCTTGACGGCCACGGTATTAATGGAATGCTGCACCGCGTCGTCCACCGAAATCAAGCCGCGATACGTCCGGTCTAAGTTCTTCGGCCAGGGACCGGAATCGTCAAAGGAATACGGCGTGTCATCATAGACCGTGGCGGGTGTGATAATGCCCAGTTCCAGCGCGGGTGCAAAAACGCTCAACGGCTTGATGGTTGAACCCGGCTGGAGCATCGCCTGGGTCGCGCGGTTAAAGGTCAGACTGCCGGTTTTCTCCCCGACGCCGCCGGCCACCGCTACAAGGTCGCCGCTGCGGTTGTCAATGACCGCGATGCCCGATTGAAGCTGTTGGGAGCTCTTGGTTTTGGGGATATTATCCAGGTTCTGGTAGACCGCGTCCACCTTGGCCTGGACGTCGGGATCGTAGGTGGAGTAAATGGCGAGGCCGCCGGAGCGAACCATCTGCTCGGCCAACTGCCGGGTATAGCCCTGCTCCACCAGGGCGTTGGTCACATCCCGAATCACCTGGTCTACAAAGTAAGAGTAGTAAAATTCCTCCTCCTCGTCCTGTCCGCTGGTATTGACAAAAACCAGTTCCTGCTGTTTGGCCCTTTCGTAGGCGGCCTCGCTGGTTAGGAACCCCTGCTCGTACATGGTCCAGAGAATGTCCCGCTGCCGCTCGATGTTCTTTTCCCGATTGATATAGGGGTCATACACCGAGGGGTTTTTCGTAATGCCGATCAGGCTGGCGCATTCGGCGGTGGTGAGGTCGGTCACATCCTTACCAAAGTACACGCGCGCGGCGCTCTGTACGCCGTAACAGCCCTCGCCCAGGTAAATTGTATTGAGATACCAGGTTAAAATCTCATTTTTGGTGTGGTTTTTCTCAAACTCCAGGGCGGTAAAAATCTCGGCCAGCTTGCGGCGCACCGTAACTTCGTTGTGCCCGGTCAGGTTTTTGATGAGCTGCTGCGTTAGGGTGGACGCACCAAACTGGTCTTCCCCGCCCAGGAACATGTTGAGGCTGGCCTTCACGGTACGCAGCCAGTCCACACCATGGTGGTCGTAAAAGCGCTTGTCTTCAATGGCAATGCAGGCGTTAATCAAGTCTTTTGGCAGCTTGTCATAGGAGACCACCGTGCGGTTCTCCGCGCCATAGAGGCGGAGCAGCTCCACGTCCCGGCCGGTGTCCGGGTCGGTATAGTAGACCACGCTGGTTTGGTCCAGCGTAAAGTTTTCTAGGTCAAGCAAGGTCTCCCCCGCAAGGTCCTCCTTGACATACTTGGCAAAGCGGCAAAGCACAATTAGTCCTGTAATCATAAGGATTAGCAGTATGGTGCCCACGATTTTGCCCAACACGGCAAAAACACTGCCCACAACCGACAGCCAACTCCTTTTTTCCTCCACAGGCCCACCCCCACCTTAATCATACGTTTCAATCTATTGATGTATTATACCATACTTGTCAATACATGTGTTACGAATTTATGACGAATATCTGGGCAAACTGGAGTCGAGGTGATGGTTGTGAGAAATCGGTTATTCCGTTGGTCATTTGCTGTTATTTTGTCGTTTTCGTTGGCGGCGTGTGCCGGAGCGGCTTGGGTCCTTCGCGCTGAGGACGGTCTTCTGACGGTCCGCGAGCTGGAGAGCGGAACTGAGCTTTTAAAGACCGGCGTTCCTCTGTCGGCGCTGCCAGAACGGGACCGTCCGGCCCTGGAGGCGGGGATTGTTTTCCACGATCATACAGCTTTGACAAAAGCGATGGAAGATTTTTGTTCGTGAACTTACGTTTCCCTCTTGATTTTCTTCGCGCCAGGCGGTAAAATAGGGGCAGCAAACGAGAGTGAGGACCACCCATGGACGACTACGGACCTGATATTATCACAATCTCCGACGAGGACGGCGTTGAATACGAGCTGGAGGTACTGGCTCGCCTGGAATACGAGGGCACCGATTATCTGGCTCTGACCCCTGCGGACGCGGACGAGCCGGAGGAGATGGAGGTCAGCATCCTCAAATGCGTCGAAGAGGACGGCGAAGAAGTGCTTTTGGCCGTTGAAGACGAAACTGAGCTGGAAAATGTCTATGCCGCGTTCATGGACCTCATGTACGAGGAAGACGAGACGCCAGAATCATAATTTGCCCCGGAATACGCCCTGCTTGGTACGTGATGTGTTCTTTTAAACCCACATCTTTTTTTCGGGACGCTGTACTTCCCACGTGGATTGCAGGCCTCCCGCCCCGGCTTCGCGCCTGGGTGGAAGTTGGAAGCAGAGAAACGTGCGGAGAGGCGACCCACCTGCCCAGAACGTGCAGGTTATAACTGAACACACACGGCCAAAGTGGGGCTATTGGAAACGTCTTGGAAGTTTGACTTCCGGGACGTTTTGTTTTTCGCCGGGCAATAAAAACCGCCGCTTTTTTTGAGCGGCGGTTTCAGTGCTTGCATTTACGCCAGCGCTTTCTTGGCGACGTCCACCAGGGACGCAAAAGCGGTGGGATCGGAGATCGCCATTTCGCTGAGCGCCTTGCGGTTGATCTCCACACCGGCCTTCTTCAGGCCGTTCATAAAGCGGGAGTAATTGAGCCCCAGAGGAGCCACCGCAGCCGAGATGCGGGTGATCCACAGGCGGCGGAAATCGCGCTTTTTCAGCCTGCGGCCCACGTAGGCGTAGACGCCGGACTTTTTGACGGCCTGCTTGGCCATCTTGAAGTGGGTAGACTTGGAACCCCAGTAGCTCTTGGCCAGCTTGAGGGTTTTATTTCTTCTCTTGCGCGTCATCATCGCGCCTTTGACTCTTGCCATAGTTATATCCTCCTATCTGAATACGGCCCGCCCAATTATTTATACGGGATCATTTTCTTGATGGCGTCCTCATTGGTCACATCGGCATAACCGGTCTGCCGGAGGCCGCGGGTGCGCTTTGTGGTCTTCTTGGTGAGGATATGACTCTTGAAGGCATGGGCCCTCTTGACTTTGCCGGTCTTGGTCAGATTAAATCTCTTCTTCGCGCCGGAATGGGTTTTGATCTTAGGCATGGTATATGGTACTCCTTCCTGTTACTTCGCCGGGTTTTTCGGGCTCAAGAACATCGACATATGACGCCCGTCCAGTTTGGGGTTCTTATCCACATTGGCAATCTCCGCGCAGGCCTCGCCGAAGCGCTTGAGCAGGTCTTCGCCGATGGATGTATGGGCCATCTCGCGGCCGCGAAAGCGCACCGTTACCTTGACCCGGTCGCCGTCCGTCAGGAATTTCTGCGCATTCTTCAGCTTCACGTTGAAATCCGCCGTGTCAATGTTGGGCGACATACGAACCTCTTTGATCTCTACGAAGTGTTGGTTTTTCTTGGCTTCCTTTTCCTTTTTCACTTGCTCAAAGCGGAATTTGCCGTAATCCATGATCTTACAGACCGGCGGCTTTGCGTTTGGCGAGATCTTGACCAGATCCAAGTCCTTCTGAAAGGCGATCCGAAGCGCGTCCTGCGAGGACATGATGCCAAGCTGCGCGCCATCCTGCCCGATCAGACGGACCTCTTTGTCTCGGATCTCCTCATTGAGCTGATGATCCAGTTTGCCTATGGGAAAACACCTCCTGATTTCAATTGCAACAAAAAAGCGGATGCTCCTGAAGCACCCGCACAAATAGCCCCCGCCAAAACGCGAGGAATACTGTTGACCTCTTCGCCAGCGCTGGAGGTGAGGTGCGGTGCTTCCGCTCCTTCTTTGTTTTCTCAAGTATTATAGTCATACTGTTACGGTTTGTCAAGTGCTTTTTGGTCCTTTTCCAAATGTATTAAGAGCCAAGGACGCCCTGGTCAGCCTCCTTGGCTCTTTTGTGACTGTTTTTCAGCTCATTAATTAGGATTTGCTTTGTTCCATTTGCAACAAATACTGTAGCCAAGCCTCCGCTTGTTTTAAATCTAACTCGTCATCAATATCTACGCTGAATATTTTATCGATCACGAATGGATACGGCGTTCTTCCATAGACATAACATTGTTCGATTGCTTTATATCGAGAGATAATCGAAATCCCATTTGTGACCACATACCATTCCGGAAGCTGCTGTGATGGTACATGTTGTAGGCCAGGCTTATAATTCAACGGGCCATTCTGATCCCAAATATATTCTTTCATGACACTGACAGTGGTCAGCGAATCGTACCCCTCCGTTAGGACCTTCCAGTATTTCCTGATTGCTGCGGAATACAGAGTTGGAGACACCAATGGTGAAGTACAGGTTGCCCAGACAATGTGCTCCCCTGTTACCTGCGAAGTGATATAGTGCACAACCTCGCCAAAGCTCTTTGAAATCTCGTCACAGTACGCAGCCGGTCTTTTGTGAGCTTTCACACCGTGTACCTCTGCCAAAGCCAAAATTGCGTCGCAATCTGAACTAACCACAATCTGGTCTATTTCCGGAACTGCTTTTAACTGCTCAATTTTATGCTCCAACAGTGTCGTCCCATGAAAAGGCACAACATTCTTATTCTTTAATCGACGGCTGCCCCCACGTGCAGGGACTATGGCGGTGATACTCTCCATCTATCCAAATCCTTTTTACTGCTCGCACATCAGCGGTCAAAGGGACATTCTGTTAGAAACTCAATTTGCATATTGTCTCCTACAGCCGCTTTAAATCCGGCAAACATTTCGGCAATTTCACGGTTGACCTCGCCCCAGTTCGTGCCCGAACCCAGTGTAGGCAGCGCTTGATCGGCATAGGTTTCATTATAGCTGGTCTTAAATCCGTCAAAGCCAGCTATCACAACGCTAGATACTTTCAATCTATTTAACAGCCGCAAAAACGCAATCACTGCGTTGTCAAAATAAATCCAACCGTACTGGAAAACCCGGTCAAAGTTAACTACCACTTCCCCTGCGTCCGGTACAGTCTTGATGTTGGAGAGCAAAATTCTCTTTTGTGCCGCAAACTGCTCTGGATAACTTTCTTTTGCATATTGATAACGAATTGTGCTGATTAAGAACAGGAAATCGCTGTGATATTGCGGTGAGACTGCATTGATTGACACCACAAGCGGAGCGTTCTTATCAATGTAAGCCTGAATCTTCTCCTGCTCCGTCAGGATAGACTTACCTGGGGCCAACAACAGCAATTTCCGCCCGGCAAAGTCCTTTCGTAGAGACGCAAGCGCTTCCTCATCATTTACCTTACGATTTTGATTATCCAAGTATTTGCCCTCCAACAGATCATAATCGTACTTCTTACGATCTTCAGAGGAGAGTGAACCGATAATATTACGCATATCCTTCATATTTGTACGGTGGTTTTTCATTAGATAGGCGATATTGTTGACATGACAGCAGTACATTCCCGCAATGAAATACGGTGTAGAATACCCCCAACTGTAATGCTCCATGAAATAGGACATATACATATCAATAGCATCCATCACCATATCCATATCATAATTGCCGTTGTGCTCACAGTTGATGTAGTTAATCAGCAGCTCGGTTGCAGCATTTCCCGCGCCTCGACCCATGCCGGAAAGGCTGCAATCCACAATAACATCTCGCTTCCGCTGCTGAAATAGCTCTACAAAACGCATTGTAAGGGCAAAAGAGAGCTGCTGGTTATTGTGGGAATGAAAGCCCAGACGGATGCCGGGAGCAAGGTATTGATCCAACGTATTGGCAATCCTTACAAGATCTTTCTCATACATGGCTCCAAACGTATCTACCACAGACAATGCCACGGGCTCAATGGCGTTCATATCCTGTGCTAAGATACGCAAATCCGCATTGCTGTACGCCAACGTGTTTGCTGCCTGAAAGAGGACGCGGTATCCTTTTTTTGAATCTCACGCCCAACTGCAATGCCCTCCTTATGCTTTCCATACGGAAACACCACACGAATTGCGTCGATACTCTTGCCGTCATAAGGCGGGAGAAGTTCCAAGTCATAGCGGTCCCAATCGATCATAACCGTATATAAAATTTGACCAGAACGTTCCTGAAGGTAAGGGAGCAGATCTGCCGGCGTATGGTAAAAGGTTGTCCCCTCCTGATACGGCGCATTCTTGAGCCAGCCGCATTCAATGATGTCCAAATTGGCATCCTGCAATTTTTTGATAATCCCGGAGATTGCAATGCTTCCAAAGTTTGCTTCCACAATGTAAGCACCATCACGCAACGTACAGTCAAGGATGGAAATTTTTTTCTTCATACAATTTTTTCACTCCTTTTTTAGTAAATTTTCTGTATTTTTTGCCGATTCATCTGCGCCTTAACCGTGCTTTGATCCAATCCAAGGTCTTTCGTATGGGTCCCGTTATTCTCCAACAGCGGGAGCGGAGAATCGCTTCAAGCTCCCATTCCGCAGTCTCTGCCCGCAGCCGCATATCGCGTGTTTCTGCCTCAGCCGCCTCCGTCCGTAATCGCGCGTCACGGGTCTCTGCTTCGGCAGCCTCTGTCCGAAGCCATGCGTTGCGCGCCTCCGCCTCAGCCGCCTCCGTCCGTAATCGCGCGTCACGGGTCTCTGCTTCGGCAGTATCGGCCCGCAGTCCTGCGTTACGGGCCCTTGTCTCCGCCGCCGCTGCCGACAACCGTGCGTTGTGGGCCTCCGTTCTTGCACGTGATACACGTTCTTCCGTTGTTTCAGGACGTTGATAGGCCGCAAGTGTTTCGGCCCGCTTCCAGTAATCCTCCAGGCTTTCTCCTTCCTCCCGCATAAGGGTTGCGGCAAACTCCGCAGGGGCATTTCGTGCCGTCAAAATCTGCGCCAAAGACTCCTCTGGCGTCAGATTCAACAAGGAAAGGTCAAGTCCATATCGAGCAAGATAATAACGCAGATGACGCTGATAAATTGCCGGTTCCTCCGGGTTGCTCAGACGCCAGCGAACATAGCGGTCTGTTGTCGCCAGTTCCATCGGAACCAAAAAAGAGAGAAAGTAAAAGTTCATTGCCTCATCCGATGCTGGAGTTTTTATACTGTCCTGAATAGCAGGAACGCACCAGTCGTACAAATGCCACTTTGACTCCATACAATGCACTGTCGCACCCCAGAGCAAAGCATCCGCTAGAATATTCCCATAGTTCGCAGCTACATGGCGGCTGCGCGCCAAGCTGAGGACATTGGGCTTTCCCCAATCAACCCGCTCCTCCGGCAGTCCAAAGTCCGCGTGAAATGGATCACCCGGATCAGGACGGAACCAAAATTTGTCTCCGTAGGTCTCGCGTACCGTCCGGAGCAGTTCTAATATGGTACGCCGGGATTTGCTGAGTTCATCGAGGGCCCAATTGCCGCAGATAAGCATATCCCATTGTTTCTCTGCCCCACATAACCTCAAATAGGGCAAATACGTATCCTGTAGCAGCAATGCCAAAAGTTCTTTGCGTGTAAAAAAGCGATGAATCCCCGCCGTACGAAACGCCCGATACCGGCTGTGTAATTGACAGTCTTCCGTCCAATGCACGCTCGCACCTTCACAGAAAAAAGCCGTTCCATGATAGACTGGCAAGCGGAGCGGACCTGCCTCATATACAAACAATCGGACACCGCGCTGCATTGCGACAACAGAAAGGCTTTTCACAGCCCTTGGGTAAGTCACTATGGCATCTACCTGTCCTCTTTCCCGTTCAATCTGATCCAGGAATGACTCGATTAATGTTTCCAGTGGGGTATATCGTTGTTCCTGTAAGTAAGCCGCCGCCGCATATTTGCCTCCCTGCTCCTCTTCCAACTGTGCAAGAATCTGATCCGGTATGATATAAGGTGTGGCTGCCGCACGTTCCCTTTCCGGATAAACCTGGTAGTCCCAAGCACTCGCGCCCCCGCACACACTGCCTTTCTCGCCCAATCTATCGGTTTTCCACAAGACATAACGCTCCTGCGCAATGATTTCCCACTTTGTACGCACATGCCGGTCGGCCATCATACAGTAGGACCAGCCTAAATGATCTACGCTCTGTCCAACAACAGTGTCAAGAAGGAACCCTACAACCATATACCCTCCGCCTCCCGGAACGGTCTACGCTCCATTGTCCATCGAGAGATATCGTGCAATCCCGAATAGCGTCTCATTTTCTGCGACGGTTATCGTAATACCCGGCAAGTAATGACGGACAATGCCGTCCCGGATTGCCTCAATTCTCCGCGCAACACCCCCGGAAAATAAAATCTTACGGAATCTGCCATCCGGCTGCGCCAGCTTGTCCGCACAGCGCAGAAAGTTTTCTATCATTGCCCGAAGCACAGCATGAAACAAGTTGGCCCCCGTCAATGTATACTCACCAATCTGGGAAATCGACCCCGCTCGATTCGGCGTAATCGCATTCTCAAAAAAGCTCAAATCGCAAAATAGCCCGCACTCCACGCCGTCTCTCTCCATTTCAAGCACTTTATCCCAAATCACCCTCTCATCCACATCTACCTCAAAGCGTGAGAGTAAATCGCGGACAAAGCGGAAATAAACGTTCAGCGCGCGGCCGCAGGGAATATGCGGAATTGTACAGAGGGACCGTCCACCAAAATACGGCCTAATCTGAACTCCCTCCTCTGGGCTGGGGTTATCCGATAAGACACTCACCTGGGCGCCGGTCCCCAAATTAAAGGAAATTGTCTCCATTTCCTCCAGACCAGCGCCCAGGAGCGCCGCTTGCTGATCGCCAATTGCAGGCAAAGCGTAAATCCTTGTCTTACCAAAACAAAAATCCAGCGATCGCCCTCCCACCGTCGGAAACATAATCCTTGCTCCGCCGCAGCAAAAGGCGGTCAACTCCTCATCCCAATCCTTCTGCTCAAGGTCGTATAGGCCGGTCGCCGCAGCATTGGTCGGATGAATGTCTGGAGCACATCCAGCAAGCCGGCGCAGAAGATAGTCGCCCAAGGTATAAAAAAACAGTTGGTTCGGCGCACCCTCCAGGTTCCCGGCCCGGCTCAGATACAGAAGGTTACAGCTCGGCAGTCCGGCCCGCAGCGGCATCCCCGTATGACGGAATCGCACACCCGGCGCCGCACCGAATCGCTCTTGTAAGATCTCCCGTGCGGACTTACCCTCCGGCCTCAACGCTATATCACCCAACTCCTGCTGCCAAGAGATATGATCTGTGAACGGTGTTCCATCTTCTAGGGCCAGGACAAACCCGTGCATTTCGTTGGATATTCCCAGCATAGCCTCAGTCTCACCAGCAAGTAAATCGGTTAGGATATCCTGCACCGCCGCTAACAACCGCTCGACCAACTTACCATGTTTGTATTTTAAGGAACTTGCTGCCGGTATGGGTGGCGTCTGCTTCTGTATCTGCCGCAGAAGCAGACCGTCTCGAATTTTTGCCGCCTTGAGGAAGCTTGCGCCGCAGTCAATGGCGATGGTAACCATGGTCCTCCTCCAGATATCCCTGGAACAGCTCATATAGTTTGCTGTCCAATTCAATGGGATAGACGCCCAAATGTGACGGTCCATCCAACAGTGCAAAGCTCAAGCTATTTCCTTTGACCTTCTTATCCGTCCGAAGGATGTCGAAAAGTACCCTGGGATCATCAACACAGATTGCTTCCGGTAGAAATGATGTACGAATTGTATTCTGTATGTCCTGATACATAGCACGGGAAATGAGCCCCTTTTCCGCCGAGATAAAGTTTGCAACGTCAATACCCCAAATTACCGCCTTACCATGCGGAACGCCGTGTTTTGTATACGCCTCCAGCGCATGCCCAAAACTGTGTCCATAGTTCAGAACGCGGCGTAAGTCTGATTCAAATTCGTCCGCTTCAATGATTTTCTTTTTAATCTCCAAACCCTTGCGAATATATCCCGCAATATTTGCGCAGGGAATCAACCGCTCCTCCTGTTTGATCTGCTCATACATGCCGCAGTCCTCTGTCAGGGAAAATTTCAACAACTCGCCCCAGCCATTTAAATAGTCCGCCTCAGAAAGCGTTTGCAAAAAGGATGGGTCTATCACGATCTGCTTCGGCGGATAGAACACACCAAGTTGGTTCTTATACGCCCCCAGATTGATACCGCACTTTCCTCCAATGCAGGAATCGCACATAGACAGCAGCGTCGTGGGAAAGAAATACCAATCCATATTTCGCAGATAGAGCTCGCTTGCCATTGTTGTCAAATCCTGCACAATACCGCCGCCAATGCACAGGACACGCCAGTCCTTACGCAGACCAATTGACTGCCAAAAAGACACGATCTCCATGACCGTATCCATATCCTTCCGCTCTTCCACTGCGTCTACATAAAAGCAGTGTTCACGGCGGAGTTGTCCGTCTCCTCCAAGCTTTTCAGCGTAGAGCGACGCCACTTTGCGATCTATCACGTAAGCCGTTGTTTCCGGGGGAAAGGCGGCGAGCTCCCACGCCAAATCCTCCGTAAAACGCACCTCATAATCATAAAGTCTGGATGCAATTTGTATGCTGTCCATCCTGTTTATGCTCCTTTCCATATTGCTTTCCCGGCAGTTACCTCTTAACCTCTGCTTAGCGGCAGGTGAGACCACCGTCTACAGCTATCAGTTGGCCTGTGATGCTCCGGTTTGCGTCCGAGCACAGGAAAGCAGCCAACTGCGCGATATCGTCCTCGGTCTGGAAACGCCCGGTTGGAATCTGTGCAGAAATGGACGCAATCTCTGCCTGTGTAAGATTTTGTGTGGTCATGTCTGTCATTACGTACCCTGGCGCGACCGCATTGACCAAGATCTGGTCTCCTGCCAGCTCCAAAGCTAGAGTCCGCATCAATCCAGTCAACGCCGACTTCGATGAGCTATAGGCGATACGCCGTTCTCTGGAAATCAGCGCGTACAGGGAAGAGATCAACAGAATTTTCCCTTTTTTCCGCCGCCGCATTCCCGGCACTAACATATGCAGGAGTTCCAGTGCGGCATAGTAATTGACTTGAAAGACGCGCTCAGCCAGTGCTGTATCAATTTCCTCAATCCCAGCCAGTTCATTTCGTCCCGCACAGTGGATAAAAATACCGGCCTCTATATCTTTATGCTTCTCGCAATAATTGCGGATGCTCTCGCGATCTGACAAGTCTAACTCCTCGCGCCCCGGCGCAATGACCGTAGCGCCATTTTTCGCAAAGAGTTTCCGAATTTGACGTCCAATTCCCCGGCTCCCGCCGGTGAGGAAAAGGGTTTTGTTTTGAAAAAACGCATGCACAGGAATCATCCTTTTGTATCTCGAATTGTTTTACTGTGAAAATATTTCCGCATCTTTAGCAAAAAATGAAAAAATTTTTTTGACAGGTATCCCAACTTGGAATCTCCAAATTTTCTTAATTTACATACAAGTTTCCATGTGTTGGAGTTATAGAGTGTATCCATCTCCGCCAGTTTTTCCGGCACTCCATTCTGGCAGGCCGCAGCATAGGTAATTGCATCATGCACTTTTTGGTAATTATCCCCCCAGCGTAGCACAAGGTTGGCAGAGATCGTTTCCCAACAGTTAACAGCCTCTGGGTTCCTTACTGGCTTATTACCCCTCTCAATTATCATAAACAAAAACTTACGCAGCTTTTCTGTCTGATTAAAATCATAATCTGGTTGTAATGGTGGCTCGGAAAGCATTTGTAAGTATTTTTCATTATCGTTATCTAGTTCTTTTACATACTTAAGAACTGAATCAAAATCACCATTAAAGTCATTACAATTAATAAATGATTTTGGATTAAATTCTCTTGTTACCATTGGATTTCCCCAATAGATTGGAACAGAATACGCATAAAATGGATGAAATAATTTTTCAGATGTCATTCCACTCAGAGGAATATTTTCAAACGCAATCGTAAATTTGTATTTTTTTAAGAATTGTACTTTACTATCTTCCCATGCATTGTCTGTAACAATTGGAACGCCTCCTGAATCAAATCCTTTATATCGAATACTTATTTCATCAGTATGCATATTGTTTAAAACTCTTCCGGGACAGTCAACATGCTTATATTCCATAATTTTTTTGCAAAATTTAATTCGCAGTTGAGAACCGTAGCCAAGTTTATCATTGGAGTAAACAAAATTGCAAAATTTACGGCCAGCCATTTTCGGCGAAACAAGATTTCTATTTTGCATTTCTTTTGTAGGTGCCATTCCAAGCGGATTTCCAAGAATACCTCCCACCCGAAGATAGCGGTCCTCGCAAGACATATAAGCATACCCTATCGCGTAATCACAGTCATTAAAATTAGGAAATACTGGTTCACCATTTAAAAAAATACGAACACAGTTAACATAAGAAAGATATTCAATTCCAAAAATTCCATAAAATATAAAATCCGGAGATTCGGAAATTTCAACTTCATAGCGTTCTCGTAAAATATCCAAGACAAAATTACTTTTTTTATCAAACTCTCTAGGAACATCCACAAACTTTATCTTTATTTTCTTTTTCATCGTTTACTTAACTTCCTCAATTTATAATAAGCCCACTCTTTTATCGCTTTTAGAATCTTCCGCATTCCAATTTGTCCATTTCGACATGCATTCAGAAAAGCTTGAACTGGGTCAGCTCCCATAACAACACCACCGCCGCTGTTTACTCCAGCATTGCACCAGCAATTAATTCCGTCAAAAAGTAAGTACTGGGCCTCGCTCAGCTCATACAGAGTCGGATAATCTGCTCCAAATATACACTGAAAGCGCCAAACATCTTCCGGATTGTGAAAAAAACATTCGGCTATGTTTCCGTTTACATCACAAAAGGCATCAAAAATTTTCTTCCAAATAGCTCTTTTTTTCTCCATATTATTGATTTGTCTCCAATAATCGTTAATAATACTATCTAAGACATCCCAATAACTTTTCCGCCAAAAGCTTCTTTTTACAAGACCATTTTGAAATGCTATTTTTAATTCTTCCAAAAGCTTATCAATTTCACTTGCAAGCAAACAGTCCCTTTCTATTGTAGAAAATTTGCTAAGTTTTTGACTAATAGACTCCGACGGCCTTTTAGGCACAACACGTGTGCGGAGCGAAGATAGAAATACGTACTCCTCGTATGAGATTCCGCAAAAAGAATGGTAATCTACTCCAAATATTTCGACAAACTTTTGCATATGATTGTTTATATTCCAATCACATGCACCAACATGATTTTGTACCCAGATGATTAAACTACGCATTTCAGTAAATGACTCTCGCCGTTCAGCAGGTTTAACTATCATTTTCCACGAGAAATCATAATACCACTTTAGATTCCACCAATATGCCAAATACCAAAGTTCATTATTAGATTTGATTTCAGCCGAGAAAACCCGTTTCCAAACATCAGCTAAATTTCTTGTAAACTTTGCGGACGCATATCGAATTGTGCTTTCGTTATTATCACAGTCGGCATGAAAGAACGGATCTGTATAAATATAGATAGACTCATCTGTATAGGCTGCTTTAGGTTCTGTTTGCAGAAACCGCATATAAAACAGCAAGTCCTCACTTAAATGGATGTCTTCATCAAATCGTAAATGATTTTCTTCTATTTTAGATCTACGGTATATCTTATTCCATAGCGTTAAATTTCCGGCCTCGAAGCACCGTTCGATTGCTGTGGTTGCTTGATAATGCGAAAAAGGACGTATTATATTCCCCTCATTTGGGTATTTCCTCGCGTAATTGCCAACCACAATATCGGCATTTTCTTCCTGTGCTACTCTCAGCAATTCGTGGTAGGCGCCGCATGGCACCAGATCGTCGCCGTCACAAAAATGGATATACTCGCCTACTGCAACGTTCAACGCTGAATTTCTGGCAGCAGATTGGCGCTTATTTTCTTCCTGATAAATAGGAGTAATTTCCGAATACTTTTCGGCAAATGTTCGAATAATATCTCTTGTGCCATCCGTACTTTTGTCATCTACTACAATTATTTGCATCTTTACATTTTGTTGTAGAATGGATGTTAAGCATTCTGCAAGAGAGTCTTCTAAGTTATAGGCCGGTACAATGATACTTAATTCTATCTTTTCCGAATCAACACCAATGTGATTTTTTGATTGGCTCTTCTGTGTCATTTCCTTTTTCAAGAAATTCTCCCCTTAATTATTGTATACACCTTATTGGCAATCATCTCCGCAGTTGGCACTGGGTTTTGGTAAACTTCACTTGGGGTTTTAATTCGGTCATCTACACCCAGCACTTCCACGTGACTTCCTGGATACTGCATCATCAATTCATACGCCAAATGCTCTGCTGCACCGCAAATACTGCGTCCCGGGTCAACAACCAAACCCAACGGCAGTTTCTTCAAAACTTTGCCTTTTCCTACTGCGTCAAATGGCTTAAGCCACATGATATCTACTATATTGATTTGGATACCCCACTGTTTCAATATCTTCTTTGCCTCTCGAATCCGCATCCGACATATGGAAACACCAAATACATTGAGTTGCGCACCTGGTACAATCTCATCCATCAACTCTAACTGATTATTGTAGCAATCGCGAAATTCACTGACATAATACGGAAGTTCCTCCGCAAGATAACAATTCCACACCTGCTTGTATTCCCCAGGCGTGATAGGCGCACAGACCTTTATCCCCGAAAAGTGCATAAATAGGCTGTGGAGCACATTGGAGTGTGTGGCATCAAATCCATCATTAGCCAACGCACGAACAAAAACCGGCGCTGAAATTCCACATAGAGGCTGATAAACTCCCGCAAAATAGACAATAGGGCTGCCGTTCATCAGCATAAAATCCTGAAAGCGTGTCACAAAAATTGGCCGCCGTCCGGCCAGTGCACAACCTACTGCAATATCCGCGCCAGCAGTCTCTGTCATTGGGAGATCAATTACGTTTGAACTCTCCGGAATCGTCCCCGCAACACCGCCTGGATCTGAAACACATTCACCCAGCAAAATACCATTGTGTTCCTCCAAGTGTTTACGTGTCAGGATTCGGATTGTCTCCTTTAAAGACAGGTTTTCCATACTGTCTTCATCTAGCCGCTTTACTTCATCTCTCATTCGCTATCACAACTCCAATCAGGCAAAGAATTGAGCATTTTCTCTCAGATTATCCCAAATCTGTCCTCCTTTAAACACCTTACGTATACGTCAAAAGGACAGCAAAGACTGCCAGCGATACTCCGCCAAAGAGACAAACAGCTTTCTTCCAATAACAAAGCCTGTCTGTAGACAAAAATACTTTATCTAGCAAAGTATTATATTTTCTATATAGATAATCAGAATATAAGTGAAACATTATAGAAAGCATTATTGATATTGAAAACCCAAGTAGTAAAATTAAGATATGACGAATCAAGGGAGAACTCACTTGAATAAACGGAGAGATTTTTACTAAAATAATAGAGTGAATCATATAGAACTCAAATGAGTAATTACTTAACCATTTAATCCCCCTTTGTACTTTTTCTGGCAACCCAAGCTGCTCTCTATTTTCATCATGTGAAATTAGAAAAATGGCTGTCGCAGTGAAAAAAAGCGAGGGTCCGAAATAAGAATATATGCCATTATATAACCATGGCTTTGCTGTCCATTGTAGATAAACGGAGAAGAAGCCAAACAGACCACATAGAATAAGAAATACGGTACTATATTTCCTAAGAGAGGGATTTCTCTTTAGTTTATTGCTATAGCCAAAAATTGCCCCTCCAAAATATAGATCGGCGGCACCATAGAGTGGGTAATAAACATATCTTAAATAATCCAACCCCAGAAAATATGTACTGCATCTCCAGATCAACCCAAAGATGGTCAGGAATACTGCCAGGATAATCCATTTGCTGCTCTGAATTTTATTCAACAAAAATATAACAGCTGGAGTAAGATAGTAGAGTGCCATGACTGTAAACGCATACCATAGCGCTGTAAAGTCCGTTGTATTTCCTCGATAGGTGCAAAGCAGAAATTTAATCAATACAGTTGGGTTTTCTGGAATAAACCCGGGAAAACATAATATGGAATAAAGAATAACAAACAAAATTGCGGGAACCCAAATTTTAGTCATCTTCCTATAATAGTACTGTCCTACCCCCCCCGGTAATATTTTCCAATTTTGAAAGTTCTCCCTGCCAAATAGCCTGACAAGGTAAAAAGCACCCATATACAGGCCCAAGCCGGTGCACTAAACAGAAAGGCTCCTGCTCCAATACCAAAAATCTCACCGTTAAAAAGAAATGTGTGTGATACAAATATAAGATAGACCGCAATTACACGCAGGATTGTAAATTCCATAATTTGCTGATCCTTTTGGTTGTGGGGCTTATTTATCTGACTATATTCTGAACAGATATTATTACTTTCTGTTTTTAAAATAATATCTGGCTGGAATCTATTTTTTTCCATTTAAAATATTCCTCACAGAGTGTTGTCAAACCATGCTCCAACGTATACTGCTGTTTCCAGCCCAACGTGCTCAGTATTCTTGAATCACTAATCCTGGCAACCAAATTTTCAGGCTTATCCGTTTCAAACTCAATTCTGCCACGATAATCTGTAATTTTACAGATTATTCTAACGATCTCGCTCCAGCAAGTTGTCTCCTCTGGTGCAATATTAATCGCAACACGGTCACCGCGATAATCTGACATAACAGAAATTAAGGCAGATGCGCAGTCATCCACATGCAGAAATCCCTTGCGGGCAATTCCTTGCCCATAAATGTCCAGCCGCAAGTCAGGTACATCATGCAGTTTTGCTTCACATATTTCCATTACAAGGCGCTCAATCAAATAAAAGTTTCTCCGTCCCGCAAATCCGCCATAGATATGGACCGGTAGGCAATATAAAACATCGCTTCCATATTGGCGGCGGTTGTAGCAACAGAGCTTATAGGTCAGCAGCTTGCTCAGGACAGCAGCCTCCATAGATTTGGAATATCCCTTCAAGTTGAAGCGTTCGATCATTTCCTCCGTATACCGTTCCGGTTCGGGCTCGATGTTCCAAGGATAGAGCATGGCGCTGCCTAGGAAAATCATTCGTTTTACACCGCAAGACCTACAGCTACGCATTGTATTGACAGTCATCAGGAGATTTTCTTCCAGCTCTTCTGCATCTCCAACCTGTCCGGCGCTAAAATCCGTAATCGTTTTGACTGCGCAAAAAAAGACATAATCTGGGCATAAATTTTGAACAAACCTTGCTACGGCAGTCTGATCCAATAAATCCAAATCGGAATGACAGCAAGCTGTCACATTTATATATCCCCGTTCCTGAAGCTGGGCTGCAATCCGCCTGCCAATCAGTCCGCCTGCGCCAAGGATTAAAATCTTTGATTGTCGGTCCAAACGAATACCTCCTTTTTACTTGCATGCACTTGAAACATGATCTGCTGTCCGCACGGCTCCTTTAGAGATAGTCCTTCCATACATCCTCCATCTCCCTGCGCGCCGCACGCTCAATCTGCTCCAGCTCGCTATCCAAGCCCAAAGCGGCAATTTGTTCCCGTACCAGCGCATATCGGTTCCACTCCGGCGGCTGATCTATGCCGGTTCCGGCATGCCAATAGTCCCGGCAGACCTGAATATTGAACAGCGCGGGCAAGTGATCTTCCACTTCCCGCAGGCGCTGCATAATGGTAAAGGGATCATCGGTCATATCGTAAGAAGGAATGCCGAATCCGGCCGCAACCTCGCAAAGATCCCAGCTCCGGCGCTTTGCCAGTGGCGACAGGACTGACAGCCTATTATCTGTGCAGACAAAAAGAACCGGAAGCCTGTGCGTCGCCGCAAAGCCATAAGCGGTCAACGCGTAATCCTCTTCTGCCGCACCATCCCCAAAAAGGCAAACCGTTCTACGGCCATTGCCGAGCGCCGCTCCAACTCCAACAGGAATATTCTCACCGATCAGTCCTGTATGGGCGTAGAGATCCCGTCCATCCCGGTGGTATTGGAACGCGCCGCCCAGCTTGCCGCCCACGCAGCCACCCGGCAAACAGTTAATTTCGTCGCGCACTTCCTCCGGTGCGCCGCCGAGGGCCAAGAATATGTCCATGGAACGGTGCTGGATGAAATACTGATACGCCGGCGCAACGGTAGCCAGGGCTGCGGAAACCGCCTCTTGCCCACTGGACATATGCACTTTAATTTGAAATTTTCCCGCCTGGTCTACCCGAACTATGCAATTCTCAAATTCCCGCGCCCGTGTCATATGCCGGAATACGGACAGACACTCCTCTCTGGAGCAGCGGCTGATCGCGTCCGGTATGATATGGAACCTCGAATCTCTGCAATTTGGATTTGACAAAGAATCACTGCCTTTCTTGTGATTGGCCATCTGTCATCCCATCTCCCCTATTTGTGACAGATAGTCTTGGTAGACTAAATTCAGTCCAACCTGCAGAGAGGTTTTCGCCTGCCATCCAAGCTGGCTGATTTTGGTACTGTCCACCATTCTCCGTGCCATCCCATCCGGCTTGGAGGCATCGCAGACAATTTCGCCCTCGTATCCCGTGATGTCACGAATGATTTCCGCAAGCCGCTGCATGCTTACTTCCTCGCCGCTGCCCATATTTATGGGTCCTGGCTCCTCATAATGCTCCATTAGATAGATGCATCCATCGGCCAAGTCTTCTGTATAGAGAAATTCACGCAGTGCGCGCCCGCTGCCCCATAGTTCAACCTGCGGGAGACATTCCATCTTTGCCCGATGAAACTTTGCGATCAACGCAGGGATGACATGGGATTTCTGCGGATCGAAGCTGTCGTGTAAGCCATAGGCGTTTGCCGGAATTGTACTGATAAAACGGTCTCCATACTGCCTTTGCAGATAACTGCAAAGGCGGCAGCCGCATATCTTGGCCAGAGCGTATCCCTCATTTGTCACCTCTGGCAAATCTGTGAGAAGCGCATCCTCGCCCATTGGCTGCCGGCAATTTGCAGGGTACATACAAGCACTGCCCAGATATAGCAACTTCTCAACACCATAAGCATGGGAGGACAGAATAACATTTTGCGCAATTGCCATATTGACACTGAAAAAGTCCGCCGGTGCCTCGCTGTTTGCTCGTATGCCGCCTACCAGTCCCGCTGCCACAAATACATAGCGCGGTCTTTCCCGTCTAAAAAACGCCTCTACCTTGTCCTGTTTTGTCAAATCCAGCTCCTGGTGTGTTGGCAGGAGAAGGCATTCAAATCCAGCCGCACGCAAACGACGTACCAGCGCGGAACCAGCCATCCCACTGTGTCCCGCGACATAAATCTTTGAATCCCGTTCCATCATGCGAGCGCTTGATCGAGCAGAAGCGGGAGCTTGTCCAATACCTGCGCCATATCTTGAGAATGATTGCCAACAAAGAATCCATTGTCATGCACATAATCAGCATTTTCTAATGTACCCGCAACGGAGGCATGCAACTTTGGAAATACCGGCTGCCGCGCGAAGTTCCCCGCTACAATCGGACGCGTCTCCACACCATTTGCCCTCAAGTGCGTCACAACACGGTCACGCAAGCCCGCGCCGGGTTTACGCAGGAGCAACGCAAACCCGAACCAGGAGGACATCCCAGTCTCCCGCTGCATGGAAAAGAGCGGATGGCCCGCAAGCTTCTTTTGAAGATATTCTGCATTTTTACGCCGCTGTACCACAAAGCCATCCAGCTTTTTAAACTGCTCCGTTGCCAACGCCCCCTCCATCTCCAGTGGCCGCAAGTTATAGCCGGGCGTTACAAAGCAAAAGCTCTCATAAAATGGATCGGCATCCTTGGTATGCAGCGCACTGCTCTGCGGAAGGTCTCTCGTCCAGCCATGTGCCCGAAGGGAGAGCATATATTGATAAAGCAGCTCATCGTCTGTAACGACGAATCCACCCTCCATGGTGCAAAGATGGTGAGAAAAGAAGGTGGAATAGGTCCCGAAAACACCAAACGTTCCAGCCTGTTTCCCGCCATAGGACGCGCCCATGGACTCACAGTTGTCCTCCATCAATAGAAGATCATGTTGACGGCACAACGCACACAGCGCATCAAACTCGTTCGGATTGCCCAGTAAATTTACAGCAAATATTGCTCTCGTGTCTTTCGTCAAAGCTGCCGCAACCTTTTGGACATCCAGGTTCAGCGTCTCGCGGTCAATGTCCACAAGCCGAAACCGCAAGCCCATTTGCTCCAGCGGAAAATAAGTCGTACTCCATGAAACCGCTGGGACTAGAACCTCATCGCCCTGCCGCAATTTTCCGGAACAGACCATCGCGGCGATCGCCAGCAAATTTGCCGTTGAACCTGAGCTCGTCATAACTGCGTATTTTGTTCCAAATTGTTCCGCCGCAGCCCGTTCCGCCGCCTGCACTTCCCCGCCCATGGTAAACCGGTTGGAGTCCAGAACACGAAGAATTGCTGCGCGTTCCGCCTCGCCCCATGTATCATTTGAAAGTCGATACTCTAATTGCATTCTGAAATGACCCCTTTTCATCCTTGTTTCAGCAGTATACGCTCCCGTTCGGCCAACTTTCTATCATGTACGGCCATCAACTCTACAAGCCGTTCATATGTCGTATGCTGTGGATTCCAGCCCAGTTTGGTTTTAGCTTTTGTGGGGTCGCCGAGCAGATCGACCACATCCGTTGGGCGGTAAAACGCCGGACTGACTTCAACCAGCACCTTCCCGCTCGCCCGGTCTATCCCTTTTTCATCTTGGCCGCTTCCCTGCCAATCCAGTTCAATCCCGTTGCAATGGAACGCAAGCTGTGTAAACTCCCGCACCGTATGCTGCACACCCGTCGCAATTACAAAATCGTCCGGCTCATTTTGTTGCAGCATCAGCCACATACACTCCACATAATCCTTCGCATAGCCCCAGTCCCGCCGCGAATCCAAATTGCCAAGATACAGCTTTTCCTGTAGTCCACAGGCGATGCGCCCGGCGGCCAGTGTGATCTTCCGTGTGACAAAGGACTCGCCACGGCGCTCGGATTCATGGTTGAACAGGATGCCATTGCAGGCAAACATCCCGTAAGCCTCTCGATATTCCCGGACAATCCAATATCCGTATTGTTTCGCGACTGCATAAGGGGAATATGGATGGAAGGGTGTCCTTTCACTCTGTGGAACCTCTTCCACCTTTCCGAACAGCTCAGAGGTAGACGCCTGATAAATCCTGCACCGTTTCTCCAGGCCAAGAATACGAACGGCTTCTAAAATTCGCAGTGTGCCAAGCGCATCCGTCTGCGCTGTGTATTCCGGGACCGAAAAGGATACGGCAACATGGCTCTGCGCCGCCAGATTGTAAATCTCATCCGGCTCAATACTATGAATGACATCGACAAGCCCAAGCGGATCCATCATATCTCCGTAATGGATGTGGAAGCATTCCCGGTCCAGCAGATGTTCAATATGCTCTTTTCGGTCCACCGAGGTCCTTCGGACCAGGCCGTGCACATCATAACCCTTGTCCAGCAGAAGTTCTGCCAGATAGCTCCCATCTTGACCCGATACGCCTGTAATCAAAGCAGTTTTCATAGGGATCTCCTTCAGTTTTTATTTTCCGTTTGCCTTTCTTTTTCTTCCTCTGTTCATCTTATAGTCCAGCCAGCCCTTGAAGCAGCCTGACGTGTTCCTCGCAATTTTTCGCAGTCCCATCTTCCCGTCCCGGCACAGTGCCGCGTCATCCTGTGCCGTCATAGAAGGAAAGCCAATCGGGTTTTTATCAAACGGTCTCACACCTCTTTCTATAATCGACGACAGAAAGTCCGCCAAGCCGTCTTTCCAATGCAACGGATAGGCATCTGTCAACGGACGTTGACGGAGCATCTCCAAATACTGTGCGTCATTCCGGTCCAGTTCTATAACCCGCCGTATCACCGCCTCAAAATCATTTCCGTAGTTCGCACAATTGACAAATGCCTTTTCGTTGAAGTATTCTGTTACATTCGGATCACCCCAATAAATTGGGATGGATTTTGCCATCAGAGGATGAATCAACTTTTCTGTCGCCCAGCCAGACATAGCACAGTTTTCAAAGGCAATACTAAATTTGTAGTCTTGTAAAAAATTCAATTTGCTTTGCATCCAATCACCATTGAAGTGCTTTTCGGAAAGATGGTCGTTTTTATGATATCGGGTCCCAATCTTATCCTCCATATTGTGCAAAACTTCCCCAGGACAATCGATATGCCGGTAATTTGAAAGCGCTTGACAAAATGCGCTTCTAAGCTTTGCTCCTTCCCCGCTATGGGCGTTGGAATAAACAAAATTACAAAATTTTCGCCCCGTGTTCTCTTGGGATACCATCCGTTCCTTCCAGAGCGTTTCCCCAAGTTCCTCCTCGCCATAATTCAAAAAGGGCGGCGTCCGAAAATAACGTTCTCCAAAGGACAGCTTGAATGGACCAATTGCGTAATCACAGTCATTGAAATTCGGTAAAACCGGCTCAACCGCAAGAAAAATACGAACAGCATGCTGGAACCGCAAAAACTCCGTTCCAAAAGCGCTATAGAAAACAAAGTCCGGTTCCTCCGATATTTCCACCTCATGACGCTTCCGCAACGCCTGCATAAAACAATTTTTATTTACATCAAACCCAAACGGCATATCAGTAAAATAAACGTGGATTTTCATATCCGGAACTCACCACTTTTCCTTCTTACCACTCCATCGCGTACCGAACAATATCCTCCTCATCGAGTTCCGGCCCAATTTGCACCTCGATCATATGCAGGTCCGTAACGGCGCAGAGGGCGTGTTTCATACCGGCCGTGATGTAGGCAACATCTCCCCGCTTGACATTGCGTGTGTGTCCGTCCAAAAGCAGCACGCCCGTCCCATCTACAACCGTCCAGATTTCATCGCGCTTCGCATGGGACTGGTAGCTTAATTTTTTCCCCGCATGGATCTCCAGATGCTTGGTCAGAGATTTTCTTTCATCGCTGTATGTGATGTAATCAATCACTTTATAGCTGCCCCATCGCCGCTCCTCATACATGGGCCGCTGCTCTAAAGCTTCCACATAAGGCTTCATAAAAGAGCTTGCGTCTTTTCCGCTCACCAGGATTCCATCCGGCGATGCGGCAATTACCATATCTTTTACACCGAGCGCAACGACCGGAATATTCAGCTCATTCACAATCTTCGTATCCGCAGTACCCTCGCCTCGAATGGTCAAGCCGGTATCCGTACCGATCTCCTCAGCGAGCGTGTTCCAGGTACCCAAGTCTTTCCACATACCGCAAAAGGGCACCACAGCAATGTGCTCCGCCTTTTCCACAACTTCATAATCAAAGCTGATTTTTTTAAGCTTGTGATACTGCTCCATAAGCATATGGAATCGGCTGGTTTCCGGTTCCGCATCCATCTTGCCAATCAGATATCCAAGTCGGAATGCAAAGACACCGCCATTCCAAAGTGCTCCCGCCGCAATAAGCTCCGCAGCTTTGGATGTATCCGGCTTCTCTATAAACTTCTGCACCTCAGCATAACCGTTCTTCTTTTCTCTCTTTGGCAGAATATATCCGTACTTCTCAGATGGATAGGTCGGGTCAATTCCCATCAGCACAATGTCGGCAACATTCTCCCTCACAGCCCGTTCCATCTTCCGTATGGTATCGAAATATCCCTGCTCTGTATAAGGGTCAACCGGCATTACAATGACCGGCTCCTCAAGTCCGCAGTGTTTCACATCATATAGATAAGCCGCAGCCAACATGATTGCCGGGTATGTATCGCGGCGCTCCGGTTCCGTAACAATATCAACTTCCGCGCCAAGCTGGCTGCGAATGGAATCTACCTGTGCAACGCTTGTGGCCACTGTAACGTGGACATCCGCATCCATTTGGCCAATCTGACGGTAGACCCGCTGCACCATAGATTCCTTGCCCTCGTCCTCACTCGTTAAAAGCTTCAGGAACTGTTTTGACCTGGCGTTGTTTGACAACGGCCAAAGCCGTTTCCCCGAGCCGCCGGACAGCAGCACAATATTCATATACATCCACTCCTAATTCATCTTTCTATTTGACGGCCTGTTGGTCCTGTTCGATAGATCATCTCCACGCTACGGCCCACATCCGCAATTTCAAATCCGCGCTGGCTGAGTTGTTCGATCTCCTCTCCTGCCCCACGATTTCCTTTTTCGTTGAGTATGGTCTGTGCCCACTGTCCCGCCCGTTCCAGAAGCGGCAGTCGCTTTGCAAGTCTGGACGCAAACGCCTCCTGCGGTACCCTGTCGGAACAGATTGTTGGCAAACCGGCGGCCTGTGCCTCAATTGCCACAATTCCCAATCCCTCAAAAATACTCGGAAATACGAACACATCCATCGCCCATAGGAGCTCCTCTACTCTTGTGCTCGTCCCGTAAAAAATTACCACATCATCAAGAGACAACCTTGCCGCTTCTTTTTGCAGCTCTGTCAACATCTCACCTTCCCCAACCAAAAGAAGGCGGGCCGTGGACTCTGCCGCATGTACTTGTCCAAAAACCTCCAGTAAAAATTTTTGATTCTTCTGCTGGCACAGTCTCCCCACATTTCCAACTACAAAGGCGTTCTCCAGATGCAGGCGCTTGCGCACAGCTAACCGTTCCGCTGCGTTGAACTGGAACCGCTGTAATGCAATACCATTTGGAACAACTCGACATCCCCTCTTTCCGATCAGTTGTGCTGGAAAGAGAAAATCCGCCGCATCCTGGGAACAAGCCCAAAACTCCGTGGCATCCCCGGCAAAGAGCATCCGGGCGATCTTATGAATGCCCATCTTTAGCACCCGTGTCTTGCTCCTGCGGAGCATCGTGTTGTGACTATGCGCAATTCGGACGGGGATACCAAGCTTTTTCGCAAGATGCAGATAGGAAAGCTGCAATGCCTGAAACACATTGAGATGCAGAACGTCATACCTTTGCTCACCCATCAGCTTGGCAAACCTGCGGTAGTTTTCCGTTGGTCTTCTATGTGATCCGGACAGTTCCCGGAAGCGAATGCCCCGTGCTTTAAGCCTGTTTGTAAAGACGCTCTCTTTCTGCACTTCCACAACAATGTCTATTTCAAGCCCTGATATCTCCATATGTGTCAAAATGTTGTAAATGAATGCCTCAATGCCACCCGACTCCCAAGTTTGACAATAGATACAAATCCGTCTCACCATATTTACGCTTTAAATACTGTATACGGCGCATACATCTTCTGCTCTTCCCACCATCTTGATCCTCCCATTTTCAAGCCAGGCAACATGCCGGCACATCTGCCGAATCTGCTCCAGGCTGTGGCTGACAAAGAGTACCGTCGTACCGCCGCCCATGAGTTCCAACATTCTGGCCCGGCTCTTCTCCTGGAAGGCTGCGTCTCCTACCGCCAGAATTTCGTCCACAATCAGCACCTCCGGCTTCACCACCGAGGCCACCGAAAACGCCAGCCGGGCCAGCATTCCGGAGGAGTAGTTCCGTATCGGCGTCTCAATAAACTGTCCCAGCTCGGAGAACGCCACAATTTCCTCATATTTTTCCTTCAAAAACGCCTCGCTGTAGCCCAAAATTGCTCCATTTAAAAAAATGTTCTCCCGTCCGGTCAGGTCCATGTCAAAGCCGGAACCAAGCTCCAGCATGGGTACGATGTTTCCATTGCAGACAACGCTTCCCTCTGTTGGCTTCAAAATCCCAGAGATCACCTTGAGCATCGTGCTCTTTCCCGCGCCATTGCGGCCAATCAGACCAAATGTCTCACCGCGCCGCACCGTAAACGAAACGTGTTCCAACGCCGTGAAATCTTGATAAACCAGCTTCCCGCTCAGCTTGCGCGTCACAAACTCCTTGAGGGAAAGAATCTTGTCCAGATTCATATGAAAGCGCATGGTCACATCGTTGACCTCGATCATCGTCTTACTCTTATTACTCATAGCGCAGCCCTCACAGATATAGGACAAACTTGTTTTGTTTTCGATAGAATACGAAAGCCCCGACCAGTAGCATCCCCAGCGCGATTGTCAGACACTGAAGATAGACCGTCGGCTCCGGCGACAGTCCATTCAAAATGCACATACGCGCGCTTTTAATAAAGTGGTAAAGAGGATTGATTTGCAAGACAATCCTAAATCCATCTGGCAGGATGGTCTCCGGGTAAAAAATCGGCGTAGCGTACATCCACATCATATTCAGCACGTTCCAGAGGAACTGCGTATCACGGAAAAACACCATGGAGGTAGCCAGCAGCATGCCAAACCCCAGACTGAAAATAATCAGGCAAACAAAGAAATACAGCGCCAGCACCGCGCTCTTTTGAAAAACCACCCCAGTCCCAAGGCAGACAATCAGCAGCGGCGCCAAAGAGATCGCAAGATTTACCGCCGAAGACATCGTTCGGGTGAGCGGGTAAATGTATTTAGGCATGTAAACCTTTGTAATCAGGCTAGCGTTGCCTAGAATTGAGCTCAATGTCATGCCGCAGGCTTCTCCAAAGAAGTTAAACATAACCGTGCCAATAATCAAATACGCGGCAAAATTTGGAATATCGCTCTTAAAAATGGTTGAGAAAACCACATACTGCACCAGCATGGTCAGCAGGGGGTTCAAGAAACTCCAGAAGATGCCCAGGATGGAACGTTTATACTTTGTTTTAAAATCACGCGCGACAAGCTGGCGGATCAGAAATCGGTATTTCCTCATTGCAATTAGCGCGTTGACAAGATAACTGTGTTTCCCTCGTCGGTACCGCCGCCAGACAAGCAGAAGCAGCAACGCCAGCAATGCGCCAAAGATTGCGGAAAACTCCCAATAATGAAGTCCCGTCCAGATGTAGTCCGTACCAGAGGCGGAGAAGCACAGCGTCCCGGGGACAGCTCCGCCGTTGACCGTCAGTACGAAACCCTCCCGCACGTCCTGCGACGCGACAAGCGGCGCAACCGCATTTCCAATCTCAGAATCCGCGTAAAGCCGCAGTTGCAGAGGTACGTCGTATACCGTTTCAACCGGCTCCGCCGCCGTCATTGAGAGAACCTGTCCCTCTGTAATCGTTGCGGCATCGAAACTCTCGCGCATCAGCAGTGCACCGTCTGACGGTCGGACCAACTCCATCGTAACCGTCCCCGCATTGGAACGGTAATAAGTTCCCCATTGTACAGAGACACGCTCCAGACGCTGGATTTTTGCTTGAAAGGTCTGCTCTACTATTACACCCTGCGCCAGTTCTGCCGCGCCGCCATCCGCGACCGGCGATGCAACTTCCCCTCGTGACCGTCTGAAATGAAGTTGTTCCCCCGACAGGAAGTTGAAACTAACAATCAAGAGAATATACGCCGCCAATACACCCCAAAAAATCTTTTTGATATTCAATTCACGCTTCGGATCAGACATTGCTTTTCTCTTTGCTTTCGCTGTCAAATCTCTGCACCTCTTTGAGATTAAAATTTCTCATCATAAACAGTTCTACTGAACAGTCTGTCACAACTCCTCCCAACCGATGGAAAACTGTTCCTGCTCCATCATGCGCTCCATGGCCTGTTCTACCAGGAGGGCAACGTTGTTCTCAATTCCTGCCCTTGTGGACAGGTACAGC